>JBBIGP010000046.1:19374-21950 GCA_037447475.1 Candidatus Aminicenantota bacterium
GGTTCCTCCAGGACGTCAACAACGACGCCCAAGGCCTCATCGATTTCGTCCGCGGCAAGGGCCGCTACTGGAAGCTCGGCGACATCAACCACTCGACCCCCGTCGTCGTCGGCCCCCCCTCCGAAGACCCCGCCTACATGGGGGCCGGCTACGCGGAATTCCGGGAGACCTACCGCGACCGGGCCAAGGTTATCTACGTCGGGGCCAACGACGGCATGCTCCACTGCTTCGACGCCTCGACGGGCGAGGAGCTGTGGGGCTTCATCCCCTACAACCTCCTCAGCAAGCTCCGGAACATGTGGAAGGTCGACCGGGCCAACAACACGCGGTTCTTCAGCCGCGACATCTACGTCGACGGCTCGCCCTCGGTGGCCGACGTCCAGATCAACGGTCAGTGGCGGACCGTCCTCGTCTGCGGCCAAGGCCCGGGCAGGGGCAGCACCCCGGAAGGGGGCCTGAACTACTATTGGGCCCTCGACATCACCGATCCCGGCGATCCCCGGCCCCTCTGGGAGATCTCCCACATCGTCCGCTCAGGGAACAGGAACAACTTGACCATGGGCGAGACATGGTCCGTGCCGGCCATCGGCAAGGTCCGCGACAACAACCTGTGGGTGGCCTTCATGGGCTCGGGCTATGACAACGACCCGGCCGCCGACCTGGCCGGCACCTACTTCTACGCCGTGCGCATCGACGACGGAAGGGTCATCTGGAATTGGCAGATCTCGACCCAAGTCGACACGGCGCGCTTAACGGGAGCCAGGCGACCCTACAGGTACACGAACATCGCGGCCGCCATACCGGGCTCGCCGACGGCCGTGGACGTCAGCCTGAACGGCTACATCGACTCGGTCTTTTTCGGCGACCTCGACGGCCGCCTCTACCGCCTGGACGTGACCGGATCCAGGACGAACAACTGGAGCGTCAGGGCGATCTACACCGACTACCTGTATTACCCCATCATCACCAAGCCGGCCGTCTGGATGGACCCCTACGCCGGGAACCCGGTGCCGAGGATCTTCATCGGCACGGGCGGCCATGAGCGGGGGCTCGGGACCTATGCCCCGAACGACGACGAGCTGGCGGCGCGGGAGTTCTCGTTCGTCGCGCTCGTCGACCACGGGCGGAACGACGCCACGGTCGAGTGGTACATGGGCAATCCCACGCTGCTTGCCCAAAGCGCCGATCTCCGCACCGGGGAACTGGGCGTGGGCAGCAAGGTCTGGGCCGACCCGGTCGTCGCCAACGGCATCGTCTATTTCAGCACCCTGCGGGGCAGCATCGAGGCCGTCAACCCCTGCGTCAACCTGGGCGAGGCCGGGCGCCTCTATGCCCGCTACATCCGCATGACCTCGTCCATCCCGGCCGGCGGGACGGCCTTCAAATCGGCCGAGCCGACCCCGCCCGAGTACCTCGACCTCGTCAGCAAGGCCCGCCGGGCCGTGACCGTGGGCGAGGCCCAGAGCATCGGGGGCCGGGTCAGCAAGCGCGAGGTCTACGTCCAGGAATACGACTCGACCATCGAGGTCCTGCAGCAGCCCATCGGGTCGCTCCTGCGGATCAAGTCCTGGCGGGAGATCTACCGGATCATCTGGTAGCCGAGGGGTGGGGCGCCGGAGCGGAGGCGCCGGCGGCGGGCCGTGTCTTGCCGAACGGAACGCTCGACGGGTCCCGGGCCGATGCCGGACCGTATCATGCGGAAGAGTCAGCCCGAAGTGACGCGGAAGGCCTGGGAATTGGGTTGAAGGCCTGCCGGGACTCCTTCGCGGACGGCCTGGGATGGGGCGATTGACAGAACGGCGTCCGTCGCGCATAATGGAAGAGGGCTTTATTATGAAGAGACTCATCGCTGTACTTATCGTATTCGGGTGCGCGACCAATCTGAGCGCCCAGAGCGTCGCCGATCTGGCCCGCAAGGAGCGGGAGCGCCGGGAGGCGCTCAAGGACCGGCGGGCCACGGTCGTCACGAACGACGATCTCCTGAGGGTCACCAAGAGGCCGGCCGTCGAGGTCTCCTCCCGGGCGCCCGGCTGGGACATCGTCGAGGCCGACGATCCGGATAGAGCCACGGGGCTGGAATCCGCGGCCGGCCCGGGGACCGTCGTTTCGGCGCCGGCGGCCGCCGACGAGGGCTCGTCGCGGCGCATCACCCCCCGGGTCACGTCGCCGGGACCCTCTCTGATGCCGGACCAGGAGGCCGTTGATCAGGCGGGCACGGGCGCCGGCCCGCTCGAAGCCCAGCTCAAGGCCGCCGAGGAGCTCGTCGACCTCCTGGAGACGAAGCTCGCCGCCCTCAAGCAGGAGTACGAGTTCCAGACCAGCATGGTCCCCAACTACGTCATCGAGAAGCAGCTCAACGACACGTTCCAGCGGCTACAGAAGGCGCAAGCCCAGGAGGCCCGCATCCGGGCCGATCTCGAGAAGAAGAGCCGCGAGCGGCGGCCCCCCGGCGAAGCGGACCGCTGACGCCTAACATCTCCTCTAGCCTGATCTATTCACGAGTCGAGGCGGTTGCAGATGTCATCCCTTCGCAACACAGCAGATGCGGCCGGATCGGCTCGCCCGGAGGGTGAAAA
>JBBIGP010000047.1:0-17127 GCA_037447475.1 Candidatus Aminicenantota bacterium
CGAAACAGGCGCTCTTGCGGACGGTCCCGGCGGGCCCGCCGGTCCACAGCTTCATGGTGACGCCGGTGACATCATGCCCGTCCTTCTTAAGCAGCCAAGCGGCCACGGAGGAATCGATCCCTCCGCTCATCCCCACGGCGACCCTCATGGCTTTTTTCTTCATTTGTCTAGGGTTTCCCGGTCCGCCGCGGTCTCAGTCGAGGCATATAATGCTTCTCCTTTTCCGCGTCAGGGGTGAATTGGAGGGCTTTGTCCAGCAGGGCCTCCAATTCTTTTCTGAAAGCATACCTCGGATTGATGCCGTAGAGGCGGACTCTTCCGATAAGCCGGCTGTAAAGGACCCCTCCGTACTCCAGCTTCTGCAGCTGTTTTTGCACGGCATTGACGTAGTACCCGAACGCTCGGGCGATCTCCATGGGGTAGGCCTCGCCGCGGACATGGATATAGAGGAGGATCTTTTCCTTCTTTTCCGATCCCAGAAGCGGTTCCAGCATCAGATGCCTCTCGACCTTGTTGACTCTTTGTAATACCAATAAAATTGGTTATATGACCAATTGAATTGGTATCATAATGTCATCTTTCCTGGATAAATGTCAATAGTTTTTTCACAGGGTCAGATTCAGCGGATTCATCGGGCCCGCTTCGTTCTAAATGTGAAGTCAGGGAGGAAGGTGATTTTTCGAGCGGAAGGGTTTATGCTTATCTCCCATCTCCGAGAGCGGGCTGCGCCGTAAGCGGCAGGGAGGTCAAGATGAAGATCGAAGGCATCGGGTTCGACGTCGACTGACGCCCTCGCCCGTACCTCACAGCCGGACGACGAACCGGTAGTCCGGGCGCCGGGACTATGGGATCATGCCCATCGCGCTCGGGTCCCCTTAGAACAGCTTGAATTCGATGGTCTTGACGTTGTTGTCCCGGAAGAGAGGCTCCTCGGGGATGACCCTGTTCGGGTCGACCGAAACCTCGAGGAGATATTTCCCGGCCTTGAAGAGCGGTCCGCTCGTCCTGAACCTCTGTTCGCAGATGTAGGCGTTGAGCGGCCGTTGGAGCTGAGATTCGCAGGCCAGGACCTCGACAGGCGCCCGGCTCGGCAGCTCCATGATGGTGATCCTGCTGAGGACCCGTTCGTCGATCACGCGGGTGCCGAACTGCATGACGGAGAATCTCACGACGATGTCGGTCCCGCGCTTGAGGCGCGATCCCTCGTCCTTGTCGTCCTTGACGTAGTCGATGCTCTCCTTGACCTCGGACAGTCCGACCGTGGCGATGGCCTTGAGGGTCCTCAGCGCCCAGTTCTGTTTTTTTTCCGGGTTGCGGACCGAGATCTCCCCGATGAAGAGCTCGATGTACGGGGCGATGGTGACCGGGCCGTCGCTCTCGTCGCGGGCGTTCGGCCCGGCGAGCCCGAGCTTCCATTTCGACGGCGGGCCCCCGGTCCGTGTCGCCGTCCAATCGAGCTCGCCCGTGTTCGGAAAGTCGCGGGCGACGACGATCCCCTGCGGCTTCTGTTGGGCGCCTTGGGGCGCCGAGCCCCATCCGGTCTTATGGGGAAGGATGTAAAGCGTCAGCGGCCCGGGATCCCCCGTGCTCTGCCACAGGACCTTATAGGTGTGCCCGGAGATCAGCTCCTCGCCGCCGTTCGGCGAAAGGAGAGTCAGGCCGGCCGGGCCCGCCGCGGCCGCGGCGCCGCCCGCTGCGCCTCCCGACGCTTGCCCCGGCCGCTGGGCTGCTGTCTCGGTCTGCTGCCCGGACTCCTTTTTCGATGGCGGCGGGGCTTTGCTGATCTCCCTCTGAGCCTTGGGCGCGGCCTTCGAGAGCCCGGGAGGCGCGGCCTGGCCGGGAGCGGCCGGCTCCTCGGCGCGCGGCAGGTGGATCTCCACTTTGCCGCGGGCCGTGCCCTCGCCGAACAGGGCCACGCTCACTTTCCAGTCCTTCCCTTTCGCCAGATGGCTCTGGTTGAAATCGAAGGACAGGGCGAGAGGGCTTTGACCGTCCTGCCGGGCGTAGTACTGGACCCGGTCCGGGCCGTTGAGGATGAGGGCCAGCTTGGCGGCCGAGCCCGTCCACTGGGCCTTGACCTCGAGCCGGCCGGGCGAGGTCACCTCGATCTCGACGGTCTCCCGGTTCTGTCCCGAGAAGTTGAAGGGCCGGGTGACGAAGGCGCTCTTTTCGATGGACTGCGTCCCGGCGCTCTTGGCGCCGATCTGGGCCAGGCCGGCCCCGGCGGCCGCGAAGACGATGAGGAGTCCGATGATGACGAGAGATCGACGGAAGATCATGTTACCCCCAGTTGGTGAAATAGGGAGCTGCCGGCCCTGCATACAACTCGATCCTGCGCTTCGCCATTGCCGCTGCTACCCCTGGCCGTTGATATCACAAGCCGGGAGCGTGAGTCAAGCGAACGGGTTCTCTACGGTGTGAAGCATCCCCGCCGGGCGGTTGAAGGAGACGTCCTCGCGGCCGCTAAGAACCGCGCTTGACGGCCTTGACCTTCTTGTAACCCGTGGGTATGTCGTAGGTCCCGGCCGGGGAGCTCTGGTCCGAGCACTCGAGGACCTCGGTCGTCGAGGTGACTTCGGCGCCCATCATCTTGGTCGTCGCCGTCTGATAGACGACGACCCCCTTGACCTTCTTCATCTCCTGGAGGACCTTGTCGAAGCCGGGCTGGGAGGCCATCATGGCGTTGGACATCGTGAAGGCCCAGGTGTAGTCGATTTCGAGATCCTCGGTGGCCCAGGCCTCCGATCTCATCTCGCCGCTCATGAGGGTCATATCGATGAGGTACTTCCGGCACTTCCAGCTACCGATCGTCTTGGTCTCGCCGGTCTCGGTGACCTTGGCCGACATGCTGCCCATAACGTTCTTCATCATGTTCTTCATGAAGCCGGGCATCTTCTTCATAGCCTCGGCTTCTTCCGCGTCCTTGGGTTCCACGGCCGCGGCGGCCTCTTCGAACATCTTGTCGAAGTCGAGGGGCATCTCCGAGTACTGCTTCTTATTGTGGTCGAGCGTGTAGAGGAGCTTCTTATCGGCCAGGAAGATCACCGAGGTGTTGTCGCTTTGGCTGTCCGTCCTGGCTTTGCCCTCGGCCAGCCAAAAGACCATGATCTCGTCTTTTTCCGGCTGGCTCCGGCCCCCCACCTTGAAGGCGTCCGTGTGGGTCTTCTGCTTCATGTAGATGTCGGCCCAGGCCGGCGCCGCGGCGAACGCCAGGGCGACGACCGTCGCGAAACCTAGAATGATCATAGTTCGTATGCGTGTCATGCGGTCCTCCTTTAGATCGGCTGCGGATCCATACAACCCTTGGGTCTCTTATAGCGCCCCCGTCCGTTCCATGTCAAGGTCGGGCCGACGGCGGTCCCGGCCGCGCCGGTCACTTCATCAAGGGGCCGAGGAGCGCCTCAAAGGACTTGCGGTCGATCTTCTTCTTGAGGGCCAAGATCTCGATCCGGTTGGGCGCGGTGATCTCGAGCGTGATGCAGTTGACAGGGGCCAAGTTGGCAGCGGGCTTCCTCACTCTGAGGGTCTCCTTTTCCTTACACGTCCGCGGCCCGAAGATCACTCGCAGGCTCGTCCCGTCGCTATGGATATAGGACAAAAACGTGGGGGTCTTTTCGATATTGGTCGCCTCGTATTCAGTGACGTCGATGCAGTTGCCGTTGTCATCAACACCGACGAGGAACGGGTGAGGCAGAAGCTTGGCCAGGATCTCGACGCGGTTGCCGAGAGCGGCCTGCATCTGCCGGATCGCGGCCAAGGGGTCGTTGGCGTCATTCGCTTTCGCCTCGGGCTTGGCCGTGCCCTCATAGATGTAATGGACGTCGTTGCGCTCGGTGAACGCCCCGCCCGGCCACGATCCGGAGATCATGGAGCCGCCGGCCTCGAGCTCGGCGACGAACGACATGCTGAACGCGGTCCCGATATCCGGCGAAAGGGCGAAGCGGGCCGGATCGAGAACGGGCATGACCGCCTTGAGGGCCAGCAACCGGGCCTTGATCGCGTTGATCTCCGCCGCGGTCAGCAGGCGGCAGTCCGGGCCGTTCTCGGCGCAGGGATTTACCTGGGCGAAAGTCGGGCCCGCCAGGGCCAGGACAATGATCACTCCCGTCAACCGGGCCATCACCTTTGACGCGCGCACATGGATCATCGGCGTCTCCTCTGGAGCGGAATTCCCGTTCGTCTGAGGATGATGATAGGCTAGGCAACAACGCCTGTCAATAGAGCGGAGAACCGACAGGCATCGGCTACGCCTGGCCGAGACCCGGGCCGATACGGCCACGCTTGCGTGACCCGCACTGTTGACTTTGTCGGCCGCTTCGTTGAAGATGATGGGCAGGAGGGGATGATATGAAGAAAACGAAACGGCTGGCGGTCCTTGTCATCGGTCTCATCACGGTCCTGGTTGCGGCCCAGGAGATCAAGGATGTCTTCGGCGTCCCGATCTATCCCGGGGCCAAGCCCGACGAGGCGACGACGAAATTCCTCACCGAGGGCATGGGCATGGAGGCGAAGGCCTTCCGCACCGCCGATCCGGTGGCCAAGGTGGCGGCGTTCTACAAGGCCAAGGGACTGATCGAGATCATGCTTGCCGAAGAGGGGGCCATGTATAAGAAGGGCGACAACGTGGATGTCACGATCCAGAGCCCCTGGCAGAACGTGCAAACCGGAAGCATGGAGAAAGACACGCTCATCTCCATCGTCAAGCGCGACTAGGTCTGCCGACACTTCCGACCTTCCTTGACAGTCCCTCAAGATGGTTGACGGGGACGGCCGAGGAGTCAAGCGAACGGGCTCTCCTCCGGATAGAGCATCCCGGCCGGGCGGTTGAAGGAGACATCCTCGACGCCCAGGGCCCGCATGGCCGCCCAGAGCGTTTTGCCGGCCGGGGCGAAGGCCACCGCCGTGTGGTGGGGGAAGCGCTTGCCGATGAGGACGTGGCGGTAGAACCGGCCCATCTCCTTGATGCCGATGACCCCGATGCCGCCGAAGCTGCGGGGGTCGACGTCGAGGACCTCGCCCTCGGCCATGTATGACCGCAGGACGGTATCGGCCGTCGACTGCAGCCGGAAGATGGTCACGCCGCCCGGCCGGATGCGGCCCTCGAGCGTGCCGCGGGTGATGGCCGGCTCCTTGCCGGGCTCCATCAGCCGGTGCATGATGAGCTGGTAGCGCATCTCGGGGGCCACCATGCAGGGCGCCGGGGTGTTGCCGCAGTGGAAGCCCATGAACAGGTCCGTCGGCTTCCAGCCCTTGAGGGCCTTGCGGGCCCCGGCGATCATGTCGTAGGGCACGGTGTTGTTGATGTCGAGGAGGGTCGCCGGCAGCTCCGTGGCGCACGTGCAGATGTACTCGCTGAGGGCGCCGTAGATGTCGACCTCGCAGGCGACCGGGATGCCGCGGGCCGCGAGGCGGGAGTTGACGTAGCAGGGGACGAAGCCGAAGTACTTCTCGAACGACGGCCAGCACTTGTCGGCGAAGACGCCGAATTCGGAGGCCCCGAGGTTCTTCTCCATGAACTCGAGCAGGGCGACCTCGAACTGGGCCAGCTTGGCGAGCAGGTCGGGATAGGTGTTGCCCGCCCCGAGCTCCTTGGCCATGTCGGCGGCCACGGCCTTCACCCGGCGGTCCCCGGCGGCCCGGAGGAAGACGTCGTAGAGGTCGAGCTCGCTGTTCTCCATGACCTCGACTCCGAGGTCGTAGAGGGGCTTGATGGGCGCGTTGCAGGCCAGGAAGTCCTGGGGCCGCGGTCCGAAGGCGAAGATCTTCAGCCGGCGCAGGCCGAGCAGGACGCGGGCCGCGGGCGCGAATTCGACGGCCATCCGGGCGACCTCCTCGGGCGTCCCGACCGGGTACTCGGGGATGTGGACCTTGAGCCGGCGCAATCCCGTGTTGTAGGAAGTATTGAGCAACCCGCAGTAGGCGTCGCCGCGGCCGTCGACCAGGTTCTTGCCCGATTCCTCGGCCGCCGCCGCGAACATGACCGGGCCCCCGAATTCCTGGGCGAGCAGGGTCGTCGGGCCCTCGGGGCCGAAGTTGCCGAGATAGATGATTAGGGCGTTCACGCCCTTGGCCCGGACCTCGGCGAGGGCCTGGAGGACGTCCTTCTCGTTCTCGACGACGGTCGGGATGCGGGTGACGGATAATCCGGCCTTGCGGCACTCCTGGGCGACCCGCATCTGGCGCTTGCGGGAGAGCTCGATCGGGAAACAGTCGCGGCTGACGGCGACGAGGCCGAGGTGGACCTTGGGGACGTTGGTCATGTCCGGTCTCCTTTTTTCTGCCCGTAGGTGGCGCCGGGCCCGTGCTTGCGGCGGAAGTGCTTTTCCTGGAAGTGGCTTTCGAGGGGCGGCCTCTGCGGGTCGAGGGCCAGCGTGCCGTAGGCCATCATGGCCACGTGCTCCAGGACGATGCTCGCCTCGACGGCCTCGTGCGGCGTCGCCCCCCAGGCGAACGGCCCGTGTCCGGCCACCAGGACCGCCGGGTTCTCCAGTGCGAAGTGCCCGGAGACGCGCTCGACGATGACCCGGCCCGTGTTCCGCTCGTAGTCCGTGGCGACCTCGGACTCGGTCAGCTGCCGGGTCACCCGGACCGGTCCGCGGAACTGGTCGGCGTGGGTCGTGCCGAGGCAAAGGATCTCGCGGCCGGCCTGGGCGAACATCGTCGCGTACGGGCTGTGGGCGTGGGCTACGCCGCCGATCCGGGGAAAGGCCTTGTAGAGCTCGATGTGGGTCGGCGTGTCGGACGAAGGGTTGAGCCAGCCCTCGACGACGCGCCCCTCGAGGTCGACGAGGACGATGTCGTCGGCCTTGAGCGTGTCATAGGCGACCCCGCTCGGCTTGATGGCCACGATGCCCCGGCGCCGGTCGATGCCGCTGACGTTGCCGAACGTCAGGATGATGAGCCCCGAACGGGCCAGATCGAGGTTCGCTTCCCAGACGGCGTCCTTCAGCTCTTCGAGCATCGCGCTCCTCCCCGTTGGCGGTCCTTGATGGCCAGGAGGCCCTTCATGACGTCGTAAAGGCTCCCCGTCCACTCCTTCGTGCCGAACGCGTCGTGGAGCTTGCCGTAGAGGGCGTGGAGCTCGAGATAGACGGCGTGGCGACGCTTGTCGGGTTTGTAGGTCTTGCGGCGGACCCCGCCCATGGCCTTCTGGGCCTCGGCGAAGGTGTCGTGGCCGCCGCCCTTCCTGCGGGCGGCGACGGCCCCGGCCATGGCCGCGCCCAGGGCGCAGGTCTGGGCCGAGCGGGCGACCTTCATCTCGAGGCCCGTGACGTCGGCGTAGATCTGCATGACGAGGGGGTTCTTCTCGGCGATCCCCCCGCAGTTGACGACCTCGCGGATGGGTACGCCGTAGTCCTCGAAGCGGCGGATGATGGTCAGGGCCCCGAAGGCCGTGGCCTCGATGAGGGCCCGGTAGATCTCCGCGGGCCGGGTGCGCAGCGTCAGCCCGACGAGGAGCCCGGTCAGCCGCTGGTCGACGAGGATCGTCCGGTTGCCGTTGTGCCAGTCGAGGGCGAGCAGGCCCGACTCGCCAGGCTCGAGGGCCGCTGCGCCGCGGGTCAGGGCCTCGTGGGAGCCCTTGCGCGGCCCGCCGGGCTGGATCTCGTTGACGAACCAGTTGAAGATGTCGCCGACGGCCGACTGGCCCGCTTCGAGGCCCAGGAAGCCGGGCAGGACCGAGCCGTCGACGATGCCGCAGAGCCCGGGGATGTCGGGCAGCTTCTTCGAGGCCGGCCAGACGCAGACGTCGCAGGTGCTGGTGCCGACGATCTTGACGAACCGTCCGGGGGCGACGCCCGAGCCGACCGCGCCGAGATGGGCGTCGAAGGCCCCGACGGCGACCGGGATGCCCGGGCGGAGGCCGAGCTTGCGGGCCCATTCCTTGGTCAGGGAGCCGGCCGCCGCGTCGGCTGTCTGCGTCTTCTTGTAGAGACGGTCGCGCAGCGCGGCGAGCCGCGGATCGAGCTCGGCCAGGAACGGCTTGGCCGGCAGTCCGCCCCAGCGGTCGTTGAACATGGCTTTGTGGCCCGCGGCGCACCGGCTCCGCTTCATCGTCAGGGGGTCGGTCGTCCCGGTCAGGACGGCCGGGATGTAGTCGGCGCACTCGACCCAGGAGAAGGCCGCCGAGGCGACCTTGGCGTCGGTCCGCAGGCAGTGGAGGATCTTGCTCCAGAACCATTCGGAGGAATAGGTCCCGCCGCACTTGGCCAGGTATTCGGGGTGCTTGGCGGCGGCCAGGGCCGTGATCTCGGCCGCCTCGGCGTGGGCGGTATGGTCCTTCCACAGCCAGGCGTGGGCGTTGGGGTTGCGGCGGAACTCTTTGTAGAGGGCCAGGGGCTTTCCGGCCTTGTCGACGGGCAGGGGGGTCGAGCCGGTCGTGTCGACGCCGATGCCGACGATCCGTTCGGGCTTGAACGCGCGGCTCTTCTTCTCGGCGGCGGCCAGGGCGCCGCCCACGGCCTTCTCGACGCCGAGCAGCCAGTCGGCCGGGTTCTGTCGGGCGAGGTTAGCATCCTTCGCGTCGAGGACGATGCCGGCGTCGCCGGTCGGATAGGGGAAGATGGCCGTCCCGATCTCGTCGCCGGTCCGGACGTCGACGATGAGGGCCCGCACGGAGTTGGTGCCGAAGTCGAGCCCCAGCGTGCACGTGAGGTCTTTCATTCCGCGAACCTCCGCTAGACTGCGATCGCCGCCCGCTTCCAGTCCTTATTATACTTACCGGGACCCGCGGGGCAACTCCCGCCTGCGCGGTGCACGGTCATGGGGGATATGTGCTCTTTGGACATGTCCCCACGTTCCCCCCTTTCATCGCCGCAGATGAACGAACCTGACCTATTCATGAAAATGCCGATGTGTTCTCTAGGTCCTGCGATATCTGCAGGATCTCCAGCTTTCCGCTTTTTGCCAGGGCTTTTTACAAGCGCCTCTCAGAAAGACCGGCATTTTCACCCTCCGGGCGAGCCGATCCGGCCGCATCTGCTGTGTTGTGAAGGGTTCGCAGTACTAGGAGTACAGCTTCACCCTCCACGCCTTGCATCTGCAGCCGCATCGACTCGTGAATAGATCAGGCGAAATCATCCTTCTCATATTATGGCGGTTGAAATACAATATATCAGCCGGTTCGTTCCGAGGGCGAGTTCGCCCGGCCAATCGCCCTGAGAGGCGGAGGATCGGGACCGGATAGAAGACTCGAGACAGGAGGGACCATGATGAGGACACGGATGCTCGCAGCGGCCGCCGCGGCCGCCATGATTTTGATCGCGGCCGGAGAGGCGGGCCAGGCCCCGCAGGCGTTCACGGAGAATCTCCTCAAGGGTTTCTCCGCCCGGGCCCTCGGCCCCTACCGGGCCGGGTCGTGGGTGACGGCCTTCGCCGTGCCCGAAACGCCGGCCCGCGATCAGCTCTACACGTTCTACGTCGGCACCCGGAACGGCGGCGTCTGGAAGACGGTCAACAACGGCACGACCTTCGAGCCCGTTTTCGACGGCCAGCCGAAGCTCTCGATCGGCGACCTGGCCGTGGCCCCCTCCGCCCCGAACGTCGTCTGGGCCGGCACGGGCGAGGCCCACTGCGCCCGCAGCTCGAGCTCGGGCGACGGCGTCTGGAAGTCCGTCGACGCGGGAAAGACCTGGACCCACATGGGCCTGGCCGATTCCCACCACATCGCCCGCGTGGTCATCCATCCCGCCGATCCCGACATCGTTTACGTCGCCTCCATGGGCAGGCTCTTCTCCAATAATGCCGAGCGCGGCGTCTTCAAGACGACCGACGGCGGCAAGACATGGCGCAAGGTCCTCTACGTCAACGACAGGATCGGGGCCGTGGACCTGGCCCTCGTCCGCTCGGCGCCCGACACCCTCTACGCGGCGATGTACGACAAGGTCCGGCTCCCCTGGCACTACGAGCTCGGCGGACCGGAAAGCGCCGTCTACAAGACGACCGACGGCGGCCGGAGCTGGGAGCGGCTCGGCGGCGGGCTGCCGACGGGGCGCATCGGGCGCATCGGCCTCGACGTCTACCAAAAGGACCCGCGGATCCTCTACGCCGTCGTCGAGAACGGCAACCGGCGCCCGCCCACGGCCAAGGAAGCCGAGCTGGACAGGCAGCGCGGCGGGGCCCCGCCCGCGCGGACCATGGGCAACGAGGTCTTCCGCTCGGACGACGCCGGCAAAACCTGGCGCAAGGTCAACGCCGGCCGCGAGGACGCCCTCAACAAGGCCCCCTATTCGTTCAACCAGCTGCGCCTCGATCCGAACGACCCCGAGACCGTCTACATCACGGGCGTCTCGGTGGCCTCGACCAACGACGGCGGCAAGACCTGGAA
The DNA here is from genome assembly GCA_037447475.1 of Candidatus Aminicenantota bacterium. Lineage (GTDB taxonomy): Bacteria > Acidobacteriota > Aminicenantia > Aminicenantales > Saccharicenantaceae > RBG-16-66-30. The sequence continues at coordinate 10,325 of JBBIGP010000047.1, forward strand.
GGGGCTCGGCTGGCCGACCGACGGCGTCATGCCCCGGGCCTTCGGCGACTGGCGGGCCCTGTGGGTCGACCCGCTCGACTCGAACCGCCTCATCTTCGGCTCCGACGGCGGGGTCAACATCTCCTACGACCGGGGCAGGACGAGCCATCATGCCTACAACCTGCCGCTCGGCGAGATCTACGCCCTCGGCGTGGACATGGAGGATCCGTACAACATCTATGTCGGCCTCCAGGACCACGATTCCTGGAAGGGGCCGTCGAACGGCTGGTCGGGGTCGATCACGCTCTCCGACTGGGTGACCGTGGGCGAGGGCGACGGCATGTACAACTGCGTCGACCCGACCGACTCGCGCTGGCTCTACAACAACCGCGAGTTCGGCCCCATGTGGCGGCTCGACCAGAGAACGGGCGAGAAGAGAACGATCACCCCGGCGCGGCCGGCCGGCGCGCCGCCGCTGCGCTTCAACTGGACGCCGCCGATCGCCCTGTCGCCCCACAATCCGGCCATCGTGTACGTGGGGGCGCAGGTCGTCTTCCGCTCGCTAGACCGGGGCGAAGCCTGGCGCGAGATCAGCCCCGATCTGACGACGAACGAAGACGCCAAGCAGCACGGCGAGGGTCACATCTCGTTCTGCACGCTGACGACGCTGGCCGAGTCGCCCGCGGAGCCGGGGGTCATCTGGACGGGCGCGGACGACGGCAAGGTCCAGGTCACGCGCGACGGCGGGGCGACGTGGATCGACAGGACGGCGAAGCTGGCCGCGGCCGGCGGGCCGGCGAGCTTCTGGGTCAGCCGCGTCTTCCCGTCGCCGCATGCGGCGGGCACGGCCTTCGTGGCCAAGACCGGCTGGCGGCTCGACGACTATCGCGTCTCGCTCCACAGAACGACCGATTACGGCGGGACCTGGACGTCGATCGCCGGGGACTTGCCCGACGGCAAGCCCGTCAACGTCGTCGTCCAGGACCGGAAGAACCCCGACCTCCTGTTCGTCGGCACCGAGTGGGGCGTCTATGTGACCGTCGACGGCGGCAAGAAATGGCTGCCTTTCCGGGCCGGGATGCCCTCGGTCAAAGTCACCGACCTGGTCATCCATCCCCGCGAGAACGATCTCGTCGTGGCGACCTATGGGCGGGGGGCGTACATCGTCGACATCTCGCCGCTGCAGGAGATGACGGCGGAGGTGCTGAATTCGGATCTTCACGTGTTCGACATCGAGCCGGCGACCCAGAGGATCTATGGCGGGATGGGCAATTACCGGCTCCTCGGCGACAGCCATTTGTTCACGCCCAACGAGCCGAACGCGGTCATCGTCAACTACTACCTCAAGGCCAAGGCCTCCGGGCCGGTCAAGGTCACGGTCGCCGATCCCTACGGGACCGTGGTCGCCGAGATGACCGGCATGGGAGAGGCCGGCCTGAACAGCGTCGCCTGGGGCATGAGGCCGCAGAGAACGGGCCAGCAGGCTCCGAGATTCCGCGGCCCGGGCGCCGGGATGGTCGAACCCGGGGAATATGTCGTCACGGTCGAGGCCGACGGCGGGAAGCTCGCGAAAAAGGCGGTCATCCGCTACCGCCAGGGCTGGACGGCCGGCGCCGTCCCCGTCGTCATCCGCTGATTTGAGGACATACGACTCCTTCCTCGTTTTATGGGGTTCTTCTCCCATTCCCGGGCAGGAAGTCAATATATAGGACTTGAGGACATGTCCCCCAGGTACGCGTCCCCGCTCTCAGGGCGAAGGCCCCGATAGAGGTTGCTCGGCCACGACCAGTACTGGTATCATAGGAAGCCCGGCGATCGCAGATGAACACTTCAGATAGAAAGAAATCAGCTGCCCGCCCCCGGAACGGGTGCGCGGGCGTCGCGGCTCTCTTGGTCGCTTTCCTTTTCTGCAGTCTGGCCTGTTCCGACGGGCGGCTCGCGGCCAACGACTACCCCATTACGCCCGTGCCGTTCACGGCCGTCAAGGTCGGCGACGACTTTTGGGCGCCGCGCATCGAGACGAACCGGGCCGTGACCATCCCGGCCATCTTCCGCAAGTGCGAGGAGACCGGGCGCATCGACAATTTCGCCATCGCCGGCGGGCTCATGGACGGCGAGTACAAGGGCGAGCGCTACAACGACACGGACGTGTACAAGACGATCGAGGGCGCCTCGTACTCGCTCATGGTCCATCCCGACCCCGAGCTCGAGGCCTACCTCGATGCGGTCATCGCCAAGATCGCCGCCGCCCAAGAGCCCGACGGCTACCTCTACACGCCGCGCACGGCCAGCCCCGGAAAGGTCCAGCCGGGAACGGGCGAGGAGCGCTGGTCGGAGCTCCTCGTCAGCCACGAGCTCTACAACGCCGGGCACCTCTACGAGGCGGCCGTCGCCCACCATATGGCGACGGGCAAGCGCACGCTCCTCGACGTCGCCCTGAAGAACGCCGACCTCGTGGCCCGGACCTTCGGGCCCGAGCCGGGCAAGCGTCGGGGCTTCCCCGGGCATCAGGAGATCGAGCTGGCCCTTGTCAAGCTGGGGCGCCTGACGGGGAATCGCGAGTACCTGAAGCTCGCCAAATACTTTCTCGAGCAGCGCGGCCGCGGCGTCGAGCTGAGGCCATATCCGCCGGGGAACCGCTTCGCCATCTACAACGACCCGGCCCAGATCCAGGCCCACAAGCCCGTCCTTGAGCAGGACGAGGCGGTCGGGCACGCCGTGCGGCTCACGTACATGGCCTCGGCGATGGCCGACGTCGCCGCCCTGACGGGGGACCGGGCCTATTTCGAGGCCGTCCGGCGGCTCTGGGAGAACGTCGCCGGGCGCAAGATGTATCTCACGGGCGGGGTCGGCTCGCGCCACGACCGGGAGCGGTTCGGCGGGGACTACGAGCTGCCCAACCTCACCGGCTACCTCGAGACCTGCGCCTCGATCGGCATGGTCCTCTGGAACCACCGGATGTTCCTGTCGACGGGCGAGGCCGCCTACATCGACGTCATGGAGCGGGCCATGGTCAACGGCGTGCTGGCCGGCGTGTCGCTCGACGGGACGCTCTTCTTCTACCCCAATCCGCTCGAATCGGACGGGAAGTACCAATTCAACAAGGGCCGGGCGGGGCGGGCCCCGTGGTTCGGGGTGGCCTGCTGTCCGGGGAACGTCAGCCGTTTCCTGCCTTCGATGCCGGGATATGTTTATGCGACGCGAAGCGACGCGCTCTACGTCAACCTGTTCGTCGCCGGCGAGGCGGCGGTCGAGGTCGGAGGGCGGCCCGTCGTGATCGTCCAGGAGACGCGCTACCCGTGGGACGGTGCCGTCCGCATCACGCTCGAGCCGGAGCGAAAGAGGACGTTCGCCGTTCACGTCCGCATCCCCGGTTGGGCCCGCGGCGAGCCCGTGCCGACCGACCTCTATCGGCATGAAGAAGGAAGCGTTGAGGCCGCGGCCGGGGTGGCCGGCGAGGCGGGCCCGGCGGGTGAGGGGAGCGGGGCGATGGCCGAAGAAGCCGTCTCGCTCCGCGTCAACGGGAACCCCGTGCCCGTGTCCCTCGAGAACGGCTTCGCCGTGATACGTCGCTCCTGGAAGAAAGGGGACGCGATCGAGATCGATCTGCCCATGGAGCCGCGCCGCGTCGCGGCCCATTTTGCCGTCAAGGACAACGAGGGCATGGTGGCCGTCGAGCGCGGCCCTCTCGTCTATTGCGCCGAATGGCCCGACAACGGAGGCCGGGCGCTGAACCTCGTGCTCCCCGACGAGGCGGATCTCCTTCCCGAGATGCGGCCCGATCTGCTCGGAGGGGTCGTCGTCCTCGCCGGAGAGGCGCTCGCCGCCGATCCCTCGGACGTGTCGATGGTCCGCGAGGCCGCCGGGAAAGACGCCGCGGCCGACGACGAGGACCACGCGCCGCCGGTCGCCCGCCGCCGTTTGGCCCCGAACGCCCGGCTCTCCCCGCACCCCCTCGTCCTCATCCCGTACTACGCCTGGGCCCACCGCGGCGACGGCGAAATGGCCGTCTGGATATTTCGGAAATAGGAGGAGCTCGATGAAAAAATCGCGAATCGCCGGATCGCTGGCCTTCGCGGCCGCCGCCTTGGCCTTTTCGGGATGCGCGGGGCCCAAGCCCGACTATCCGGCCAAGCCCGTGCCGTTCACCGATGTCAAGCTGACCGACGCCTTCTGGGCCCCGCGCCTGGAGACCAACCGCACGGTGACCATCCCCCACAACTTCAAGCAGAGCGAGGAGACGGGCCGGGTCCGCAACTTCGAGCTGGCCGAGGCCGCGCTCGGCGGGGCCACGGACGGCCGGTACTGCACCCGCTACCCGTTCGACGACTCCGACGTCTTCAAGATCATCGAGGCGGCCTCTTACGCCCTGGCGACCCACGCCGACCCCGAGCTCGAAAGCTACGTCGACGGCCTCATCGCCAAGATCGCCGCGGCCCAGGAGCCCGACGGCTACCTCTACGCGGCCCGGACGATTGGCGGCCCCCCGCCCCAGCCCTGGCTCGGCGAGGACCGCTGGACTCATCTCTACATGAGCCACGAGCTTTACAACGTCGGCCATCTCTACGAAGCGGCCGTCGCCCATTACCAGGCGACCGGCAAGAAGAGCCTTCTCGATGTCGCCGTCAAGAGCGCCGATCTCGTCGCCCGCGAGTTCGGCCCGGGCAGGCGCGTCAATCCCCCCGGCCACCAGGAGATCGAGATCGGTCTCGTCAAGCTCTACCGCGTCACCGGCACTCGCAAGTACCTCGACCTGGCGAAGTTCTTCATCGACGTCCGCGGCAAGGAAGAGGGCCGCATCCCCTACAAGCGCAACGCACGCTCCGGCGCCGACGAGCTCCTCTACGGCGAGTACGCCCAGGACCACGTCCCGTTCGTCGAGCAGACGACGGCCGTCGGGCACGCCGTTCGGGCCGGCTACATGTACGCCGGCGCGGCCGACATCGCCGCCCTGACCGGCGACGCCGCCTACCTCGCCGCACTCGAGCGCATCTGGGCCGACGTCGTCGGCACCAAGCTCTACGTCACGGGCGGCATCGGCGCCGCCGGCTCCTGGGAGGGCTACGGCCCGCCCTACCGCCTGCCGAACGCCAGCGCCTACGCCGAGACCTGCGCCAACATCGCCACCTTCCTCTGGAACTCCCGGATGCAGCGCCTGGGCCTCGACGCCAAGTACGCCGACATCATGGAGCGCATCCTCTACAACGGCGTCCTGTCCGGCATCTCGCTCTCGGGCGACCGCTTCTTCTATCCCAACCCCCTGGCCTCGTTCGGCCAGCACGAGCGCGTGCCGTGGTTCAGCTGCGCCTGCTGCCCGCCCAACGTCGCCCGCATCCTGACCTCCGTGCCCGGCTACTTCTACGCGGCCACGGACGACAAGGTCTACGTCAATCTCTTCGCCCAAGGCTCGGCCAAGGTCCGCGCCGGCCGCCACGAGCTCGAGATCGTTCAAACGACCGAGTATCCGTGGACAGGCGACATCCGGATCGAAGTCAAACCGGCCGCTCCCGCCGCCCTGACCCTCGCCGTGCGCGTCCCCGGCTGGGCCCTGAACCGGCCCGTGCCGTCCGACCTCTATACGTATGCAGAAGACGACGCGGGACGTCCGACGCTCAAGGTCAACGGTGAGGCGGTCGACCTCTGGCTCGACAAAGGCTACGCCCTCGTCACGCGCACGTGGCAGAGCGGCGATACCGTCGAGCTGAGCCTGCCGATGCCCGTCCGGCGCGTCGTCGCCCACGAGGCCGTCGAGGCCGACCGCGGCCTTGTCGCCGTCGAGCGCGGCCCGCTCGTCTACTGCGCCGAATGGCCCGACAACGACGGGCGCGTGGCCAACCTCGTCCTGCCCGACGGCGCGGCCCTCGCCGCCGAGCACCGGCCCGGCCTCCTGGGCGGCGTCACGGTCATCACCGGCGCCGCCGAGGCCGTCAGCGAAAAGGGCGGCCGCATCGTCAGCGAAAAAAAGACCCTGACCCTTATCCCGTACTACGCCTGGGCCAACCGCGGCAAGGGGGAGATGGCCGTCTGGCTGGCCCGAGACCCGGCCAGGGCCCGCGTCGCCCGCGAGCCTGGCCTGTCTGCTAAGGCCAAGGTCACGGCCTCCGAACGGGCCGTCAATCCCCAGCGGGCCAACGACCAGTTCGAGCCCGAAAGCTCCGACGACGCCGTCGGCTACATGCACTGGTGGCCCAAGCGGGGCTCGCTCGAGTGGCTCGAGTACGAGTTCGAGCGCCCTGTCACGGTGTCGGAGACCTCGGTCTACTGGTTCGACGACACGGGCGGCGGCGGGTGCCGGGTGCCCGGGTCCTGGCGCCTCTATTACCTGTCGGGCGGGGCCTGGGTCCCGGTCAAGGCCGCCGGCGAGTACGGGACGGCCAAGGACGCCTGGAACATCGTCAAGTTCTCCCCCGTCCGGACGACGGCCCTCCGCCTCGAGGTCCAGCTGCAAAAGGAGTGGTCGGCCGGCGTCCACGAGTGGAAGATTAAATAGGGTCGGACCACAGCATAATTATTATTATCAATAAGTTAGAATAATAATTATAGGCCGACTTCAGTTGTAAATCGATGTTTTTGACCCCAAAAAAAGAAAACGGGCTGATTTTACTTACAAGAAAACGCATTTTTAGCCCTGAAAAAGAAGAATAAAGTCCACTTCTTAGGCCCGAAACAGATATAACACGCAGATAATAATTGATATGCTGAGGTCCGACCCCAATCACAACCCCAATCACAATTCTATCAAATCCTTAGTTGGCCCTGCCCGAGGAGAGTGAAGAAGCAGCGGGCGCAGGCCTCGAGGTCGCGGGCCGCGTCGTGGGCGCCTT
>JBBIGP010000047.1:17227-21824 GCA_037447475.1 Candidatus Aminicenantota bacterium
ACATCGTCGCCGACATCATCGCCTCCATCACTCAGGGCCAAGGGCTCAGGGAGATATGGGAAGATCTTCTAGAAAGGACCCGCAAGTAGGCCGGCGGCCGCCGGGGAAGGTCGGGAAGGAGGGATCCATGGAACATCGCACAAAACCTGCCGGAGCGATGGTCGCGCTCTTTGCGGCTTGCCTGCTCCTTGCGGCGTTGCCGGGCTGCAAGTCCGGGGCGCCGGACGCGGCGGACGAGTTCGCCGGGGTCGCCCAGTTCGTCAAGAACGGCTCGTTCGAGGAGATGGACGGCGAGCGCCCCGCGGGCTGGCGGCCGCGGCGCTGGCAGCGGGGCGAGGCGACGTTCAAGGTCGAATCGCCCGGACGCACGGGCGAACGCTGCGTCTTGATCTCGTCGGAGGCCGGCGCCGACGCCTCGTGGGTGACGTCCGTCCCCGTCCGTCCCTATTCGCGCTACCGGCTGAGCGGCTTCATCAAGACGGAGAACGTCGAGCCCGGCTCGGGCCGCGGGGCGATGATCAACGTCCATGGGGAGCAGGCGTGGCGGACGGCGCCGCTCGCCGGGACGCGGGATTGGACCGAGGTCGATCACGAATTCGACGTCGGCGCCAACGACGGCCTGGAGATCACCTGCCTGCTCGGCGGCTGGGGACGGTCCACGGGCAAGGCCTGGTTTGACGACATTGAGCTGACCTGGCTTTCCGGCCGGGAACCCGCGCCGCCGCGGATGGCGATCGATGCCGAAAAGACCGGCAAGCCGATGTCCAAGTACATCTACGGCCAGTTCATCGAGCACCTGGGCCGCTGCATCTACCAAGGCATCTGGGCGGAGATGCTCGAGGACCGCAAGTTCTTCCAGCCGGTCGGGGAGGGCGAGTCGCCGTGGAAACCCGTCGGCGAGGCCGGCCTCGTCCGAATGGACAAGGTCCGGCCGTTCACGGGCGAGCACACGCCGCGCGTGATGCTGGGAGGACGGGGGCCGGCGGGGATCGTCCAGGGAGAGCTGGCGCTGGTCGAAGGCAAGGAGTATGCGGGACGGATCGTGCTGGCCGGGGAGACGGGCGCGGCGCCCGTCAGGGTCAGCCTCGTGTGGGGGGAGGACCCCGGCGCGCGGCAGATTGTTGAGTTCAAGGGGTTGGGCCCCACATATAAAACGTTCCCCTTCGCGTTCACGGCCGGGGCGTCTAGCGAAAGCGCGCGGCTCGAGATCGTCTCGACGGGCCGCGGCTGGTTCAAGGTCGGCACGGTCTCGATCATGCCGGCCGACAACGTCGAGGGCTTCCGGCCCGAGGTTCTGGCCCTGCTCAAGGAGCTCGACTCGCCGGTCTACCGCTGGCCGGGCGGCAACTTCGTCAGCGGCTATGACTGGCGCGACGGCATCGGCGATCGCGACCGGCGGCCGCCGCGCAAGAACCCGGCCTGGCTGGGGGTCGAGCACAACGACGTCGGGGTCCACGAGTTCCTCGACCTAATGCGCCTCATCGGTTCCGAGCCGTACATCACGGTCAACAGCGGGCTGGGCGACGTCGTCATGGCCCTCGAGCAGCTGGAGTACGTTAACGGGGCGGCCGACACGCGGATGGGCAGGCTCCGGGCGGCCAACGGGCGCGCCGAGCCGTGGGGCGTCACGCATTGGGCCATCGGCAACGAGATGTACGGCAGCTGGCAGCTCGGGCACATGCCGCTCGCCGACTACGTCCGCAAGCACACCCAGTTCGCCGTGGCCATGAAAGCGATGGACCCGTCCATCAAGGTCGTGGCCGTGGGCGAGGTCGGGCGGTGGAGCGAGACCATGCTGGCCGAGGCCTCGAACCACATGGACCTCATCAGCGAGCATTTCTACGTCCAGGAGAAGCCGGGCTTGATGGGGCACGTCATGCAGATGCCGAACGCGGTGCGGCGGATCGCCGAGGCCCACCGCAAGTACCGGGCCGAGATCCCGACGCTGAGGCCCGAGCCGGTGCCGGTGGCCCTCGACGAGTGGAATTACTGGTACGGGCCGCATGTCTACGGCGAGCTGGGCACCCAGTATTTCCTCAAGGACGCGCTGGGCGTGGCGGCCGCGCTCCACGAATTCGCCCGGCAGAGCGACATCTATGACATGGCCAACTACGCCCAGACGGTCAACGTCATCGGGGCCATCAAGACGTCGAAGACGGAGGCGGTCCTCGATTCGACGGGCGTCGTCCTGGCGCTGTATCGCAAAGAGTTCGGAACGGTCCCGGTCGCGGTCACTGGGAGCGCGGAGCCGCTCGAGGTCATGGCCTGCTGGAAGGACGAGGAGAAGCGCGAGTTGACGGTCTCGATCGTCAACCCGACGAGGCGGGCGGTGACCCTGCGGCTCGACGCCGGGAAGCTGAAGCTGCCGAGAACGGCCCGGCTCTTTCTCATCGCGGGCGACGACCCGCAGGCGTGCAACGTGCCGGGAAAGCCTCCCGGAGTCGCGGTCAAGGAGATCCCCAACGCCCCCTTCGGCAAAAAGCTGACCGTCCCCCCCCTCAGCATTTCCTTATTTGGGGTCAGACCACAATAAAATTATTGTGGTCCGACCCTTATAAAGCGGAGGCGGCGGACGCGGTCGGCATAGACTCGGAGGCCGTCGATCCGTCCTGATTCATCCCGCGTGAACAGGAAGACGTCGCCGCGGTCCTCGAAAGCGTCTTTGTAAATGGGGGACATCTCGAACCGCCATGCCGGGCGGAAGCGTCCATAGAGCTTGCCCCCCTCAACATACACCGAATACGTCGTATCGATCTCCTCGCTGCGATAGTCGCCGACATAGGCCGCGAGCTCGTCCGGCCCCGGAGCGAAGGCGGGCACGGCTTCCCACAGCCGAGGCTTCGCGCGCCCGTCCGATTCCCGCATCCTCAGCGGCGAGCCCGGCGGCCCGGCTTCGAACGCGAGCCGCCGCGAGCCGTCGGCCGTAACGAACTCGGTCGCCGATAGGGCATAGACCTGCTGACTCCCGATCCGCAGCGTTTTGCCGTCCTTGTCCATCTCGATCCGCAGGGCGGCGTCCGTCAGCGGCTCCCGGTAGACGCCGGTGAATTTCCGGAGCGTCTCGGCGGCCACGGGCATGACGACGAGCTTCTCCGGCGGCCCGAGCTTCCCGGCGAGGTAGATATCGGCGACCTCGCGGCCCAGCCGGTCCGGCGCCGATCCGGCCAGGTTGCTCAGGACCACGATCGACAGGCGCGCTTCCGGATAGCGGGCCAGGAACGCTTGATAGCCGGCCGTCAAGCCGCCGTGGCTGACCTCGCGAACGCCCTTGTATTTGCCGACGTACAACCCCTGGGCGTATTCGTTCTCGAACCCGTCGTTGAGCCGCCCCCGCGTCTCTAGCTGGTCGACGAGGGCCTGCCCTCCGACGCTCGGGCTGGGGCTGTCGAGGTGCTCGTTCCAGATGAGCAGGTCGCCCGCCGTCGTCAGCAGGCCGCCGCTTCCGATGACCTCGGTGAACGGCAGGTTCAGAAAGAACGTTCCGTCGTTCCGCCGCCCGTAAGCCGAAGCCCGGCCCGGGACGATCAGGGCGAAGTCGTCGCGCCACCGGGTGCGGGTCATGCCCAGAGGGCCGAACAACCGCTCGCGGCAGAACGCGTCCAGGCTCTTCCCGGAGACTCTGGCGACGATGACGCCGAGCAGCGCGTACCCTGTGTTGCAGTAGAGAAACTCCTCGCCCGGCGCGAAATTCAATTCCCTCATCCGGGCGACGAGGGCCAGGATCTCGGCCATCGTATGCATGACTCTCCCCGGCGGTCGCCCGGCCAGGCTCAGCAGGGCCCATTGGCACCTCAGGCCGCTCGTGTGGTTGAGGAGATGGCGGACGAGGATGGGCGTGCCGAAGTCGGGCAGCTCGGGGACGTATCTCCGCACGGGGTCGTCGAGCGCGAGCTTGCCGTCCTGGCAAAGCAGGGCGACCGCCGCCGCCGTGAACTGCTTGGCCACCGAGCCCGATTCGAAGACGGTGTCCGGACGAAGCTTCACACCCTGCTCGAGATTGGCCATGCCGTAGGCCCGGACGAGGACGGATCTGCCCTCGACGGCGACGCCGACGACACAGCCCGGCGTGTCGTCCCGGCCGAAGCGCTCGAAGATCCGGTTGACGCGGGCTTCGACGGACAGCGCGGGCGTCTTCTGCGCGGGAGCGGGCATCCGGCTCGCCACCCAGGAAGCCCCCGCGTCCCGCGATGCACCCGCCGCCATCGCTGCCGCCGACAGCGCAAGTATCAGCCCTGCGAATAAGGCGCACGCGACGCGCGCATCGACGCGCGTAACGGCCCTATGCGCCCTGCCGATGCTCATGGCTCTATTATATCCGGGGTCGGACCTCAGGAAAAGGCACATAATCAAAAAGATAGCTTGTTTTCCTCGCAGCTTCATCAGTTTATAAATTTGTGGTCCGACCCCGAATGCCCCGAATGCTTGACCGGCCGGGGCAAATCCATTGTCTTCCCGACTGTCTTCATCATCCGGGAGGAGGAGCTTCATGGTCCATGCTCATAAAGCAACGGATCGGCTGCCGGCGCCCGCGACATCCTGACCTCCACCGCCGACGTCTATAAATACATGCGGGCCCTGGCCGCCGCCACTCCCCGCG
>JBBIGP010000048.1:0-16198 GCA_037447475.1 Candidatus Aminicenantota bacterium
CGGTGTCGTACATCAGGATCGGGAAGGGACTGAAGGAACGGAACGATTCGGTCCCCGAGGATTCGGAGGGCTCGGACGAATCGGGAGGCTTCTCCTGGGCGAGCGAGGCGGGGGCGGCTAGGGTCGCTGCTGGAGCGAACAGGACGGCCATTGCGGCCACGAGTGCCCTAGCTGCACGTTTTTGAGCCCAAAAACGCAAGCCCATCAGTTTGGACCGACCAAAAAAACGCCTCTATCTAATTGATTTCAAAGAAAAATTCGTGGTCCGACCCCAACTAAACTAAAAGAAGTAGCGGAAGCCGATGCCGCCGGAGATGCTGCCCTGGGTCTTGGGGGTCAGGTCGAGCATGGGCGCGACCTCGAGGAACAGCTCGATGGCCGTCCTTTCGAACTGGTAGGAGATGCCCAGCGGCACGCGCAGGCTGAACTTCGTTTCGCCGCCCTCCCCGGCCAGCTTGACCCGGCCGCCGAACCCGTAATAGAGGGCCATCTCGCCCGTCTCGACCTCGAACAGGTCGAAGTTGTGGAAGAGGAAGTCGCCGTGGACCTGGAAATACGTCCCGCCGACGAACGACCAGGCGGCCGCCGCGTCGAAGGCCGTCGTCTTCCCGGTCCAGAGCTTGAAGCTCACGCCGGTCGGCTCACCGAAGATGATCCCGAGCCCGAAGTTCCCGTCCTTGGCGAACGAGGCCCCCGTGAAAGCCGTCAGGAGGATCAGGGCGACTGCCAATCTTTTCATCGTCTCACCTCTCTTTTCGAGATACGGACGCTCCGGCTCGCCGTCCTGCATCGCCGCAGCCTCGGCCGTTTTTTCGATCCGGCGGGCGCCACCCGTCCGCGTCGGACAATAGATACCAGAAACCCGCCCCCGCCGCAAGTTCAGCCGCTGCGGGCCGGGCCGCCCTCACGCGCACTTGCTCCAGCCGCAGTTCAGGCACACGGGGCACTTCTCGTCCGGCAGCGGCGCCCCGCAGATCTTGCAGCGCAGCGTGTAGAAGTCCTTGGCGCTCATGCGGACCTCGCCGACGTGCTTCTCCAGGATCTTGGCGATGGCGTCCGGGATCGACTGGACGAGGCCGCCCTCGGTGAAGATCGGCTCCGACCCGCCGATCGCCTTGAGCTGCCGGACGACCTCGTCCGGCTCGACCCCGCTCCGCAGGGCCAGCGACACGAGCCTCCCGAGGGCCTCGGCGTCGGCCATCGTCGAATACCCGCTCTTGCCGATCGAGGCGAAGACCTCGAACGGCTTCTGGTTGTGGAAGGTGATCGTCACGTAGAGGTTGCCGAACCCCGTCTTGATCTTGTCCGTCACCGACGGCAGCGAGGCCGGCCGCTCCTGCGGATAGAGGACCTCGGTCCCATTCTTGTAGAGGACCTGGCTCTCCCGGCAGCCGTCCCGGTAGATCGTGATGCCCTTCGTCCCCAGGTCCCAGGCCAGGTCGAAAGCCTTCTCGACGTCCTCGACCGTCGCCGCGTGGGGAAAATTGACGGTCTTCGAGACGGAGTTGTCGACGTGCTTCTGGAAGGCCGCCTGGGTCCTCACGTGCCACTCCGGCGCGATCTCGTGGGCCGAGACGAAGTGGTCCGGCAGCGGCCGTCCCGCGTTCTTCGCCGCCCATTCCGCATAGATCGGGTGGACGTCCTTGATCTCCGTGTCGAGGATCTTCGAGGTGATCTCGAAGGCGAAGACCGGCTCGATCGCCGACGAGCAGCCCGCGATGCGCGAAATGGTCCCCGTCGGGGCGATGGTCAGGACGGTCGCGTTGCGCATCTTCGTCCCCTTGTGGACGGACCGCCCGATGTTCGGGAAGCTGCCCCGCTCGCCGGCCAGCTCCCGCGACGCGGCCGCGGCCTCCCGGCGCAGGAAGGCCGCGACCTTTCCCGCCAGCGCCAGGGCCTTCGCCGAGTCGTACCTGACGCCCATCAGGAGCAGGAGGTCGGCCCAGCCCATGATCCCCAGCCCGATGCGCCGGTTGGCCCGCGACATCTCCCCGATCTGCGGGAGAGGGTATTTGTTGACGTCGATGACGTTGTCCAGGAAGCGCACGCCCAGCTTGATGACTTGCGCGAACCGCGCCCAATCGAAGAAGTCCTTGCGCCGGGAGTCGCGGAAGTTGGCCAGGTTGATCGACCCGAGGTTGCAGGACTCGTAGTCATGGAGGGGCTGCTCGCCGCAGGGATTGGTGGCCCGGATGGGCCCGAGCCCGGCCGTCGGGTTGGACCTGTTGATCCTGTCGATGAAGACGAGCCCCGGGTCGCCGACGGCCCAGGCGGCCTCGACGATCGCCTGATACACGGCCCGGGCGTCCCTGCGTCCGGCGGGCAGGCCCGTGCGCGGGTCGAGGAGATCGTAGGGCGTCCCGGCGCGCACGGCGTCCATGAACGCGTCGGTGACGGCCACGGAGATGTTGAAGTTGGCGACGCTCTGGCCGTCGACCTTCATCCGGACGAACTCCTCGATGTCGGGATGGTCGACGCGCAGGATGCCCATGTTGGCCCCGCGCCGCGTGCCGCCCTGCTTGACGGCCTCCGTCGCCGCGTCGATGACCTTGAGGAACGAGACCGGCCCCGAGGCCACGCCCTGGGTCTTGCGGACGAAGCTGCCCTTGGGCCGCAGGCGGCTGAAGTCGAAGCCCGTGCCGCCCCCCTCCTTGTGGACGAGCGCCGCGTTCTTGACGGTCTCGAAGATCGCGTCGAGGGAGTCCTCGATGGGCAGGACGAAGCAGGCGCTCAGGCACATGCCGCGGCCGGCCCCGGTCAGGGTCGGGCTGTTGGGCAGGAAGTCGCGGGCCATCATGATCCGCAGGAACTCGCCGGCGTACCGGTCGCGCAGGGCCCTCGTCCTCTCGGCCGAGGCGACATGGCCGGCGACGCGCCGGAAGAGGTCCTCGGGCGACTTGTCGACGAGCCCTCCCGTCTCGTCCTTGAGGAAATAGCGGGCCCTGAGGATCTTCAGGGCGTTCTCGGAGAAGCCGGCGGACGCGGTCTCCCGGGCGGACGGCGGGGGGCTCGGACTCGACGCGGCCTGCGGCGGAACGGCGGCGCGAGCGGGGCGGGCGGCACGAGCGGGTCGAGCGGGGCGGGCGGATCGGGGCGCGGCAACACGGCTATGCATGGGTTCCGCCCAAATCCTACCATTTTAATAAGAATTATTCAAGTTGGGGTCGGACCAAATTATATTATTGTGTATAAACGAATTGTAAGCGCCGCGCGAAAGGCCATCAGTTTGGCGGGAGGGGCTAATCATCATTTTTGGGGCCAAAAACGATAAGGTCGGCCCCCCGCTGTGGCGCCTCCGGAGCAAGCATGATAGAATTATCTTTTTTCGCTGCGAGGAGAAAGAACGATGGACGATCACGGAGTCGTGCGAACGCTGGGCACTCCCGCGATCCACCCGGAGGCCTGGGTCGCGCCGGGCGCGGTCGTGGCCGGCAATGTCACCATCCGCCGCGGGGCCAGCGTCTGGTTCCACTGTGTCCTGCGGGCCGACATGGAAGGCGGCGGGATCGAGGTCGGCGAGGACGCCAACATCCAGGACGGCACGATCATCCACGTCGACCGCGACCTCCCCTGCCTCATCGGCGCCCGGGTGACCGTCGGCCACGGGGCCATCCTCCACGCCGCCGTCATCGAGGACGACGCCCTCGTGGCCATGGGCGCCACGGTCCTCTCCGCCGCCCGCATCGGCCGGGGCTCGGTCGTCGCGGCCGGGGCCGTCGTCCCCGAGGGAATGCAGGTCCCGCCGGGCGTCATCGTCTCCGGCGTCCCGGCCAAGGTCCGCCGCGAGCTGACCGAAGAGGACCGGACGCGCCTCGCCCACGGATGGCGCACCTACGCCCGCCTCCGCGACCTCCATAAAAATGGGAAATAGGTATCATGTCCCCCATTTCTGCGGTCATCTTCGATCTGGACGGGACGCTTCTCGACACCCTCGACGACATCGCCGGGGCCATGAACACCGTCCTCCGGGCCCGCGGGCTTCCGCCCCATTCCGCGGAGGCTTATAAGAGGATCGTCGGCGAAGGCATCGGCGAAGCCGTCCGCAGGGCTTTCGCCACGCCGTCCCCATCGACGCCGTCCCCCTCCGCGCCATCCCCTTCCGCCTCCCCCTCCTCACCTTCTTCCTCCTCCGCCTCGCCTTCCTCCTCCCTCTCCTCCCACTCCTCCCACTCCTCCACATCCTCCCCCGCCGTTCCCGTCACTCCCTCGCCCGCTCCCTCTCCCGCGCCTACCCCCCCTTCTCCCCTTTCCGATGACGACGTCGAGGCCATCATCCGTGACTACCGACGCGAGTACGCCGCAGCCTGGCGCCTCAACAGCCGCCCCTATCCCGGCATCACGGACCTCCTCAGGGCCCTCGAAGCCCGCAGCATCAAATCCGCCGTCCTCTCGAACAAGTCCCACCCCTTCACAGAAGCCATGGTCCGCGAGCTTCTCCCCGGCCACCCATTCGCCGCCGTCCGCGGGGCCCTCCCCGACCAGCCGCTCAAGCCCGACCCCGCCACGGCCCTGGACATCGCCTCGGCCCTGGGTGTTCCCCCCTCCTCCTGCCTCTTCCTGGGCGACACCATGATCGACATGCAGACCGCGGTCGCGGCCGGCATGGTCCCTGTCGGGGCCCTCTGGGGCTTCCGCACCGAGGAGGAGCTCCGCGCCCACGGCGCCGCCGCCGTCATCGCCGCGCCCCTCGACCTCCTCGCCCTCCTTTGATCCGGGGGCACACTTCCTGTTTTTCACCCTCTAGCCCCGCTGCCTCGCCCCCGCCTCCTGCACCCCTGCAATCGCCTCCACCCAGCCTCCCCCGCTCTCTCTATCAGATGTCTAGAATATTCTGCCATTTGCGCCTATGATAGCGCCTGTCCACAGATCCGCCTCGAGTGTTGCCCTTCATTATTGAACTCATGGCCCCAAGATCGGGCTCTCGAAAGGGGGCCGCGAAAGGGGGTCAGGGAAATAAGGAAATAGGTGTCATGTCCCCCGATTTTGGGGGGTGAGGGATTATCCCCCCCTGTTTCATCCCCCGCGGCTATGGACGCCGGCGCGGGGGGGTATATCATCGGAGCGAAAGGACAGAGCGCCGGCGGCCCGCGTGCGCCGGTAAAGGAAACGTGCGCCGGTGACCAAAGACAACAGGAAAGAGCGAAGGATCCTCGAGGAGAACCGGGTCCACATCGAGGTCCCCTCCTCAGGTCCCCACAGCGAGCCCCAAATCATCAACGCCCTGACCCACGACATCTCCCTCGGCGGCGCGCGCATCGTCACCGACGTCTTCTTCGAACAGGGCTCGTCCCTGAAGATCACGCTCTATCTCTCCAAGTCGAAACAGGTCGCCAAGGTCCGGGCCGAGGTCCGCTGGATCCGGGCCATCGCCAGCGGCCTCTACGAGATGGGCGTCGAGTTCCAGCACGGCATCCCCACCGGCATCATGATCCTCATCAACCACCTCTACGGCAAGGGACAGACCGTCCCGTCCTCCGTCCAAAGCTGAGCGCCCCGCGCGGCGTCCGTGCCTCCCCCCTCGCGATGAGGAGAAGTGAGGCAAAATCCCTCCGCCAATCGCCAGAAAAGGTGATTGTCGCGCCGCGTCCCCTCCGGCACACTGGACGCGTCGAACGACAGGAGCGCGAACGCATCGCGATCGTCACGAGCATGGAAACAAGGAGGGCATCATGCTGAACGCCAACGAGAGCCGCGCCGGCTCGTCCCACGTCTCCGCCATCGCCGACATCGAGAAGCGGATGGAGGAGCTCTACACGGCCCAGAAGAACCAGGTCGAACAGGGCCTCCTGGAGAAGATCACCCGGGAAAAAGAGGAAGCCCGGAAGAAGATCGAGGCCGCCCGCCGGGAGTTCGAGACGGTCCGCGGGATCCTCGAAAAGCACCGGGCCGTCATGGCCGAGCTCGAATCGGCCCGTGAAAGCCTCCAGACCCGCATCCGGGAGCATGTCGACCGGGCCCTCAATCACCAGTCGCAGATGGAAAAGGCCGCTGCCGTGTCCATCGAGGAGCTCCAAGCCATCGAGGAGCTCAACCGCGAGCTCGACGGGGTCCGACGCCGCGCCGCCGAACAGTCCGCCTCCCTCAGGGACCAGCTCGAGGGCCATGCCGCGATCGCACCCGAGCTGCCCGGCTTCCCCGAAGGCCCTGCCGCCGAGGTCGACTGGTCCCGCGAGCTGCTCAAGATGAAGAAGGTCCAGGCCATCCTGTCCTCGTCCAACGGCTCCGAGGCCCAGGACGCCGCCCCGGCGGCCGCTCCCGCCGGGCCCCCGGCCCCCGAGACCGCGCCCGGCCCCCCCCCCTTCGAGCCCGACCCGGTGCCCGAGCCGGAACAGGCCGCGGCTCCCGCTCCCGGCGCCGCCTCCGCGTCCGCCCCCGATCCCGTGTCCGAACCGGCCGCCTATTCCGCCACGCCCTCCGACGACCTGCCCGAGACCGCGGAATTCCCCGAAAGCGATCCCGGCTGGGACGACATCCCCGCCCCCCGCGAGGCCGGCGACGCCCTGCCCGAAAAGCCGTCCTCCGGCCCCGCCGCCGAACCCTCCGGCGAATGGCTTGACGACGACGCCCCCGCCTCCGTCCCGGAATCGATCGAGGACATCGTCCCCGATCAGGCCCGGAGCACGGAATCGCTGTCGAAGGTCCTCGCCGAGTACCGCAAGTCCGAGCCCATCAACAACGGCATCGAGCTCGGCTTCTTCGAGGTCGGCACGACGGCCATGCTCGACGGCGAGTCCTTCGTGGCGGCCATCGACAGGATCTGCGCCGCGGCCCGCGACCTCCACGACCAGCTGACCCGCACCGAGTCGGTCAAGGACCTGTTCCTCCTCAAGCAGGAGATCCTCAACCAACAGGAGGTCCTCCGCAAGGTCTACTTCCGCATCGTCCGTTTCTGCGACAAGGAATCGGGCGTCCTGCCGGCCTTTCTGGAGGACATCGTCAACGTCCCGGCGCTCAAGGACAGCCTCGAGCGGCTGACGATGGCCAACTGGAGCGATCCCTCGGACTTCGCGCCCTTCGTCCGCGAGATCGCCGCCCTCAAGAGCGCCTACGAAGCCAAGACCGACCCCCCCGGGGACTACATCCAGTCCGTCCTCGAGCAGATCGGCTTGAACTGATCGCGGCTCCGGGCCCGCTCTTCAGATGATTTCCAGATAGTCCTTGTCGGGCAGCTTCGGGAACTTGGCGTGCGGCTCGGTCTGGTACCAGTAGGCGACCGAAGCGATGTCGTCCTGGAGCGGCAGGTACCGCCCCCCCGACCTCCAGCCGAGAGCCTGGATGGTCACCCGCAGGTCCTTTTCGAACCGGATGGGGTCCATGATGTGCCAGCGGTACAGCCCGAACCGCTGCTGGACCTGGTAGAGGCCGTCCCCCCGGATGACCTGCGGCAGCCCCGCATAAGGCGTCGTGAACTCCCGGTAGTGCCTCGTCCCGTCGGGCGCCTTGGCGTCGAAATTGTAGGAGCCGCAGAAGTAGTCCTCCGTGCCCGTCCCGCAGATCGTCGGGAACTTCGTGTCGCCGTCGAGGAAGAACTTGATCTCGCCCTCGCCCCACCAGCCGTTGTTGTTGACGCCCCAAGCCATGTAGGTGCCGACGTAGTGGCCCCAGCCCTTGATGCCGTCGACGATCGTGTAGACGTCCTTGTACGGCAGGGGGTTGACCCGCCGGAATTGGGCGTGGAAGTAGGCGGCGTCCTCGGGCACGTCGGTCAGCGTGTAGTTGATCTGGTAGTAAAGCGTGAAGTTCTCTTCGGCCAGGTTCTCGAGGGTGATCTTGAAGCTCTTGCGGAACGGCATCTCCCAGTAGCAGTTGAAGGCGCTGCCCGGATTGACGTTGACGGCCAGCGACGAGACCTGGGCGTACTGGCCCCACCCGCAGGCGAAGAAGTCGCCGACCGGGCACTCGACCGACGGCTCGGTCTCGCCGTCCCAGTAGAAGCGGATGATGGCGAAGCGCCAGTTGCCGGCCGGGGTCAGCCAGATCTGCTGGATGGCGCCCATGCCCTTGACGTCGGCCATGACGAAGGTCTCCTTGGGCCCGATGCGGACGAACGGCGAGACCTTCCAGCCCTGGCCCAGATCGCGGGCCGCCTTGGCCGCCGGGCCGTCGACGGACATGCCGCCCTTGCCCTTCTCGCCGGTGAAGTTCTCGGGGCTGATCGACCGCGTTTGGGCCTTCGACAGGCGCGACAGGTTCCCGAGCCCCATTCCGAGGCCGTTGAACACTTTCTCCTCCTTCGCGTACAGGAATGACAGGACGATGGCCAGGCCGAGCACGATGAGGACCGGCTTGAGCCACGCTCCGCGCCGGGGGCGCGCGTCTTTCATGGTTTCCCTCCTTCGGACGGTTTGAGTGGGATGTCGCCCCTCATCATAGGACAGCGGGCGCGGCCGGGTCAATGCTCGTGCCGCGCCGGGCGGTCCGGGAGCGCCGAGGCGGGAGTGAGAGCCTGGCGCCGAACGGGGAGCGAAAGCGAAAAGCCGCGATGGGGGAGGAGAGAGAGGTGAGGGCTCAGTCGCGCGAGTCCGGCGGGGACGCGGGGGGAGCGGGATCAGCGGCCGCCCGCCGCCCGAACAGCCTCCCGAGGCCCGGCCTGCCGTTCGCCGCGCCCCCGTTCAGCCCGGCTCCCGGAGGCCCGAGCCGCCCGGCCGACTGCCGGACCGGGATGTGAAGGATATTGGCCAGACGCACCCAGGGGCTGATGTGGTCGAAGTGGTGAAGGTCCTCGCGGATCTTGGTCGTCGAGATGCCCTCGGTCCGCGGCAGGTAGACGACCTCGCAGTGGGGCTTGAGGAAGTCGAACTTGCCCGTCCAGTCGTCGCCGATGACGAAGACCGAGACGCCGTGCTTGACGACGTCGTCGAGCTTCTGCTCCCAGCAGGTCTCGGGGATGACCTCGTCGACGTACTTGACGGCCTCGAGGATCTGCTTGCGCTCCTCGTAGGTGTAATAGGCGCGCTTGCCCTTGCCCTCGTTGAACTCGTCGGTCGACAGGGCGACGATGAGGTAGTCGCCGAGCTCGCGCGCGCGGCGCAGGATATTGATGTGACCCCGGTGGATGAGGTCGAACGTCCCGTAGGTGATGACCTTTCTCATGGGCCTATGATAAACGATTCCCGGCGAATTGCAACCCGAAGGATCACTTGGCCTCGGCGCAGCCTCCTGGCAGCCTGTCCGCCTGTCCCGTGGGTTCATCCCGGGCGTTTTGCCGGCAGATATCCTACTTAGCCCCCCAGACCCCCGGGAACCAGTCCCGACGGTTCCCTCGTCGCCCAAGCGACGGCCCCCTCCGCTATGGGGGTCTTCAGGGGGAATATCTATCGCCATCGTTTCGTGCTGATGCCCCGGCAACGGCACAAGGTCCGTATATGACGTTCGCGGGCACGGGGACATTTATCTCGGGTACGTGTCCCCGATCCGGCCGCTTGCGGGGCCGTTCGTCGGCGAAAAGGCACGCGCCGATGTTGACATGCCGGATACTCCGTCATATCCTCGAGGCATGAAAAAGAAGATGATCCTGGTCCTGGGAACGATCCTTGCCTTTCTTCTGACCCTGCCGGCTAGCGGGCTCGCCCTCGGCGATGGCGGGCAGATCCAGGCAGCCGCCGCGGCGGCCAAGCCATCGACACCCTCGGCCGCCGCGCAGGCCGCCGCCCCGCCGCCCGGCCTCGACGCCCTGGTCGCCGGGGTCATGAAGACCTTCGAGGTGCCGGGCGTCGGGCTGGCCATCGTCAAGGACGGCCGGATCGTCGCCGCCAAGGGCTACGGCGTCCGCAGGCTCGGCGAGCCTGCGCCCGTCGACGCCCGGACGCTTTTCGGCATCGCCTCCAACACCAAGGCCTTCACGGCCACGGCCCTGGGCCTCCTCGTCGAAGAGAAGAAGCTCGAGTGGGACGCGCCCGTCACGCGCTACATGCGCTGGTTCCAGATGTCGGACCCCTACGTGACGCGCGAGATCACGGTCCGCGACCTCCTCGTCCACCGCAGCGGTCTGGGACTGGGGGCCGGGGACCTGCTTCTGTGGCCGCCGTCCGAGTACTCGCGCCGGGAGATCGTCGAGCGGCTTCGCTGGATCCCGCTGGCCGCGAGCTTCCGCGGGGCCTACGCCTACGACAACATGCTCTACGTCGCGGCCGGGGAGCTCGTCGAGGCCGTCAGCGGCCTGCGCTGGGAGGACTTCATCGTCGAGCGCATCTTCGCCCGGGTCGGGATGCGGGACAGCCGGCCGCGCCATACGGCGGAGGTCGCGGGGCTCAACCTGGCCATGCCCCACGCGCCGCTCGAGACCGGGATCACGGCCGTGGCGCCGTCGGAGAACGACAACATGAACGCGGCCGGGGGCATCCTGTCGAACGCCATGGACCTGGCCCGGTGGATGCTCGTCCAGCTCGGCGAAGGCAAGCTCGCCGACGGCACGCGCCTGTTCTCGGAGAGGACGGCCCGGGAGCTTGCGGCGCTCGTGACCCCGATGCCCATCGCCCCGCCGCCGGCCGAGCTCGCCGCCCAGCGCATGAACTTCCGCGGCTACGCCTTGGGATTCAACGTCAACGATTATCGCGGCCGCAAGCTCGTCAGCCACACCGGCGGCTTGACGGGCTACGTCTCGCGCCTCGTCCTCGTCCCCGAGCTCGCGCTGGGGGTCGTGGTCCTGACCAACCAGGAGTCGGGCGACGCGTTCCAGTCGATCGTCTATTCGATCCTGGACCACTACTTCGGGGCCCCGAAGACGGACTGGGCGGCCGCCTATCTCAAGGTCCGGGAGAGGCGCCGGGCGTCGACGGCCAAGACGCTGGCCGAGGCCGAGGCGCGCCGGGAGGCGGGGATCAAGCCCTCGCTCGCGCTGAAGGAATACGCGCGAATCTACGACGACGCCTGGTACGGGGCCATCGACGTCGCGCTCGAGGGTGGGGGGCTCGTCATGCGCTTCACGAAGTCGCCGGGCCTCGTCGGCGACCTGGAGCACTGGAGCCGGGAGACGTTCGTCGTCAGGTGGCGGGACAGGGAGCTAAGGGCCGACGCCTACGTGACCTTCGTGCTCGACGAGAGCGGGGAGATCGTCGAGGCCCGGATGAAGCCCTTCTCCCCCGACGTCGACTTCAGCTACGACTTCCAAGACCTGCTGCTGAAGCCGCGGGCGCGCGAGTCAACCAAGTAACCCCAAGTGCTTCATACGGATATCTCTATGGTCCTGTAGTTGGCAGGCACGTCATCAAGCGTCATCTGATAATAAGCATCTTTGATATTTTCAATAAGCTCTTTGACCGTCCTCCCCTGGGACATTATCTCGGGATTCTCAACGAGCTTTCCCAGCCAATACTTTTGCCCTTTCCAGTAGATCAATGTTAGGTTCTTCTGGACTTTCTTCGCTTTTATCATCGCTTGCCCTCGCCTTTCAGTATGCCCTTTTTAGTCCTTGAAATCAATTGTCTTTGGATCGGCCCGGAGTCTTCAGAGATATGAATAGATCGCTCGCCAGAGAGCGCCCGGGCGGGCTTGACAAATACAAATGATGCGATTAGAATATAGCAGAATTGAAGCGAGGATAAACGCATCATGCCCAAGACGATCACCTTGCGCGTCTCGGAGGACCACTACGAGGTCTTCAAGGAGTACGCCCGCATGGAGAACCGGAACATCTCCAACGCCATCGAAACCCTGGCCCTGAAGCAGATCGAGAAGATCCGGTTCGCGGACGATGACGAGATGGACGGCATCCTCTCGGACGACAAGCTCGTCCGGAGGATCAAGGCGGGGGCCAAACAGGCCAAGGAGAGGAAAGGCCGGTTCGTTGAGTGAGTTCAGGCTCTTCGAGACCGATCAGTTCCTGGACGATCTCGAGAGGATCTCTCCGGCCAGGCGGGAAAAGCTCGCGGCCAGGCTTCGGGATATGGTCTATCCCCAGCTGAAGGCCCAGCCGTATTTCGGGGCCAACATCAAGAAATTGCGGGGCTTCAAGCCCGAGACCTGGCGGTACCGGATAGGGCCCTACCGTTTTTTCTACGTCGTGGACGACAAGGAACGGGTCGTGAGCATGGTCGCCGCCGATTCGCGGCAGGCGGCCTACTAAAGGCCAGGGAGGCCCTGGCGCCCTCGACCCCTAGGGGAAATCTTCAGAGCTTCAGTTCGGCGAGGATGGCGCGGAGGCGGTCGAGGGTCTTGAAGCTCTGCTGCCAACGGGCCTCGAGCTTGGCGGGGAAGCCGGGGTCGACGGCCGTCATGCGCCTCAGGATCGCGGCCGCGTAGGCCTTGTCCTCGTCCTCGAGCAGGTCCCACCACGTCAGGTGGATGAAGAGGACATTGAGGTTGAGGAACTCGTCGGCCGGCTTGAGCTCGAGGGCCCGGTGGAAATGGACCTTGGCCCGGTCGGCGTAGGTCATGAGGGGGAAATTGTAGAGGAGGTAAACCATCCCCATCTCGTAGTGCGTGAAGGCGTCGATGGGGTTGGCGTGAATGGCCGAGGCGAAGGCGTCGACGGCCCGGTCGCAGTGAAGGTCGCGCGCCTCGTCGCGGCCGGCGTCGTTGTCGACGCGGGCCATTTCGACGTAGAGGCGGGCCAGCTCGACCCGGAACTCGGCCCGTCCCGAGGCCCGGACGGCGGCCAGGATGCGGGGCTCGAGGGCGGGGAAGCCGCTCTCGACGCTGCGGACGGCGGCGCGGGCCTGGCGGTAGCGGGCGAGGTGATGGAAGCCCAGGAAATCGCGGACGGCCGGGACGAGGAGAAAGGCGGCGGCCAGGGCCGCGGCCGCGGGGCGCGCGAGGCGCGCGAGGCGTGTGAAGGCCGAGAAACGCGCACGGGGACATGGACCGAAGGTACGTGTCCCCCAGGGCCTGGCCGATAGCCTGCCCGGCGTCCCCTCTTCTCCCCTGACGTCCGGCCCGTCTTCGTTCGCCGAGCGGCTATCCTGACCGCGGGACATGTCGATCGCGGACGTGTCCCCGTTCTCTCCGCCGCGCCGCGCCAGCGCGTTCAGCCCGATCATCGCCAGGGTCACGAAATAGACGGCGTTGGCCGTGATCTGGAGATTGAAGTCCGAGAGCCCGTGGACGAGGATGGCCGCGACGCCGAGCAGGGCCCCGAGGCCGATGCCCTTGGCGAAGTTCGACCGGCGGCGGCGCCAGCGCCCGGCCAGCACGACGGCCAGCCCGATGCCGGCCGCGGCCAAGGCCGCGCCCGCCGGCAGCCCGTTCTCGGCGGCGAACTCCAGGTAGTCGTTGTGGGCGAAGGACAGGCGGAGGCGGTCGTCGACCTCCTCGTACATCGCGTAGGCGTGGGGGAAGCTCCCCTTGCCCGTCCCGAACAGGGGGTGGTCGCCGATCATCCGGGCCGTCGTCCGGTAGAAGGTGCGGCGGGCCTCCTTCGAGATGTCGGCCTCGGCGAACCGGGCGATGATGGGCCCGATGCCGAAATAGAGCGCGGCGGCCAGGACGACCGCGAAGACGCCCGCGACGAGTCGCCCGAAGCGGCGGCGGGCGCCCGATTCTTCGTCGGACAGCCCGCGCCAGGCGGCCGCGGCGACGCCCGCCAGCAGGACGGTCAGGAGCAGGATCATGATCCCCGATCTCGACTTGGAGAAGACGAGCCCGACGCCGATGAAGATCGAGGCCAAGGCGTAGAGGAAGGTCCACTGGAGGTTCTCCTGCCCGAACCAGAGGATGCGGCGGCGCAGCGGCAGGCCCCGCTCCATCTGGAAATAGCGGGCCTTGACGAGCAGATAGCCGAGGCTCAGCGGGAAGGCCATCTCGAGGAAGCCGGCGAAGTGGTTGCGGTTGACGAAGGTCCCGGTGACGGAGCCGAGGCCGTAGCGCTTGGGGCGGCCGAGGACCATCTCGTGGCCGCTGAAGGTCTCGGCCATGCCGTAGAAGGCCTGGAAGAGGGCCGAGCCGAGGATGACCAGGACGAGGATCTCCAGGCGGCGGCGCGTGCGGGCCGTGCGCAGGACGAGGAAGGCGAACAGCCCGTAGCAGAGCGTCAGGACGAGCTTCGAGAGCGAGGCGGCGGGCGACAGGGAGAGGGGCATCCAGGCGGGGGCGGCGGCGGCGATGCCGTCGACGGACAGGCTCCGGTGGACGGCGAAGGCCCGGGGGGAGAGGAGCTTGACGAGGCCCGCGGGCAGGGGGACGACTTGGATGAGGGAGACGGCCACGAAGACGCCGAGGAGGACCTTGAGAGCGAGGGGGAAGCGCGGCGCGGGGCTTGCGCCGGGACCTTCTGCCCATTGGTCGCCGTCATCGAGACCGGGGCCGGGGCTCGAGCCCCATAGGTCGCCCGGATGAGAATATTCGGCCGGAGGATGGCCGTTCCCGCCGCAACCCGCCTTCCGCGCCCGCGCTGCGGCAACGACCACGCCTGCCAGGTAGACGAGGAACAGGACGATCGTGGCCGCCTCGAAGACGAATATGGCCCACTCTTCGACCGAGCCGATGGGCAGAGGCACGAAAGCGAGGATGGCGATGAGGCCCCAGAAGACGATGGCTTGGGTCGGCATGGATCTCACGCGTGGCAGGGAAATATCGCTTCAAGCGGCTTTTCCTGGGCAGAAAAGCCGATCAAGGGCTGAAAACAGACCTTACAAAAGCCTATCTTGTTTTATATATGTCGGTTCCAACAGCCAAGGCAGGCTGAGGCTAGCGGATGGGCGAAGCCGCCTCTTCCTTGCCGAAGGCGATGTACAACCCGGCGGCGGCCACCGTGATCAGCAGGGCGAGGCCCGCGGGCGACTTGAAGAAGCTCTTTTTCGGCGCGTCCTCGCCGGTGGTCTCGCCCCCCCCCTGGAGGGCGACGGACAGCTTGGCCGTCTCCCCCGCCTTGAGGTGAAGGACGTAGTCGAAGTTGAACTCGCCCTCGGCCGCGGTCACGCCCAGGATGTAGCGGCCCTCGGGGACGCCGGCGATCTTGTACATCCCGTTCGCGTCGGACGGCGGACTGACCAGCTCCTTCTGACTGGCGACGTTGCGGATCTTGACGACCGCATTGGCGACGGGCGCGGACATGTCCTTCGTGTAGACGAAGCCCGTGAGCGATCCCGGCGGCGCCGCGGCCGGCGTTTGGGCGAACTCCATGACCGGCGTCACGAGCAAGACGAAGGCCGCCGCGACACCCAGGGCGAGCGCCCTTGAGCGGAAGACTCTTGCGATGAGCATGTTTGCCTCCCCTTGTTTTTTAATGTTCTTGTTTAATCATAGACCAAATGGCCGACGCCATCAACAATTTTTATCCGTCGGCTAAACGCCTCTTTCCGGGTCCGGAAAACGCCGTTAAGGCCCTAAAATGGGCCCTTTTCAGAGGTTAAGTTTATTGTTATGAGGAGATTGCGCCAGCCCAGGCATCCATCTCAACGGATGGGAGAGGCTTCCTTCTCGATGAGGACGACGGCGAAGAGGACGGCCTCGGCGACGACGATCAGGGTCAGGATGCCGGCGGGGGACTTGAAGAAGCCCACGGGCTTGTCGTTCGCTCCGGCGCCCGTCCCTTCATTGGTTTGGACGGGAGAGAACCCGGTCGGGCTCAGGGCCACCGACAGCTTGGCCGTCTCGGTCCCCTTGAGGTACAGGCTGTACTGGAAGTTGTAGGCGCCCTGGGCCGTCTGGACGCCCATCAGGTAGCGCCCCTCTTCGATCCCGACGATGCTGTACATCCCGAGCGGGGTCGTCGGCTCGCTCGCGTATTCTTTTTGTGTCGTCACGTTGCGGAGCTTGACGACGACGTTGCGGATGGGCGTTCTCTGGTCCTGGTCGTAGATGTAGCCGGTGAGGATGCCTTCGGCGGGCGCCGCCGCCTGGGCGAGATGGGCGACGGGAATGGCCATGACGGCCACCGACGCCGCCAGAGAACAGGCTAAGATCCGGGAAAAGGCACGCGTTTTGATATTCATTCCAAGCCTCCCCTACTTAGGATTATTATAATTATAATGATATCAACGCTTTCTGTCAATAGGAAATTTTGATACATACAGGCCGTTTCGACCTCAGGCCCAAGAAACCATAACTGATTGATATTATTACAATTATCTGATCGGGGAGACGTCCTCTTCGCCCTTCGTCAGCTGATAGACGGCAAATCCGGCGCCGCCGACGAGGGCGACGATGGTCAGGATGCCGGCCGGGGTCTTGAAGAATCCCCTTCTCGCGCTCCCTCCCCCCGTGCCTTCGAGCATCCCGCCGGGCAGCATCTCGAGGGCCAGCTTGGCCGTCGTCCCGGCCT
>JBBIGP010000048.1:16298-17646 GCA_037447475.1 Candidatus Aminicenantota bacterium
TCGAGCATCCCGCCGGGCAGCATCTCGAGGGCCAGCTTGGCCGTCGTCCCGGCCTTGATGTAAATGCCGTAGTTCAGGTTGAAATCGCCGACGCTGGCCGAGACGCCGACCGTGTACCAGCCTTCCTCGATGCCCATGATCCGGAAGCTCCCCTTGGCGTCGGTCGGCAGGCTGACGTATTCCTTCTGGTTGTTGAGGTTGCGGATCTTGACGACGGCCCCCTGGACGCGGGCCTTCATGCCCTCAGCGTTAACAGTCCCTCTGAGCGTTCCGGAGCGGGCCAGGGACGGGGCGGTCTGGGCGAATTCAGGCAGCGGGGCCGCCATCATAACGAAAGCCGCGATCAAGCTTCCGGCCAAAGTCCTAGACCTGAAAACTCGGCTAGCGATCATCTCGGGGACTCCTTGCCGATATTATATCCCATGAGTCGAAGCCTTTGTCAATGCTTTTGTCGCCATTCAGCGGTCGATCTTGAAAACGAAGGGGCGCTGCGTCCGGGAGCCCGGAACCGGCCCCCCGGGCCCGCTCCGAGGGCGTCCCAGAAGACGCCGCGTCCAGGTCTTGCGCTGCAGAGGGTTCCGGGGCTCTCCCCAGTCGGGAAGGGCCTGGTTCTCGAGGATGGCCCGCGGCACCTCGGTGACCATGGCCCGGGCCTTGGGCTCACCGACGATCCTGGCCGCGGCCGCGACCCCCCTACTCAGGACGGGCACGCGGCCCACCGGGCGGTGGGCGTCGCTGGCGATGATGTGGACCAGGTTGTGGACGAGGAACAGCCCGGCCGTCTGGCGCGTCTCGCGCCCGAAGTCGCCCGTCAGGCTGCCGGCGGTGACCTGGGCCGCGCAGCCCATGGTCACGAACTCATAGAGGATCTCGGGCCGGCCGGCGAAGACCCGGTTGCGCTCGGGATGGCTGATGATGGGCACGAAGCCCTTGCCGAGCAGAGCCGCCAGGACGTTGCGGGCCCCGGCCGGCACGCCCTCGGCCGGGAACTCGAGGAAGACGTAGCTCGTCTCGTCGATCGTGAACCTGTACTTCTCTACGGCCTGGACGACCTCGGGGTGGACGAAGACCTCGGCGCCCCAGTGGAACTCGAGCCCGGTCCGGCCCATCTCCCGCTTGAACTCGACCATCCGCTCGCGCAGGACGCCCAGGTCGTCGCCGTGGCGGTTCATCCGGAAGACGTGGGGGGTCAGGCAGACGGCCGTGATGCCGTCCTTCTCGGCGATACGGCACATCTGCAGGGACTGCAGCCAGTCGTCCGGCCCGTCGTCCCAGTCCCACAGCAAATGCGTATGCAGATCGATCATTTCTTAAACGGGGTCAGCACGTTCAAAACTTCAGCTCTCCG
>JBBIGP010000048.1:17746-21530 GCA_037447475.1 Candidatus Aminicenantota bacterium
TCCGCCGCGACGTCGGCGATCGCCTTGTCGAGATCGAGCAGCTCGCCCCGGGCGACCCTCTGCCGATCCCGTTCCCTCCGCTCCTTGCGCTCCTCCTTTTCCACGGCCTTCTTCAGGCTCTTGTCCCCTTCCCCGAGCCGCTTGACGTCGCCCTTGAGGGCCTTGGCCTTGCCCGGCCGCCCGCGCCCGTGGAGATATCCCTTGGCCACGCCCTCCAGGGTGAACTTCGGGACGACCCCGAGCGTCGGCAATCCCGCGTACCGCTCGACGTCCTCGCTCGTCTTGACGCTGTTGTCGAGGAAATCGAACAGGAAAGCCAGCCCGATGCCGCCGCCCAGCCCCAAAATGAGGGCCAGGGCCAGGTTGCGCTTCTTGTTGGGGCTCGAGGGCCGGACCGGCTCGCGCGCCCTGTCAACGACCCGCACGTTCGACGTCCGCAGCCCCTTGAGCCGGGCCTCGACCCCCGTTTCGCTCTCGCGCCGCAGCAGCGAGTTGAGGAGGGTCTTCTTGTTCTCGATCTCGACCTTGAGGCCGTTGTAAAGGACGGCGCTGCTGTTCATCTGGAAGGCCTCGTCCTTCTGGGCGTTGAACGCCGTCTCGAGCGAGCGCTCCTTGGTCAGGGCCGTCTGGTACTCGGAATAGGCCCCCTTGACGAGGTTCTGGGTCTCGTCCTCGAGCGACCGTCGGGCCGACTCCAGCTCGACCTGGAGTCGCTGCAGCTCGGGGTAGTCGGGCTGGAAGCGCTCCTCCATCTTCTGGACTTCCCTCTTGAGCCGCACGTAATCCTCGCGCAGCCGCTGGATGAGGGGGTTGATGATGGCCTCGGGCACGTAGTCGGGGGTCACGTTGCGGAGGTTGTTCCAGACGGCCTCCTTGCGCGAGCGGTCGATCTGGGCCTCGGTCAGGGCCTTGTTGAACTGGGTCAGGCGGTCGATGACCGTCGTCTCGTTGTCGCTGAGGGCCACGATGTTGGCCTCGGCCCCGAAGTTCTGGAGCTCCCGCTCCTTGCGCTCGATCTCGACCTGCAGGCCCCTGATCTGCTCCGAGAGGAAGGTCGTGGCCTGCTCGGTGGCCGCGTACTTGATGTTGATGTTGAGGTCGATGAAGGCGTTCGTGAGCTCGTTGACGCATTCGGCGGCAAGCCGTGGGTCGCGGGCCCGGAACGAGACCTCGACGAGGCGCGTCAGGCGGACGGGCTTGACCGACAGCCGGTCCAGGAAGCCGTCGATGAGCCGCTCGCGGAAGGCGTGATCGGTCGGGTCCGCGGGCTTCCTGCGGCCGTTGAGCCTGCCGATGAACTCTTCGTTGGCGTAGAGCTTGAGGCGCTCGACGACCGTGTCGGCCAGGCCGCGGCCGCTGAGGAGCTTGTATTGCGTCTGGTAGAAATCGTCCCTCATCGACTCGATCTGCAGGACCTGCTCGAACGACAGGATATTGGGCTCCTTCTCGATGAGCACCGTGGACTTGGCCGTGTAAACGGGCTTCTGGATGAAGGTCCAGAAGGCGCCGAGGACGAAAACGCCGAGCGTGACCGAGAGCACGGTCCCCTTGCGGCGGCGGAGCTTCTCCCAGTAGTCGCGGAGGTTGATCTCCTGGGCCTCGGCGAACTCGTAATCCGCTAGCTGTATCTCATTGCTGTTCTTCATCTACCGCCTCACCAAAAACTCTCCGGCACGAACACCACATCCCCTTCCTGCAGCACCAGGTCCTTCCTCTTCCCGCTTATCACGTCCTTCAGATTGACGCGGATCTTCTGCTCTTTCCCGGCCTTGTCCTTGCGGGTGATGAGGACCCGGCTCTGCTTGGCCCCCTCGGCCAGTCCGCCGGCGTCGGCGATGGCCTGGAGCAGGGTGATGCCCTCCGACAGCTTGGCCCGCACCGCCCCGGGCTTGTTGACCCTTCCCATGACGAACACCCGTATCTCCCTATTCACCGGCACGTTGATGACGTCGTTGGGCTCGATGGGCACGTTGAGGGCCTGGTTGCCGTGGACGAGCAGGTCCTTGAGGTCGATCGTGATGGTCTCGCTCTTTCCGTCCGGCCCCTCGCGGAGGATGAAGATCTCGTCGCCGGCGCTCTCGGTGAAGCCGCCGGCCATGGAGACGATTTGCAGCAGGTTGCGGCGCCCGACGAGCTCGTAGCTCCCGGCGTTGGTCACGGCCCCGATGACGGCCACCTGCTGGCTCTTGTACTCCTTGATGAACAGGGTCACCTGGGGGTTCTTGACGAACTTGGCCTGGAGCAGCCCGGTGAGCTTCTGGACGACCCCCTCCTGGGTCAGGCCTTCGACCTCCACCCGGCCGACGAGCGGCAGGGTGATGGACCCGTCCTCGGAGACGCGCACGACCTGGTTGAGCTGGTCGACCTCGAAGACCTTGACCTCGAGCAGGTCGCCCGGCCCGATGCGGTAGGCCCGGACGAAGGTGTCGCGCGCTTCCTGGGCCGAGGGGGGCTCCTGGGCGGAGGCCGCGGCCGGGGGGTCGGCCTGGCAACGGGCCGAGGCTTCCGCCAGGCCGGGCATTATGACCGCCGCCAAGGCGAAGATCGTCGCGAGCGCAACCGCTTTGTGTCTCATCGCTCCCTCATCCAAGGCTTCTGTTCGTATCTCCGAGTTTCAGAACTCGTAGGTCAAGTTTACACCATAGAACCAGCGCTTGTCATCCTCACGGTCGAGGTTCGAGTCGCGCAGCCACCGGCTGGCCACGAGCCCCAGCGCCGTGCTCTGCCACAAACGCACGTAAATCCCCGCCGAATGGATGTCGTAGTCGTCGCGCCGTTTGACCTCGACCCCCGGCTCGATCTCCTGGGGCACGGGATAGCCGTTCCGGCCGAAGCTGTAGTTGTAGTCGAGCCGCAGGAAGCCCGTCAGGTAGAACGACACACCCGCACCCGGACGGCTTTCGACGTAGTAGGGGCTGTCGTACCACAATGAGAACCTCACGTCGCGCACATAGGAGCCGCGGAGGACGATCGGTCGGGCAAGGCGTATGGAGAGCTGGGCGTCCCCCGCCAGGCCCCGGAAATCCTCGTCCTCGGGGTTCCGGAGGTCGAACATCTTGTAGCCGAGGCGGACCCGGCCGCGCACTCTCCTGCCGAGCGGCGAGAACTCGAGCCCCAGATAGGCGGCCCCGCTCCGCGAGTCCTTGATCAGGGATTGGTCCTCAAACACGAAATCGTATTGCCCGTATTCAAAGTCCAGGAAGAACCGCCTCTGGGTCGAGGCCGCATAGAAGGCCGACAGGGTGGCGTAGGACTCGGTCCTGTTCAACCGCTCCCGGACGTTGAAGCCTCCCTCGGTCAGGGTGCTCTCATAGTCGTAGTCGGCGGTGCGGTAGCCCAACTCGAACGAGGTCTTGCGCGAGGTTTTGACCAGCATCGACCCGCCGTAGCCCTCCTCCTTGCGCCGCGGCCGGACGTCGATCTCCGTGTTCCAGCGCTCCCTCGCGTCGGAGTAGCGGCCCTCGACGCTGAAGAAGACGTTCCGCAGGCCGAGCGATACGGCCCCGTTGAAGTAATAGTTCCAGGTCCGCTCCCGTTCGGTCTTGGAGTACCAGACATACTGCGGCGTCCCATAAGCCGAGATGACCAGCCGCCTGTGGATGGGGACATAGACCGTGGCCGCCGGCCCCGCGGTCAGGGTGAAGTCCTTGACCGGGTCGGCCGGCGAGTAGTAGATGTTCGAATCGACCCCGGCGTTGGAGATGACGAGCTGAGGCTGGATGCGGATGGGGCCGAAGTGCCACGGCGCCTCCCGCCACTTGCGTTCGAGCTCGACGCCCTTCCA
>JBBIGP010000049.1:0-17685 GCA_037447475.1 Candidatus Aminicenantota bacterium
TCATGGGCAAGATGGTCGACGCCCAGAGCATCGTCGTGGCCAGCACGGCCACGCATTGGTACGGCCACGAAGGCGAGATCTTGCGCTACGTCTTCTTCCACAGCCTGGCCCTGGCCGCCCTAATGGGCCTGCTCGTCCTCCTCCAGGCCTACGTTTTCCCGTTCACGAAGCTCGTCGTCCGCTGAAATCTCAGTCGGGCCCGAAGAATTCGGGGCGAAGGTCCTCTTCGGGGACGAACCGGAGGGCCTGGCGGTAGATCGCCTGGACCGTTCCCGGAGCGAGCTCTTTGTGCAGAGGGATCGTCAGGATCTGGATTGGGCCTCCCTCGATCCCGCGCTTCAGCTTGGCGTGGCTGCCGCGTATCGAGACGACCGAAAAGCCGAAGGCCTGGAAAATCCGCAGGATCTGCCGGGCCGTGAGGCGTTTAAGCCTGCCCATCGCCGGAGAGGCTTTCCTCGTAGGTCAAAACGATCCGGGGGGAGGCCGACAGGCCCAACTCGCCGGGCTCCTCTCCCTCGAGATGGAGCCTGACCGCCTGCCGGAGGTTCCTGAGGAGCTCGTCGAACGACCTTCCCTGTGTGACGAGTGCGAGTTCCAAGCCTTCGGCGACGTAATAGCCGGCCGATCGTCGGACGACGACATGGATCGTGTCGTGCGGAAGGCCGGCCGGGGCATAGGTAGTCGGGCTTTCGGCAACCCGCCTCGGCGGCGGCTCGGGCCGGGAACAGGAAGGAAGGATCTCGTACTCGCCTCTCCCGACGCGGCGGAAATATCCCCATTTATGCGGGTGATTCTTGGGGGCGTTGACACAGCACCGGCTAACGACATGGGTGCGAACCGAGCTGGGATTCAGATGGGGCAAGGCATGGACGATGTCCGCGACCCGAAAGGTCTTTTCGCCCCGTTCCCGGCAGATCCGGCGGGCCGTCGACAGGACTTCATCATGAATGGCCATGGGTTCCGACCTCGCGGATATTGTAACACTTGATATATAACAATGTCAAGTTGATATTCCATCACGCAAAAACGCTAACGGTACGACAATCCCTGATTTTCCCTTCCCTGTCCTCGATCAAGATCGTGTTCTTCCCCGTTACGACGTCGTTCAAGACAAGCCTTTCGATCCCGGCGAATTCCCCATCCGTCGCTATGAGGACATTCTTTTTATCGTCGCCGTGGAAGACCTCGCAGTTCCTGACGGTCATCTGCTTGACGCGACCTCTGACCATGATGTAAGGACGGGATTGCGGAACCCGGCCCGCATCCTGGATATGGAGCCCGTCGATCAGAAGGGAATCGACGTCGGCCGGCGTCGTCCCGATGTCCACGATATCCGATCCGCCTTCGACCTGAACAATGGTCCGATCGTCGCTCGGATCGAAATATCGGATATTCTTCAGCATCAGGCTCCGGTGCTTTCCCGAGATCCGGAAAAGGAAAGGCTCCGTATAGGTATAATCCGGTTTCGTCTGCCTGACGTCGATGTTCTCGAAGACCAGGGATCCGAAATTCCCCGGGTACCCTTTCTTGTGGTAATCCCAGGCGCTCAGATAGAACCCGAAGCTGCGATAAGTCCCCGTCACGTTCCTGACCGTGATCCGATCGACGAGGTTCTTGCGCGACAGGACCCGCAGGATCTGAGAGGCGTCATCGACCATGACGGTATCGACCACGACGTCCGTTATCGGGCCCGTCGACGCATAGGGATGGAAAAAGTTCTTTTCGTCCGTGAATTCCTCGTCGGCGTTGATGGCGATGAGATCATCGCCGGTGCGCCCCCGGACGTTCTTGATGAGGAGGAACCGGCCCGGCCCCAGGAAATGGATGCCGTCCTGGTTCGCTCCGGGGATGAGATCGGGAAGCTCCAGGGAGATGTTCTCCATGGTCACTTTCCGCCAGTTGGCGATAAGGAAGGCGAAGGTCCTCTGGTTGCGGACCGTGACGTCCTTGACGAGCAGATCCTCGACCCCGAAAAAGGAAATGGCGACGACGAACGAGTCCCCCTGAGAATAATGGACCCCTTCGGGAAGATGGTGGGCCTGGTGGAGACAGTTATGATTGTACGTCCCGCCCAAGAGCGAAATGTCGCGATCGACGATCTCTCCGGCGGAGGGATGGACGTTCGTGATAAGGGACCGGTTGGCGCCATCGGCGAGAAAGAACCCGCATCCCTTGTTCGGGCATTCGATGGTCGTGTGGCCATGAACGACGAGGCCGCTCACCAACGCGGCCCCGTCCATGATCAAATGAAGGCCGCCGCATTCTTTGGCCATGTCCAAGGTTTTCTGCAATACGGCCGTATCGTCCGTTCCGCCGCCCGTGCGGACATGGCTGTCCAAGCGAGCCCCCGTTCGGCTGGCGTAGACCACATTCGTAACCATCGTTGACCTCTCCTCTTCTTTGTGTCCGTTATCGTAACATAAAAATGAGGCTCCTGGTCGAGATCGGATCGAGCGTCCTTCTGGCGAGGACCTTCCGGCGGTCCCGGGAGACGGAGCAGGCCGAGTTCGTGTGACGACAGCCCCCCTTCCATTGAGGCCGAACAGGGGACCCGCCGTCCGCGCCGAGCTTTTCCAGGATCCGGTAGTGGGAAAAATCCTGTCCGATCACTTTAGATTGAACTCCCCTCTTCGCTCATGGCGTTCCTCTTTGTTCCCGGGAGCCTTGACGACAATTGCGCCTCTCGCCGAGCGCCGGCGCGCCCATTTCAGCAAAAGGATATCCCCTCCCCGTTCAAGAGTCCATATCCCCTCGGCAAGCCGCGGGGATATTGACTTTTTTACCCCTAAGAACTCGTCCGTATCCAACGAGGCGGCGCTTCTTGATGATGATCAGCTCGTCATCCGTTTCTTCCGGTCCCGCAAAGAGCATGAATAGGACCTAGCCTCGGGGAGGGGCGAAGAGGGTTGATTCGCGCCCGAGCCGGCGTAATAATGGGGAATCCATCCAGGAAGCACAGCAAAATCTCAAGGAAGCCGTTGAGCTTTACTTTGAGGGCTGCCTAAGGCATTCGGAAAGGGGGACGCGTACAAAGAGGACATGTCTCCCCCCGATTTTTCAGCGGGGGTACAGGCGTTCGGGGGCGCCGCGATAGACGGCCTCGCGGAAATTGATGGCCCGCATGACCGGCTGGGTCGTCACTTCCTCGAAGTAGTGGGCCGAAAGCCCCATCAGCCGGCCGAAGATAAAGAGCGCTTTGGCGACCATCGGGTCGAGGCCCATGTCGGCGACGACGGCCCCGATGACGCCGTCGACGTTGATCGGCAGGTCCAATCCGCGGACCTCGCGGAGCATGTCCCCGGCGATCCGCGAGATGGCCACACACGGCCCGGCCAGCCCGGTCCGCTCGGCGAGCGCCCAGAGCACGTCCCGGCGAGGGTCTTGCCTGTGGACCCGATGGCCCATGCCCTCGACACGCCGGCCTTCGCGGATGTAATCGCGGATGACGGCCCGCGCGGCGTCCTCGCGCGACCTGCCTTTGCCGGAGACCAGGCCCGCGCAGCGGAGGAAGAATTCTGCGGCCTTCTCCCCCGCCCCGCCGTGGACGTCGGTGATGGCCCCGACGCCCTGGGCCAGAGCGACCTCGTAGGAGGCCCGCACAGACGAGGCGACGAGCGTCGCCTGGGCCGAAGGCGGCGTCACCCCGTGGTCGAGGGAAGCTACGACGATGGCCTCGAGCATCCGGGCCCGGTCCTTGTCGAGCGTCTTCTCTCCCGTGACTGCCCGGAACACGGCCTCGGACAGCGGGGCCTGGGCCTTGACGGAAGCGAGAACCTCCCGATGTCCTTGGACCTCGGCCAGGTAAGCCGAGAACCGGCCCAGCGCGTAAACCGTCTTCTCGGCCTGGGCCATCTTCCCCGCCGGCTCGTAGGCCGCGAGCGCCGCGTCGTTGAGGATGTATTTCTGGAAGGTCTTGGAGACGTCCTCGCCGGGGGCCCGGACGACCGCCGGAAGGGGCTTGGTGGCCGCCTCCAAGGCCAGGAACGTCAGCGACGCCGCCAAGCCCTCGTCGGGCAGCTCGCCGACCGTGATGAGATGGGCGGCCTCGACGAGCGAAGCTCGCTCGATGAGGTCCTGGACCTTGTATCCCCGGACGACCAGGTTGTCGGGCTCGACCTTGGTGACGAGCGTCGTCCAGCTCGGCCGGGGCGGCGGCGCGTCCCAGATGCTCTTCATTTTTTCGTAATAGCGCTCGGGCGCGAAGTAGGTCTTGCCGCCGAGCTTGGCCCGCACGGCCTCGATGAGGTCGAACTGGCTGTTGACGACCGGGACGCCGGCCTCCTCCAGCGCCTTTTTCTTGGAGGCGAAGGTGCCCGTCTCGTGGCCCGGAGTGACGATGGCCCCGGCGTGGCCCATGGTCTTGCCCTCCGGGGCGTGGGCCCCCGAGATGAGGGCCACCAACGGCTTCGGATATCGCCCCGGGTTGTCGCGGACATCCCGGGCCAGGAGCTCCTCCTGGCAGCCGCCGATCTCGCCGGCGACGACGACGAGGTCCGTGTTCTCGTACTCCATGGCCAGGGGCACGAGGTCGCGGAAGGTCGAGCCGATGGCCCCGTCGCCGCCGACGCCGATGACCGCGTTCTGGGCGATGCCGACACTGGCCATGGCGTCCGACATGTGATAGAGGATGGCCCCGCTGCGGGAGATGATGGTCACGCCCCTGGGCCCGAACCGGCCGGGCGCGATCTCTTCGGGATAGAAAACGTCCGGCAGCATGCCGATCTTGATGCGCTCGGGCGGGAAGATGAGCCCCGGCGTGTTGCCGCCGATGAGGACCGTGTTGTGTTTGCGGGCGGCGACGATGATGTCCCGGACGTCCCGCAAGGGAAGGCCCTCCGAGATGAGGACGACCAACGGAATGCCGGCCTCGATGGCCTCGAGCGCTGCCTCCCGGGCCGTCGAATAGTGGCGCCAGACGCTGGCGGCGACGACGTCGGGGAACTCCTCGAGGGCGTCGTGGACGGTGTCGAAGACCGGGATGACCTCGTGGACCCGGGTCCCCGCCCCGTCCGGGGCCACCCCCGCCACGATGGACGTCCCGAAGTCGTGCATCAGCCCGGCGTGCTTGGAGCCCTGGCCGCCGAGGCCGAGGATGATGGTATCGAGCCGCCCGCTTTTCGCGACCCGCTCGGCCAGGGCCGGCCGTAGCTTGCGGACGAGATGGAAGAGGAAGCCGTCGGTGGCCTTGATCTTGGGGTCCATCACGCCCATCCCTTCCGGTCGAACGCGTACCGGATGCCTTCCCGGATGACCTCGGCCATGATCGTCCGGTTGCCGACCGTGATGTGCATGTCCGCAAGCTCGTCGGGGGTCTCCCGTTTGGCCTTCTCCAGGAAGTCGCGGGCCGAGGGCAGGTCCGTGCCGACCATCCGGCCGTAGACGTGAACGACCCGCCGGCCGGCCGCGCGCCGGTCCCTCAGGCAGCCGACGAGGCCGCGGATGAAGATGTCGCACGAGGAGATGCCGCCGAAGCGCGAGGTGATGATGAGGTCGATGACCTCGTGGTCCATGAGCAGGTGGAACATCTCGGCGACCATGGCCACGGTCGGCCCGCCGCCCGAATCCATGAAGTTGACCGGCACGACGCGGCCGCCGAAGAAGCGGTCGCCGACGTTGGCCACTTCGTCGATGGAGAAGATCCCGTAGCCGGCCCCGCCGGGCACGAGCCCGACGTAGAGCTTGTCCGGGTCCTTGACGTGGTCCTCGGGCAGGAGGTCGACATACTTGAAGCCTGCCTCGCGGGCCCGCAGCTCATTCCGGGTCTGTTCCGAGACGTCGTGCCGCGCGTCGGCCAGGCCCAGGAGCCGGAAAAGGCCGCCCTGGCGGAACAGGCCGTTGTCGTCAAGGACGATCTTAGCGTCGGCGGCCACCGGTCCGCCCGGCGTGACGAGCAGCGGGTTGATCTCGGCGACCTTGCAGTCGTACTTTTGGAAGAGGGCGTAAAGCTTGGCGAGGACGTCCTTCAGGCCCCCGGGCCCCGCCTTGCCGTCCGGGAGCCCGGCGGCCAGGAAGCCGGCCAGGCGGGCCGCTTCCGTGTCTGGCAGGGTCAAGTCGTTCTTCGGCAGTTCGATGCGCAGGACCTTGTCCGGGGTCTCGCGGGCCGTCTGCTCGATGTCCACGCCGCCGGCCGGGCTGACGATGACCGTGACGTTGAAGTCGGCCGGGTTCATGGTCACCCCGGCGTAGCAGGCCCCGCCGGCCTCGGCGACGGCCTCCTCGACGAGCAGGCGCTCGACGTCGTAGCCCCGGATCCTGCGGCCGAGCATCTCCGCGGCGGCGGCCGCGGCCTCGGCGGCGCCGGACGCTTTGCGGATGCCGCCGGCCTTGCCCCGCCCGCCGATGAGGACGAGCGACTTGAGCATGACGTGTCCCGTAAGGTCGGCGCGGCCGGCGAGCTCTTCGGCCCGCGACACGACCCCTAGGGGTTTGGGGATGGGGATGCCTTCGGCCGCGAACAGCCGCTTGGCTTCGTTCTCGTAGAGTCGCATGGGATCCTCAGCCTTCTCCGAGCAACCCGCCCCGCTTGTAGATGGCCGTCTGGGTCTCCGAGAACGGGGCGACGCGCAGGACATCGCCGGTCGCGTGACGCATGACCTCGCCCGTTGCGAAATCGACGGTGATCTCCTCGCCTGTCTTGAGCCCGGCGGCGATGAGGTCGCCGGCGAGAATGGGGAAAGCGGCGTTGATGGCGTTGCGCTCGTAGATGGCGCCGAAGGACAGGGCGATGACGGCCGCGACCCCGAGGCTCTTGAAGCAATCGACGGCCTGCTGGCGCGACGACCCGGCCCCGAAGTTCGAGCCGGTGACGACGATGTCGCCCGGCGTGGCCTTGGCCGCGAAGTCCTCCCACCCGGGCAGGTTGCCGAACGTGTGGCGGCCCATCTGGGCGATGTCGGTGATGGCCAGGTGGCGGTTGTGGAAGATCATGTCGGTGTCGATGTTGTCCTTGTCGACGACCCAGATCCGGCCGCGGACGACCGTGGGCTTTTCGGCCGCTTTCGCCTCCGCGGCGACCGGCTTGGCGCCGGTTTCGGGCCCGGCCTCGCCCACGGGAGGCGCGAAGGCGACGGGCTCGGCGGGCATCGAATCGGCCGTGGCGATGACCCCGGCCGCGGCCGAGGCCGCGGCCGTCGCCGGCGAGGCCAGCCAGACGCTCCCCTTGCCCTGCTTGCCGGCGAAGTTGCGGTTGCCCGTGCTGACCGTCACCTCGCCCGGGCCGTTCTGGCCGATCTGGCCCTCGGCGCAGCCGGCGCATCCCGGGTTGCCGACCAGGGCCCCGGCCTCCATGAAGATATC
This sequence comes from Candidatus Aminicenantota bacterium, assembly GCA_037447475.1. Lineage (GTDB taxonomy): Bacteria > Acidobacteriota > Aminicenantia > Aminicenantales > Saccharicenantaceae > RBG-16-66-30. Next base: position 7,297 of record JBBIGP010000049.1, read on the forward strand.
GACAAGACCCTCGTCGAGGGCCCGTTTCCAGACCTTGCGCGTGGCCGGGACGATCTTCAGGACGACGCCGGGGGCCACCTTCCGGCCCTTGAGGATGGCCGCCGCTTCGGCCAAGTCCTCGAACCGGCCGTTGGTGCACGATCCGATGAACGCCGAGTCGATCTTCGCGCCGGCGACCTCGCGGACCTCGACGACGTCCTCGGGATGCCCGGGGCGCGAGACGAGCGGAACGAGGCCCGAGATGTCGATCTCGATCGTCCGGACATAGGCCGCGTCGGGATCGGCGTAGAGCGCTTCGTAGGGCCTGCCGAGCTTGTCGAAATGATCGAGGACGGCCTTGTTCGGCGGGAAAAGAAGGATGATGGCCCCCATCTCGGTGGCCATCGAGGCGACCGTGATCCGGCCGGCGAGGTCTAAGTCGTCCACGGCCTCCCCGTAAAGCTCGGCGCTCATCCCCAGGAGCCCGGCCGCCCCGAACTCCCGAAGGAGCCGCAGGACCATGTCCTTGGGGGTCGCGCCGGCGGGGAGCTTTCCCTTGAGGACGATCTTGACGGACTCGGGGACCTTGAACCAGACCCGGCCGAAGGCCCAGGCGGCGGCGATGTCCTGATCGCCCATGCCCTGACCGAAGGCCCCGACGGCCCCCAGGATGTTGGCGTGGGAATCGGTCGAGACAAGTGTCCCGCCCGGGGCGACCAGCCCCTCTTCGATGGCGATGTGGGTGCCGATGCCGGCGGTCACGTCGTAAAGGCCGACGCCGCGCTCGCGGGCGAACATCCGGCAGACGTGCTGGTTGGCGGCGTATTTCTGGTCGGAGCCGCCGGGATTGCAGTCAAAGGTGAAGAAGGTCTTGGAGACGTCCTCGACCGGCAGGCCGTGGTCGCGGATGTTCTTGACGACGTTGGCCCCGCCGAAGTCCCTGGCCACCCGGGCGTCGACGGCGATGTCGACGATCTCCCCGGGCCGGACCGCGCGGCCTGCATGCCGGGAGAGGATCTTCTCGACGAGGGTCGCGCTCATTCGATCAGCATCCCTTTCTGCTTCATGACCAGGGGGTCGAAAGTCGCGAAGTCGGCCTGATGGATGAGGACCGTTTCGACGACCTTCGGACTGCCCTCCCCCTCCTTGGCGTGGCAGGCGATGACGTTGATGATGTCGCCGGGCAGGCCGCATTCGGCCGCCAGGATGGCCCCGGAGACGGGATGGCGGGAGTGCTTCCCGGCCAGGCTCTTGCGGAATCCGCCGCGGCCGTCGGGCTCGATCTCGAGGAGCTTGCCGACGTCGTGGAGAAGGCCCCCGGCGTAGAGCCGGTCGAAGTCGATGGCATAGGGCAGCTCGGCGTAGGCTTCGGCCTGGGCCCGGCCCAGAGCGGCCGCCCCCTCGGTGACGGCGATCGTGTGCTCGATGAAGCTGATGCCGCGGGTCTCCGCAAGCAAGGTGAAAGGCATCTTCACGAGGTCTTCGGCCGACCTCCAGCCGCCCCGTTCGCATGCCAGGACGAAGGTCTTGACGACCTTGGCCCGCAGCCCCTCGTTTTCGATCCGCGCGAGCTGCTTGGCGAACAGTTTTTCGATGTCCTTCTCGGTGATCATGGTCTTTCTCCTGGGATCCGGCCCGCTCCAGAGAGCCTCCGCGGCCCCCGGAATCAGACCCCAAGATAACATCGGACCGGGACAAGTTCAAGCCGGGGGGAAGCCGGGGACTCATAGCGCGGCGGCGTCTCCTCGAGTCTCCCTCAATGCGATCTCGACACCCGCCGGCGTCAGACGCGAGAGGCGGCCTGGAGACACGGTCCGGAGGGACGAGTCCCAGGCACTGCTTGACATGGACGTTGGGGGTGGATAAGACTGGACCCAACAATATTGGAGGTGCGGCATAATGGACGGCATCGTCATCGAGCCGTTCCGGGGCGGCTACGAGGCTCTCGAGCGCATGGCCCAAGCCTCGTGGCGGGACGAGTACGGCCAGGCCTCGTTCCCGAACTTCTACCGCCCGGAGTTCCTTCACTACCTGTCCGACCGAATCCCCGCGGAAAAAAGGGACCATTTGGTCGGGGCCTACAAGGACGGCGAATGCATCGCCTTCCTGGCCAACCTGCCGCAGAGGTTCCAGTTCCGGGAGCGAATCTACAGCGCCATCTACAGCTGCCTGCTCGTCACCCGCAAGGAGCACCTCCGGCAGGGCGTGGCCCTGGCCCTCATCCGGGCGGCCGTCGAAGGCAACCGGAAGTACGGCTACGATTTCTCGCTCCTGACCCTCGAGACCGGCCACCGCTCGACGAAGATGATGAACAAGTTCCGGGCCGAGGGCTGCCGCATCGAGAGCGTCCGCAAGTCCGGGGTCCTGGCCCGCATCCTCGACCTCGGGCGGGTGGACGCCTCGGAGGATCTCAAAGGCTACGAAAGAGCGGCCGTCCGGCTTATCGGCGGGCACCGCCGGCCGAAGCCCGCGCCCGGCGTCGCGCTGCGCGGCTACCGCCCGGGCGACCTCGACGCCTGCCATGCCCTGCTCGACCGCTACCGGGAGACCGTCCCCTTGGCCCGTGTCTGGGATAAGGAGGAGCTGGCCGTCGAGCTCGACTGGCCCGGCGTCTCGCGGACCCTGGTCTGGGAGAAGGGCGGCCGCGTCCAAGCCTTGATCAATTTCATCGTCCACGAACACCTGGGCCGATTGGTCGAACGCTGGGCCTGGATCAATCACGTCGCCTTCGGCGGCCTCGCCCCGCCCGAGCGCGCCGCCTTCCTCCGCGCCTACCTCTGCCTCATCAAGGCCGACGGCCTGGTCGGGACCGTCGATTTCACCAAGCGCGGCTGGCCGGCCGGGCCGTTCTACCGGGCCGGGTTCTTCCCCTATCCCCGGTCCGTCACTTTGGTCTCCTGGACCTTCAATCCTGATATCTCGCTCGCCGGCATCCCCGTCGTCTACGAGATCCAAGTTTGACCGTGCGCGGTTTGACAGCGTGATTTCGACCTGATACAAAGGAAACGGACGCACGCCCATGTCGACCGCCGTCGAACGCTGGATCGAGGACCAGGAACGGCTGGCCAAGCCGGACAACGTCTACTGGATGGACGGCTCGGAGGGCGAGGCCTGGCGCCTGCTCGAGATCGGCGTGAGCGAGGAGCGGCTCAACGGCCCCGTCTTCCGCGAGCTCAACCACAGGACCTGGCCGACGGCCTACCTCCACCGCAGCCACCCGAGCGACGTCGCCCGCGTCGAGCACCTGACCTTCATCTGCACCCCGGACCGCGAGGACGCCGGGCCCAACAACAACTGGATGGACCCGGTCAAGGCCAAGAAGATCCTGACCAAGCTCTCCGACGGCTGCATGGCCGGACGGACGATGTACGTCATCCCCTACATGATGGGCCACCCCGACTCGCCCTACGCCAAAGCCTGCGTCATGGTCACCGACTCGACCTATGTCGCCGTCAGCATGCGGATCATGACCCGAGTCGGCGCCCGGATCCTCGACAAGCTCCGCAACCGCGACGACTTCATCAAGGGCTTCCACTCCATCGGCGACCTCGATCCCGACCGGCGCTACATCACCCATTTCCCCCACGAGAGCCTGGTCTGGAGCGTAGGCTCGGGCTACGGCGGCAACGCCCTGCTCGGCAAGAAGTGCGTCTCGCTGCGGATCGCCTCCTACCTCGGCTACAAGCAGGGCTGGCTGGCCGAGCACATGGTCATCATGGGCATCGAGGACCACCGGGGGAACACGACCTACGTCACGGCCGCCCTGCCCAGCGCCTGCGGCAAAACCAACCTGGCCATGATGGAGTCGGCCCTGCCCGGATACCGGGTCTGGACGCTCGGCGACGACATCGCCTGGCTCAACGTCGGCCCCGACGGCCGGCTGTGGGCCATCAATCCCGAGGCCGGCTACTTCGGCGTCGCGCCGGGCACATCCATGCAGACCAATCCGAACATGATGAAGGCCATCCGTCGCGGGGCCTTCAATCCGACCCTGTTCACCAACGTCGCCCTGGACACCGGCCGGAACGAGCCCTGGTGGGAGGGCCTCGACGGCCCGCCCCCGGCCAACCTCCTCGACTGGCAAGGCAACCCGTGGAAGCCCGGTTCGGAGGCCAAGGCCGCCCACCCCAACTCGCGCTTCACGGCCTCGATCGTCAACTCCCCGATGCTCGACAAGGAGGCCGACAATCCCAAGGGCGTGCCCATCTCGGCCATCATCTTCGGCGGGCGCCGCACCCGGCTCATCCCCCTCGTGATCGAGAGCTTCAACTGGACGCACGGCGTCTTCCTCGGCGCCCGGATGGGCTCGGAGACGACGGCCGCGGCCGCCGGCAAGGTCGGCGTCGTCCGCCGGGACCCGATGGCCATGCTCCCCTTCTGCGGCTACAACATGGCCGACTACTGGCGCCACTACCTCAACGTCGGCCACCGCATGTCGCGGCCCCCCAAGATCTTCTCCGTCAACTGGTTCCGGACCGACGAGCGGGGCAAGTTCCTCTGGCCAGGGTTCGGCGACAACATCCGCGTCCTCAAGTGGGTCATCGACCGGGTCAAGGGCGCCGTGACAGCCCGCGAAACGCCCGCCGGCCTCGTGCCCCGGGTCGGGGACCTCGACATGACCGGGCTCGACATGCCCAAGGACCAGCTCGAAAAGCTCTTCGAGGTCGACATGAAGGACTGGAAGAGCGAGGCCGACGAGGTCCGGTCCTTCCTCAAGCCCTACCGCGGCCGCCTGCCGGGCGAGATCCGCGAGCAGGCCGAGACGCTCGAGCGCCAGGCCGGCTGAGCGTCCCTCAACCGCCGATGGATTTCCGGACTTCCTTTCCTCTCTTCTTCTGGGATACAATGCCCACGGAGGGAAAGACCCATGAGGGGCGTTGCCGCCCGGCTCCTTGTGGCGATGGCCGTCGGCGCGGCCTGCCTGGGAGCGGGGCCGGAAGATGTGCGCGAGGTCAGGGTCAAGGTCCTGGCCGACGAGGAGGTCCGGGCCCAGGCCGGCTGGCAGAAGCGCGCCGCATCGCTCATGGAAGCGGTCTCCGCGAGATTCGAGCGGCTCTTCGCTGTCCGGCTGGCCGTCGGCGCGATCGGCGAATGGGTATCGGACGATGTGCGGGCCTCGCTCGAAAGCCTCCTCGAGGACCTCGACGCGACCGTCCGCAAGGACGGGCACGACGTCGTCGTCGCCCTGACGGCCCAGAGCGACCTGGCCCCCGACATGCTCGGCTACTCCCTGTTCAAAGAGGGCCTCATCCTCGTTTCGACCGCCTCGCTGGAGCCCGGGCCGGAGCGGGTCCTCCTCCACGAATGGGGCCACATGTTCGGGGCCGTCCATATCGCCGACCCCGGGCTGCTCATGGCCCCTCACATCATGCGCCCCGACTTCGACAAAGCCAACGCCCGGCTCATCCGGCTCTGCCGGGACCGTCCGTTCGACGGGGTCAGCTTCCCCATTCCCAAGGAAGTCCGGCCGGCCGCGGCCGAGATCTACCGGAGCATCGACGCCCTCAATCGAAAGGCCATGGCCCGGCTGAAGCTCCCGGGGACGGCCCTCGACGACGCCCCCTTACTCCTCGCCCAGATCCATCTCGAGGACCGGGAGTACGACCTGGCGCTTGCGGCCTGCCGGGCGGCCCTCGAGCTCAACCCGGACAACCTGGAAACGCGGAACTTGATAGGCATCATCGCCCGGAGGCAGGGCCGCATCGACGAGGCCATCGCCGCCTACGAAGGCGTCCTCGAGAGAAAGCCGCGCTTCCCCCAAGCCCTCTACAACATGGGCATCGCCTACGCCAGAAAGGGGGAGGTCAAAAGGGCCATGGAGCTCTATCTGCAGGCCGTCGAGCTCAAGCCCAATTTCGCCGACGCCTGGAACAACATCGGCGAGCTCAAGCTCCGGGCGGGTCTGCTCGATGAAGCCGAGGCCGAGCTCTTGAGGGCCTTGTCCTTCAACGAGGCCTTCACTTTGGCCCGCTCCAACCTGGCCGAGACCCATGTCAGGAAGCAGGAATTCGACAAGGCCGAGGCCCAGCTGGCTGTCGTCTTCCGGACCGATCCCGGATTCCCCGGGCCGTATAACGTCCGCGGCAACCTTCTCCATCACCAGGGCCGGATCGAGGAAGCGAAGGCCGCGTACCGCAAGGCCCTGGCCGTCGATCCCGGCTACGAAAAGGCCGTTTTCAACCTCGGGCAGTGCCTCTTCGAGCAGGGCGACATCGAGGCGGCCCTGGCCCAATTCGCCCGGGCCGTCGAGCTCGCGCCCGGCATGGCCGAGGCTCACGCCGGGCTCGGCTACGCCCTGCTCCAGGCCGGGCGGGTCGACGAGGGCGTGGCCGCGATCCTTCGGGCCAAGGAGTTTGGCCTCGTCTCGGCCAAGGTCCACATCAATTTGAGCTACGCCTATCTCTTGAAGGACCAGCTCGACGAAGCCGTCGAGGAAGCCATTCGGGCCATCGAGATGGAGCCGGATCTGGGAACGGCTCACAACAACTTGGGGATCGCCTACGCCCGGAAAGGGATGGTTCGGGAGGCCGTCGAGGCATTCGAGAAGGCCCTCGAGCTCGGCCCGGACGGCAAACGAGTCCGCGCCAACTTGGCCGGTCTCCTGACGCTCCTCGGAAAGCGCCGCGAGGCCCTCGGCCATTACCTCGAGGCCGTCGCCTTCGACCCGGACGACGGTACCCTGCACAACAACATCGCCGTCCTCTATTACCACGAAGGCGATCTCGAAAAGGCCAGGGAGCACGTTCGGAAAGCCCAGGCCCTGGGATTCAAGGTCGACCCGGGCTTCCTCGAGGCCCTCAAGAGAAAACCGCTCTCGTGAGCGGGGCCGCCCGGTCACTCGTCGAACAGCACGGCCACGGAGAACTTGACGCTGAAGCTCTTGTCGCCTTTCAAGGGCAGGACGGAGACGCCGGCCTTGCGGAGGTTCTTTTCGCCGGCCGCCTTCCGAACGCCGTCGGGGATCCGCCCCAGGTCCGCGGTTTCATAGAACCAGGCCGAGAAATAGGGCCCGCGCGGGGGTCTCATGGCGCCCTTTTGGCTGCGACGGCGGTTGAACTCGTCGGCCCTACGGCTGAGCGTCGCGTCGAGCTGGAGCGGAGGGCGGCCGCGGGCCGCTCGGACCTCGTTGAGGGCCCCGAGCACGGTCTGTCGCCGCTCCTCCCCGCTCATCTCGAGGGCCGTGTTCCCGGCGAGGAGCAGGACGCAGACGACGTAGGCGCCGCCGGGGTGCTCGGGCATCCGGGTGAAGACGGAGCCGACGCCCGCGAGCCGGAACGATCCCGCCTCGATCTCTCCGACGGAGACGAGCAGCCGGTCGAGGTCGCCGCCGGTGAAGAGGCGGACGGTGGCCGGGCCGAAGGATTCAGGAACGGCCGGCAGGTCCCGGCCCGCCGCCTTCTCGGCGGCGAAGGCTCGGGCCGTCCTGTCAACATCATCGTCCGTACTCGGCGGAGTCTTGCCCTCGCCCTTGGACCTCGACGCCAGGGCCCCGAGGACCCGGGCCCGGACTCCGGCCTCATCGACGACGGCCAGGCTCTTGATGAAATCCTGGGTCACGTAATAGGCTCCGTCGCTCCCCAGGGCGATGGCCATGCCGGCTTCGTCGAAGACCGGGTCGAGGATGGCCTCGCGGTGGCCGGGGCTGTTCATGAGCGCTTCGTGGATGAGGGCGGGATCGAACGAGCCGCTTTTGGCCACGTTCTCGGCGTTGGCGGCGAAATGGACGCCGGCCTCGACGAGGCGCTCCGTGTAGGTCCGCCCTCCGGCCGAAAGGTGCTCGAAGAACCCGAGGGCGGCCATCTCCCCGCTTTGCTTCCGGGCCAGCTCGAGGAGGGCTTGGTTCGGACGGAAGGCCGGGAGTCCCCGGGACATGCGCTCTTGGTTGGCTGCCTCGAACAGGCGGCGTTCCAGCTCTTCGAGCGGCGGGATATCCTGAGCGGCGTGACTCCTTGTCGGCCCGGAAGCCTGTCCGAATGACGAAAGCAGCGCCGCGATGAGCACGGACACAAGCAGCGGCGCCGCAGCCGGCGCAAAACGCTCGACGTTCCTCTTTCTTCGGCTCAAGAAGGCCTCGCCCCTATTATAGACAAAACGGCCCGCGGCTTCATTGGGAGGCCGCTCTGGAAGGCGGGCGCCGACGTCGGTGTCTAACGCAGCGTGTACGAATCGACGATCGACTGGTAGACGAGGGCCCGGAACTTGCCCTGGGCGTCGCTCCCCGCGGCCGGCATGAGCTGGGTCATGAGAACGGCCACGAGCTTCTCGGCCGGATCGACCCAATACGTCGTGTGATACGCGCCGCCCCAGCCGAAGGCGCCGGCCGATCCGGGCTCTCCGTTGCGTCCGAGCCTGTCGGTCACCCAGAAGCCGAGCCCGTAGCCCTGTCCGCCGTAGAGGCGCCCGGCGTGGTCGGCGGTCATCAGCTCGACGGACTTCGGGCTGAGGATGTGGACCGCGCCCCACTGGCCGCCGCTCTGGAGCATGAGCAGGAAGCGGGCGTAGTCCTCGGCCGTGGCGACGAGGCCGGCCCCGCCCGCGAAGCACTTGCGCGGCCCATTGACGTAGGCCTGTTCGCGCGGGTCGTCGACGAGGGCGGCCTTGCCGTCCTTGCCGACGCCGTAGACCGCCGCCAGCCGGCCGGCCTTCTCCTCGGGAACGAAAAAGTGGGTGTCCTTCATGTCCAGCGGCCCCGTGATCCTCTTGGTGATGAAATCGGCCAGGCTCATCCCCGAAACGACCTCGACGAGATGGCCGAGGATGTCAGTGCTGTAGCCGTAGACGTACTTTTCGCCAGGCTGGGCGTCGAACGGCAGGCCGGCCAGCTTTTTGACGAGATCGCCGACCGGGACGTCCCTGTCCGCGAGGAACCAGCCCTGCAGGCCGGCCGCCTTGTAGAGGTCCTGGGCCGGCCCGTAGCCGTACGAAATGCCCGCCGTGTGGGTCAGCAGGTCGCGGATGGTGATCGGCCGGGCCGCCGGCACGATCCTGTATCCGGGGGCCCTCTTTTCCGGATCGGGCGCCGCGACGGTCGTCTTCCTGAACTCCGGGACGTACTTCGAGACCGGGTCGTCGAGCAGGAGCCGGCCTTCTTCGAACAGGATCATGACGGCGACGCTCGTGACGGCCTTGGTCTGGGAGGCGATGCGGAAGAGGGCGTCGGTCGTCATCGGAGCGCCCTTTCGTGGATCGAGCGTCCCGAAGGCTTCGTGGTAGGCGACCTTGCCGTTACGGGCGATGAGCGCCACGGCGCCGCCGAGCCGGCCCTCATCGACGTACCGCTGCAAGAGCGCGCCGAGACGGGCCAGCCTCTCGGCCGACAGGCCGACCATTTCCGGCGTGGCCCGCGGAAGCTCGGCGGCCGCGATCGGCAGCGTCAAGGCCAGGACAAAGACGCTGATGAGGAGCTTACGAACTTTATGGGAGCACACGGCGACCTCCACCGCTGGTTTCTTGTCCGTCCTCTACATATATCAGATAGCCGGAGCCGAGGTCAAAACGCCCGGTTGGCGCCCTGAAGACCCCCATAGCGGAAGGGGACCCGTCGGCCGCCGAGCCCGGTCCCCTCGCAGGCGCCCGGAATCACCGCAGCGACCGAGGACGATCCCCGAGGCCTATCGGATATACGGCACTCCTCGGGCGGCCATGAGCTTGTTGAGCTCCGGGATGTCGACCTCGGCCACGGTCTTGATCGTCGCCTGCAGGGGCTCGAGGAAGGCCTTGAGGTCGTTCATCAGGTCGATGGCCGTCTGCGTGGGCCGGCCCATGCCGCCGAAGGACCCGGCGATGCCGGAGACCAGCTCGGCCGTCGTCCCGCCGCGGAAAGCGACCATGAGCGGCTTGCGGTATAAGCCCTGGTCGGGCGGGCTGACGTAGTAGACGTTCCGGACGCCGTCGACCTTGTCCTTGACGGCCTTGAGCTTGGCCGACAGGGCCGGGTCGGCGGGCTTCAAGGCCGAGATGCGGCCGCCCGCCTCGTCCAGCTGCTTGGCCAGGCCGTCGAGCGTCTGGAGGAAGGTCCGGCCCTGCTGGGAGAGCTCGCGGGCCTCCCGGAAGTACGTCTGGGCCATCCGGCGGTCCTCCATGGAGAGGCCCTGGTCGGGGTCCTCACGGACGACGACCGGCTTCTCGTATGTCTTGCCGTTGACCTCGAGCACGACTGCGTATTCGCCCGGCAGGGTGAAGGGGCCGAACGCCCCCGCCATTCCGCGACGGCCCCCGCCGGCCGCCTCCTGCGGCATCGCCGGCGGGGCGGCCCCCTCGCGCAAACTCCAATAAACGCGGTTCAGCCCGGGCTGTCTCGTGGCCATGACCGTCGCGACCTCGCGGCCGTCTTTGGCCTTGATGGTCAGCGCGACCTTGGCGTCCTTGGCGGCGGCGGGATTCAGATAGTAGCTGACGGCCGCGCCGAAG
>JBBIGP010000049.1:17785-21495 GCA_037447475.1 Candidatus Aminicenantota bacterium
CTTGGCGTCCTTGGCGGCGGCGGGATTCAGATAGTAGCTGACGGCCGCGCCGAAGGGCGAGTTTTGGCCGGCGTACCCGGGGTCGCTGTAGTTGTCGACCGTCGTCCAGTACGAGAAGAGCGTCGTGGGCTTGGCGTCGAACAGCAGGGCCTCGGCCTTGACGGCCTCGGCGGTCAGCCCCGAGAGAGGCCGGATGTCGTCGATGATCCAGACGCCCCGGCCGTGCGTGCCGATGATCAGGTCGCGGTCGCGCGGATGGATCTTGATGTCGCGGACGGCCACGGTCGGGAAGCCGTTGCGATACGGGATCCAATTGCGGCCGCCGTTCGGGCTGATGAACAGCCCGAACTCGCTGCCGGCGAAGAGGAGGTCGGGATTGCCGGGGTCCTCGCGGACGGTGTGGAGGTAGCCGTAGTCGGGGAGGTCGCCGCGGATCGAGGTCCACGTCTTGCCGAAGTCCATGCTCTTGAAGACATACGGCCGGTAATCGGCGACCTGATGGCGGGACACGGTCAGGTACACACCTCCCTCGACGTGGTGCGACGCCTCGATGCGGGTCACCCAGTTGTCGTGGGCGGCGAAGCCCTTGATGTTGGCGGTGACGTTCTCCCAATTCGCGCCGCCGTCACGGGTGACCTGGACCTGGCCGTCGTCCGTGCCGACCCAGATGACGCCTTCCTTGAGCGGCGACTCCGAGATGGTCAGGATCGTGCAGTGGTTCTCGGCCCCGGTGTTGTCGATGGTCAGACCGCCGGAGTCCTGGAGCTTGGCCGGGTCGTTGGTCGTCAGGTCCGGGCCGGCCTTGGTCCAGGACAGGCCGCGGTCGGTGGACTTGAACAGGTAGTTGCCGCCGAAGTAGAGGACGAACCGGTTGTGCGGCGAGATGAGGATGGGCGAGTTCCAGTTGAACCGGTAGGGCGGCTCGGCCAGCGGGGGCTCGGGCCGGATGCGCTGGGATTCGCCGGTCTTGAGGTTGTGGCGCTCGATGCCGCCCATCTGGAGGTTGCGGTACATGATCCACCACTCGACGGGGTCGAACTGGGCGTAGTAGCCGTCGCCGCCGCCGGTCGGCACCCAGTAGTGGTTGAGGATGCCGGCCCGCTCGCGGGTGTTCGAGGGGCCGAGCCAGTTGCCGTTGTCCTGGAGGCCGACGTTGACGTAATAGGGGTCGCGCATGTCGAAGCCGACGTTGTAGACCTCGGCCCAGGCCTGCGAGGCCACTCCGTAGGCGTGGACGCCGCCGTCCCAGGAGATGTCGATGCCGCCGTCGTTGCCGCTGATGACGTGGCGGGAGTCCTTGGGGTCGACCCAGACCGCGTGATGGTCGGGATGGGCCCCGCGGAAGACCTGCTGGAAGCTCTTGCCCGCGTCGCGGCTGACATAGCAGGAGCCGGAATAGACGTAGACGACGAGCTCGTTCGACGGGTCGACGGTCAGGCGGCTGTAGTAGAACGGCCGGAAGTTGACCTGGTCGTAGGTCGCCCGGTCGGCGGCCCGCCGCCAGGTGATGCCCTTATCTTCCGAGCGATAGAGGCCGCGCCGGTCGCCTTCGGCCTCGATGAGGGCGTAGACGACGGCCGCGTTGCTGCGTGCGACGCCGAGTCCGATGCGGCCCCACGGGGTGGCCGGCAGGCCATCGGTGAGGGCGGTCCAGGTGTCGCCGCCGTTGGTCGTCTTGTAGAGGCCGCTGCCGGGGCCGCCGCTCCGGAAGTAGTAGGGCCAGCGGCGGTGCTCCCACATCCCGGCGTAGAGGATCTTGGAGTTCGAGGGGTCCATGGCCAGGTCGCAGGCGCCGGTCTCGGGGTTGACGTAAAGGACCTTCTTCCAGGTCTTGCCGCCGTCCCGCGTGCGGAAGACGCCGCGGTCGTCGTTGGGCCCCCAGAGATGGCCCTGGGCGGCGATATAGACGATGTCGGGATCGACGGGGTCGATGGCGATCCGGCTGACGAAGCGGGTGTCGGTGAGGCCCATGTGCTTCCAGGTCCGGCCGGCGTCCTCGGATTTGTAAACGCCGTCGCCGGGGGCCACGGAATTGCGCGCGGTCGCCTCGCCGGTGCCCACCCAGACGATGTCGGGATGGCTTTGCGACACGGCCACGGCGCCGACCGAGACCGTCTTCTCCAAGTGGAACGACGGCGTCCAGGTGATGCCGGAATCCACGGACTTCCACAGGCCGCTCGGGCCTACGGCCGCGTAGATGACGGACGTGTCCGAGTCGGGGACGGCGAAGTCCACGACCCGTCCGCCCATATTGGCCGGGCCGATGTTGCGGACCCTAAGTTGGTTGATGACCGCCGCGTAGTCGAACTCGGCCGGCTTGGCTGCGGGCTTGCGGGCCTGGCCGGCGGACGCAGCGAACGAGACGAGAAGCAGGGCCGCGACTGCCGGGGCCATGATCCTGAGACGAAGTTGGCGGGACATGGGAACCTCCTTGCGGGCGATGGGAATCGAAGGAAGTTTACCCTACTCCACGGGAGATATACAATATATTACTCCCCGCACATTTCGGTGATGAGCCGCCGGAGCGCGGCGGCCTCCGCCTCCGAAAGCGAGCCGAGGCGCGCGCCGAAGAGGTGCGCTCAGCGGAAATCGGCGTTGAAGACCGGCAGGACGCGCAGGCCCTTGCGGTTGTCGCGGACGATGTTGACGATGCCGAGCTGGATGCCCTTCTCGATGGTCCAGGCGTAGTTGACGAGGCCGACGCTCAGCCCGTTGAGCGTGCCCCGGATGTGGTTGAAGGAGCTTGCGGCCAGGCCGTTGAGCCGGCCGCCCTTCTCGACCCGGATCATGGCCAGGCCGGCGAAGACGCCGTCGAGCTCCCTTCCCCCGGCGCCGATGCCCCCGACGACCAACCCTCTGAGCTTGGGCGCGCCGGCGGCCAGCCCGCAGATGACGAGCCCCGTCAGCTGGTCGCCCGCTCCGGCCCCGAGCCCTGCGATGACCAAGCCTTTCATGTCGTCCCCGGCGCCGACGCCCAAGCCTCCGACGGCGATCCCGGTCAGGTTTCCTCCGGCCCCGACGCCCAATCCGCCGAAGGCGAACCCGGTGAGGTCCTCGCCGGCGCCGACGCCAAGGCCCCCGAAAAACACCCCTGTCGCGTTCTCCCCGGCGCCCAACCCCAGGCCGCCGAGGCCGATGCCGACCATGTCGTCCCCGGATCCGACCCCGGCCAAACCCACGCTCAACCCTTTGACGTGCTTCCCGGCGCCGACGCCCAGACCGCCGATATTGATCCCGATGAGGCTCTCTCCGCTCCCGACCCCGAGACCGCCGATGCTGATCCCGACGAGGTCGTCTTCCGCCATGGCTCCCAGGATGCCGAGCTGAACGCCCCGGACGTCGCCGCCGCCGGGGATGGGCCCCAAGGAAAGGCCTCTGATGACGGCTCCCTTGTTGTCCTCGCCGAATTTCCGCGGGGCCCACAGCGTGAAATTGACGCCCGTGACCCGCTCGACTTGGTGGTCCCGGAAGTTGAACCGCAGGCCGGTGAAGCTCTTCGAGTTCCCGAAGCTGATGCCCCAGGTCTTCGAGGGGACGTCCAGGCTCTGGGCATAAAGCCCGGGGGCAAAGGCGACCGCGATGAGGAAGATCGCCGCGATGCTTGCCAGTTTGCGGAAGGACCTCTGTCTCTTTGCGTCGTTCATCTGTTATTCCTCGGCAGACATAGAGATATCTCTCGGATCACAACCTAATACGAAAGCCCCCCTCAA
>JBBIGP010000050.1:0-21395 GCA_037447475.1 Candidatus Aminicenantota bacterium
AGCGCTGGCCTTCGATGAGGTCGAGGACGTCCTCGGAGTCGCGCCAGCGCTCCCGCACCTTGACGTGGAGGTCGAGGTAGACCTTGTGGCCGATATAGTCCTCGATCTCGCGGCGGGCCTCGATGCCGACCTGCTTGATGAGCGAGCCGCGGCGGCCGATGACGATCTTGCGGTGGTTGTCCTTCTCGACGAAAATGGAGGCCCGGACGTGGGTGACCGGCCGAGTTTCGCCCTCTCTCTTCCGGTCGGGCTGCTCCTTGTGCTCGATGGCCTCGACGTAGACGGCCGTGACGAACGGCAGCTCCTCGGTGACCCGGGCCAGGATCTTCTCCCGGACGATCTCGGCGAAGAGGAACCGCTCCGACTGGGTCGAGATGTCCTCGTCGGAGAAGAGCTTCTCCGCCTCGGGCAAGGCTTCGACAACCAGCCTCTCCAGAACATCGAGATTATCGCCCTTGAGGGCCGAGATGGGGATGATCTCCCGGAAGGGAAAAATGTCCTTATAGTGGTCGATGAGCAGGAGGACCTTGTCCTTGCGGACGATATCGACCTTGTTGATGAGCAGGAAGGCGGGCGTCGAGACCTTTTTCAGCGTCTCCAGGACGAACTCGTCGCCGTGTCCGTATTTCAGGGTCGCGTCGACGAGCAAGCAGACGAGGTCCGATGTCTGGAGGGAAGAGTAGACGAAGTTCATCATCCTCTTGTTGAGCGCGTGCAGGGGTTTGTGAATGCCCGGGTTGTCGATGAAGATGACCTGCCCCTTGTCGGTCGTCTTGATGCCCAGGATGCTGACCCGCGTCGTCTGGGGCCGGCTCGAGACGATGGCCAATTTCTGCCCGATGAGGGCGTTGAGGAGGGTCGATTTCCCGGTGTTGGGGCGGCCGATCAGCGTGACGTAGCCGACTTTGACCCGCGGCTTCGCCGGGGCGTTTTTCGCGGCTGCCCGCTTCTTGCCGGCCGTCCCTTTCGCTTTCGCAGGTCCGGCGGCCTTCCCCGTGGTCTTCTCCGCTCGGGCTTCACGCGGCATGTGTCCCCCTCGGCCTCTCTCAGGCCCTTCGGATCCGGAGCTTCCGGACTTTCTTCTGGTCCGCCTCGAGGACCTCGAGAACGAGGCCCTGGATCGTCAGCGTATCGCCCTGCCGCGGGAGCCGGCCCAGGGCGTGGGTCATGAGCCCCCCGACGGTGATGAAGTCGTCGTTGGCCAGCTCGACGTCGAACAGCTCTTCGAGCTCCTCGACTTCCGTGGCCCCCGCGACCGTGAAATCGAGGGGCCCGTTCTCGTGGATCTCGGCCTCCTCCGTGTCGTACTCGTCCTGGATCTCGCCGACGATCTCCTCGACGACGTCCTCCATCGTGACCAGCCCTGAGACCCCGCCGTGCTCGTCGACGACGATGGCCAGCTTTTGCTTGACCTTCTGGAACTCCTTGAGGAGGTCGGCCACGGGCATGGACTCGGGGACGAACGCGACCGGCCGGATGAGGGCCTCGATGGGCTGGCCTTTGTGCTTCTCGTCGGAGTATTCGAGGATGTCCTTGGCCATGACCGTGCCCTCCATGTTGTCGAGCCGGTCCTTGTAGACGGGGATCCGCGAATACTTCTCCCGGATGATGAGGTCCTTGAGCTGGTCGATCGTCGCGTCCTTGCGGATGCAGACCATGTCGACCCGCGGGGTCATGATCTCCCGGACGAGGGTGTCGCCGAACTCGACGACGTTCCGCAGGAGCTCGTCCTCGCCCTTGTCGATGATGCCCTCCTCGGTGGCCTCGTCGATGAAGGTCTCGATCTCGTCCTCGGAGGCCTCGCGCTCCTCCTCGTCCTCCTCGCGCTGCTCCTCGCGCTCGAGGAGCTTGCGGGAGATGGCCAGCAGGGGAGAGGCCAGGAGCCGGAAGAAGGGGAAGGCGGGCAGGAAGGCCTTAATGATGACGGGTTTCGCGATGGCGCAGAGGAGACGGGGGACGAAGTCGAGGGCGATGGCATAGACCGCCAGGGCCGCCAGGAAGAGCCAGAGCGGCCAGAGCTTCTCCCGGGGCAAGGCCACGAACGCGTAAACGGCCAGGGCCAGGACGAAAACGTTCCTGAGGAACTCGACGGCAATCCGGGTCTCCTCGTCGTGGAGCAGGACCTTGGCCCGGAATGTGCGGTCGCGGTTCTCGAGGAAGCGGCTCATGGAGATCTTGGAGAAGGACCCGAGGGCGACATGGAGGACGGACAGGAGGAAGGCGGCCAGGAAAAAGAGCGACAGGCCCGTCCAGGCGAACGCGTCCATGGTCATGGCAGAAGCATCCCGCCGACCGTCCGCTCCTCCTCCTCGAGTCCCCGGCCGTGGTCGAAGCCGGCGAGGTGGAGGAAGCCGTGGATCGCGAGGAGCTTCAGCTCGCGCTCCAGGGAATGGCCCTTGGCCCGGGCCTGCCGGAAGGCGACCGGGACGGCGATGACGATATCCCCCAGGTAGAACGTGCCGTCGGGCCCCTTTTTCCCCAGGGGAAAGCTGAGGACGTCGGTGGGCCGGTCCTTTTTCATGAATTTCCGGTTGAGGGTCCGGATGGCCAGGGTCCCGACGAAAGCCAGGGTGACCTCCGGATCGGGCAGCCTGTAGCGGGCGACGAGCCGCCCGACGAGGCGCTTAAGCTCCGCCTTCCGGACCGGGTGCTTTCTCTGGCGGTTGAGGACTTCGATCATGGTTCTTGTCTTTCGGCTTTTCGGCGGCCGGCCCCTGGGCCTTCCGCCCTTCGAACGAGAACCCCGGGTATTCGATCCGGGGGTGGTAGATGGCGTAGAGAACGGTCAGGAACGAGGCGGCGGCGGACCTCAGCTCGCGCAGGGAGAAGTCGCAGTCGTCGAGCTGCCCGTCCTGGAGGTAGGCGTTGATGATGTCGGTGATGACCCGCCGGAGATTGTCCTTAGTGGGGGCCTTGAGGCTCCGGGAGGCGGCCTCGACGGAGTCGGCCAGCATGACCAGCCCGGCCTCCTTGCTCTGGGGCGACGGCCCCGGGTAGCGATAGGCTTCCTCCCCGACCGTCTGTTGGGCGGGGTCGCCGGTCTGCTTGGCCTTGTTGTAGAAATAGCGGACCAGGGCTTGGCCGTGGTGCTGCTCGATGATGTCGCGGAGAGGTTTGGGCAGGCGGAGCTTGCGGGCCATCTCGGCCCCTTCCTTGACGTGGT
Source organism: Candidatus Aminicenantota bacterium (assembly GCA_037447475.1). Taxonomy (GTDB): domain Bacteria; phylum Acidobacteriota; class Aminicenantia; order Aminicenantales; family Saccharicenantaceae; genus RBG-16-66-30. The sequence continues at coordinate 3,164 of JBBIGP010000050.1, forward strand.
TCTTGATGACCAGCGTGCTCATCGAGGGCTTGAGGTCCCGGTGGAGGTCGAACTCCCGGGACCGGTTCTCGAGGAAATACTCGGGCATCTTGAGCTTGCCGATGTCGTGGTAGAGGGCCCCGGCCTTGGCCAGGGGGGCGTTGAGGCCCATCTCCTCGGCGGCCTTCTCGGCCAGCGTCGCGACGACGAGGGAATGGTGGTAGGAGCCCGGCGCTTCGAGCGACATCTGGCGGAAGACGGGCAGGTCGGAGTTCGTCAGCTCGAGGAGCTTGGACGGGGTGACGAACCCGAAGGCCGATTCGACGAGCGGCAGGAACAGGAAGGCCAGCACGGCCCCGGCCGCGGCCCCGACGACGCCCATGGCGGCCTCCGCCGAGAACAGGCCGAACCCGCCCCGCGGCTCGATGAGATGGGAGCTCAGGATGATGAGCGTGTTGACGACGGGCACGACGACGAAGCCGGCCCGCAAGGTCGCGGCCCGGTAGCGCCTCCTGAAATACTTGACGCCGTAGACGGCGGCCAGTCCGCCGAGGAAGCAGAAGATGGTCAGGAAGAAGTCCCCGCCCAGGAGATAGCCGACCGTCAGGCTGTTGAGGATGATGTAGATGAGCGACATCTGGTCGGAGGCGAGAAAGGCGAACATCAACGCGCCTGCCTGGAAGGGGAGGGCGAAGTGGTAGGTCTCGAGCCGGGAGAAGGCCGGCGAGCTCACGGACGCGCCGATCGTAAGGGCCAGGGCCATAAAGACCTTGTAGAGGACGAGGCTGCCGACGAGAAAGGTCCCGGCCATCCGGAACTTCTTGGCGGCCAGGCTCTTCCTGAAGACGGCGTTGAGGTAATACCAGAGCGTGACGAAGAGGAAGAGGTAGAGGATGACGCTGCCCGCGAAGCCCGGAAGCCAGCTCGCTCTCTTCCGGAGCCTCTTGTTGTATTCCTCCAGGACCTTCATGGTCTCGGCCGTGACCTCGTCGCCCTTGCGGACGATGACCCGGCCCTTCTTGACCATGAAGGTCACGGCGCCGACCCCGTCGCGGGCCAGGGACCGCCGTGTGTCGGTCTCGATCTTGTTGTAGGTGACATTGGACGACAGGAAGACCTGGCTGAGGCCGCGGAGAAGGGCCCGGTTCCTCTGCGGCAGCTCGATCCGTTCGAGCTCGTCGGCGAAGCGTCGCTCGGCCTCGCCGATGTCGAGGAGCTCGGCGGTCTTGACGGTCCTTTCGCGGCCCCGGATGTCGCGGAGCGTCAGGCCGCGCTCTGCTTCGCCGTGGATGAACAGGTTCTTCGAGAGGATGACGCCCTGGCTGAAGATCTTGCCCGACAGCAGGACGAGCGTCTCCTCGAGCTCCGAGGGGAACCTCAGCCGGACGAGAGAGGCGAGGTCCGAGGTCTCGATGTCCACGCTGAGCGTCTCGAGGAGCGAGGATTTGAGCTCGTCCGTCCGGTGGTTGGCGGGGTGGCGGGCGGCCCACTCCCGCCCGGCCTCGAACATCCGCCGGATCTTGTCCTCGGTGTTGGCGAAGACGTTGGCGTCGTAGAAATAGACCGGCAGGACGGCCCCGGCGGCCTCCTCTCTCCGGCCCTCGGTCTCCTCGAGGTCCTCGATGATGAGATCGAATGGGGCCGTGACGTCGGCCGGAGCGATCTCCCCGAGCTCGAGGGGGGGTAGGCTGCGCGACGGGAGATAGGAGAGGAACATGGCGGTGACGACGACCGTGACCGCCATGAACAGCCACGGGCCCCGGACGGCCTTCTCCAGGGGCTTGAGCTCCCGGCTTTCGTCCTCGTCGTCGGCCGGGGGCCGCTGAGGCTGGATCTCCGATCCCCGGAAGAGCTTGATCTTATCGAAGAAAGGCGTTCGCATGGGTCCTCAATCCGGCCTGGTCTCGGCCTTCTGGTAGGCCTTGATGATCTTCTGGACCAGCGGGTGGCGGACGACGTCCCGGTCGTTGAAGCGGATGAAGGACACCTCCCCGAGATGGGCGAGGATCTTGAGCGCCTGGAGGACCCCCGATTTCCGGGGATTTGGGAGGTCGATCTGGGTGATGTCGGCGGTGATGACGAGCTTGGAGTCGAAACCGGCCCGGGTCAGGATCATCTTCATCTGCTCCCGGGTCGTGTTCTGGGCCTCGTCGAGGATGATGAAGGCGCTGTTGAGCGTCCGGCCGCGCATGAAAGCCAGGGGGGCGATCTCGATGATCCCCCGCTCGATGAGGCGGGTGGCCTGGTCGTACTGGGACAGGTCGAAGAGGGCGTCATAAAGAGGCCGCAGGTAAGGGTTGATCTTCTGGGTCAGGTCGCCCGGCAGGAAGCCCAGCTTTTCCCCCGCTTCCACGGCCGGCCGGGTCAGGATGATGCGGTTGACGGCCTTGTTCTGGAGGAACGATAGGGCCATGGCCATGGCCAGGTAGGTCTTGCCGGTGCCGGCCGGCCCGATGCCGAAAACGAGGTCGTGGTCCTTGATGGCCTGCATGTAGGCCTGCTGGTTGAGGCTCTTGGGGGTCACCGATTTCCGGGACAGGTTCAGGGGCTCGGACGGGGCGTAGGACTCGAGGCCCGTCGCTTTGCCGTCCTCCAGGATGTCGAGGGCGATCAGGAAGTCCTCTTCCCGGAGCTGGTGCCCTTTCTCCTCGAGCTCCCGGAGCTTCTCGAAATAGTGCTTGGCGAAGCCGATCCTCCGGGAGTCGCCGTCGATGAGCAGCTGATCCCCCCTCAGGGATAGAGTAACTCCCAGGCGGGAGGCGATCTTCTTCAGGTTCCGGTCCAGGACGCCGGAGAAGACGGAACCGCTCATCAGCGGCTGGGTGATTTTTTCCATGCTAGGGTCGTTTAGGGCAGGGCTCGTCGCATTCGGTCATGACCGACGCATTATAAACACGAGCCCGGCGGCCTTGTCAAGCCGGGCCCAGGCGGTTGACATGTATAGCGATGATAATAAATATGTTAATGGTCATTGGCCGCGGCCCCAACGGTACTTTCCGAGGGGGGCGCGGGCGGGACGCCCCGGGGGAGGAGGCTGCGGCCCGACGGCCGGGCCCGGGGTTGAAAAAAGGGCCCGGTTGGTATATAAATGCCTCATGACCAAAGAATTCACGAACGTGTCAATACCCACGTCGCTCCACCGGAAGATCGAGGAATTCATCAAGGGGACGGAATACGGGTCCGTCTCGAGCTACGTCGCCAAGGTCCTCAGGGAGAGCCTGTCCAAGCAGGAGCCCGAGGCCGAGGTCTTCAGCAAGGACGAGGAAGAGAAGGTCAAGGACCGCCTGAAGGCCCTGGGATACATCGACTGAGCCCGCCCGTCGTCCCGAGAGAAGCTCCCCCCGGCCATCTGACAAGGAGAAGCCCATGATCCCACCTCATGGCGGAAAGCTCGTCGACAGGGTCCTTGCGGGGAAGAAGAAAGACGAAGCCCTGGCCTCGGCCCCGCGCCTTCCCCGGCTGGTCATCGATGCCGACCTCGTCTCGGACGTGGAGAACATCGCCACCGGCGTCTACAGCCCCCTCGAGGGCTTCCTGGGGTCCGCGGACTTCCGGAGCGTGCTCGACGGCATGCGCCTTCGGAACGACCTGCCCTGGACCGTCCCCATCGTCCTCGACGCCGACCGGGAAACGGCGGACCGTCTGAAGACGGGCGGGGATGTCCTGCTCGCGGACGAGACCGGCCGTCCGGTCGCGATCCTCCACCTCGAGGAAAAATTCGGATACGACAAGGGCGAGACCGCCGAGAAGGTCTTCGGGACGCGCGACCCGGCCCACCCCGGGGTGGCCAGGGTCATGGCCATGAAAGACGTCTTGCTGTCCGGGCCGGTGGACCTCATCGACCTCGTCCCCACGCCCTTCGACCGCTACAAGCTATCGCCCAAGGAGACCCGGGTCCTGTTCGCGGCCCGGGGCTGGCGGACCGTGGTCGGCTTCCAGACCCGGAACACGCCCCACATCGGCCACGAGTACGTCCAGAAGGCGGCCCTGACCTATACCGACGGCCTGTTCATCAACCCGGTCATCGGCCGCAAGAAGAAGGGCGACTTCAAGGACGAGGTCATCCTGGCCTCCTACGAGGAGCTCATCCGCCACTACTACGTCAAGGAGCGGACGGTCATGGCCATCCTCCAGATGGAGATGCGCTACGCCGGGCCCCGGGAGGCCATCCATCACGCCGTCATCCGCAAGAACTTCGGCTGCACCCACATCATCATCGGCCGGGACCACGCCGGGGTCGGGGCCTATTACCCCCCCTTCGCCGCCCACGACATCTTCGAGGACTTCCCCGACCTGGGCATCGTCCCGCTCTTCTTCCGGTCCTTCTCCTACTGCCGGAAGTGCGGCGCGGTCGTCAACGAAAAAATCTGCCCCCACCCGCCGGCCGACCACATCCAGTTCAGCGGGACGAAGATCCGCGACCTCCTCGTCAAGGGCGAGGTCCCGGCGGCCGAGCTGATGCGGTCCGAGGTGGCCCGGTCGATCATGGCCTTCGAGGACCCTTTCAATGAATGACCGCAAGGTCCTCGTCGTCGGGCTCGACTGCGCCCCTCCGGAGATCGTCTTCGACCGCCGCGACGAATTCCCGGTCCTCAAGGGCCTGATGGAGCGGGGCCGGTACGGGCGGCTGCGGAGCTCGGACCCGCCCATCACCATCCCGGCCTGGATGGTCATGGCCACGGGCCTGGACCCCGGCCGGCTGGGCCTGTACGGCTTCCGCCACCGCAAGGGCTATTCGTACAACGAGATGTGGATCGCCAATTCGAGGGCCGTGCGGGCCAAGAAGCTCTGGGACCGCATCGGGGAGGCCGGGGGCCGGAGCACGCTCGTCTCCGTGCCGCCGAGCTACCCGCCCTATCCGGTGGCCGGGAACCTCATCTCCTGCTTCATCACCCCGCCGGGCCCGGACAAGGAGACGACCTACCCCGCCGGGCTCAAGCGGGAGATCGAGGACCGCTTCGGGCCCTACATCTTCGACGTCGTCTTCCGGACCGACGACCGGGACCACATCCTCCGCGAGATCTACGCCATGACCGAGAAGCGCTTCGAGGTCATGGAGTGGCTCGTCGAGGCCAAGCCCTGGGACCTGTTCATGTTCGTCGAGATCGGGGTCGACCGCATGCACCACGCCTTCTGGAAATACATGGACCGGGACCACCACCTCTACGAGCCCGGCAACAGGTACGAGAGCGCCATCTTCGAATATTACCGGTATCTCGACGGGCGGGTCGGACGGCTCATCGACCGGGCCGGCGGAGACGCCGTCGTCCTGGTCGTCTCCGACCACGGGGCCAAGCGGATGAAGGGGGCCTTCTGCGTCAACGAGTGGCTCATCGACCAGGGGGACCTGGTCGTCCGGAAGCGGCCGACGGAGCCGACGAGCGTCGACGACCTCGACATCGACTGGTCGAGGACCAAGGCCTGGGCCTGGGGCGGCTACTACGCCCGGATCTTCCTCAACGTCGAGGGCCGCGAGCCGCGGGGCATCATCCCGCCCGAGGACTACGAGAAGGAGAGGGACGACCTCCTGGCGCGGCTCAAGGCCGTGCGGGGGCCGAAGGGCGAGGCCTGGGAGACCGAGGTCATCAAGCCCCAGGAACACTACGAGGTCCTCGAAGGCGAGTATCCCGACCTCATGGTCTATTTCGACGACCTGTCGTGGCGTTCGGCGGGGACCCTGGGCCATGGGACGATGTTCCTGGCCGAGAACGACACCGGGCCGGACGACGCCGTCCACGACAAGGACGGCCTCTACATCCTCTGCGACCCGCGGGGAGGCCGGACGGGCGAGGCCGATGCCGACATCCTCGACATCGCCCCGACCGTGCTCGACCTCATGGGCCTGGCCGTCCCCGCGGAGATGAAAGGCAAGACCCTCTAAGGGAGTTCAACATGTGCGATGATCACGAAGGCTTCACCCTGTGGTTCACGGGCCTGCCGTGCTCCGGGAAATCGACCGTCGGCGACGGGGTCGCCGCGATCCTCAAGGAGAGAGGGCGCCGGGTCGAGCTCCTCGACGGGGACGTCGTCCGCAAGGAGCTGACCCGCGACCTGGGCTTCTCCAAGAAGGACCGGGACGAGAACATCATGCGGGTCACGTTCGTCGCCCGGCTCCTGAGCCGCAACGGCGTCGCGACCCTGGTCTCGTTCATCTCCCCCTACCGCGAGCTGAGGGACAGGGCCCGCGCCGTGACGACGAACTTCGTCGAGGTCTACACGAAGTGCCCCGTCGAGGCCTGCATCAAGCGCGACGTCAAGGGCATGTACGAGAAGGCCATCCGCGGCGAGATCAAGGAGTTCACCGGGATCTCGGACCCCTACGAGGAGCCGCTCAACGCCGAGGTCGTCCTCGAGACCGACAAGGAGACGGTCGAGGAGAGCGTCGCCAAGGTCGTCCGGCGCCTCGAAGAGCTCGGGCTCGCCTGAAGAACCCATGGCGCTATTTCTCGTGACCGGAGGGGCGGGCTTCATCGGCTCCCATATCGTCGAGGGGCTGGTCGAACGGGGGCAAAAGGTCCGGGTCCTTGACAATCTGTCGACCGGCCGGAAGGGCAACCTGGCGGCCGTGCTGGACAGGATCGAATTCGTCGAAGGCGACATCCGCGACCTCGAGACCTGCCGGCGGGCCGCCGACGGGGCCGACCATATCCTCCATCAGGCCGCGGTGGCCTCCGTGGCTCTCTCGGTCGAGGACCCTCTTCTGACCAACGCCGTCAACGTCACCGGGACCCTCAACCTGCTCGTCGCCGCAAAGGAAGCCGGGGCCAAGAGCTTCGTCCTGGCCTCGTCGTCGGCCGTCTACGGCGATGACGCCGCGCCGGCCAAGGTCGAGGGCCGGGAGGGGCGCCCGCAGTCCCCCTACGGCGTCAGCAAGCTCGTCGGCGAGAAGTACGCCGAGGCCTTCCACGCCCTGCACGGGCTGAAGACCGTGGCCCTGCGCTACTTCAACGTCTTCGGGCCCCGGCAGGACCCGTTCTCGCAGTACGCCGCGGTCATTCCCCTGTTCATCACCAGGATCCTCGCCGGCGAGCGGCCGGTCGTCTACGGCGACGGGGAGCAGTCGCGCGATTTCATTTACGTCAAGAGCGTCGTCGAGGCCAACATCCTGGCCGCCGGACCGGCCGCCGGGGGCGGGGAGGCCGTCAACGTCGCCGGCGGACGGGGGATGACCGTCAACGCCCTGCTCGGGGCCGTCAACGACGTCCTGGGCGCCGCGGCCGAGGCCGTTCGCGCCGCCCCCAGGCCCGGGGATATCAAGCACTCGACCGCCGATGTAGGGAAGGCCAAGAAAGTCCTCGGGTTCGAGCCCGGTACCTCCTTCATCGAAGGTCTCCGGGAGACCGTCGCCTGGTTCAAGCAAAGGAGATAGAGACATGAACGCCCAAGCCCGCAAGCTGCTCGAGAAGATCGACAAGAAACAGGCCCGCGTCGGGGTCATCGGCCTGGGCTACGTGGGGCTGCCCCTGGTCAAGACGTTCCTCCAGCAGGGCTTCAAGGTCCTCGGATTCGACATCGACCGCCGCAAGGTCGACATGCTCAACCGGGGCCGGAGCTACATCCGCCACATCTCCGCGGCCGAGCTCAAGGGCTACCTCGGGCGCAAGGCGTTCAAGGCCTCCGCGGACTTCCGGGACCTCAAGCAGGCCGACGCCGTCCTCATCTGCGTGCCGACCCCCCTCGACGGCCACGGCAACCCGGACCTGTCGTACGTCCTCAGCACGACCATCACCATCGCCGAGCACCTGCGGCCCGGCCAGCTCGTCGTCCTGGAGAGCACGACCTATCCGGGGACGACCGACGGCGACATGCGGCCCATCCTCGAGGCCGGCGGCCTGCGCTGCGGCCGGGACTTCTTCCTGGCCTTCTCGCCCGAGCGCGAGGACCCCGGCAACAAGAATTTCTCGACGTCCACGACCCCCAAGGTCGTCGGCGGGGTCACCCGGGACTGCCTGCGGCTGGCCAAGGCCCTCTACGACCAGGTCGTCGTCAGGACCGTGCCGGTCTCGACGACCCAGGCGGCCGAATCGACCAAGCTCCTGGAGAACATCTTCCGGTCGGTCAACATCGCCCTGGTCAACGAGCTGAAGATGATCTTCGACCGCATGGGCATCGACGTCTGGGAGGTCATCCGGGCGGCCTCGACCAAGCCGTTCGGCTTCATGCCGTTCTATCCGGGCCCGGGCCTCGGCGGCCACTGCATCCCCATCGACCCGTTCTATCTGACCTGGAAGGCCAAGGAATTCGATTACCAGACGAAGTTCATCGAGCTGGCCGGCGAGATCAACCGGTTCATGCCCTACTACGTCGTGGAGCGGACCATCGAGGCCCTGAACGCCCGGGGGAAGTCCATCAAGGGCGCCCGGATCCTCGTCCTCGGCCTGGCCTACAAGAAGGACATCGACGACTCCCGCGAGTCGCCGTCCCTCAAGCTCATCACCCTGTTCCGGGAGAAGGGCGCCAAGGTCGACTACAACGACCCGTTCATTCCGAGGGCCGTCGGCCACCGGGAATACCCGGGGCTCGACATGCGTTCGGTCCCGATCTCCGCGGCCCGCGTCAAGAAGGCCGACGCCGTCGTCATCTCGACGGACCACTCGGCCTACGACTACGGCTGGATCGCGAGGAGCGCGGCGCTCGTCATCGACACCCGGAACGCCGTCAAGCGGCGCCGCAAGAACGTCGTCAAGGCCTAGCAGATGCGGGGGAGGAGCTCGGAGGTCAAGGGTTCGAGGAGGCGGAGGCCGCCGGCGGCCGTTTGGAGAAGAAGCTCGCCGGGCCGGCCGACCTTGTCCTGGACGCGGCCAATGATCTCGGCCTTGCGCCCCAGGGGGTGGCTGCGGATGCGCCGCAGAAAGTCGCCGGCCTTGGCCTTCGGGGCGATGACGACGGCCTTGCCCTCGCAGGCCATGTAGAGGGGGTCGATCCCCAGCAGGTCTCCGGCCCCGCGAACGGCCCTCGACAGCGGAACCTTGTCCTCCTCGACGAGCACGGGGCAGGGGAGGCGGTCGGCGAGCTCGTAGAGGACGGTGGCCAGGCCGCCGCGCGTGATGTCCCGCATCCAGAGGGCGCCCCGCTTCCAGAGGGGGAGAAGGTAGAGCAGAGGAGCGCAATCGCTCCGGACCCTGGCGGACAGGCCGAAGTCGCCGCGGGCCATCATGACGGCCAGGGTGTGATCGCCCACCGGGCCCGTCAGGATGACGGCGTCCCCGGGCCTGATCCTCTCGGTCCGCGGCCGGCCGAGGCTCCGGCCGACCCCGGCGGTGTTGATGAAGACCTTGTCGCCTTGTCCCTGGCGGACGACCTTGGTGTCCCCGGTGACGATCCGGACCTTGGCGGCCCGGGCGGCCTTGCGGACGGAGCGCAGGACCCGGTCGAGGACCTCCCACTCCAGGCCCTCTTCCAGGATGAGGGCGAACGACAGATACCGGGGCTCGGCCCCCGCGACGATGAGGTCGTTGACCGTGCCGTTGACGGCCAGCGTCCCGATGTCGCCGCCCGGGAAAAAGAGCGGGTCGACGACGTAGCTGTCGGTCGTGAAGGCCAGCCCGCCAGGCAGGAGCCCCGAGTCGGAGAGCTCGTCCAGAATGGGGTTCCGGAAGGCAGGCAGGACGCGGTCCGCGATGAACTCCCTCATCAGGCGCCCGCCGCCGCCCAGCTCGAGACTGACCTTCTTCATGGCCCGTTCCTTTCTCTCCGGCCGTACTTGAAGTGGACGAGGCAGGCGCCCTCGTAGGACACCATGCAGGGGCCGAGAGGGGACTCGGGAGTGCACTTTTTGCCGAACAGCCGGCACTGCTCCGGCCGGATGGTCCCCCGGAGGACGTCCCCGCACCGGCAGCCGGGAAGGTCCCGCCCGGATCCCCGGACGCTCAGCCCGAATTTCCTCGCCGCGCTCAGGCGGGCGTATTTCGCCCTGAAGCGGAGCCCGCTCCGCGGGATCCTGCCGAGGCCCCGCCACTCGGCGTCGAAGGGCTCGCAGACCTCGTCCATGAGCGCGCGGGCCGTCGGATTGCCTTCCGGCCGGATGGCCCGTCCGTATTCCAGGGACACGCGGGGCCGGCCCTCGAGGGCCTGATCGAGGACCGAGCGGACGCCGAGCAGGATGTCGCCCGGCTCGAAGCCGGCCACGGCCCCGGGGATGCCGTAGTCGCGGGCGACGAACTCGTAGGGCCGGATGCCGATGATGGCGCTGACGTGTCCCGGATAGATGAAGCCGCTGACGGCGGCCTCTTCGGAATCGAGGACGGCCTTGAGGGCCGGGGGCACGAGCCAAAGAGCGGGCAGGACCGAGAAGTTCTTGAGGCGGGCCTGGGCGGCCCGTTTCACGGTATAGGCGATGGCCGGGATGGTCGTCTCGAAGCCGACGCCGAAAAAGACGACCTGTCTCGCCGGCTCCCGCTCGGCTTCGGCCAGGGCCTCCTCGGGGGAATAGACGATCCGGACGCGCGAGCCCCCGGCCGGGACCGCCGTCTGCAGGGAGCCTTTTCGGGTCGGCACGCGGGTCATGTCCCCGAACGTGGCCAGGGTCAGGTTCTCGGTCCCCGAAACGAGGGCGATGGCGGCCTCGTGAAGCCCGTCGGGGGTGATGCAGACCGGGCATCCCGGGCCCGAGACCATCTCGACGCCCGCCTCGGCCAGCCGCGGCGTCAGGCCGTGGCGGAACAGGGACATGGTGTGCGTCCCGCAGACCTCCATGATCCGCGGCGGAGCGGGCAGGCGGGCAGACCTCGCGGCGATGTCGTCGAGCAGCTTGGCGACGGCTTTAGGGTCTCTCAGTTCCTTCAACGGCGGTTCCAATCGGACCGAGGGTCTTGCCGGATCCTGCCGCGTCCCCGGTCAGGACGATTCGGCCAGTTCCCGGAACAGGCGGAGGGTCTCCCGGGCTTCCTGGGCGTCCAGGACGGAGATGGCGAACCCGGCGTGGATGATGACCCAGTCGCCGAGCTTGGCCTGGGGGACGAGGGAGAAGTTGGCCCGGACCTCGGTCCCGAGATAATCCACGGTCCCCTGGCCGGAATCCTCGAGCCGGGTGATCCTGGCGGGCACGGCAAGGCACATGGTCGTTCGCTCCGGTCCTCTAATCTACCAGAACTCGGGGGCCCGGTCCACACCTCGGCGGACGCGTTTATTTCCGGGGGGCCCCATGCTATAATGGGTGGCCATGTCGAAGATCCTGGATGACTATTTCCGGCCGGGGACCGCCGAACACGCCCTCCTCAAGCGGATCGACCTCTCCCGGCTGCCGCGCCATGTGGCCGTCATCATGGACGGCAACGGCCGGTGGGCCAAGGGCCGCGGCCTGAGCCGGGTCGAGGGCCACGCCGCCGGCTCGGAATCCGTCCACGAGACCGTCGAGGCCGCGGCCCGGCTGGGCATCGGGTTCCTGACGCTGTTCGCCTTCTCCCGGGAGAACTGGAAGAGGCCGCGCCGGGAGGTCGGGCGCCTCTGGCAGCTGCTCAAGGACTTCCTGAAGAAGGAGGACAAGCTCCTCGTCGAGAACGACCTCCGGCTGCGGATCATCGGCCGGCAAGACGGCATCCCCGCGCCCGTCCTCCGCGAGCTCGAGCGGGTCGAGGCCCTGACCCGTTCGAACAAGCGGATGACCGTCGTCGTCGCCCTCAACTACGGAGGGCGGACCGAGATCGTCGACGCCGCCCGCCGGGTCCTCGAGGACAAGAAGGTCCGTCCCCGCGACCTCGACGAGGACGCGTTCGCCGGCTATCTCGACACGGCCGGCATCCCCGACCCCGACCTCCTCGTCCGGACGAGCGGCGAGATGCGGGTCTCGAACTTCCTTCTCTGGCAGATCGCCTACGCTGAGATCTGGGTCACGCCGGTCCTCTGGCCCGATTTCCGCCGCCGCCACCTCCTCGAGGCCGTCATCGAATACCAGAAGAGGGACCGGAGGTTCGGAGATATCCGCTCCCGGGGAAAGGGGGCCGCCTGATCCCCCCGGCCGCACATGCCAACGGAACTCGACCGAGGAATATGAACTGACATGAGCCTACTCCAGCGCACCCCCACCGCCGTGGTCCTGCTCGGGGCGACTTTCGCCGTCATCCAGTTCGCTCCGGACTGGGCCTTCTTTCTGTTCGGCCAGGTGTTCATCCTGGGCGCCCTTTTGGAGCTCTTCAAGCTCGCCGAGCGGGCGGGCCTCAAGCCCCAACGGGCCCTGGGAGTGGCCATGTCCGTCCTCGTCAGCCTGACCTTCTTCATTCGGGCCGTGCCGCTCGAAGCCGTCCTCTATGCCGGGCTCCTCGCCGCGGCCTTCTATTTCGTGATCTCCATCAACACCATGGAGAAGCTGGCTCACTTTCCCGCCTCCTTCGCCATGACCTTCCTGGGCCCCCTGTACATCGCCTTCCCTCTCGGCTTCCTGTTCTGGGTCCGGGCGGACCACGGCCCCTATCTCCTGTACTACCTTGGCGCTGTCATCTTCCTGGGGGACACGGGGGGCTATTTCATCGGCAAGCCGTTCGGCCGGAGGAAGATGACCCCCATCGCCAGCCCGAACAAGACCTGGGAGGGGAGCGCCGGAGGGTTCCTGTTCGCCCTGGGAGGCGCCGTCCTCGCCTGGTTCGTCCTGCCGATGGCCGGGATCCCCCTGTGGAAGGCCGCGGCGAGCGGTCTGGTCATCCATGCGGCGGCCCAGGTCAGCGACCCTCTGGAATCCCTCTTCAAGCGGGCTGCGGGCGTCAAGGATTCCTCGAACTCCCTCCCCGGGCACGGCGGCTTCCTCGACCGGATCGACAGCCTGATCCTGGCCGGGCCGCTCCTCTATTTCATCGCCAGGCACTTCTGGAGATAGAAGGCACGAAGGGATGGCTCGCAGCCTCGCCATTCTCGGTTCGACGGGCTCCATCGGGACCGGCGTCCTCGATGTCGTCGACCGGCTCACCGGGCGCTTCCGGGTGACGGCCCTGGCCGCCGGGTCCAATCTGCCGCGGCTCGCCGAACAGATCGAGAAATACCGGCCGGCGCTCGTCTCGGTCAAGGGGAAGAGCGACCTGGAGGGACTTCGACGGCTCTCCCGCCGGTACGGAACGAAGCTCGTCCACGGACCCGACGGTCCCCTCAAAGTCGCCCGGGCCGACGGGGCCGACATCGTCGTCTCGGCCATCACCGGCATCGACGGCTTTGGTCCGACCCTCGAAGCCGTCCGGGCCGGGCGGCGTGTGGCCCTGGCCAACAAGGAGTCGATGGTCGTCGGGGGGGAGCTCCTCAAGCAGGAGGCGCGCCGCTCGGGGGCCGTCATCCTGCCCGTCGACAGCGAGCACAGCGGCGTCTTCCAGTGCCTGGCCCGGGTCAGGAAGGGGCACGTCCGCAAGGTCATCCTGACGGCTTCGGGGGGCCCCTTCTTCCGGACACGCCTCGAGGACCTCCAGGGCAAGACGCTCGAGGAGGCCCTCCGGCACCCACGCTGGGTCATGGGGAAAAAGGTCACGGTCGATTCGGCGACCATGATGAACAAGGGGCTCGAGCTCATCGAGGCCCGCTGGCTGTTCGACCTCGATCCCGGCCGGCTCGACGTCCTCGTCCACCCCCAGAGCGTTGTCCACTCCCTGGTCGAGCTGGCCGACGGCTCCGTCCTGGCCCAAATGAGCGCCACGGACATGCGCATCCCGATCCAGTACGCCCTGACCTGGCCGGAGCGGGCGGACTCGTCGCTGCCCCTTCTCGACCTGGCGCGCCTCGGGCGCCTGGAGTTCTTCCGGGTCGACCCGCGGCGATATCCCCTGTTCGGGATGGCCCGGCACGCCCTGGAACGGGGAGGGAGCCTGCCGGTGGCCGTCAATGCCGCCAACGAAGCGGCCGTCGAGGCCTTTCTCGGCGGGCGGATCGCGTTCCGGGACATCCCGGCGGTCGTCGGGGAGGTCATGGAGGCCCACCGGGAGGGGCCCGCCGGGTCGGTCGAGGCGATCCGGGAGATCGACAGGGAGGCCCGGCGTCTGGCCCGGCGCTCCATCCAGCAGAGGAAGTGACATGGCAACCATTCTCGGCACGATCCTGGCGTTCATCTTCGTCTTCGGCATCCTCGTCTTCGTCCACGAATTCGGCCATTTCTTCATGGCCAAGCTCGTCGGCATCCGGGTCGAGGTCTTCTCCTTCGGCTACGGCAAACGGCTGTTCGGCTTCCGAAAAGGGCAGACCGACTACCGGGTCAGCCTGATCCCCATGGGGGGCTACGTCAGGCTCCTGGGGGAGGGGATGTTCGAGCCGGCCCGGGAGCTGGCCCCCGACGACATGATGGCCAAGCCCCGCTGGCAGCGACTCCTGGTCATGGCCATGGGATCGATCATGAACATCTTGCTGGCCGTCGTCCTGGTCGCCGTCATCAACGGGATCGGCGTCTCGGTGCCGGAATACCAGGATGAGAAGCCCGTCATCGGCTGGATCGAAGAGGGCTCCCCGGCCGAGCGCGCGGGGCTGCGGGTCGATGACCAGCTCGTCAGGATCGGCGGCCGGCCGGTCCGGACGTGGAACGACGTCGAGATCGCCGTCGGCTCCAAACCCGACCGCCTGGTCCGGATGGAGATCGTCAGGGACGGAGAGCCGCTCACGGTCGATCTCCAGACCGAGTCGGTCACCCGCTACCAGATGGGCTACGCCGGGTTCCGGGGCAAGATCCTGACCCAGATCCAGATGGTCATGCCCCACTCGCCGGCCGAGCAGGCGGGGCTCGAGCCGGGCGACGTCATCCTGGCCGTCGAGGGCGAGCCGGTCTATTTCTATCAGTTCATCCAGACCCTCGAAGCGAATCCCGGTCGGGAGCTCCGGTTCAGCGTGGAACGCGGAGGCCGGGTCCTGACCTTGCCGGTCACGCCGAGGCGCGAGGGGAACGTGGGAAAGATCGGCATCCTCCAGGCCCCCAAGTCCGTCCTCAAGAAATACTCCTTCTTCCCGGCCGTCGCCGCGAGCGTCCGCGAGAACGTGAAGAACGTTTTCCTGGTCATCCGCTTTCTCAAGGACCTGTTCAGGGGCGAGGCCTCGACGCGCCAGCTCGGCGGCCCGCTCGAGATCGCCAACTTCTCCTACGCCGCGTTTCGCATGGGCTTCATCCCGCTCATGGGCTGGATCGCCGTCATCAGCCTCCAGCTGGGGATCCTGAACCTGTTCCCGATACCGGTCTTCGACGGCGGGCAGATCTTCGTCCTCCTCGTCGAATCCGCCTTCCGGAAGGACCTCGGCCCGAAGGCCCGGACGATCTGGATGCAGATCGGCTTCGTCATCTTCGTCTCTCTCATCGCGTTCGTCATTATCAACGACATCGTCAAGAGGCTGCCCAACGGCTGGAGCAGCCTGAATCCCTTTTAACGGAGGCGGAGGAGATGTTCCCGCGCCGCAAGACGCGCCGGATCATGATCGGAGGCGTCGCCGTCGGCGGCGGCGCCCCCGTCGCCGTCCAGTCCATGACCAAGACCGACACCCGCGACGTCCGGGCCACGGCCGCCCAGGTCCGGCGGCTCGAGCGGGCCGGCTGCGAGATCGTCCGGCTGGCCGTCCCCGACCGGACCGCGGCGGCGGCCTTCGCGGAGATCAAGAGGAGGGTCCGGGCCCCGCTCATCGCCGACATCCATTTCGACCACCGTCTGGCCCTGGCCGCCCTCGAGGCCGGCGCCGACGGGCTGCGCATCAATCCCGGCACGATCGGCCCGCGCGAGAGGGTCCGGGAGGTCGTCCGGGCGGCCCGGGAGAAGGGGGCGCCCATCCGCATCGGGGTCAATTCCGGCTCTCTCGAGAAGGACGTCCTGGCGCGGCACGGAGGGGCGACGCCCGAAGCCATGGTCGAAAGCGCCCTCCTGCACATCCGGATGCTCGAGGACCTCGACTTCCGGCTCATCAAGGTCTCGCTCAAGGCCTCCGACGTCCCCCGGACGCTCCAAGCCTACCGGCTTCTGGCGGGAAAGGTCGATTATCCGTTCCATGCGGGGATCACCGAATCCGGACGGCTGCTCGCCGGCAGCGTCCGGTCCTCGGTCGGGGTGGGACTTCTCCTTGCCGAGGGGCTGGCCGATACGATCAGGGTCTCGCTCACAGCGCCTCCCGAACGGGAGGTCGAGGTCGCCTGGGCGATCCTTCAGAGCCTGGGCCTGCGGAGACGGGGCGTCAACTTCGTCTCCTGCCCGACCTGCGGACGCGCTGAGATGGACGTGATGAGGATCGCGGCCCGGGTCGAAAAGGCCTTGGCCGGCCTCCGGGCCCCGCTGACCGTGGCCGTCATGGGCTGCTCCGTCAACGGTCCCGGAGAGGCCCGGGAGGCGGATATCGGCCTGGCCTGCGGGCGGGCGAGCGGCGTCATCTTCAAGCGGGGAAGGCTCCTGCGGCGCGTCTCCGGGCCCCGGATGGTCGACGAGTTCATCGCCGAAGTCCTTAAAGCCGCTTCCGAATCCCAATAAAAAAAACAGGGGAAGGAAACGTCGGTCGCTTCCTTCCCCCGTTCGTGCGTCTTACGTGGGGGCCGAGCGGACGTGTCCGGCCCGTCTCGCTCAGTCGAGCCTTTCGGTCTTCTTCTCGGTGATGATGCCGATGACGTCGATCCCCGCGGCCCGGACGATGTCCCAGATGAACTCCGCGAATATCCCGTATTCGAGGTCCTGGTCGACCTTGAGATAGAGCTTCTTCTCGGCGACAGTCATGAAGACCTCCTCGAGCTGGTTCTGGAGGGCTTCGAGCGTCACCTTGTCCTGGTTGACGAACAGGGCGAAGCCCTGGGTCTCACGAGTGTCCCTTTTGATGGCTAGGACGACGTCGGGGTTCTCCGGCATGTTGGACGTGAACTGGGCGTTGGGCAGCCGGACATCGACGCCCTTCTGGACGAGGGGGGTGACGACCATGAAGATGATGAGCAGGACGAGCAGGACGTCGCAGAGGGGGACGACGTTCGGTTCGGCGGACTGGGCGTGTTCGTTCTTACGCGTGGCGATTGAGAATCCCATGAATTGCCTCTCCCTTGCCCGGCTCCGGGGAGCCGGACCCTAGTGTATTATCTGGATTCGCCGGTCTGCATGAAGAAATCGATGACCTGGGACGAGGTGTTGCCCATCTCGGCTTCCAGGATCTCGGCGCGGCTGTTGAGCATGTTGTAGACCCAGAGGGCCAGGACCGCGACGCCGATGCCGACGGCCGTGGTCACGAGGGCCTCGGCGATGCCGCCGGCGACCGCCCCGATGCCGCCCGACCCGGTCAGGGCCATGCCGCGGAAGGCGTTGATGATGCCGAAGATCGTCCCGAACAGCCCGATGAAGGGGGAGGACGTGGCGATCGTCGCCAGAACGGCGAGGCCGCGGCGGAGCTCCTGGTTGAACAGGGTCTTGGACCGCTCACCGGCACGGGTGGCCGTGGAGATCTGCTCGTCGAATCCGAGCTTCGCGTCCTTGCCTTCCATGAAGGCCTGGACTCCGGCCGCCGTCACGCGGGCCAGATGGCTTCCCTTGTAGTCCTTCTTGGACGCGAGCGACAGGGCGTCCTTCAGGTTGCCGCTCTTGAGGAGATCGGCGAGCTTGGGGGCGATCTGCATGGATTTCTTGCGGGCCCGGGCGAACACGAGATTGCGTTCGATGAGCATGTAGATGCTGACGATCGACAGGAACATCAGGATGATCGCGACGGATTTCCCGATGAATCCCATGGCATGCCACATTTCGAGCAAACCGAATTGCATGGGTTAAACCTCCTTTGAAATATAGAAAGCCATAGTCTAGCTTTGCTACTTGAGCTGGAACCGGACCGTGACGGTGAAGATGACGGGCCGGGGACGGCCGTTGATGATCATCGGCTCGTAGACCCACTGCCGGACGGCGTCGATGGCCGCCTGGTCGAGCAGGGGGATGGACCGCAGGACCCTGACGTCGACGACCCGCCCGTAGATGTCCGTCGTCGCCTCGATGATGACGGTGCCCTCGATGCGGGCCTGGCGGGCGATCTCCGGATAGAGCGGGGCGACCTCCTTGACGAGCTTCGGGGGCCGGATCTCGCCGATGGCCCGGACCGGGGCCTCGACCTCGCCGACGACGCCGCCCAGGACGCCGCCGACGACGCCGCCGAGAACACCGCCGACGACGCCGCCCTCGACGCCGCCTTCAACGCCGCCCTCGATGCCGAAGTCCGTGAGGGTCTCCTCGGCGATCTGCTCGGGGATCTCGACGGGGGCCACAAGGCGTCCGGGCTCGATCTGGGTCTGGGCTTGGACGCGCTTGATGCGGGCGCTCGGGGCCGTGCTCTTCCTCTTGGCCGGCGGCGGCGGGGGAGGAGG
>JBBIGP010000051.1:0-19623 GCA_037447475.1 Candidatus Aminicenantota bacterium
TCGATCCAGCTTAATCCTAACACAAGGGCTGGATCCCTGTGAGGGGGGCACGTCAAAGTCAACCAAATCCGGGGACAGGAGCCCTTGAGGATTCCCGGAGACAGGAGAAGAGCAAGTAAAATGGGGACATGTCCAATCGGCACGCGTCCCCGGGGCAAATTGAAAAGGCCGGTTCGATGTGCTATTCTTGGGCCCGGGAGGACGCCCCCGCATGGACGAAAAACAACTCAAAGAGCTGCTCCTCAAGGAAAATCCCGAGTTCCGCAAGGCCTTCGACGACCATCAGGGATGCGAGAAGGCTATCGAGGCCCTGCGCGCCAAGGGGCACCTGACCGAGGCCGAGGCCGACGAGGAGCGCGAGCTCAAGAAGAAGAAGCTGGCCCTCAAGGACCGCATGTACCACATCATGCTGGAGCGCGTCCGGCAGAATTGAGGACGGCATGCCTTCCCTGTCCCGGAAACCCCGCCTGGCCCTCATCGGACCCGACTCGCTCCGTGGCAAGGAGATCCTGAGCGTCCTCAGAGCCAAGAAGTTCCCCATGGCCTCGATCGAGTTCTTCGATCCCGAGGTCCGGGAGGAATTCAGCAAGCTCGGCCAGTTCGGCGACGAGCCCAAGGTCGTCCACGCCCTGAGCCCTTCGGCCCTCGAGGGTCTGGACCTGGTCTTCCTGGCCGGGGACGCCGGAACGAACCGGACCTACGGCCGCCTGGCCGCGGAGAGAGATTATCGGGCCATCGACCTGACAGAGACGTTCAACGCCGACCCCAACGTCCCGCTCGTCGTGGCCGGGGTCAACGACGGCCTCCTCAGCCCCGGGCGGCCGCCCCTCGTCGCCAACCCGAACCCGGCGACGATCATGCTGGCCCATCTTCTGAAGGCCCTGCGGGAGGGCTTCGGCCTGGGCCGGGCCGTGGCCTTCGTCCTCGAGCCCGTTTCGGCCTACGCCGAGGAGGGCATCCAGGAGCTGGCCGATCAGAGCTTCGCGCTGCTGGGAAGCTCAACCGTGCGCAAGAAGGTCTTCCCCGACAGGGTCGCCTTCAACCTCCTGCCGCGGACGGCCAAGCCGGAGGCCAACGGCTTCTCGCCTCTCGAGAACCGGGTCCTGGGCGAGATCCGGCGGGTCCTGGGTCCGGCCGACGTACCCCTGTCCCTGAGCATCGTCCTAGCCCCGGTCTTCCATACCTTCTCGATCATGACCCACGTCGAGCTCGAGCGCCGGGCGGAGTCCGCCGACCTCGGAGCGTGTTTCCGGAAAAACGGCATCTTCAGGCTCTCGCCGGCCGGCGCCCGCGACATCGTCTCGCCCGTGACCGCGGCCGGCAAGGACCGGATCTTCGTGGGCCGGGTCAAGCGGGACGCCCGCGATCCCCGGGGGTTCTGGATCTGGATGGTCGCCGACAACCTGACCCTGGGCTCGGCCCTCAATGCCCACGGCATCGCCCGGGCCCTCGTCGATGCGGCCTGAGCCGGGGAGAAGGGAGCGGGCGGGCGCCCGCGGTCCCGGGCCCGAAGGAGTGAGCACATGGTCCTAGGCATGACGGGATTCGCCGAGCGGAGCTTCTCCTCACCGCTCCTGCGGGTGAAGATCGGCATCAAGACCCTCAACCACCGGTCCTTCGACTGGAGCTCGAAGGGCTCCGCACTCGGCGAGGCGGAAAGCCGCCTCCGCGATCTCTGCCGCCGGAAGATCCGCCGGGGGCGGGTCGAGGTCCACGTGGAGCTTGCGTCCCTCAGCCCCCGCAGCTGGGAGCTCGCGCTCAACGAGGGCCTGCTCGAAAAGATCGCCGGCTCTCTCGACCGGGTCTCCCGGAAGACGGGCCGGCGCTTCGACCTGTCCCTCGAAGGCCTTCTCCGCGTCCCCCAGCTCATCGAGGTCCGCCGCAAGGGGCTCAGCCGGGAGGAGGTCCGGTTCCTCGAGCGGTGCTTCGCCCGGACCTTGGAGGACGTCCTGAAGATGAGACGCCGGGAAGGCCTCCAGACGGGCCGTCAGATCCGGGCCCATCTCGGCCGGATCCGGCGGTCCGTGGCCCGCATCGAGGCCCGGTTCCAAAGGCAGCCCGCGGCGCTCCGGGCCCGGCTCGAGCGCCGGCTCCGCGACCTCGACGCCGGGGCGGCGGTCCCCGAGGAGAGGCTGGCCGGAGAGGCGTCCCTCATAGCCCAGCGCTACGACCTCGCCGAGGAGATCGCACGGCTCAAGTCCCACCTCGATTCCCTCGAAGGGCTGCTCGGGCCGCGCCGCGCGGGGCCGGCCGGCAAGCCGCTGGATTTCCTGACGCAGGAGCTCAGCCGGGAGGCCAACACCCTGGGCTCGAAATCCCAGGACATCCGGATCACCAAAGAGAGTTTGGCCATCAAGAACGAGCTGGAGAGCATCCGCCAGCACGTCCAGAACATCGAATAGGGGAAAGGCGGGTAGGAACATGGTCTTCGTCATCAGCGGGCCGTCGGGCTGCGGGAAATCGACCCTCATCCGCGAGGTCCTGAAGGAGGTCGGCGGTCTCGGCTTCTCGGTCTCCCACACGACCCGGCCGCCGCGCCCTTCGGAGAAGGACGGCGTCCAATATCACTTCGTCACCCCGGCGGCCTTCGAGCGGATGATCCGGGCCGGCCGGTTCGTCGAATGGGCCCGGGTCCACGGCCACCTCTACGGGACCTCGCGCGCCGAGCTCGCCCGCCCTCGCCGCGAACGGGACATCATCCTCGACATCGACGTCCAGGGCGCCCGCCAGGTCCGCCGGAAGCTCCCCGAGGCCTGCTTCGTCTTCGTCATGCCGCCGGGCGCCGGCGAGCTCCGTCGCCGGCTCGAGGCCAGGGGCGAGGATCCCCCGGAGACGTTGAAGCGCCGGCTCCGGAACGCGAGGACCGAGATCCGGGACTACGCAAAATTCGATCACGTGGTCGTCAACGACGACCTCGGGACCGCCGTCGGGGAGCTCCGGACGGTCATCGCGGCCGCCCGGCTCCGGCCCGCGGCCCGGTCGGCCGCCCTCCGTCCCATCCTCAGGAGCTTCGCTTCGAGGGCACCCTCCGCGGCCCGGCGGGAGAAAGACCGGCGATGACCAAGATCGCCCTGGGCGTCACGTCCTCGATCGGCATCTACAAGGCCTGCGAGGTCCTCCGCGGATTCCAGAAGAACGGCGTCCGGGTCCAGGTCGTCATGACCCCGAACGCGGCGCGGCTCGTCTCGCCGCTCCTCTTCGGCAGCCTGTCGGGCCTTGCGGCCATCGTCGACCTCTTCGAGGAGCCCGTGGCCCGGAGCGTCGGCCACGTGTCGCTGGCCAAGGAGATCTCGCTCCTCTGCGTCGCCCCGGCCACGGCCAACGTCATCGGCAAGTTCGCCGGCGGGGTCGCCGACGATTTCCTCTCGACCCTGTTCCTGGCTTCCCGCTCTCCCGTTCTCATCGCTCCGGCCATGAACGAGGCCATGTACCTCCATCCCCAGACCCAGGCCAACCTGGCCCGGCTGCGGGCCATGGGCGTCGAGCTCGTCGAGCCCGAGAAAGGCTACCTGGCCTGCAAGGACGAAGGCTGGGGGCGGCTGGCCGAGCCGGCGGCCATCGTCGCCGAGGGCCTGCGGCTCATCAAGCGGACGACGGGCCTGAAGGGGAAGATGGTCCTCGTCACGGCCGGCCCGACCCGGGAGCACATGGACCCCGTCCGCTTCCTCTCCAATCCCTCGTCCGGGACGATGGGCTACGAGCTGGCCCGGGAGGCCCTCTCCCGGGGGGCCGGGGTCGTCCTCGTCTCCGGGCCGACATCTCTCGTCCCGCCGCCGGGGGCCCGGACCGAATTCGTGACTTCCGCGGCCGAGATGGAGAAGGCCTGCCTGGAGGCTTTCCCGCGGGCCGACATCACGGTCATGGCCGCGGCCGTCTCCGACTTCCGCTTCAAGGACGTCCGGTCCCGCAAGACGGGAAAAGGGGACGTCCCGGCGAAGATCGAAATCGAGCGGACGCCCGACATCCTGGCCCTCCTCGGCCGGAAGAAGAAAAGGGGGCAGCTCGTGGTCGGATTCGCGGCCGAGACCCACGACGTCGTCGCCAACGCCCGGAGGAAGATGGCCGCCAAGAACGCCGACCTCATGGTCGCCAACGAGGTCGGGGAGGAGAGGGGGTTCGGGGCCGGGGGCAACGAGTTCCGGATCGTCGCGCCGGCGGGGCCCGTCCGCACGACGGGCACGGTCGGCAAGAGGGAAGCCAGCCGCGTCATCTTCGACCGCATCGAGGAGGCCCTTGAAAAGAAGCGCCGCTGACGTCTGGGAGGACCTCAAGAACCAGGCCGATTTCCTGGCCGAGGCCGGGGCGGGACTCGTCCGGCGCCCGCCCGGACGGACCCGCGGCGCCGCGATGGCCGAAGGCCGGGACCCGGGATCGAAGCCCCGCCTGGTCCGGGACGGACAGCCGGTCGCGCCCGGCCCGGTCCCGCCGGCGCCTCCTCTCGCCGACCGCGCGCCGCAAACCGCCTCCGAGAGGCAGGCCCTGGAGGACCTCGAGAAGCAGGTCCTCGCCTGCCGGCTCTGCCCGCTCCACAGGTTCCGGACCCGGGCCGTCCCCGGCGAAGGGGACAAGGCCGCCGAGCTGATGTTCATCGGCGAGGGACCCGGGCGCGACGAGGACCTTCAAGGCCGGCCCTTCGTCGGCCGGGCCGGCCAGCTCCTGCGGAAGATCGTCGCGGCCATGACCTACCGCGAGGGCGAGGTCTACATCACGAACATCGTCAAGTGCCGGCCGCCGGACAACCGCGTCCCTCACCGCGAGGAGGCCGAGGCCTGCCTGCCCTATCTCCTCCGGCAGATCGAGCTCATCCGGCCGCGGGCCATCGTCCTGCTGGGCAAGACCCCGACGGACTATTTCGTCCCGGGCCGCCAGGGCATGACCGCCCGGCGCGGACGCTTCGGCGATTACCGCGGCATCCCGGTCATGCCCACCTTCCATCCCTCCTATCTCATCCGCAACGAGGGAAACCGGGAGCTCAAGCGCATGGTCTGGGAGGACATGCAGCAGGTCATGGCCCTGCTGGGCAGGAAATGACGCTCTACGCCCGGGTCGTCTTCCCCCTCCCCCTCGAGCAGTCCTTCCTCTACGCCGTGACGGAGCGCCTGCGGGCCGCCGCCCGGCCCGGGGCCCGGGTCGTCGCGCCGCTCGGCTCCCGGCGGATGAACGGATTCATCGTCTCCCTGACGTCCGATCCGCCGCCGGCCGGCGTGGACGTCAAGGAGATCGCCGAGGTCCTCGGCGAGCGGCCTTTCCGCGACGAGCGCTTCCTCGCCTTCACCAAGGCCCTCAGCGAGGAGTTCCACGCGCCGTGGGGGGAGATCCTCCAGGCTTCGCTGCCGCCCTCGATGGCCGGCCGGACCCGGATCACGGTCCGGCTGACGGACTTGGGCCGCGAAAGGCTCGAGCGCGGGCGCCTGGGGCCGAGGATGAAGGCCGTCGCCGGAGTGCTCGCGGGAGGCCCCAAGGGACGAAGCCCCCGTTTCCTGCAACGCAAGACGGGAGGCCGGGAGGTCTCGGCCCTCGTCGCGCGGATGAAGAACAAAGGGCTCGTCGAGGTCCGGGAAGAGGCCGTTCGCCCGCCCCGGGCGGACGGGCTCGAGGCCCCGGCGGACGGCTCGCAGCTCGGCCTGGAGTTCCCGGAGGCCGCGCCGGACGCGGGGCCGCTCTCGGCCATCTTACAGGCCCTGGCCGCCGGCCGCTTCGGCCATTTCACCATTTTCGGCTCCGACGCTTCCCGCCTGGCCGCCTACCGGACGCTCGTCGCGCGGGCGACCAAGGGGCCGGGCAAGGCCGTGTGCCTCGTGCCCGAGGTCGCTTCGACCCGCGAATTCGTCGCCGGCCTCGGGAAGGATCTCGAAGGGAGGGCGGTCGTCCTTCACGGCGGGATGACGGAAAGACAGAAAGAGCGGGCCTGGAGAAGCCTCCGGAGCGGGAGAGCCGCCCTGGTCGCCGGGACGCGCTCGGCCCTCCTCGCCGAGGCTGGACCGCTCCGGATGATCGTCGTCGACGGCGAGCACGAGGAGTCCTACGTCCAGGCCGAGAGCCCGTCCTACGACGCCCGCCGGGGCGCCTGGCTGCGGGCCCGGTCCGCAGGGGCCGTAGTCGTGTTCGGATCGTCACGCCCGTCCGTCGAGGCCTGGGACGAGGCCCGGCGGCTGGGCGTTCTCATCGAGCTCGGCACCGAGCCGCGAAAAACCCGGCTGTCGTGGGTCGAGGACCGGCGCGACGGACCGCTCGTCTCCCGGGTCCTCGAAGAGAAGCTCAGGGCCGGCTTGGAGCGGGGGGCGCCGTCGGTTCTGTTCCTCAACCGCCGGGGCTACGCCGCATCGCCCGCCTGCGCCGCGTGCGGGCGCGTGCCCCGGTGCCCCCGCTGCGACATCCCGTTCGTCTTTCACAAGACCGGGTCGAAGCTCGTCTGCCACTACTGCGGCCGCTCGACGGACATCCGGAGCGCCTGCGACGGGTGCGGCGGCCGGCTCGCCTTCGGCCGGGCCGCCGGCACCCAGGCCCTGGAGGAGGAGCTTGGCCGCCTGTTCCCCGGCGTCCGGGTCGCCCGCTTCGACGCCGATGCGGTCTCGACCGCCGGCGAGCGGGAGGCGGTCATCGCCGAGTTCCGCCGGGGACAGATCCCGTTCCTCATCGGCACCCAGCTCCTCGTCCATCAGCCGGGCGTCCCCAAGGTCGGTCTCGTGGGCATTCTCGGGCCCGAAGCTCTCCTGGGCCTGCCGGATTACCGGGCCGGGCAGAGGACCTTCCAAGCCGTCGCCTCGATGATGGAGATGTGCCGGAACGAACCCGGGGCGGAGGCGGTCATCCAAACGGCCAAGCCCGTGCATTTCGCCATCCAGGCGGCCGCCGAAGGGGATCCTCGGGGGTTCTTGGAGAAGGAGCTCGCCTTCCGGACCCTGATGAACTATCCGCCCGCGGCGGCCCTGGCCGAGGTCTTCCTCCACGGCCGCGACGTCAGGGCCCTGGCTTCGAACTCGCGCCAGCTCGCCGCGCTCCTCAAGCGGCGCGGGCCGGAGCTCGAAGTCCTCGGCCCGGCCCTGGCCCCCCGCCTCCGAGGCCTCGCCCGGGTCCAGATCGTCCTCAAGGCCCAGGACCGGGGGACGATCGACGAGGCCCTCCGGGCGTCCCTGCCGGCCGTCCGCGCGAAGAAATCGGTCGTCTTCTCCTACTCGCCCTTCCGCCCTTAGCCTGATCTATTCATGAAAATGCCGATGTGTTTTCTAAGTCCTGCGATATCTGAAGGATCTCCGGCTTTCTGATTTTTGCCAGGGCTTTTTTCAAGCGCCTCTCAGAAAGACCGGCATTTTCGCCCTCCGGGCGAGCAGATCCGGCCGCATCTGCCGTGTTGCGAAGGGATGGCATCTGCAGCCGCCTCGACTCGTGAATAGCCTGATTTTGGGGCTCCTTGAGTTGTCGCTCTGCCGATAGATGTCCCCCCTAGCCCCCCAGACCCCCGGGAACCAGTCCCGACGGTTCCCCCGTCGGCGGCCGACGAACCCCCCTCCGCTATGGGGGTCTTCAGGGGGACATCTATCATCATCGCGTGATCTCGGATCCCCAAAATCGGAAAGCCATACAAAAAAGGGCCCTTCCCGAAGGAAGGGCCCCATGGTTGGCGATCGAGGCGGGACGCCGCCGTTCAGGGATCGATATAGTCGCCGAAATAGATGGTCAGGTAGCCCGTGGCCTGGACGTCCCTGCCCGCGAGGTCCTTGCCGAAGATCTCGATCCTGGCCCGGGTCTCGAGGACCGTCGTCGTCCTCACGAGGTTGAGCAGGGGGGAGGCCAGCTTGGCCGCTTCGAGAACGACGACGAACGGAACGGCCGTGCTCTTGCCGACCTCGAGCGTGATGGTCGAGAAGTTCCCGTCGAACGGCAAGGGGACGTCGACGCCGGGGTTCCCGGGGCCGGTCGGCAGCTCGAAGGTCACCCGGTAGGCCGTCAGGACGACGTTGTTGTAGACCGACGGCGGATTGACGGGATCCGGGGCCTGGAGCGTGGGCCGCATGTTGGCCGTCGCCGCGTCGGACTGGACATAGGCCCCCTGCCCGCCGATCTTCTCGACGTCCGATTGGAGGAAAGCCACGGTCTCGCCGGTCGCCTTCGTCCCGGTGATGCTTTCGATGATGAGGATGGTGTTGGAGTCGGCGTCCTGGGGCAGCGGGCTGCAGGCCGCGAGAACGCCCAGGGCCGACAAGACGGCCAGGACCTTGAGAGCGATGGGATTCTTTTTCATGGTCGTCGTCCTCTCCTTTACTTGACGATCCTGGGAGTGATGAAGATCAGGAGCTCCCGGCTTTGCTTGGTCCGGGCGAAGTTCTTGAACAGGGAGCCCAGGATGGGGACCTGATGGAGGAAGGGGACCCGCTCGCGGGTCACCGAGTCCTCCGTCCGGTAGATGCCGCCGATGACGGTCGTCCCGCCGTCGGGCACCATGACCTGGGTCTTGGCGCTCTGCGTCGTGATGGGCGGGATGCCGTTGACGAGGTTGGCGAAGTCGGCGGCGTTGTTCTGGATCTCGATGAGCATGATGACCGTGCCCTCGGCCGTGATCTGCGGGGTCGCCCTGAGCTCCAGGGCGGCGTTGACGTACCGCGTCGTCACCGTGAAGTTGGCCACGGTCTGGACGGGGATCTGCCGGCCCTGGATGATCTCGGCCTGCTGGTTGTTCTGGGTCACGACGGAGGGCCGGGAGATGATCTTCCCTTCACCGGCCGTCTCCAGAGCGGAGAGGGCGATGTCGACGCGGAACGTGTCAAGGACGTTGGCGAACGAGAAGCCGAGGGCCGTGTTGAACGCCGGCGCGGGCAGGTTGACGGCGTAGCCGCCGAGCGGGCCGCCGATGCCCTTGGTGACGATGCCCTGGGGGATGAGGGCCCCGTCGACGAGGACCTTGTTGGGGAACTGGACGGAAGTCGCGTTCCCGTAGAACGGGTCGGCCAGGCCCCGGAAGCCCCACTGGATGCCGAGGTTCCTGACGAACGTCGCCGAGGCCTCGACGACCCGGGCCTCGATGGACACCTGGGGGGTCGGCGTGTCGACGACGCCGATGAGCTTCTCGAGGAGGTCGAGCCTGTCACGGACCTCCGAGATCAGCAGTGTGTTCGTGCGCTCGTCGACGATGATCTCGCCCCGGGTGGAGATCTTGTTCTTCAGCAGGCTGGCCACGTCGCGGGCCTTCGAGTAGGACAGCGTGTAGGTCTTGACGGTCAAGGGGCCGGCCAGCTCGCGGCTTTCCTTCATCCGCCGCTGTTCGTCCTCCTCGCGGGTCAGGACGTTGACGGGCGCGATCCGCAGGACGTTGCCCTCGATGACCTTGCCCATCTTGTTCTGCTTGAGGACGATGTCGAGGATCTGGTCCCAGGGGACGTCCCGGAGGTCGCAGGTCACCGAGCCCCGGACCTCGGGATCGAACACGATGTTCAATCCGGCCTGATCGGCGAGGAAGAGGCAGACGTCCTTGAGGTCCGCGTCCTTGACCCTGAGGCTGAGGATGTCTCCCGAGTAGACCTCCTGTTCGGCGGCAATGGTCCGCGGCCTGAATACGTCCTCCTGGGGATCGGCCGCGACCGCTTTTTTCTCCTGGGGGACGGGGGCTGGCTCACGGGCCGGGGCGGGCGTGGGCGTCGCCGCGGGCTTCGGGAGCGAGGGCGGCGGGGCGGGCTGAGGGGCGTTCTTCACCTCGGCCTTGGCGGGCGTTTCCGCGGGGGGGGGCGGCGGCGCGGCCGGGGCCGCGGCGATCCCCGAAGCCGGGTAGAAGGACACGACCAGACCGTCCGGACCCGAGTCCAAGGAGTACGGCCCGGCCTCCTTGAGGTCGAAGACCATCCGGGTGATGGCCCGCGGGTCGCCGGCCTGGAACTGCCCGACGCGAACCCTCTGGACGGAGGCCGTGGGGCCGCCAACAGGAATGGTCCGGTTGCCCGTCGCGAGGACCGTATCGAAGAGGTCGACGACAAGACGAGGAGGATCGTCGAGAGCGAAGACCTGAGTGACGGCCGGGCCGGTCATCCGGGCCCGGATGGCGACCGCGTCCCCGCTGGACGAGTGGTCGAGGCGGCTCAGGGTGATCTCTCCCCCCGCCCGCCGGTCGAGCCGGGACTGGGTCTCGGCGTCGATGAGGTAGCTTCCCTGTGTTCTTTGGATGGCGTTGAGCTCGACGATCGTCCTGTGGTTCTCGGCGAGGACCCTGAAGGGGACGCGCTCGGTGAGCCGCAGGAGGATGCGCAGGCCCTGTTCTCCGGACTTCTGGACCTGGATGTCCCGGACGAGCGGCGACCCTTGGGCGGGGACCGGAGGGGTTCCGGACGACCGGGCCATGGTCACGTCGACGGCCAGCGTCTGCGGCGAACCGGGCAGGTAGGCGGCTTTTTCGACGGCCAGCGGTCCGTCGGTCTCCAGGACGAGCTTCGTCGAGAGCGTGCCCGGCTGGACATGGATGCGGCTGATGGTGACGGCCGGCTCCGGGCTTCCGGCGTAGAGCACGGTGAGGAGAAGGGCGGACAAGCAGACCAAGACGAGGGACAGGGTTTTCGTTTTCATGTTAACGCTCCTCCGGGTTGATTTCCTTGGTGATGTCGCGCGGCCTCAAGAGGGGTAGGCCCCGCTCGTGCGTTTTCCGGAAGACCACGGTGTTCTCCGTGATCCTCAGGATATATCCGTCGGTGAACTTGTCGCCGACTTTGCTGAAGTAAGGGAAGCTCCGGCCGGACCCCAGGATGGCCGTGAAGCCCTCCCGGCTCTTGATGACCCCGATGAGGGTCAGGTCCTCGACGTTCACCTGGGGCGTGCCGTCGGTCGCCCTCTCGCGGACGTCCCCTCCGCCGAGGAGGTCCTTGAAGGGGTCCCGTCTCCCTTCGGAGCTGTAGGTGAACGAGCTCAGGGGGCTGATGACCGGCTTGGTCTCCGGCGGCGGAGCGGTCTCGGCCTCCTGGGCCGCGAGCGGGGCCAGGCCGGCCAGGCCGGCCAGAAGGAACAAGGCGGCGGCTTTTCTCATCGTTTGGTCCTCACTTGCTGTTTTTTGGCCGGCGCGGGCTCGGGCGCTTCCTGGAAGAAGTAGGTCTTGGCCGTCCAGTTGGCGGTGATCGTGCTCAGGTCGGTCTGGCGCGTCAGGGTCTTGATCGTGAAGTTGTCGATCGTGAAGACCCGGTTGAACTTGCTCAGCTTGTCGAAGAACGTCCCGAGGTTATGATAGTTGCCCGAGACCTGGATGGGAATGGGCCATTCCGCGTAGAAATCCTTGTTGATCTCGTTGCCCGGCGCGAAGCGGAGGACGTCGAGCCGGGAGTCGTAGGCGAGCTGCTGGATCTGCCGCAGGATGTCGGCCGTCTCCTTGCGCTGAGGGATGTTGACCTCCAGCGTCTTGAGCTTGGCCGTCATCTCGGCGATGTCGGCGATGATCCGGTTGAGCTCCTTCTCCTTCTGCTTGAGGTTCTGGACCTCCTGCTCGACCTTGATGCGCTCGGCTCGCAGCTCTTTCAGCTTCGTGTTCTGCGGCCTGAAGTAGAAGAGGAAGGCCAGGCCGAAGATGAGGCCGGCGAAAAGGACGTATCCGTACCAGGGCCAGTTTTTCATCTCTAGCTCCCTTTCTTGGCGGCGGGCTTGGCCGCCGGCTGCGCCGGGGCCGCGGGGACCGGTTCCGGCTTCCTCTCGAGCTGGGCCCGCAGGGCGAACTCGAGGAATTCGTCCCTCTGGGCCGTCCGCTGGGTCGAGGAGACGAGGTTGACGTTCATGATCTGGGCGCTCGCCTCGAGGCTCGCGATGTAGTCGGCGATGAGGTTGTTGGACAGGGCCTTGCCCTTGATCTGGATGCCCTTGGCGTCGTAGGTCACCTCGGTCAGCCAGACCCAGTCGGGCAGGCGGCGGCTCATCTCGTCCATGAGCCGCGGCGTCAGGTCTCGCTGGGCGTTGAGGCTCTCGATGAGGTTGATCTTCCTGTCCAGGGATTCGCGGATCCTCTTCTGCTCTTCGAGGCGGGCCTCGACCGTCTGCAGGCGGGCTTTTTCCTGCCGGGCCGCGGCGAGCTGTTCGTTCTCCCGGTCGAAGGCCTTCTGCTGCAGGAAATAGTAGGCCCCGAGCCCGACGACGAGGAGGAGGAAGACAAGGTTCCCCAGGTTCGGGGCTTTCTTGTCCGTGACCTCGGCGACGCCGGGAGTGACGACCTGCTCCCTGATGTCCTTGGTCTCCGGTTTCAGGAGGTTGATGCGGATCATGGTCACTTCTCCACCTTTCGGGTCGCCAGGCCGACGGCCACGCTGAAGAGGGGGGCCATCTCATTGAGGTAGATCGAATCGAACTTGTTGTCGTCGACCCGGATGTTGCGGAAAGGGTTGAGGATTTCCGTCTTGATGCGGAACTTGTTCTCGAAGGCGCTCTGCATGTTCATCACGTTGGCCAGCCCCCCGCTGAGGACGATCTGCTCGATCCTCCGCTCCTTCTTTTCGGAGGCCTCGTAGAAGGAGAACGTCTTTTCGATCTCGTCGAGCAGGTCCCGGACGTTCATGGCCAGGAGGGTCGCGAACTGGTCCGGGGTCGCGGCCTTGCCGGGGATCCCCTTGAGGAGCTTCTCGGCTTCCTCGAAGCTGACGCTGAGCTCCTTGCGGATGTTCTCGGTGAAGAAGAAGCCCCCGAGCGACAGGTCGCGGAAGAGCTGCGGGGTGCCCCGCTCGACGATGACGACGTTGGTGATGTTGGCGCCGATGTTGATGAGGGCGATCGTCTTCTCGGCGAAGATCTCCGGGTAGCTGATCTCGAGGACGTTCTGGAGGGCGAAGACGTCGACCTCGATGCTCTGGAGGTTCTTGCGGGCCTGGTTGACGACGTTGCTGTAGTTGGCGATCTTCTCTTTCTTGGCGGCCACGAGGAGGATGTCGAGGTTCTTCTCCTCGGTCGACCGGGACGGCCTGAGGATGGCGTAGTCGACGTTGGTCTCCTCATAGGGGTAGGGGATGTTGTGCTTGGCCTCCCAGATGATGGATTCGGCCAGCTCCTGCTTCTCCATGACGGGGAGGGAGATCTTCTTGATGATGACGGAGTTCCCGGAGATGGAGATGGCGACGTCCTTGTTGCCGATCTTGTTCTCGTCGAAGACAAGGCGGATCGTCTCGACGACGGCGGCCGAGTCGATGATGGTCCCCTCGACGATCGCGTCGTGGGGGAGGGGCTCGTATCCGATCTTCAGGAGCTCGTAGGCCTCGCCGTCCCCTTTTTTCCTGGCCCTGAGCTCGACGGCCTTGACGGAATAGGAACCGATGTCCAAGCCGACGACACCTTTTTCCCGCGAGAAACCGAACATGTTTTCCTGCCCTTTCTCCTAGGTTTTAGCCGTTCTCTGTCCCTTGATCTTATCCCGAAGCCTCCGGGCCACCAGCTCGGGGACCAGGTCGTCGATGGGGCCGCCGAGCGCGACGACCTCGCGGACCAGGTTCGAGCTGAGGAAGGAGTACTTGAGGTTAGGCATGAGGAAGAACGTCTCGATGCCGGGATCGAGGTTCCGGTTCATGAGGGCCATCTGGAGCTCATACTCGAAGTCCGAGATGGCCCGCAGACCCCGGACGACGACATTCGTCCTCTGGGCCCGGGCGAAGTCGACCAGAAGGCCGTCGAACGAGCGGACCTCGATCGTCTCCCGCCCGGCGAAAATATCCTGGATCATTCGCATCCTTTCTTTAGTCGTGAAGAACGGGGCTTTTTTGGGATTTTCCAGGACGGCCACGACGATCCGGTCGAAGACCTTGAGGCCCCGCTCGATGATGTCGACATGCCCGTTGGTGATGGGGTCGAACGAGCCCGGGTAGATCGCGCGGGTGCCCATCCTCTGAACTCTCAGTTAGGTCCTCATGAGAATTACCTACCCAAATATCAAAAATAAACGGACTTGTCAATGAAAATCCTCAGGGCAGTCCGGCCCGCGGGAGGGGCTTTATCGGACGGGCGGCTTGTGCCATAATAGGAAACAGAAGAGGGATGTCGAAATGATGGCCCTATCGCGCCCGCTCGCCCTTCTGGTCCTGACCGGGATGGCGGCCGCCGCCCGGGGACCCATTCAGGGCGACGAGGCCCTGGCCGCCAAGCGCAAGGCCATGGTCGACAGACAGATCGCGGCCCGCGGGGTGACCGATCCCCGCGTCCTGCAGGCCATGAGGGACGTCCCCCGGCACGTCTTCGTCCCCCCGGAGTACGCCGCCCTGGCTTACGAGGACCACCCGCTGCCCATCGAAGAAGGCCAAACCATATCGCAGCCCTATATCGTGGCCCTGATGACCCAGCTCCTGGACCTCAAGGAAGGGGACAAGGTCCTCGAGATCGGCACCGGGTCGGGCTACCAGGCGGCCGTGCTGGCCCGGCTCACCGATCGCGTGTTCACGATCGAGATCCATGAACCGCTGGCCGTCAAGGCCTCCGAGACCCTGGCCCGTCTTGGGTATTCCCAGGTCAAGGTCAAGACCGGCGACGGCTTCTTCGGTTGGCCCGAGGAGGCCCCGTTCGACGCCGTCATCGTGACCTGCGCGGTCCCCCAGGTGCCGGCCCCTCTCCTGGAGCAGCTGGCCGAAGGAGGCCGGCTCGTCGCGCCTCTGGGGGACACCCGGACCTATCAGACGTTGACCGTCATCACCAAGAAGGACGGCCGGTCCCGCCTCCGCCAGGTCCTCGACGTCCGCTTCGTGCCCATGACCGGCGAAGCCCTGAAAAAGCGCCGAACTCCCTGACTCCACCTCCTCCAGAGGGGAGCGGTTGCTTTTCGCCATGACCTGTGGTAATTCTGTCCCCGATGATGATCCGATTCGGGACCTCAGGCTGGCGGGGGCTGATGGGCGAGGAGTTCACCTTCCATAACGTCCGGGTCGTCGTCCAGGCCATCGCCAACCATCTCATCGCCGGGTCCGGCGGGCGGACGGTCTCCGTCGTCGTCGGATACGACACCCGCTTCCTGTCCGAGCGATTCGCCGTCGAGGCCTCCCGGATCCTGTCGATGAACGGCGTCCGCGTCTTCCTGACGGACCGGGACGCCCCTTCCCAGGCCCTGGCCCATCAGGTCATCAAAAGGCGGTGCCAGGGCGGGATCAACTTCACCGCCTCGTTCAATCCCCCCCGTTGGAACGGCCTCAAGTTTAACGTCGGGACCGGAGCGCCGGCCCTGCCCGAGGTGACCGACGCCATCGAGGGGGAGATCGGCCGGCTCATGCCCGGCTTCGCCGCGCCGTCCTTCTACAGCCCCAAGGAGGCCGTCACCCGCATCGACGTCCAGTCGGATTATCTGACCTTCCTCCAGGACAAGATCGATTTCGACGTCATGCGGGACGCCGGCGTGAAGGTGGGCGTGGACCTCCTCTACGGGACGAGCCGCGAGTATCTCGACGAGATCCTCGAGGAGAACGAGGTCGCCGTTGAGGAGATCCACGGCTACATCGACCCCTATTTCGGCGGGGTCAGCCCCTCCTGCACCGAGGACAACCTGGCGGAGCTCAAATCCCATGTCGTGGCCAAGGGGTGCCACCTGGGCATCGCCACGGACGCCGACGGCGACCGCTTCGGGATCGTCGACGACAAGGGGGCCTTCGTCCACCCGAACTACATCCTGGCCATGCTCCTCGACTACCTCGTCCGGGTCAAGGGCTGGCGGGGGGGCGTGGCCCGCTCCATTTCGACGACCCACCTCCTGGACCGCATCGCCCGGCGGCATGATCTGCCGCTTCTGAAGACCAAGGTCGGGTTCAAGTACATGGCCGACCTCTTCCTGAAGGGCCGGATCATGTTCGGCGGGGAGGAGAGCGCCTGCATCGCCGTCAAGGACCACCTGCCCGAGAAGGACGGCATCTTCGCCGGGCTCCTCGTCGCCGAGATGATCGCGGCCACGGGCCAGGGCCTGGCCGCGCTCCGGGCCGCCCTGTTCAAGGAGTACGGGAAGCTCCTCGCCGGGGAGCGGACCCTCCCCCTGACCCCCGCACGGGCCAAGGCGCTGAGGTCCCTCGTGGCCGACCCTCCTTCCCGGCTCGGCCGGCGGAAGGTCGTGGCGGTCGAGACGATCGACGGTGTCAAGCTCGATTTCGAGGGGGACCGCTGGGTCCTGCTCCGGCTTTCCGGGACGATGCCGATCATCCGCTGCTATGCCGAGGCGGCCACGCGCCAGGAGCTCGAGGGCCTTCTGAAACTCGGCATCGAGGCCGTCCGATGAAGCGGGCCAAACCTTCGTCGGGCCCGACCTTCCGGAAGAAGATCTTCGCCCTCGGCGTCGCCTGCCTGTTCCTCGTCCTCGTCGTGACCGCCCTCTTCGGCAAGAAGGGGGTCGTGGACCTGCGCCGGGCCCAGCGCCACCTGGCCGGTCTCGAGACCCGGGTCCTGGCCCTCGAAAGAGAGAAGGCGGCGCTCGAAGCCGAGATCAGCCTCCTCGAAAAGGATCCCCGGGCCGTCGAGAAGGCCGCCCGCGAGAAGCTCGGGCTCGCGGCCCCGGGAGAAAAGGTCGTCGTCCTGCCGAGAGACGAGAAGAAATAGGCCCGCCGCGCCCCGCCATGCCCCGGCAACGCCGAGATCGACATCAGCCCGGGGAGGAAGCCCTCCTCGGACATCTGAACCCCGCCCAGCGCCGGGCCGTCGTCCACGGGAAAGGGCCCCTCCTCATCGTGGCCGGCGCCGGCACGGGGAAGACCATGGTCATCACCCACCGGATCGCCCATCTCATCGCTTCCAAGAAGGCCCGGCCGGAGGAGATCCTGGCCGTGACCTTCACGGAAAAGGCGGCCCACGAGATGGAGTCCCGGGTCGACGTCCTGGTCCCCTACACCTCCTCGTTCGTGGAGATCAGCACCTTCAACTCGCTCGGCGAAAGGATCCTGCGGAGCCACGCCCTCGACCTCGGCTACCCTCCGGACTTCCGCCTTCTCGACGATGTCGAGCAGGCCGTCTTCTTCCGGGAGAACCTCTTCCGGCTGCCCCTGGACTACTATCGGCCCCTGAGCCAGCCGACCCGCCACGTCCAGGAGCTCCTCGACGCCATCCGCCGCCTCAAGCAGGAGGACATCCGGCCGGAGGAATACCTCCGCTGGGCCGGCGAGCTCGGCCGGCGCGCCTCGGGCGACGCCGAGCGGGAAACGGCCCGCAAGCACCTCGAGGTCGCCCGGGTCTTCGCCGGATACCAGGGCCTGCTCCGCAAGGAGGGCCTGATCGACTTCGAGGACCAGGTGACCCTGGCCGTGGAGCTGTTCCGTTCGCGGCCCTCCGTCCTCGAAGCGTTCCGGGGCCGCACCAAGTTCCTTCTCGTCGACGAGTTCCAGGACACGAACTTCGTCCAGTTCGAGCTGCTCAAGATGCTGGCGGCCGGGCACCGCAACCTGACCGTCGTCGGCGACGACGACCAGAGCATCTTCCGGTTCCGCGGGGCCTCGCTCAGCAACATCCTCAGCTTCCAGGACGTCTATCCCGAGGCCAAGAGGATCGTCCTGACCCGCAATTACCGCTCGACCCAGCCCATCCTCGACGCCTCCTACCGGCTCATCCGGCACAACGACCCCCAGCGGCTCGAGTCCAGGTCCAAGATCGACAAGAAGCTCAGATCGGCCGTGCGGTCCGCGGGCCGGTCCATCTTCATGACGGCCTACGACACTGTGTCCCACGAGGCCGACGCCGTGGCCGGCCTCGTCCTCGAGAAGCGCGCCCGTGGTTCGGCCTGGAGCGACATGGCCGTCCTCGTCCGGCGCAACGCGGACGCCGACCCTTATCTCCGGGCCTTCAACGTCAAGCAGATCCCGTTCCGTTTCTCGGGCAGCCGCGGCCTCTACCAGCAGGAGGAGGTCCGCATCCTGACCGCGTTCATCCGGGCCCTGACGGACTTCGAGAACAGCCGCGACCTCTTCTACCTGGCCCTCTCGGACGTTTACAAGGCCGGTCCGTACGACATGACCCGCATCGCCGGCCACGCCGAGAAGAAAAACCTGTCCCTCCACGAGGTCTTCAGGGCCATCGCCGAGGGCCGGAGCCCGGTCGAAGTCTCCGGGGCGACCGCGGAGACCGTCAAGAGGATCTTCGACGACCTCCTGTTCTTCACCGACCTGGCGGCCGCCAGGAACGCCGGGGCCGTCGTCTACGCGTTCCTCGAGAGAAGCGGCTATCTCAAGACCCTCGTCGAGCCGCTGTCGCTCGAGTCCGAGGTCCGGATCAAGAACATCCGTCTGTTCTTCGACAAGATCAAGGCGTTCTCGGACCTCGTCGAGAACGACTCCATCCGGTCCTTCGCCCGGTACCTGGACATCCTGAAAGAGGTCGGCGACAATCCGGCGACCTCCGAGGCCGATCTCGACGAGGACGCCGTCCATGTCCTGACCGTCCACAAGGCCAAGGGCCTCGAATTCGGGACCGTCTTCCTCGTCGGCCTGGTCGAGGACCGGTTCCCCGGACGGGAGCAGAGTGAGAGGATACCGGTCCCCGACGGGCTCCTCAAGGAAACGCTGCCGGAGAAGGGCAACTACGTCCAGGAGGAACGACGCCTTTTCTACGTGGCCATGACCCGGGCCCGGACGGAGCTCCATCTCTCCTGGGCCAGGGATTTCGGCCTCAAGCGCCCGAAGCGGGTCAGCCCGTTCGTCCTGGAGGCCCTGGACGTCCCGAAGATGCCCGAGGACGTCCTGAAGGCCACGGTCCTCGAGGAGATCCGCCGCTCGGCCCTCTCCGACGACCGTCCCCGGATCCCGTCACCGGTCCGGCCGGCCGGAGCCTTGAGGCTCAGCC
Organism: Candidatus Aminicenantota bacterium; assembly: GCA_037447475.1. Taxonomy (GTDB): domain Bacteria; phylum Acidobacteriota; class Aminicenantia; order Aminicenantales; family Saccharicenantaceae; genus RBG-16-66-30. The sequence continues at coordinate 18,727 of JBBIGP010000051.1, forward strand.
ACGTCCAGGTCGAGGATTATCTCGCCTGTCCTTTGAAGTACAGGTTCCGTCACGTGATGCGCGTGCCGGTCCTCCCGCATCACTCCCTCGTTTTCGGCCGCGTCCTCCACGCCGTCATCCACTCTTATCTCACCCGTCGGGCGCGGGGCCGGCGGCTCTCCGAGCAGGACGTCATCGACGAATACGCCCGGAGCTGGGTCAACGAGGGCTTCCTGAGCCGGGAGCACGAAGAGATGAGGAAGGCGGCCGGCGAGCGGGCCCTCCGGCTGTTCGTCCGCCGCGAGGAGAGCTCGGGGACGGTCCCCGCCTTCCTCGAACGGCCGTTCCGCTGGCAGGACGGCGGCATCCGCTTCTCGGGGCGGTTCGACCGCGTGGATTTCTTGGGCCCGGGGCCGGTCATCACGGATTACAAGTCCGCGGAGGTCTCGTCCCAGAAGGAGGCGGACAAGCTGGCCGTCGACAGCCTGCAGCTGGACATCTACGCCCTGTCGTTCCTGAGGACGGAAGGCGTCCTGCCGGTCGAGACCCGCCTCCATTTCCTGGGGTCCGACGTCATCGGCCGGGCCGCCAAATGTGACAAGGAGCTGCGCCGGGCGGAGCGCCGGATCCGGGAAACGGCCGAGGGCCTCCGGGCCGGCGATCTCGCCGCCCGCCCCGACTGGCACACCTGCCGCGACTGCGAATTCAAATCCATCTGCCCGTCATCCCTCGCCTATTAGGCCGGGCCCCCTCCCGAACGGCTTTCTAGCCTGACTTATTCATGAAAATGCCGATGTGTTCTCTAAGTCCTGCGATATCTGAAGGATCTCCGGCTTTCCGATTTTTGCCAGGGCTTTTTACAAGCGCCTCTCAGAAAGTCCGGCATTTTCACCCTCCGGGCGAGCCGATCCGGCCGCA
>JBBIGP010000052.1:0-3498 GCA_037447475.1 Candidatus Aminicenantota bacterium
TTTTCGAGGACGGCCAGGGCCTTCTCCGGCTCCTGGTTGTTGATGTAAGCCACCCCCAGGTTGATGCGGAGATTGACGTCCTTCGGGTCCAGGACCAGCCCGGCCTGGAAACTGCCGGCGGCCTCGGGATACCGCCCAAGCTGGTTCAGAATGGTGCCCTTAAGGTTGTAGAACCCGGCCTTCTTGCCGTCCTTTTGGATGGCTTTGAGCGCCCACTCGAGGGCGGCCTCGTAGTTTTGCCGGTGATAGGCGGTCCGCGCCAGGTAGAACACGGCCTCCGCGTCGGCGCCCAATTCGACCGCCTTCCGGAAGGCGGCCTCGGCCTTCTCCAGCTCCTCGATCTCGACGTAGGCCAAGCCGAGATTGCGGTAGACTTCCGCGACGTCCGGCTTGAGGGCCGCCGCCTTCCCGTAGGCTTCCGCCGACCGTTCGAACTCGCCCTTCGTGTAATAGGCCGACCCGAGGAGGTTGTAGGAGTTGAAATGGTTGGGGTCGAGCGCGAGCGCTGCATGCCCGTAACGGATGGCTTCCTCGGTCAGTCCGTACCGGAGAGCGATGATCCCCTTCTCGCATTGGTACTGGGGGTCGTTCTCGCTGCGGGCCTGGTCCTTCGGCCCGCCTTTCCCTCCCGCCCCCGCGCACCCGCCCGCCGCCAGGACCGCGGCCAGCGCCGCCGCGGCCAGCGCTCTCGCGGCCGCCGCCACCCTGATCCGCTCGCTCCGCCTCGTCGTCGCCATCTCCTCTCTCTCACTCGTTGAGCTTCTTGAGCTTGTCCTCGTCGCCCATGACGATCAAGACGTCGCTGTCCTTGACCACGAACTCCGCCTTGGGGATGTAGGTGATCCTCTCGGGAATGACCTCGCGCACGGCCAGGATCTGGACGCCGTACTTGTTGATCAGGTCGAGTTCCCGGAGGCTCTTGCCGATGAACTCGCCCGGGGCCGCGATCTCCTGGATGAGAACGCCCGCTGAGACTTGGACATATTCCAGGACGTTCGGATAGATCAACCTCAGGGCGGTCTTGACGGCCATGTCCCGTTCCGGGTAGACGACCTCGGTGGCCCCGACGGCCTCCAGGATCTCCGCGTGGTCCTCGCTCAGGGCTTTGGCCACGATCCGGCGCACGCCGAGCTCGTTGAGGTAGTGGACCGTGAGGATGGAAGGTTCCATGGCCGGGCCGATGCTGACGATGGCCAAGTCCATATCTTGGACGCCGAGGGCCTTGAGGCTCTCCTTGTCGGCCGAGTTCAGGACGACCGCGCACGAGACGCAGGCCTTGGCCTGATCGATCCGGACCCTGTCGATGTCGATGGCCACTACCTCGTGGCCGTTCTCGGCCAGGGTTTTGGCAGCCTGGAAGCCGAAGCTCCCCAACCCGATGACGGCGACCTTCATGAGCAGGCTCCTTTCCGGGCCCGGGCGCCCGCGATCTATCCGATGAGCACGTTCTCTTCCGCGTATTCGTAGCGGCCGTCTGCCCTCCGGCGGCTTATGGCGTAGAGGAGCGTCAGGGGCCCGACGCGGCCGACGAACATCGTCAAAATGATGACAACCTTCCCCGGAGTTGTCAATCCGGCGGTCCCCCCCATGCTCAGGCCCACGGTCCCGAAGGCCGAAAAGACCTCGAACAAGGCCTCTCGCAAGCCCATCGCCGGCTGGCACGCGAGCAAGGCCCCGGAGGCCAGGGAGATGACCGCGGAGGCCAGGACGAAAAGTGAGAAAGCGCCGAGCACTTGGTTGGCCGGGACGTTCCGGCCGAAGCCCGCGACGGTCTCCCGGGCCCTGATCCGGGCCCGGAGGGAGAGCGCCAGAACGGCCGCCGTGCTCGTTTTGATCCCGCCGCCCGTCGAGCCCGGCGAAGCCCCGATGAACATCAGGGCGAGCAGCAGGAGGAACGAGAAGGAGCCGAGCGACGCCGTGTCGATCGTGTTGAATCCGGCCGTTCTGGCCGTAACCGACAGGAAAAGCGATGCCAGGACGCGCTCCTGTCCCGTGCACGAGGCCAGGGCCCCTCCGGCCTCCTGAACGTAGAAGAGGGCGAAGGGGACGACGATGAGGGCCAAGGTCGCGACTGCGACGAGCTTGAGGTGGAGAGAGGCCTTCACCCTCCGGCCGCGGAGGCGGGCCGCGGCGATCTCCCTGGCCTCGAGCAGGACAGGGAACCCGATGCCGCCGAGCACGATGAGCCCGATCATCGTCAGATTGAGCCCCGCGTGCCCGCGGTAGGCGGTCAGGCTGTCGCTGAAGAGCGAGAACCCGGCGTTGCAGAAGGCGGAGACCGAGTGGAAAACGGCCAGCGCGGCCGCCCGGCGCGCGCCGTGGCCGGGGGAGAACCACGCGAAGAGGAGCGCCGCCCCCATGGCTTCGACGACCAGGGTGAACGCGAAGAGACTCAGAAGAAGGGACCGAAAATCACGCGGGATGCCCGGGTGATAGCCGGACTGGACGAGCAGGCGGTCGCGGACGGAGATCCGCCCCCCCGCCGCCAGGATGATGAGGGTCGAGAACGTCATGATCCCGAGGCCCCCGAGCTGGAAGAGGAGAAGAATGACGACTTGTCCCGCCGGCGTGAAATCGACCGGCGTGTCCTTGACCGTGAGGCCGGTAACACAGACGGCCGAAGTGGCCGTGAACAGCGCGTCAATGAACGGGAGGGGGGGCTCCACGGTGCTGAAGGGCAGGCTGAGCACGAGGGCCCCGACGAGGATGGCGGCCAGGAAGCTGGCGGCCAGGACTTGGGCCGGTTGGAACTCGATGGATTTTGTTCTCATGGGGCGGGACTTGCTGCCATTTTATCAAGATTGCGGGCGGATTGTCAAAAGCCTTGCCAAAGCCGCCGGGCATCCTTAGAATGGAGAGGAGACCGAGGACCGGACCATGGACAATGATGCTTTGAGCCGCGAGGACGTTGTGCGGCTGCGCCGCCGCGAGGCGGAGATCCTCCAGCGCCTCAAGAGGCTGAAAAAGACGATGAACGAGACCAAGGCCATCGACACGCTGGCCTTCAAGTCCAAGCTCTTCAGGGAGGCCCAGGACGAGCTGCGCCGGGTCCAGGAAAAGCTGGCCGGCGTGCCCGCCGAATGACGGCCGCCCTCAGAGCTGGAACCCGAAGTTCAAGCCGAGGACGAACGTATCGCTCCTGGTGAGGAACAGAAGCGCGGCCGACAGCCGGGCGGGCCCCAGGGTCATCCCGGCGTGGGCCTTGGGGACGAGCGTCCCGCCGGCCTGTTCCTCCCAGTAGGAGATGCGCCGGACCGCACCCCCCCCGACGAAGGCGCGTCTGAACCGGAAGTTGACCGTGGCGCCCGGGACGAGGTCCAGGCCGCCGCCGAAGGAGTCCCGGAGCCAGATCGAGACCTCGGGATTGAGGCTCAGCACGCGGCCGAGGCGCAGCTCGAGCTCCGGGCCGAGCGCCACCCAGCGCGGCTGGCTGTTGATGTTCATGTAACCGACGTTGAGATAGAGCCCGAGGGGGCCGTCGGTCCGCCGGTACTGGGC
>JBBIGP010000052.1:3598-6422 GCA_037447475.1 Candidatus Aminicenantota bacterium
TCGCGGGTCATCTTTTGGCCGCCGAAGAAGACCGAGCCGTCCTTGAGCTTGCGCGTGACCGTGGCGTAAAAACAGGCCATGGGGTCGATGGGCTCGACCGGCACGTCCGTCCCGTTCGAGATCACGGCGCCCGTGTCCATCAGCTTCCGCCAGACGTAGGCGCCTTCCTCGGCCCGCTTCCCGCCGAGCCGCCTGTAGACCCAGGGCGCGTCCGACGTGCAGTGGATGCCCTGCATGGCGGCCACTACGCCCAGGCGGCCGAACCGGGGGATGTCTTCGAGGCTGAGGTGCTGGGCGTGCTCCACGCGCCAGCGGAGATCGGTCTTGTCCGGGTGGGCCATGAACGCTTCCTCGTAGATGTCGAGGATCTCGCGGTTGGCCCGGTCGCCGATGGCGTGGGTCGCGAGCTGGAAGCCGTTCTCGATGGCGAACTTCGCCGCGGCCCGCAGCTCCTCGACGGGCTCCGTGTTGAGTCCGATCGAGGTCGGCAGGTCGGCGTAGGGCTCGAGGAGCCAAGCGCCGTGGGCCCCCAGCGCGCCGTCGATGAGGCGCTTGATGGTCCGGACCGTCAGGCGGTTGTCGACCGCCCCGATCATCCGGTAGGACGCGCCGCGCTCGGCCAGGGCCCTGTTCCCGGCGCTCAGCATGACGTAGAGGCGGACGGGGAGGATCCCTTCCTCGGCCATTTCCTTGTAGAGGTCGATCGTGGCGAAGGACGCACCGGCATCGTGGAAGGTCGTGACGCCGTGGACGAGGCATTCCCGCGAGGCCAGCTCGATCTGCTTGCGGGCCCTGGCCCGGGCCTCCTCGGGCGAATAGTGGCCCGCCTGGTAGCGGACGAGGCTCTGGGCCGTTTCGAGGAAGGCGCCGATGGCGCTGCCCTTGGCGTCACGGATGATCTCGCCGCCGGCCGGATCGGTCGTCGTCCGGGTGATCTTGGAGAGCTCCATGGCCTTGGCGTTGGCCAGGGAGGAGTGGCCGCTGGCGTGGGTCAGGAGGACGGGATTGTCCGGCGTCGCCCTGCTGAGGGCGTCGTGGACGGGCAGGCCGTTGACGCTGGGCTCGGGGACGGCATCCCACTTGTCCTGGTGCCAGCCCCGGCCGAGGACCCAGTCGCCGGGCTTGGCCTCTTTGGCGGCCTCCGCGACGAGGGCCACGATCTCGTCCCAGGACCGGGCCTTGGTCAGATCGAGGATCATCTTGGAGGAGCCGAGGCTCGTGAAGTGGCCGTGGCTCTCGATAAGTCCGGGGATGGTCAGGGCCCCGCCGAGATCGAGGACCTGGGTCCCTTCGCCCACGAAGCGCTTGTAGCCGTTCTTGCCGCTGCCCAGGGCGGCGATGCGGCCTTCGCGGGCGGCCAGCCAGGTGGCTGCCGGGACCTTGTCGTCCACGGTCACGATCTTGGCGTTCATGAGGACGAGGTCGACGGGCGCGACGGTCGGGACGAAGCGCCGAACGACGAAGAAGACGACCGCCATGGTGATGACGGCGGCGATGAGGACGAGGCGTCGGTGCTTGGCCATGCGATACCCTCCTTGACAGGCGACGGTCGCCAGCGGCGCCGCCGCGCGTCCTCAAAATATACCGCCTTTCCCCGTCTGTCAACCAAGAAGGGGTCAAACCTTAAATCATCGAATTTTCGCGTGACGCGCCATCCGATGACCGCCACTTAAGCGGAATATTTAATGATTTAAGGTTTGACCCCTTCTTCCAAAGATAAGGGCGGCTCCAGGATGGGAGCCGCCCGCGCAGGCGATGGAAGGGCTTACTTGCCCTTGCGGATGTAGATGTTGCCGGCGACGGCCAGGCGCTCGACCCGGCCGTCCCGGACTTCGGTCATCAGATCGTTGTCGGTCGGTGACATGCGTCCGGTCCCTTTCGCGTTGGTCTCTCAGCGCTCATCGATAAATACCGCCCTTCGAGGAAAAGGTTACGTCCGGCTTCCATAGGACATTTTCGGACATAATCGGACATCCGGGCCAAAAGTATTGACATGGGCTCTCCAGGGCTTATTCTTGAGAACGCGGGAACGAAAAGGTGAGGCGCGAGGGAACCTTTTAGGTGGGTCAATGGGTAAAAGGGGGCTTTTTTTTATCGGCAGATTGGCCGCTCTGGCCATCGGGGCCCTCATCTTCGGCCTGGCGAGCCATCCGGGCCGCCCTAAGCGGTCTTTTCTCTTGAGATAGCTCCCCACCCCTCGGCGGCCCTCCTCGGGGCCGGTTCAGATGATGTCGTTCTTGCGGCAGTACTCCTCGATCTCCCCGGCCAGCTTGTCGGCTTTGCCGACGGCCCTGGGCTCGGTCAGACGCGGCCTCAGCGCGGCCAGCTCGGCCCGGACTTTGAGGACCTCCGCGGAGGCCTGTTCGACGTCCGCGGAGGTGTCCATACCGAGGCCCGCTCCGTACCGGACGGCCTTGAAGAACTTGTTGACGGCCTCGACGTAGCGGGCCCGGACGCCGGCGACCAGGTCCTCCTCCTCGGAGGTCTCCCGGTTCATGTAATTGTGAAGGGCGTAGCCGGCCGCGACGGCTACGAGCACAATGATCAGGGCTTTTTTCATGGCGTTCCCTCCCCCCTCGGATTGTAGACGAGTCGACGGCGGTTTGCAAGCCGCCGCGGATCGCCGCTGGAGGATAACTGCGATTGAAGGCGGGTGGCCGTTCTGCTATCATGGGGAGGCTTTAAGAGCGGACTGGCTTCCAAGCGCGAACCGTGGGCGGTTAGCTCAGCTGGGAGAGCGCGGCGTTCGCAACGCTGAGGTCGGGAGTTCGAATCTCCTACCGTCCACCATTCTCTTCCCGGAGCGGGGATGACCGGCCGGGCG
>JBBIGP010000052.1:6522-11309 GCA_037447475.1 Candidatus Aminicenantota bacterium
CGGGCGATTCTCATGGAATTCGTCGCTGATTGCATGCTCGGCCGCCTGGCCAAATGGCTCAAGATCCTTGGGTTCGACGTCCTTTACTTCCCCAAGGCCGAGGACAAGGACCTCGTCGACATCTCGCGGCGGGAAAAACGGGTCCTGCTGACCAGGGACACGGGGCTCATCGAAAAGACGAAGAGGCGGGCCGGGCGGCTGTTCATCGAGAGCGACGACTGGCGGGACCAGGTCGTCCAGGTCCTCGACGAATACGGCCTCTGGGACTCCATCCGGCCGAACAGCCGGTGCCTCGACTGCAATAAGCCGCTCAAGCCGCTGTCCAAGGCGCGGGCCCGGAACCTCGTCGCCCCGCACGTTCTGGATACGGCCCCCTCGTTCGCCATGTGCCCGGCGTGCGGCCGGGTCTTCTGGCCCGGCACCCACGCGGGCGACATGGAGGCCCGGATCGCCTCTTTGCGCCGCCGCTCAAGAAGGGGTCAAATCTCCACTTATTAAATTTTTGGCCGGATTCCTGAATGACGCTTCGCGATAATTTAATAAGTGGAGATTTGACCCCTTCTTAATTGATCGAGACGTCGATGGCCGGCTTTTTGCCGCCATCGACCTCGCGGATGAACTCCCCGACGCGGGCCTTGACGGCGTCGCGCACGGCCCGGGTCCTGGCCACCCGCTCCTCCCACGACCCCTGGAACGAGGCCGGATCGGGGAAGCTCCAGTTGAGGGTCGTCGTGATGCCCGGGAAGACCGGACACCGCTGGGCGGCCTCGGCGTCACAGACCGTTATCACGTAGGAGAACAGCTCGCCCCGCTTGAAGATCTCGAATACGCTCTTGGTCTTGTTGCCCGAGATGTCCAGCCCGGCCTCCTTCATGACCTCGACGGCCAGCGGATTGAGGGCCCCCGGCTCGAGCCCCGCGCTCTCGGCTTCGAACCGGTCCCCGGCCAGGCTGTCGAGAAAGGCCTCGGCCATCTGGCTCCGGGCGCTGTTGTGGACGCACACGAAAAGAACGCGCTTCTTGTCCATGTTTCCTCTTCTCCATCTTGCATGATAGCCTCATTCTGTTAAATAATGATAAAGATTGTCCGCCCATCTTCGAATTGACATTGGAACGTCAATCCGATAAAAAAAAGCCTTCCATGAAGAAATCCCCGGCCTTCCTTGAGGCGGTTCTGGCCCTTACCGTTTTGCCGTCCTTCCTGTTCTTCTCCTGCGCCGGTCCGCCGCGCGAGATGTCCGCCCGGCCCCTCGGCCATCTCTTCATCGTCGGCGGCGGGGACCGCGACGAGCCCTTGATGCGCCGCTTCATCGAGCTGGCCGCCGCGTCCGGCTCCGGCCGAATCGTCGTCTTCACCATGGCCAGCGGCGTGCCTCTCGAGGTCGGCCCGGAAACCGTCGCCGAGCTTACCGCGCTCGGCGCCGCCGACGTCGTCTATCACCAATTGAGCCGCGACGAGGCCCTGGCCCCCGGGAGCCCCGCGCTCCTCGACGGTGCGGGAGGCATATGGTTCTCCGGCGGCGATCAGTCGCGTCTGACCACGGCCCTCCTCGACACCCCTCTCCACGCCCGCATCGACGAGCTCTACCGATCGGGCGCCGTCATCGGCGGCACGAGCGCCGGGGCCGCCGTCATGAGCGAGGTCATGATCACCGGAGACGAAAAGCGCCGGCCCTCGGACGGCCGCGAGTGGTCGACCATCGAAGCGGACAACGTCGTGACCGCCCGCGGCTTCGGGTTTCTCCCAGGCGTCATCGTCGATCAGCACTTTGTCGCCCGCCGGCGCCACAACCGCCTCCTCAGCCTGGTCCTCGAGAACCTGGCCCTCATCGGCTTGGGGATCGAGGAGTCGACGGCCGTCCTCGTCCGGCCCGACGGCCGCTTCGAGGTCCTCGGCGCGAATCAGGTCCTCGTCTACGATGCCCGCCGGGCCTCCACGACCCGGACCCTCTCCGGCCGCCTCGGGGCCCTTGGCATGACCCTCCACGTCCTCGTCGCCGGCGACGTCTACGATCCCGCGAGCGGGGCCGTCACGCCCGCCGCCTCCGCTTCTCCGGCCAAGGAGGCCGCCCGATGAGCCCGAAGCCCAAGCTCAGCCTGAAGAAGCTCCGCCTCCCCCACACCCTGGCCCTCATCTACGCCATGGTCGTCCTGACCGTCGTCGCCACCTGGCTCATCCCGGGCGGCGAATTCCAGCGCGTCGAGAAGGACGGCCGGACCGTCCCCGTGGCCGGGACCTACCAGCGCACCGAGAGCAGCCCTCAGGGCCTGGGCGCCCTGTTCGTCTCGCCGGTCCGCGGCTTCGTCGAGGCCGCGGCCATCATCGCCATCCTGTTCGTCGTCGGCGGGGCCTTCTCGGTGATCCAGAAGACGGGGACCATCACCGTCGTCATCCAGAACGTGGCCGTCAAGTTCGGCCGCAGCCGGGCCCTGCGCGCCCTGCTCATCCCGGTGACCATGACCCTTTTCTCGCTGGGCGGCGCCATCTGGGGCATGTGCGAAGAGACCATGCCCTTCATCCTCATCTTCGTCCCCCTGGCCCTGTCCCTCGGCTACGACACGATCGTCGGCGTGTCCATCCCCTTCCTCGGGGCCGCGGCCGGGTTCGCCGGGGCCTTCTTCAACCCGTTCACGGTCGGCATCGCCCAGGGCATCGCCGGCCTGCCCCTCTACTCGGGCCTCGGCTACCGGCTCGTCGTCTGGGCCCTGGGGACGGCCATCGTCATCGCCGTGGTCATGCGCTACGCCGCCCGCGTCCAGAAGGACCCGGCCCTCAGCCCCGTCTACGAGGACGACCTCGAGAAGAGGCGCAAGCTGCTCGGCGACGGCCCCGTCGTGGAGAGCCTGGCCATGACCGCGGCCCACAAGCGGGTCCTCGCCGTCTTCGCCGGCGGCTTCGGGGTCATGGTCTTCGGCATCCTGAAATACAAATGGTTCATCCTCGAGATCGCCGGCCTGTTCCTGGCCATGGGCGTCCTTTCGGGCGTCTGCGGCCGGCTCAAGGGCGACGAGATCGGGCGGGCCTTCGTCGACGGGGCCCGCGACATGATGAACGCGGCCCTGATCATCGGCACGGCCCGGGCCATCCTCGTCGTGGCCGGCGACGGCAAGATCCTCGACACGCTCCTCGCGGGCCTGGCCGGCGCCGTCTCCCAGTTCCATCCGCTCGTCTCGGCCCAGCTGATGTTCTTCGGGCAGTGCGTCATCAACTTCTTCCTCCACTCGGGCACGGCCCAGGCGGCCCTGACCATCCCCATCATGGCCCCCCTCGGCGACCTCGTCGGCATCACCCGGCAGACGGCCGTCTTCGCTTTCCAGCTGTGCGAGTACATCAATCCCGTCCTGCCGACCTCGGGGGTCACCATGGGGGTCCTCGGCCTGGCCGGGCTGAAGTGGGAGAAGTGGGCCCGCTGGCTCGTGCCGCTGCTCGTCCTCTGGGTCCTGTTCGCCATGCTGGCCCTCGTCCCGCCCGTGCTCACGCGATGGGGCCCGCACTGATCCCCCGATCACGAAAGGAGGCACGATGAAACACCCCGCATCCCGCATGGCCGCGGCCGGTCTCGTCCTGATGCTCACCGCGGCGGCCGGCGCCTCGGGCGGCGCCTCGCCCGCCCCGCCGCCGGACATCGACGCCATCGTCCGCGACATCTCGCGCGACAACGTCGAGACCGTCCTCCGCAAGCTCGCCTCCTTCACGACCCGCCACGTCCTGTCCTCCGACCGCGACGGCTTCGGCATCAAGGCCGCCGCCGACTGGCTCCACGCGGAGTTCGCGCGTCTGAGCCCCCGCCTCCGGGTCTCGTTCGACGCCTACGACCTCCCCGCCCAGGGCGGCCGCCTCGGGCGGGACGTCACCCTGCGCAACGTCGTGGCCGTGCTCCCCGGACGCCGTTCGGGGGGGGAGGAGCGGATCTTCCTCGTCAACGCCCACTACGACACCTTCGCCCGCCCCCCCGCGGGCGCCCCCGGCGACGGCTTCGACCACCCGGCCCCGGGCGTCAACGACGACGGCTCGGGCGTCGCCGCCCTGCTCGAGATGGCCCGCGTCTTCAGCCGCTACGAGTTCGACGCGACGGTCCATTTCGTGGCCTTCTCGGGCGAAGAGGTCGGCCTCGTCGGCAGCACGCTCATGGCCGCCCGGATGAAGAAGGAGAACCGGCGGATCGACGGCGTCATCACCCTGGACATGATCGGCAACATCGAGGGCGGCGACGGCTTCATCGACAACCGCCGGCTGCGCGTTTTCTCGGAGGGCCCCGAGGATTCCCCGTCCCGCCAGCTGGCCCGTTATGCCAAGCGCGTCGGCGAGCGGTTCTTCCCATCGGCCGAGGTCGACTGCGTCTTCCGGGCCGACCGTTTCGGCCGCGGCGGCGACCACACGCCCTTCGTCCTCGAGGGCTGGCCGGGCGTCCGGATGATGGAGGCCCGCGAGAACTACTCCCGCCAGCACACGGCCGACGACACCCTCGAGAACATGGACCTCGACTATGGCACGAGGAACATCCGGATCGCGGCCGCGGTCCTGGCCTCGCTGGCCGCCGGGCCGCCCGCCCCCGGCATCCACAGCGAGAAGGGCCAGCCGCTGCTGGGCCGCGGCCCGAGCGGCTACGACGCCGAGCTTCGATGGAGCGCCGTCCCGGGCGGCGGCCTCGCCGGCTACAAGGTCCACTGGCGGCGGACGACGGCGCCGTTCTGGGAGAACGAGGTCTTCGTCGGCGACCGCACGGAATACATCCTGGACAAGGTGACCATCGACGAGCACGTCTTCGGCGTCAGCGCCGTGGACAA
>JBBIGP010000052.1:11409-19292 GCA_037447475.1 Candidatus Aminicenantota bacterium
CGAGCTCGTAGAGGATCTGGACCCAGGTCGTGAGGGGGAACTCGAACGACCGGGCCGGCAGGGCCGGCGCCGTCCTCCCGGGCCCGCCGGGGGTAGCAAATTTCCTTTTGACAGGCTGGCCGCGAATGCCTATCATGAAAGCGCTCCTTTTTCAGCGTCGTTCCAAAACAGCGATAAATCAAAGATGGAGAGGCATCGTCTGCTCGTTTTCACCGACCTCGACGGGACGCTCCTCGACCACGAGACCTACTCGTTCGAGCCGGCCCGGCCCGCGCTCCTGGCCCTCGAGGAGCGGGGCGTCCCTCTGATCCTGTGCACGAGCAAGACGCGGCCCGAGACCGAGCGCTGGAGAGCGGCCCTGGGCAACCCCCATCCGTTCATTGTCGAGAACGGCGGCGGGGTCTTCATCCCCCGGGGCTATTTTCCGTTCGAGGTCTCGCCGGGCCCGGCCGGGTCCCCTTACGAGGAACTGGAGTTCGGCACTCCCTACCAGGGGCTCCGCCGCGTACTGACCGAGATGAGGACGCTCATCCATCCCTCGATCCGGGGCTTCGGCGACATGACGGACGAAGAGGCGGCCGGGCTTTGCGGGTTCTCGGTCGAGGACGCCCGGCTGGCCATGCAACGGGAATACGACGAGCCGTTCGTCGCCGGAGAGGGCCCCCCGCTCGAGGCCCTGGAGGCCGCGGCGGCCGGGGCGGGGCTTCGGATCGTCAGGGGAGGACGGTTCTTCCATCTCATCGGGGCCAACGACAAGGGCCGGGCCGTGTCGGCCCTGCGAGGGCTTTATGAGAAGGCCTTCGGTCCCCTGAGGACGGTCGGGCTCGGCGACAGTCTCAACGACGAGCCCATGCTCCGGGCCGTGGACATCCCCGTCGTCGTCGGCAAACCGGGCGGCGGCTACGATCCTGGGATCGATCTTCCGGGCCGCGTCCGGGCCCCTGGCGCCGGCCCCGAAGGCTGGCGCGAGGCCGTCCTCGGGATCCTGTCGCGGGAAACAACGCCCCTCCCTTGAGGGTGGATCGACAGAAAGAAGGAGGACATCATGGCGGACTTCCATCAGAGCGGCGTGGTCGCCACTTTTCACCGGCTCGGGACGTCCAACATGGAACGCATGACGGCCGAGCTCGTCGAGTTCAACAAGAGCCGGCCCATGGCCTTGGTCCTGCCCACGACGCCCCAGGAGCTCGATTCCCCGGCCCAGAAGCTGATCATCGACAACCTCAAGGACGTGCCCTATCTCAACGAGATCGTCGTCACCCTCGGCCGGGCGGACGACCCGGCCCAGTTCGAGAAGGCCAAGAAAATGTTCGGCATCCTGCCGCAGCGGCACCGCATCATCTGGGCGTCCGGCCCCAAGTTCAACGGGCTCTACAAGTCCCTCGAGGACCTTGAGCTGCCCCCCGGCGGCGATGGGAAGGGCCGGTCCGCATGGGTCGCCTACGGTTATGTCCTGTCGCGGAACGAGAGCCGGGTCATCGGCCTCCACGACTGCGACATCGTCAACTACACCCCCGAGATCCTGGGCCGGATCTTCTATCCCATCGCCTCGCCCCACATCGACTACGCCTTCTGCAAGGGCTATTACGCCCGGGTCACGGACCGGATGCACGGACGGGCCACGCGCCTGTTCGTGACGCCCCTCGTCCGCAGCCTCATCAAGCTCTTCGGCCACCTGCCCTTCCTCGTCTACCTCGACAGCTTCCGTTACGCCCTGGCCGGCGAGTTCTCGATGATCTCGGAGCTGGCCCTCATCAACCGCATCCCGAGCGACTGGGGCCTGGAGGTCGAGACCCTGGCCGAGGTCTATCGCAACTACTCGCTCCGGCGGATCTGTCAGGCGGAGCTCTGCGAGACCTACGAGCACAAGCACCAGCCCCTGTCCCAGGACAATCCCCGGACCGGGCTGATGAAGATGGCCATCGACATCGCCAAGTCCATCTTCCGGAACCTGGCCATCGAGAGCGTCGTCCTCAGCGACAGCGCCCTCCGGACGCTGGTCATCAATTACCAGAGGACGGCCATGGACGCCGTCAAGCGCTACGGCGACGACTCGGAGATCAACGGCCTGGCGTTCGACTATCACCAGGAAACGGTCGTCGTCGAGGCCTTCACCCGGGCCATCCAGATGGCCGGCCAGGACTTCATGGACAACCCCCTCTATTCGCCGCTCATCCCGAGCTGGAACCGGGTCATCTCGGCCTCCGAGGACTTCCTGGACCGGCTCCGGGAGGCGGTCGAGGAGGACAATATAAAATAGGGGTTCGCGGGCAACCTTTTCGTCCGGCATCCCATCTTACGGGGTGAGGACGAAATGGCCGCACCCGAGCTCCTTCTGGCGTGTCCGGCCCGGATGGGCGATAATGGGGCCCATGCCGGATGCGAATGGTTCCCGGGGCCGGACATGACCGCCGACGACGATCCGAAAAGCACGCCCGTCTGGGGCACTGACGACAAGGCCCGCCTGGGCGAGCTCGTGGCCCGCGGCCGTGACGGCGACCTCGCGGCCGTCGAGTCGCTCTACGAGATCTACAAGCGGCCCATCTTCAACCTGGCCTACCGCCACACGACGAACCGGGCCGTGGCCGAGGACCTGCTCCAGGACATCTTCCTCAAGGTCTTCACCAGCCTCGGCCGGGTCCGCGACGCGGAGACCTTCCCGGGCTGGGTCTACAGGATCGCCCTGAACACCTGTTACAGCCACCTCCGCCAGAAAAAGGCCCAGGGCGACAAGGTCGTCTCCCTGTCCGATCTCGAAGGGCGGATCGAGGAGCCTGGGGCCGAGCCGGTCGAGAAGGACCTGCGGGGGCCCCTGGACGAGGCCGTCCGGAGCCTGCCGCCCCGCTTGAAGAGCGTCTTCGTCCTCCACGACGTCCAGGGCTACAAGCACCGCGAAGTGTCCCGGCTCCTGGGGTGTTCGGTCGGGACGTCGAAGTCCCAGCTCTTCAAGGCCCGGATGAAGGTCCGCGAGTACCTGCGGGCCCGGAAGGCCGTGTGAGGGAGAACGACGATGAGATGCCGCAAAGCCCATGAGCTCATCAGCCTGGCCGTCGACGGCGAGCTCGACGCCCGCCGTGGCGCCCGGCTCGAGCGCCACCTGCGGGGTTGCGAGGAGTGCCGGAGCATGTCCGCGGACCTCCGCGAGCTGGTCGCCGCCGCTTCCGGTCTCCGCGGACCGGAGCCGTCCGGGGCCGTCTGGACGAGGATCCGGGCCGGATTGACGGCGCCCGAGTTGCGGCCGGCGGTCGTCTCCCTGTGGGCCTCGCCGGCCCTGAGATATGCCGGCGTCGCCGCCCTGGCCCTGGTCATGGTCGTAGCCGGGGTGATCATCGGGCGCCGGACGGAAGGCCCGGGGATCTCCGCCTCCGTTCAGCTGGACAGGCAGGAATACACGTTGGCCAAGCTGGACGAGGCCGAGGGCCATTACCAAAAGGCCATCCAGGCGCTCGGCGAGGCCTTCGCGGCCCAGAAAGGGGCGCTCCCGCCCCAGGTCCTCGAGATGTTCGAGCGGAACCTCACCGTCGTTGACGCCACCATCCAGGCCTGCCGGCAGGCCGTTCTCGAGGAGCCGGAGGACCTTCAGGCCCGGAGCTTTCTCCTGGCCGCGTACATGAATAAAGTGACCCTGCTCGATTCGGCCTTGGATCTCCAGAAAAGGAGCGCCGAGGACGCGGGCCCGGGTAAGATCCTTTAGATCACGGACCGAGGAGGACGATCATGATAAGTAAGATTTCGCAGGCGAAGAGGATGGCCTTCGGGGCGGGACTGGCCCTGGCCGTGGGGTTGGCCCTGGTCGCGGGCCCGGCTTGGGCGGCCCGGGAGAGGCACGAGGAGAAGTTCGAGAAGACCGAGGCGCTGGCCAGGGACGGCAAGGTCTTCCTGAGCAACATCTCGGGCGACAACGTCATCAAGACCTGGAAGGAGAACCGGGTCAGGATCCTGGCCCTCAAGGTCTCTCAAGCGTCGACGGCCGCCAAGGCCAAGGAGAACGCCGCGGAGGTGGCCATCGAGGTCACCCGGGAAGGCGACACGCTGCGCATCGAGACCAAGTATCCCAAGCGCCGGACGCCCTGGGGCGGGCAGGATTCGATCAACGTCTCCGTGGACTATGAGGTGTGGGTTCCCGAAGGGGCTTCCGTCGAGGTCCGGTCCGTCAGCGGCGACGTTGACGTGGCGGCCATCGGCGGCAAGGCGCGTATCCACTGCGTCAGCGGCGACGTCGACCTGCTCGGCGCGGCCGGGGCCGATGTGGACCTGGTCAGCGGCGACCTGACGGTCAAGAACATCACCGGGGACGCCTATGTCAAGGCCGTTTCAGGCGATATCCGGATGTCCGGGATCAAAGGCTCGGTCGGCGCCGAGTCGGTCAGCGGCGATATCGAGATGACGGGCGTTTCCGACGCGGCCGCGGTCACCGGCAAGAGCGTCAGCGGCAACATCCGCTACGAGGGCGTCATCCTGCCGGGCGGACGCTACGAGCTCAAGATCCACAGCGGGACCATCGAGATGCTCATCCCGGCATCCTCCTCGTTCGAGCTCGAGGCCGACACCTTCAACGGGGCCATCGACAGCGAGTTCGAGATCCAGGTCATCGGCAAGATCTCGCCGCGCGAGGTCCGCGGGACGGTCGGCAAGGGCGGGGCCGCGGTCCGGCTCAAGAGCTTCAGCGGCGACATCGAGCTCAAGAAGCGCTGAGTTAATCGCGGGGGAGAGCGACCAGGCTGAAGACGGCGTTGGCCAGCAGGAGGCCGCCGGCCACGAGCATAGGGACCTCGAGGCCCAGCCGGAAGCCCAGCCAGGAGAAGGCCATGGTCCCCGCGATGTGCCCCGAGGTCTGCAGGGCCGTCAGGATGCCGGCGCTGCCGCCGATGGTCCGCTTCTCGAAGAGCCGCGAGATGTAGAGGACGACGAGGGCCCCCATCAGCCCGTCGCCGCCCTCGTGGATGAAGCGGAAGACGAACGACGGGCCGACGTCCTTCTGGACCATCATGATCAGCCCGAACCCGGACAGGCCCATGCCCAGCAGGAAGAGCTTTCGGTTGAGCCGCGGATCGTACCGCAGGCGGCTGACGAGCAGGGCCGAGAGGGCCAGGGCCAGGTAGGCCCCGGCGATGTACAGGGCCACGCCGGAGTCGCCGAGCCCGAGACGGTCGCGGAGGAAGGGGGCGTAGACCGTCCCTTCGGTCCCCCAGTGGAGGGCCAGGACGAAGAGCAGGACCGAGAAGACCAGCGTCTTGCGGTTGAAGACGCTGAACCGGTAGTCGCGGATGGAAACGGCCGCGAATGTCCCGTGATCGAGCCCGCGCACGGCCACGGCGCTCAACGCCGTCACGGCCGCGAAGACGAGCAGGAGAGCCCGGAAATCCGAGAACCGGGCCAGGACGCCGCCGGCGAGCAGGCCGGCCGGCGGCCCGAGTGACAGCCAGAAGACGAAGACGCCGTACTTGCGGTTGGGGTTCGCTTCCGTCTCGTCCTTGTAATACAGGCTGTTGATGGAGACGTTGAGGACGTTGTTGGCGATCCCCAGGACGAGGAAGATCGCGGCCATGCCGGGCACGCTCCGGACGAATCCGGTCAGGACGAACATCGCCGCCATCGCGCCGAGGCCGCCGAGGATGACCTTTTTCATGGACACCCGGTCGTTGATCCAGCCCGTGGGGAACGAGAAGACGATGGGCGCCGCCGCGAAGAGCGACATGACGAGGCCGATGGCCAGGCCGTCGAATCCCAGCGCCAGGAAATGGAGGGGGGACAGGAAGAAGACGGTCGTCACCGCCATCGTCCGCACGAAGTTGATGAAGTGGACCCGGCGCATCCGCGACATTATACCGGAAAAAAATATACAATGGAGGGGATGATCGCCACGCGCGGGTCCGGGTTCGACGTCATCCTCGTCAGCGGGGAGCCTTACGCCGACCATCCCCTCTCGTCCGTCGGTGTCATCGCCCGGGTCCTCGACTCCCGGGGCTACTCTGTCGGGGTCATCGAGCGCCCGGACTGGAAGCGCAAGGACGATTTCCTCAAGCTCGGCCGCCCCCGCCTGTTCTTCGGCATCACCTCAGGCTCGATCGACAGCATGCTCGTCAACTACACGCCCCTCAAGCGGCCCCGGGCCGACGACCCCCACGCGCCCTTCGCCTCCGGCATGCCCGACCGGGCCGTCATCGTCTATGCCAATAAGCTCCGCCAACTCCACAAGGGCGTCCCCCTCGTCCTCGGCGGCATCGAGGCCTCGCTGCGCCGCTTCGCCCACTACGATTACTGGGGCGACGACGTCCGCCGCTCGATCCTCCTCGATGCCCGGGCCGACATCCTCGTCTACGGCCCCGGCGAGATCCAGGTCCTGAAGATCGCCAAGCGGCTTGCCCGCGGCCGGGACCTG
Organism: Candidatus Aminicenantota bacterium; assembly: GCA_037447475.1. Lineage (GTDB taxonomy): Bacteria > Acidobacteriota > Aminicenantia > Aminicenantales > Saccharicenantaceae > RBG-16-66-30. Next base: position 17,792 of record JBBIGP010000052.1, read on the forward strand.
GACGGCATCGCCGGGACCTGCGTCCTGCGCCCGGGCCCGCCCGACGACGCCGTCGTCATCCCGTCCTTCGAGGAGGCCGCGGCCGACAAGGACAAGTTCTGCGAGGCCCAGCGCCTTCTCTCCATCCGCCGGACGATCGCCCAAAAGCATGCCAACCGCCATGTCGTCCAGTACGCCGCTTCCGCCGTCAAAGCCGCCGACCTCGACTGGGTCTACGGCCTGCCCTTCTCGCGCCGCATCCCGGAGGGCTTCTGCGAGCTGGGCATGGCCCGCTTCTCGGTCCAGACCCACCGGGGGTGCGCGGGCCGCTGCTCGTTCTGCGCCCTCTCCCTTCACCAGGGCGACCGGGTCGTCTCCCGCAGCGAGGCGTCCATCCTCGACGAGATCCGGCGGATGACCGCGCACCCCGAATGGCGGGGCTTCGTCGACGACCTCGGCGGGCCGACGGCCAACATGTACGGCATGGAGTGCGACGCCTCCTGCCCGGACGGCGACTGCCTGTCGTGCGCCCTATCCGACCGCAGCCACGGCCGGCTCGTCGCTCTCCTCCGCAAGGCCCGCCGCGTCCCCGGCGTCAAGAAGGTCTTCGTCCGCAGCGGCATCCGCTACGACCTGGCCCTGGCAAGCCCGAAGTACATCGAGGAGCTCGCCAAGCACCACACGTCCGGCCTCCTGAAGATCGCCCCCGAGCATGTCTCGGAGCGTGTCCTGCGGCTCATGAACAAGCCCGGCGGGCGTGACGCCCTCGAGAGGTTCCGGCGCCTCTTCGCCAGTATCGACACCGGCCGTCCCCAGCACCTCAAGTATTACTTCATGGTCGCCCACCCCGGGACCTCGGAAAAGGAGGCCCGCGAGCTGGCCGGCTACCTGAAAGAGCTCGAGCGGAGCGGGGAGAGGCCCGTCGAGGGCGTCCAGATCTTCACCCCGACGCCCATGACCCGCTCGGCCTGCATGTACCACACCGGAAAAGACCCCCTTACGGGCGAGGCCGTGTACGTCCCCCGCCCCTACGCCGAGAAGAAGGCCCAGAGGCGGATGCTCGTCCCGGCGGGGCGCCTCTCATCACCGGAGGATTGACATCCTCGTGGATTTCTGCGAATTGATAGTGAGAGGGAGGTCCTCATGAAAAAGAACATCATCCTGGCCGCCGTCCTGTTCGTCCTGCTGGCCGTCGTCTTCATCCAGAACCCGGGGGAGGTCACCTACCGGGTCTATTTCTGGAAGATCATCGTCTCCCAGATGATCCTCCTGCCGCTGACCCTCGCGGCCGGCGTCTTCATCGGCTTCTCCCTGGCCAAGCTCCGCAGGCCGAAGCCCCGCTCATAGCGGCGGGAGGACACCCGAGATGAGAGGCGGACTGCGGATCCGGGACGGCCGCCCATGACGAGGACATTTGCGGCGGCCATCAATGGCATCGACGGCCGGACCCACGTTCCCGTCATCGAACACCTGAGGCGCGCCTACGCCGTCGATTTCGTGGACATGATCACCGAGCCGGGAG
>JBBIGP010000053.1:0-18741 GCA_037447475.1 Candidatus Aminicenantota bacterium
GTGGCGCCGCCCATTATAGAAGAAAACGCCGGCGGCCGGCAACGGAACAAAAAAACGGGTTGCCGGGGGCCGTCCCGGCGACTAAAATAATCCGGATGACTGAAGCGGAGTACGGCCGTGCCCGATAGGATCAAAGTCGCCCGCCTCTGTCTTTTCATCGGAGGCGGGCTGAAGATCGCCGCCGCCGTCCTCTTCCTGTTCATTTTCGCCGCCGGGGCCGTCTTCGTCGGGCGGGGGACCGAAAGGTCCGCGCTGCTGGGGAACGCCCTGCTCGGGGCGGGAGGCGTCGCCCTCTTCGTCCTGTTCGCCGCCTGGGGGGTGGCCGAGATCGTCACCGCCGACGGCGTCGGCCGCGGGAAACCCTGGTCCAGGACCTTGGGCGCGATCTTCGGGATCCTCGGCCTGCCGCTCATCCCGGCCGGGCCCGTGTTAGGGGTCTTCATCCTCTCGGGGCTCCTGTCCGCGGAGGGCCGGGCCTGGTTCGGCCCGGGGAGGCCTCTGCCGGCCGGGACGGACGCCCGGCCGCCGGAGATCAAGGTCAAGCTGTCGCTCGTCGCGACCGGCCTCGCCCTCCTGGCCCCGTTCCTGCCCGGCGCCCCGCAGTTCGACCCGGCGGCCGAACACATGAAACAGACGGCGGTCAAGGTGTTCGTCGATTGCCATCAGTGCGACATGGACTACATCCGGAGCGAGATCACCTTCGTCAATTTCGTGCGCGAGCGGAAGGCCGCGGACGTCTACATCCTGGTCACCATCCAGCTCACGGGGAGCGGCGGACGGGAGTACGCGCTCGATTTCATCGGCCGGAACGGGTACTACGACCTCCACAACACCCTCCGCTACGTTTCCCACCGGGAGGACACGAACGACGAGCAGCGCCGGGGCCTCGTCCGGGTCCTCAAGGTCGGGCTCGTCCCGTTCGCCGCCAGGACGGCCGCCGGGGATTTCCTGGACGTCAATTTCGAGAAAAAGGTCCCGCCCCGCGTCGCGGCCGACGAGTGGAACTCCTGGGTCTTCAGCATCGGCGCCTCCGGGAGCCTGAGCGGCGAGGCCTCGCGCGATTTCGCTTCGGTCAGCGGCAGCCTCTCGGCGAGCCGCGTCACGCCGGAGCAGAAGCTCCGGATGGGGCTCTCGGCCAATCTCAACAGCAGCCGTTTCGAGCTCGAGGACGAGACGCTCGTGTCGACGGCCGACAGCCAGAGCTTCAGCGGGCTCTACGTCGTCAGCCTGACCGGGCGCCTGTCCGCGGGCTCCTGGTTCGCGGTCAGCTCCTCGAGCTACCACAACGTCGCCCTGGCCGTGAATCCCGCGCCGGCCGTCGAGTACAATTTCTTCCCCTACTCCGAATCGACGCGTCGCCAGCTCAGGCTCCTCTACCGGATCGGGTTCCATTTCAACAGGTACGAGGAGGAGACGATCTACGACAAGACGAAGGAGGTCATCCTGGGGCAGACCCTGTCCATGACCCTGGAGATCAAGCAGCCGTGGGGGCACGTCAGCTCCTCCGTGTCGGGATCGAACCACCTGACGGACCTCGGCAAATTCCGGTTGGAGCTCTGGGGCGGCGTCTCCCTTCACGTCTTCAAGGGGGTGGCCGTCAATCTCAGCGGCCATTACTCGAGGATCAACGACCAGATCTCCCTGCCCAAGTCGGGAGCCAGCCTCGACGAGATCCTCCTCCAGCGCAAGATGCTGGCCACCGGCTACAATTACGGGCTGTCGGCCGGGATCAGCTACACGTTCGGCTCGGTGTTCAGCGGCGTCGTCAACCCGCGCTTCGGCCGCTGAGCCGCCCGCCCGGACGTCCGCGTTCCCTTTTCCCCGGCCGGCCGCTATAATGGACGCGATCCGCGGAACGAGAGGAAAGCTGCCATGGCCTCGAGGAAGATCATCGAGATCGACCGGGAGAAATGCGACGGCTGCGGCCTGTGCACGACGGCCTGCGCCGAGGGCGCCCTGGAGATCGACGCCGAAGGCAAGGCCGTCCTCGTCCGGGAGATCTTCTGCGACGGGCTGGGCGCCTGTCTGGACGTCTGTCCGAGGGACGCCCTCAAGGTCGTCGAGCGGGAGGGCGAGGCGTACGACCCGCAGGCCGCCTACGAGCACGTCCTGAAGACGCGGGGTTGCGAGGCGGCCTCGAAGGTCCACGGGGTGGGCGGCGGAGAGGAGCACCCCGTGCCCGTGGGTTGCCCCGGCAGCCTGGCGCGGGAGATCCCCGAGGCCCCGGAGGCCGGCGGGCGGCCGTCGGGCCCCCGGATCTCCCGATTGAGCCAGTGGCCGATCCAACTCCACCTTGTCTCCCCGCTGGCCCCCTATTTCCGGGGGAGCGACCTGCTCGTCGCCGCCGATTGCACGGCCTTCGCCTTGGGCGGGTTCCACGAGGAGCTGCTCAAGGGGAAGAAGCTGGTCATCGCCTGCCCCAAGCTCGACGAGACGGCCGGCTACGTCGAGAAGCTCGCCGAGCTCATCCGGAGGAACGGCCTGAGATCGCTGACGGTGGCCATCATGACCGTCCCGTGCTGCTCGGGGCTCGAGCGGCTGGTGCGGAAGGCCGTCGAGCTTGCGGGCGTTCCGCTCGAAGTGGCCAAGATCGTCATCGGCATCGACGGAAACGTCGTCGCCCGCTAAATGGACAGGGCGATCAGGAGCTGCGCCGGGAAGTAGGCGCCCAGGATGAAAAGCTGGGCCGACGCGAAGTCCTTGACGAACCGGGCGTAGGCCAGGACGGCGTCCGAGGCCAGGAAGAGGATGGCCCCGGCCAGGGCGGCCAGCGCTCCCGAGCTCCCGATCTCGATGAACCGGGCGGCCGCGAACCAAGCCATGACCGTGATGGCCGCGATATAGACGAGGACGGGCAGCTTGAGCTTGCCGAGGTTCGGGGCCAAGGTCCGGAACATCAGCAGACCGAACACGAGGAACGGGAGAAGGGTTCCCATCGTGGCGGGCCGGTCCGGAGCGGGTTTGAAGGCCAGGATATAGAAGCCGTGGGCCAGGAGGAACCCGCCGAGCCCCGCGAAGAACCATTTCCTGTCGAGCATCAGGAAGACGTCCCCGGCGAACGAGGCCAGGAGACCGGCCAGGATGAAGGTCTTGTAGGGGCCCGTCCCGCCCGGCCGGACCGCGGCGACCAGGATGATCAGGGCCATGGTCGCCGGCTTGGCGATCCGGTAGAAGGGCGCGGGCCCCTTCGTCCTGAAGCGGACGGCCATTGCGCCGGAGAGCAGGGCGAGGGATCCGAGGACGATGGTGAGCATGGCGGCGGCGCCTAGCCGCTCTCTTCCCTTTCCTTCCTCAGGCGCTCGCGGGCCTCCTCGAACATGGGTTCCGCGTAGGAGCTCGGCCAGGTCCGGTCCTCGAAGGACCGTTTCTCGACCATCTTCAGGAAGCCCTCGAACTCCTGGAAGTAGGAGCCGTAGATATGGAAGCTGTCGACGAGGTCCGCATAGCGGCCGACGCGCACCGGCTTCCCGGCCTTTTCCGCCACCCGGCGGGCGATCGAGCGCTGGAGGTCGGTCAGGGCGAAGACGTTCATGTAGGCGGCCTTGTAGGCGTCGCGGGAGCGCCAGTGGGCGTTCATGTTAAGGACGGCCCGCCCGTCCTCGTCCTCGAGGATCCGGCACCAGAGCCGCTGCAGGCACGGCGGGTCATAGGTCGGCGGATCGAGCTTGGGGTTCCAGGTGACGGCCTGGGCTCGGCGGGTATGGCCGGCCTCGGTCAGCTTGTCCACGACCCGGGCGATCTGGTCGATGACCTGGCCCTCGATCTCGTAGGCGAAGAGGCGCTTGTGGTAGGTGTAGGTCCACTTGCCCTCTTCGGGGGCGATCCAGTGATCGTGGACCCCGTCGACGACCTCCTGGCGGTAGATCTCGAGGTCCTCCAGGCCCCCCGGGAACGCCCGGTGGATGCGGGGTTCGGCGAACGGGTCCTCGACCGTCCAGACCATCGTGCAGTCCCGGCTCGGCGGATCGCCGGGCTTGTCGTATTCGGTCCGGACGGGGGCCCCGTGCCGCCAGCAGGCCAGGACGGCCTTCTCCCAGGCCTCCGGCAGGGTCTTCCCTTCGACGTGCAGAACGGGGATATCGCCGATCATAGGTCCTCTCCTGTCCTCCTCGCTTTTACCATAGGGCCCGGGTCCCGTCAACGAGGCCTCACGCTCGCGCCGGGGATGCCGGAACCGACTCCAGCCCGTACAGGGGGCCCGGTTTGATTGGAAGGACAGGATTGTACTATAGTGAGCGAGATGTATTCCCTCGCCATCGCCCATCTCGAATCGCCGATCGGCCGCCTTGAGGTCCGGGGCTGTCTCCGCGGGGTCCAGGCCGTTCATTTCGTCGAAGGGACGGGCCGCCGCGGGAGCCGGAGAGGGCCCGTCCCGGCTGCCGTGTCCTCCTGCTTGAGACAGCTGGACGAGTATTTCCGAGGGACGCGGCGGACTTTCTCCGTCAAGCTCGATCTCCGGGGGACGGATTTCCAGATGAAGGTCTGGCGCCTTCTTCTCGAGATCCCCTTTGGGCAGACCGCGAGCTATCGGGGGATCGCGGCGGCGGCCGGCAACGCCAAGGCCACCCGGGCGGTGGGCGGGGCCAACCACCGCAATCCGGTGTCGATCATCGTTCCCTGCCATCGGGTCGTCGGGGCCGACGGCCGGCTCACGGGCTACGGGGGCGGCCTGTGGCGGAAAGAGTGGCTCTTGAACCATGAAAAGCGGATCGCCAGCCGGTTTTGATTGACATCCCCGAGGCCCGTCGGGTTACAATGAGGTCCGTCGCAATCCCCCAAGGAGGTCTCCCATGGTCGAAACCCTGAGCCAGATTTTCCTCAATACCGTCCAGGCCTATCCCAAGGACGCCCTGCTGATGGTCAAGAAAGAGGGCCGCTACGCCCCGATCTCGACGGCCGAGTTCGCCGAGCGGGTCCGGAACCTCTCGTTGGGCTTGAGGGACCTGGGCCTCGGGCCCGGCGACAAGCTCGTCATCCTTTCCGAGAACAGGCCGGAGTGGACGATGACGGATTTCGCGGTCCAGTGCGCGGGCGGCGTCACCGTCCCCATCTACACCTCCCTCATGCCCGGACAGATCCAGTACATCGTCAACGATTCGGACGCCAAGATCGTCGTCTGCTCGAACCGGCTCCTCTGGTTGAAGATCGACGCCGTCCGCAAGGAGATGCCCTCGGTCCGCCACTTCATTCTCATCGAGGAGGAAGCCCCCGACGGGGTCCTGAGCCTCTCGGAGGTCATGGGACGGGGCAAGACCCTGGCCGCTTCCGGCCACGAGGCCTTCGAGAAAGCGGCCCTGGCCGTCCGGCCCGATGACCTGGCCTCGATCATCTACACCTCGGGGACGACGGGCGTCCCGAAGGGCGTCATGCTGAGCCATGCGAACTTCGTCTCCAACACCAAGGCCCTGGACGCGGTCGTCGAGTTCACCGAGCGGGACACGGTCCTGTCCTTTCTCCCGCTGTCGCACGTCCTCGAGCGCATGACGACCTTCTCGTTCCTCTACAAAGGGGCGACGATCGCCTACGCGGAGAGCATCGAGACGGTGGCCGCCAACCTCCTCGAGGTCCGGCCGACGATCATGATCAGCGTCCCCCGCCTCTTCGACAAGATATACGCCAAGGTCATGGACAACATCCTGGCCCAATCGGCCCTCAAGAGGAAGATCTTCTTCTGGGCCCTCCGTGTGGGCAAGAGATACGGGGCCCTGAAGATCCGTCATCAGCCCATCCCCCGGGGGCTGCGGGCCAGGCAGGCCCTGGCCTCTAAGCTGGTTTTCTCCAAGATCGTCGAGAAGACGGGCGGCCGGGTCCGGTTCTTCGTTTCCGGGGGGGCGCCCCTGTCCAAGGACGTGGCCGAGTTCTTCTACGCTATCGGCATCACGATCCTCGAGGGCTATGGCCTGACCGAGACCTCCCCCGTCCTGGCCTGCAACACGTTCGCCGAGATGAAGTTCGGGACGGTGGGGCTGGTCATCCCCGGGGTCACGGTGACCATCGCCCCCGACGGCGAGATCCTGGCCCGCGGCCCGAACGTCATGAAAGGGTACTACAAAAAAGAGGCCGAGACCCTCGAAGCCATGGCGGGGGGGTGGTTCCACACGGGCGACATCGGCCATTTCGACGAGGAAGGCTTCCTGGTCATCACCGACCGCAAGAAGGACCTCATCATCACGGCCGGGGGCAAGAACGTCGCCCCCCAGCCCATCGAGAACCGCCTCAAGACCAATCCCTACATCCAGAACGCCGTCGTCGTCGGGGGGGGGCGGAAGTTCATCTCGGCCCTCATCGTCCCCGATTTCGACAAGCTCGAGGCCTATGCCCGGGAGAAAGGCATCCCGTTTGGCAGCCGGGCGGAGCTCGTCCGCCGGGAGGAGGTCGCGAGCTTCCTGCTGGCCGAGGTCAACAGGTCGACGCCGGAGCTCGCCTCCTACGAGCGGATCAAGAGGATCGCCGTCCTCGACCGCGATTTCGAGCAGGACCTCGACGAGGTCACGCCGACGCTCAAGGTCAAGCGGAGCATCGTCGAAGCCAAGTTCAAGGAGGTCATCGACTCGCTCTACATCGAATAGGCCTCGGGGATCCTCCTCGGTCGCTGCGGTGATCCCGGGCGCCTGCGAGGGGCCGGATATTTTCCTTGGCGTGCGACAAAAACGGGCTCTCGAGCGTCTATCACATGGAAGACGATGAGCCCGAACGCGAATACGCCGCCTGCCGCGAGGACGCCCGAGGACCGGGACGGCCACCGGGAGCGGCTGAGGCAGAAGTTCCTCAAGGGCGGCCTTTCGGGCTTTCTCGACTACGAGATCGTCGAGCTGCTCCTGACTCTGGGCACCCCCCGGCGGGACTGCCGCCAGGCGGCCAAGCGGGCCCTCAAGGAGTTCAAGAGCTTCCGCGGGGTCATGGAGGCCTCGGACCGGGACCTGGAGAGGGTCCCGGGCATCGGGCGGCGGAACGCATTGGGCATCAAGCTCATCCACGAGGTCTCGCGGCGCTTCCTAAAGGACAGGATGATGAGCCGGCCCGTCTGCCATTCGTCGCGGGAGGTCTACGACTACCTCTGCCACGCCCTGCGGGACCTGCGGACGGAGCGCTTCAAGGTCCTGTTCCTCGACGCCAAGAACCAGGTCCTCGAGGAGAAGACCCTGTTCGAGGGGACGGTCGATTCGAGCGCCGTCTATCCCCGCGAGGTCATCAAGGATGCCCTCCGCTACGAGGCCTCGGCGATGATCTTCGTTCACAATCACCCCTCGGGCGACCCCGACCCCTCGCTCTGCGACCGGGAGATCACCCGGGACCTCGTCTTCGCCGCCCAGCTCGTCCAGATCAAGGTCCTCGACCACATCATCGTCGGGAACAACCGGTATTTCAGCTTCGCCGACCAGGGGCTGATCGAGGAATACGTCCTGAGCTTCCCGGGGATCGGGAGGTGAAAGGGCGGGGCGCATGACAGGCACAAAGAGATTGAAAGACGGGCCCGTTCCGGGTAAACTCAGGACCGTGAGAAAACCACCTGCCGGCAGGGAGACGACGGGCCCGAAACACCCGAGCGGCCAAGGAGGACCCATGAAAGAGACGGACGCCGACGAGAAGCAGGGGTCGCGCAGCAAGGCCATCGAGGCGGCCCTGTCCCAGATCGAGAAGCAGTTCGGCAAGGGCACGGTCATGAAGCTCGGCCAGAAGGGGGCGGCCGTGGCCGTCGAATCCATCCCGACGGGCTCGATCTCCTTCGACCTGGCCCTGGGGATCGGCGGCTTCCCGCGCGGGCGGGTCGTCGAGATCTACGGCCCGGAGGCCACCGGGAAGACGACGCTGGCCCTCCACGTCATCGCCGAGGCCCAGAAGAGGGGCGGGCAGGCCGCCTTCGTCGACGCCGAGCACGCCCTCGACGCGACCTACGCGGCCAAGGTCGGGATCGACGTCGACAACCTCCTCATCTCCCAGCCCGACTACGGGGAGCAGGCCCTGGAGATCGCCGAGGTCCTCGTCCGCAGCGGGGCCGTTGACGTCGTCGTCGTCGATTCCGTGGCCGCCCTGGTCCCCAAGGCGGAGCTCGAAGGCGAGATGGGCGACTCCCACATGGGCCTGCAGGCCCGGCTCATGTCCCAGGCCCTGCGCAAGCTCACGGCCATCGTCGCCCGCTCCAAGACCTGCTTCATCTTCATCAACCAGATGCGCGAGAAGATCGGGGTGTTCATCGGCAATCCCGAGACGACGACCGGCGGCCGGGCCCTGAAGTTCTACTCCTCGATGCGCATCGACGTGCGGCGCCTGTCCGTCCTCAAGGACGGGGACCATGTCGTCGGCAGCCGGGCCAAGGTCAAGATCGTCAAGAACAAGATGGCCCCGCCGTTCCGGGAGGCCCAGTTCGACATCATCTTCGGCGAGGGAATCTCGAGGGAGGGCGACCTCGTGGACACCGGCTTCGAGACCGGGATCCTGGACAAGAGCGGGACCTGGTATTCCTACAAGAACGAGCGCCTCGGCCAGGGCCGCGACAACGTCAAGAAGCTGCTCAAGGAGAACCCGGAGCTGGCGGCCAGGCTCGAGGAGGAGATCCGGCGCAAGGTCGGGCTCCTCGCCGAGACCGGGGCCGGGGACAAGACCGCCCCGAAATAGCTTGCTCAATTCCTACTTTTATGGTAGGATTTCGAGGGAAGGGCGCAGTGGGACTCGACCGGCGGGAATTCGTCAAGATGGCGGGCCGGGCCGGGGCCTTGGCGGCCTCGTTCCGGGCCCTCCCTTCGGCGGCCCGGGCGCTCACGACCCCCAAGGAGGGACAGACCATGACCTACACCGCCAAAGACTACGGCCGCCTCATCGGCTTGCCGGGATTCAGCGAGACGCTGCTGAAGAACCATTTCACGCTCTACCAGGGCTACGTGACCAACACGAACAAGGTCCTCGATGCGCTGGACCAGATGGCCAAGGACGGCAAGGCGGCGACGCCGGAGTTCGCCGAGCTCAAGAGGCGCCTCGGATGGGAGTTCAACGGCATGAGGCTCCACGAGCTCTACTTCGAGAACCTCGGCGGGAAGGCGGCCCTCGACCCGAATGGCAAGCTCGGGAAGACGCTGGCGGCCCAGTTCGGGAGCGTCGAGGCCTGGGAGAAGGAATTCCGGGCGACGGGCGCCATGCGCGGCATCGGCTGGGCCGTTCTCTATGAGGACCCGGCCAACGGGCGGCTCATCAACTTCTGGATCAACGAGCACGACGTCAGCCACCCCGCCGGATGCCGCCCGCTGCTCATCATGGACGTCTTCGAGCACGCCTTCATGATCGATTACGGCTTGAAGCGGCCCGACTACATCGAGGCCTTCTTCAAGAACGTCGACTGGAAGGCCGTCGAGTCCCGCCTCAGGTAGGCCCGTCCTATCCGGGACCGGTCCGGACGCGCGATGGCCGCCTCGGCAATACGACCGGAGAGGGTCCGGGCGCTCAACCGCGGCCGGATCCTCGATCGCGATTTCGTTGTCTACTGGATGCAGGCGGCCCAACGGGCCGACGCGAATCACGCCCTCGAGTACGCCGCCGAGAAGGCCAACGAGCTCCGCAAACCCCTGGTCGCCGTCTTCGGGCTGACCGACCGGTATCCCGAAGCCAACGAACGTCATTATGCGTTCATGCTCGAAGGCCTGAAGGAGACGCAGGCCGCCCTCCGGGACCGCGGCATCCCGATGGCCGTCCTGAGAGGGGATCCCGACGAGGCCGTCGCCGGGATCGCCCGGCGGGCCTCGCTGGTCGTCGTCGACGACGGCTGCGTCCGGGTCGAGAGGGCCTGGCGGCGGCGGGCCGCGGCAGCCCTGCCGTGCGCCCTCGTCGAGGTCGAGACGAACGCCGTCGTCCCCGTCCGGGCCGCCTCGGCCAAAGAGGAGTACGCGGCGGCCACCCTGCGTCCCAAGGTCCACCGGCTCCTCGACGAGTTCCTGAAGCCCCTGGCCCGGACGACGCTCCACAAGGAGTCGGACCGGCCGCCTCTCGAATCCTGGGACATCGGGGACACGGAAAAGGCCCTGTCCCGGCTTGACCTCGACCGGAGCGTGCCGCGGGCGGAAGGCTTCCGGGGAGGCGCTTCCGAGGCCGCCCGCCGCCTGCGCCGCTTCGTCCGGGACGGGCTCGAGGCCTACGCGGAAGCCCGCAACGATCCGACGCTCGACGGACAATCCGGCCTGAGCCCGTACCTCCATTTCGGGCAGATCTCGCCGCTCGCCGTGGCCCTGGCCGTGAAAAAAGGACCGCGCTACGGGCAGGCCGCCTTTCTCGAGGAGCTCATCGTCCGCCGGGAGCTCGGCCGCAATTTCGTCCTCTTCAACGCGGCCTACGACCGGTTCGAAGGGCTTCCCGGCTGGTGCCGTTCGACGCTCATCGAGCATGAGAAGGACCCCCGGGAATTCGTTTACACCCGGGCCGAGTTCGAACGGGGAGCGACCCACGACCCGTACTGGAACGCCGCCCAGAAAGAAATGATGCGGACCGGCAAGATGCACGGATATATGCGCATGTACTGGGGCAAGAAGATCCTGGAGTGGTCGGCCTCGCCGCGGGAGGCGTTACGCACGGCCCTCGTCCTCAACAACAGATACGAGCTCGACGGCCGCGACGCCAACGGCTTCGCGGGGGTGGCGTGGTGCTTCGGGAAGCACGACCGCCCCTGGGCCCGGAGGCCGATCTACGGGACGATCCGGACGATGACCTCCGGCGGGCTGAGGCGGAAGTTCGATGCCGACGCCTACGTCCGGAAGGTCGAGCGGATGGCGAACGCTCCCGGCTGACCCGCCTCAAAAGGCCGGCTCGAGAGCCGAGAGGGAATACCTGCGGATCTTGTGGTAGAGGGTCGAGCGGGAGATGCCCAGGATCCTGGCGACCTCGGCCCGGTTGTCGTTGGTGACCTCGAGCAGGAAGGCGATGTAGTCCTTTTCGAGGTCACGAAGGCTCGGGAACCCGGCGGGCCGGGAGAACTCGCGCTGTTCGTCCAGCCCGAGGTACCGCTGGAGGTACACGTTCATGGCCGGCCGTCACCGGGTGCGGGCTTTGTGGACCAGCCGCATGTTGTTGACGACGACGTAGGAGATGACGACGTTGGAGGCCGTGGTCATGATCCAGGCCATGGTCCTGTTCTTCTTGAAGACGGACTTCATGCTCCAGTAGGAGAGGGCCGTCGTCCCGGCCTTGATGGCGGCGAAGGCCACCGGGCTCTTGACGAACGGCTTCATCAGGGGGTTGGTCTCCTCGAGGCCGGGATACTTGAGGGCTTCCTTGGTCGACAGGTAATCGGCGATGTTGAGCCCGATCATGAGGGCCAGGTTGGCGTCGAACAGCGCTCGACCGGTCTTAGGAGAAGGACGGGGCGCGGGGAACGGGCGGGGGAACTGGAAGTTCGAAAGCGGCGGAAGGCTGAAGGCTTCGACGGCCGGGGCCTCGGCGACGAGCGGGGCCGGGGCGGTCAGGGTGAACGTCGGGACCGGCCGGAGGGCGGTGGCGACCAGGACGGAATTGCCGGGCTCGGCGCCGAGGGCCGAGCCGGAAGCGGCCAGCAAGGCCAGAGCCACAATGAGGACGGGTTTGCTTCTCATGGACATCGCTCCTTTTCCTTTGAACACGCCCATATCTAGGCAAGAACGATGCCATTGTCGTAAAATCGATATAAACAATTGATATATAAGACGATAAATGAAATCAATGGGTGGCAGAAATTAACTGTAGAAATGTATATATAATGGACACTATATTGATGATTATTTGATTATATCAAACAATACAATATAGTTAGAGCGGTTAATTAAATATGTACATATAATGGTCATTTTTGTACCATTCCGTTGACCCCGATATCACGACGGAGGATGGGCCGCCAGGCATTCCTTGAGGTATTTCGCGGTGACGGAGGCCCGGCTCGCGGAGATCCGCTCGGGCGTGCCCTGGGCGACGACCCGGCCGCCGCCCTCTCCCCCTTCCGGGCCCAGGTCGATGACGTGATCGGCGCTCTTGATGACGTCGAGATTGTGCTCGATAACGACCACCGTGTGGCCCTCGTTGACGAGTTTCTGGAACGTCCTGAGGAGGACGGCGACGTCGTTCGGATGGAGGCCGATGGTCGGCTCGTCGAACAGGTACAGGATCTTCTTCCCCTTTTCGTGGACGAGATGGTACGCCAGCTTGATCCGCTGGAGCTCGCCGCCCGATAGGGTCGTCGTGGGCTGGCCGAGCTTGAGGTATCCCAGGCCGACCTCGACGAGGGGATAGAGCTTGCGGGTGATCTCGGACCGGCCGGCGAAGAAGAGACAGGCCTCGGTGACGCTCATGGCCAGGACCTCGTCGATGTTCTTGCCGTTCCAGCGGACGTCGAGGATCTCGGACTTGAACCTCTTTCCCCGGCACGCCTCGCAGGTCAGGGTGACGTCCGACAGGAACTGCATCTCGACGATCTGGAAGCCGGCCCCCTTGCAGACCTCGCATCGGCCGCCGGCCGTATTGAACGAGAAGTACCCGGGCCGGAAGCCCATCAGCTTGGCCTCGCGGACCTGGCTGAAGAGGCTCCGGATGCCGTCCATGGCCTTGGTGTAGGTGGCCGGGATGGACCGCGGGGACGCGCTCAGCGGGGACTGGTCGACCATGATGACCCGGCCGACCTGATCCCGGCCGCGGATCTCCCGGAAGCCGTTCCGGGCCGGGCCCTCGAAACCCTGGTAAAGAACGTCGTGGACCAAGGTGCTCTTGCCCGATCCCGAGACGCCCGTGACGCACGTGAACACGCCCAGCGGGACCCGGACATCGATGTGCTTGAGATTGTGCTTGTGGGCGTCGCGGATCTCGAGGAACGCCCGCGAGGAGCGCCTCGCCGCGGGCACGGCAATCCCTTTTTCGCCCCGGACGTACTGGGCCGTCAGGGATTTGCGGCACCGGAGGAACGCCCGCCAGGGCCCCTCGAAAACGACCTCTCCCCCGGCCTCACCGGCCCTCGGCCCCATGTCGATGACGTGCTCTGCCGCCCGGACGATATCCGGGTCATGCTCGACGACGACGACCGTGTTCCCGATGCCCTTGAGCGACCGGAGGATCTTGATGAGCCGGTGATTGTCCCGCGGATGGAGCCCGATGGACGGCTCGTCGAGGACGAACAGGGTCCCGACGAGGGACGCGCTGAGGGCCGCGGCCAGGTTGATGCGCTGGGCCTCGCCGCCGCTGAGGGTGAAGGTCATGCGGTCGAGGGCGATGTAGTCCAAGCCGACCTCGAGGAGGAACTTGAGGCGGTTCTGGATCTCGGCGACGAGCTTTTCGGCGATCCGGGACTCGGCGGGCGGCAGGCGGAGGCGGCTGAGGGCGTCCGAGGCCTCACGGACGGTCATCCGGACGAACTCGCCGATGGTCAGGCCGCCGATCTTGACGCCGAGGGCCCGGGCGTTGAGCCGGGATTTCGAGCAGGACGGGCAGGGCACGTATTTCCGGTATCGGCTGAGCAGGACCCGGACCTGGACCTTGTATTTCTTGGATTGGAGCCACTCGAAAAAGCCCTTGACGCCGGCGTAGCCGTCTCCCCCTTCGAGAACGAACCGTTGGTGGCCCTCCCGGAGATCCTGGAAGGGAACATCGGTCGGGATGCGCCGCCGGCGGGCCTCGGCCAGCAGCTCGCGCTGGAGGGCCCGGGAGAGGGGTTTGGTCCAGGGCTCGACGGCCCCCTGTTCGAGGCTCTTCGTCGGGTCGGGGACGATCTTCTCCACGTCGAGGACGGCCAAGTCCCCGAAGCCGTGGCAATCCGGGCAGGCCCCCTGCGGGCTGTTGAAGGAAAAGAGATTGGGGTAGGGGTCCTCGACCGCGAGCCGGCAGTCCTTGCACTCGAGCTTGTCCGAGAACAGGAACTCGCGGCCGCCCTCGGCGACGACCCGGGCCCGGCCCGCGCCCCTCTTCAGGGCCATTTCCAGCGAGTCGGCCAACCGCTCGCGCTCGTCCCCGGAAATGACGGTCCGGTCGACGAGGACGTCGATGGCGGCCGCGCGGGCCGGCACGGAATCGAGAGGCACGGCCTCGCCCCGGACGACCGCGCGCGTGAACCCGTCCTTCATGAGGACGGCCGTCCCGCGCTCTCGCGGCGAGGAGAAGGTCACGAGGGCCTTGGCGCCCGGGCTTTCCCGGAGAAGCCTGTCGACGGCCGAGTCGATCGTGTCACGCCCGACCGGCCGGCCGCACCGGGGGCAATGGACGGTCCCGACGCGGGCGTAGAGGACCCGCAGGAAGTCGTAGATCTCGGTGACCGTGGCCACCGTCGATCGCGGGTTCTTGGTGACGGCCTTCTGCTGGATGGCGATGGCCGGCGGGATGCCGTCGATGAGGTCGGCGTCGGGCTTGTCCATGCGCTCCAGGAACTGGCGGGCGTAGGAGGACAGGGACTCGATGTACCTTCTTTGGCCTTCGGCATAAAGGGTGTCGAAGGCCAGGGAGGACTTGCCCGATCCGCTGACCCCTGTCACGACGATGAGCTTGTTGAGCGGGACGTCGAGGTCGATATTCTTCAGGTTGTGGACCCTGACCCCGCGAAGCAGGATGTTCTCTGTGGTCGCCATGGGCTCGTTCCGAAACGCCCATTATAGCACGAGCCGGGGGGGGCATCTATCGCCGACTCTCGGCCCAGGATCTCCGGAAGCGGGAGAAGAACCAGTATGCAAAAGGAATGGCTGTGGGCGGGCGCTCCAAATCTGATATAATGAGCGGCTTCGGAGGGGCATCGTGTCGTTTCTCATCGTTCTCGGCATCGCCGCGGCCCTGGCCATGGACTGTTTCGCCGTGTCCCTCGGCATGGGGGCGGGGAAAAGGGGGCTGTCCTTGAGGCAGGCCCTTCGTATGGCGATGTTCTTCGGGGGCTTCCAGTTCTTCATGCCCGTCGTCGGCTGGCTCGCCGGGGCCCGTCTTCTCGCCCTGATCCGGGATCTCGACCACTGGATCGCCTTCGGGCTGCTGGCCGCGGTCGGCGCTCACATGATCTACGAGTCGTTCGAGCTCAGCGAGGAGGAGAAGGAGGCCCGGCCCGACCGGACGCGCGGCGCGAGGCTTCTTGTGCTGTCCGTGGCCACGAGCATCGACGCCCTCGGGGTCGGCCTGAGCCTGGGCGTCATCGAGGCGTCCATCGTCTATCCGGCCGCGATCATCGGGCTGACGAGCTTCGTCATGACCGTTCTGGGAGCCAAGCTAGGGCCGGTCGTCGGCAAGGTGGCCGGGCGGCGGGCCGAGCTCGTCGGCGGCCTCATCCTTATCGCGATCGGGATCAAGATCCTCGTCGAGCACATCGGCGGCTGAAGAGCCGCTCTTCTTCCATTTCCGGGGTCTTTTTGCCAGGGGTCTTCAGGGGGACATCGATCGCCAAAACCCAAGATGCCCCCGCAAATGGACGAAGAGCCCAGAGAGAAGAAGAAGAGGAATAGGCGCAGGGGGCATGGAACTCTGGTGCGTGTCCTCATCAAAGGCCTGGCCGCCTTAAGGCCGGCCGGCGAGAAGCGCGGCGGCGGTGGCCAGGAGGCCGAAGACGAGGTTGTGGCGGGCCGTGGCCGCGTCGAGAACGATGAAGTCGAGCGGCGAGCGCGGCGCGGCGCGGCGGGCGGCCCGGCCCCAGAGCTTGAGGGCATTCGGCAGGGACAGGAAGACGAGAAGGAAGCTCCCCGGCATCGGTCTCGGGCCGTCGCCAAGGAGCCGGGGAACGGTCATCAAGACCAGGGTCAGGATGAAGGGGAAGAAGAGGAGCCCGCCGTAATAAGCGAGCGAGCCCCGGTCGCCGAGCCGGGCCGCGACGGAAACGATCCCCCGGCGGCTGTCGGAGCGGACGTCGCGCCAATTATTGGCGTGGAGGATGGCCGGGACGAGGAGGGCCATGGGCAGGGCCCAGACGACGGGGAGCCACGAGAAAGACCGCGCCTGGACGATCCAGGCCCCGAGCGCTCCGAGCAGTCCGAAGTTAAGAAAAACGGCCAGGTCGCCGAGGGCCAGGAGCTTGAGCAGCGAGTAGGAGGCCCCGACGGCCAGGCCGACGGCGCCCACGAGCAGGAGGGCCGGCCCTGTTCGATACGCCAGAAGAAGCCCCGAGGCCGTCCCCAAGGCGAAGAGAAGGAGCGAGCCGCGAAGCACGTGGCGCCCGGAGAGCAGGCCGCGGACGATGGCCCCGCTCGCGGGCGTGACCTCGAGGTCGAGGCCCCGGCGGGCGTCGAAGACGTCGCTGAGCATGTTGGCCGCCGTGTGCAGGACCATCATGGTCGCGAGAGCCCACAGGAAATGGGGGATGGACAGCGGGCTTCCGCCGTAGGCCCAGGCCAGGCTCGTGCCGAAGACGACAGGCATGGTCGAGGCCGGCAGGGCCCAGGGCCGGGCGGCGATGAGCCAGCGCCTTATCGGTCCCTTATCCGAGATATTCATCGGTCGCCACCGGGTCCTTTGGGAAGGGGAACGCGTCCTTCCGGTGTCCGCCCCTCTCCGCCCGGCCGGGCCGGCGAAGCGGCGAACACGGGTCATCAGGACGGCCCGACGCGTATCATAGCGCCGCCGCGCCGGGAGGTCAATGAGCCGAGGGGCGCTTGACTTGCCCCAAGCTCATTCATATGCTGGACCTTCCGACGGCGCGGACGGGCCGGGCCCGAGGCCCCGCTCCAGGACCGCAAGGAGGACGGGCATGCTCTCACTCAAGGATAGGATCGTTTTCGTGACCGGGGCCAGCGCGGGGATCGGGGAGGCCTGCGCCCGGGCGTTCGCGGCGGCCGGCGCGGACGTCCTGATGTGCGCCCGGCGCGTCGAGCGTCTCGAGAAGCTCGCGGGAGAGTTGCAGAAGGACTTCGGGGCGAGATCGCATGTCTTCGCGCTCGACCTCCGTGACCGGGAGGCGGTCGAAGAGGCGATCGGCGGGCTGCCCGAGGATTGGAAGGCGATCGACATCCTGGTCAACAACGCCGGCCTCAGCCGGGGCCTCGACAAGCTCCACGAGGGGCTCGTCAGCGACTGGGACGAGATGATCGACGCCAACGTCAAGGGGCTCCTCTACGTCAGCAGGGCCGTCATCCCGGGCATGGTCGAGCGCGGAAGGGGGCACGTCATCAACATCGGGTCCATCGCCGGCCGGGAGGTCTATCCGGGGGGGAACGTCTATTGCGCCACGAAGTACGCCGTCCGGGCTCTCTCCACGGGGATGAGACTCGACCTCAACGGGACCCCGGTCCGGGTCAGCGAGGTCGCCCCCGGCCTGACCGAGACGGAGTTCAGCCTGGTCCGCTTCCACGGCGACTCGGGACGGGCCGAGAAGGTCTATCAGGGCTATACGCCGCTCAGGCCGGAGGACATCGCCGATGCCGCGGTCTGGTGCGCCACCCGTCCGCCCCATGTCAACATCGCCGAGATGCTGGTCCTGTCCACCGACCAGGCCTCCACCACCATCGTCCATAAAAGGGGGACATGACACCTATTTCCTATTTTCCGTGCCGGAAATTCGCCGAGAAAAAAGGGGAATAGGTATCATGTCCCCCTTTTAGCGGCGGCCGGAGGCCATGCGGACCGCGGCGGGCAGGCGACGGAGCCGGAGCATGGCCCAGATGCCGGCGGCCGGGCCGAGGGCCAGGAAGGCGAAGGCCCATTTCCAGGTGACGAGGCGCTCGACGGCCGGGACGAGCCGGATGGTCGCGAGCGTCAACAGGAATCCCAGGCTGGTCTGAAGGGTGAGGGCCGTGCCCGTCCGTTCCGGAGGGCACAGCTCGCTGATGCCCGCCGAGAACTGGGCCGAGTCGGCGACGACCGAAAAACCCCAAACCAGACAGAGCGCCGTCAGCAGCCACGGGTTCGCACCGAATAGGAGGCCGGCCGTAAGACAGCAGACACCGCTCACGGCCATGGCCCCCGACGTGACCGCGGTCCTTCCCCAACGGTCGGCGAGGCGCCCGGCGACAAGGCTGCCGGCGCCCCCGGCCCCGATGAACGCGAAAGCCGCCAGGCTGGCCCATTCCTCGCCGGCGCCTCGGGCCGCGAACGAGGCGACGAGGAAGACCGGCACCCAGGTCCAGGCCGCGTACAGCTCCCACATGTGGCCGAAATAGCCGAGATTGGCCAGGGCCATCCCCTTGTCCTTCCACAAGGCCAAGGCATACTTCCGGTCGAACGGGGGCGCGGCCGCCCGCAGCGGCCCTTCCCGGATGAAGGCGGCGGCGACCAGGCCGCCGGCCGCGGCCAAGACCCCGCTCACGACAAGGACGAACCGCCAATCATCGACTCCCCCGAAGACCTTGAGCAAATGGGGGGCGGCCTTGCCCAGGGTCAGCGCGCCGACCAGGAGCCCGACCCCGAAGCCCCGGTCTTCCTTGGTCCACGTGGCCATGATCTTCATCCCGACCGGGTAGACGCCGGCCAAGAGGAGGCCGGTCAGGAAACGGAGGCCGAGAATGACGCCGAGATTCTCTCCGGCCGCAGGGATGACGAGGGTCGCCGCGCCGGCCAAGACAGAGGACCAGGCGAAGAGCCGCGGAGCGGGGATGCGGTCGGCCAGGTTGAGAACGGCCGAACCCAGGGCCCCGGCGACGAACCCGATCTGGACCGACATCGTCAGCCAGGCCTGGCTCGAAGCGCTCAACCCCCAAGCGGCCGCCAGCGCCGGGACGACCGCCGAGGCCGAGAACCACACGGACATCGCCAGCAGCTCCACGAGCGAGAGGAGATAGAGCGCCGGCCGTTTGGTCATCGCCGCCCATTTTCGCTCAGGTCCTCCCCGGGCGCAAGGGCTTCTGCCGC
>JBBIGP010000054.1:0-3517 GCA_037447475.1 Candidatus Aminicenantota bacterium
GAAGCGAAATATCTCCTTCTCCTCAATCTCCGGCCCGTCGAACGGAGCTACCGGCTGACGGCCAACCTCGTCGAGGCCGCGCGGGGCGACATCGTCCAGCCTTATATCCGGGAGCTGCCCGAAGAGGACTACTTCTCCCTCGAAGACGGCGTGGCGCGCGAGGTCGCCCGGGCCCTCAGGGTCCACCTCGTCGAGGAGCGGCTCCGGAAGATCAAGCTGAGGGAGACCAAGAACCTCGAGGCCTACGACCATTACCTGAACGGCCAGTCCGCCCTGAGCGAGGATTTCGAAGAGGCCATCCGGCATTTCTCCCGGGCCGTCGAGATCGACCCCCGCTACGCCCTGGCCTACTGGGGCCTGGGGAACGCCTTCGAAGGGCTCCTCGAGACGGCCGAGGGAACGCATCGGGAAGAAACCCGGGGCCGCATGTTCGCGGCCTACCGGCAGGCCTTCGATCTGAACGCGGTCGCCCCCGAAACGAACCTGGGGATGGGCTGGGCCCATTTCTACGAGGCCGACAACCTCGAGGCCGCCGGGCATTTCAGGGCGGCCTTGAAGCTCGACGCGGGCAGCGTCATGGTCAACCTCGACGCCGGTGCCTTCCTCCGGAGCGTGGGCCTGTACGACCGGGCCCGCAGGTACCTGGAGCGGGCGGCGCGCCTGAACCCGATCGATCACCAGGCCGTCATGCAGATGGCCCAATGCCAGACGTTCATGGGGAGGTACGAGAGCGCCCGAAAGCTCCTAAAGGAAGCCGTGCCCAAGGCCCCCGGCGACCGGCAGGCCCTGAACGCCTACGCCTTCAGCCTGGTCATGACGGGGAGGCACGAGGAGGCGGAGGCCGCCGTCGAGGGCATCATGAAGATCGACCCGCAGGGACGAAGGCCGCTCATGATCGAGGCGGTGCTGGCCGCCGCCATGCGGGAAAAGCAAAAGGCCCTGGACCTGTTGGCAATGCAAGGGCGCTCGTGGCTCACGCTGGAGGAAACGTCCGTGTTCCTCCTCCTCGGGATGAAGGAAGAGGCCCTCGCCAACATCGAGGCCGGGATCGAGCGGGCGTTCACGGAGCGCCGGATGTATTTGTACTCCTACCCGTGCCTCTCGTCGAACCGGATCTTCAGAAGCCTCAGGGGCGAGACCCGCTTCGAGGCCATCCTGAAACAGCAGAAAGAACGCTACCGAAAGGAGCTCAAGCCGCTCGAGAAGCTATAGCCGGGACCGCGAACGGGCCCGGCCCGAAGGGGGTGGTCAAGCGTCGAAACGGACCTCAGGACCGAAAGGGTGAATTGATAACGCCTGCCGAAAGGAGGGAACAATGAAGATCCGGCAGACAGGCATTGTTGCAGCCATCGTGCTGGCGGCAGCGGCGATCTTCGCGGCCTGCCCGTCTCAGCCGCAGATCGGAGCCAACGGGACGACGGAAGATATCGCTCAAGGGCAGATCAAGGCCGAACGGTTCCAGCCCATCAACTTTGAATACAAGCGCGCGTCGGACCTGGAAAAGGGCCTGGCTGCTTATATCGAAGGCGCCAACGCCAGACTGGGAGTCTTACTATCCGCACTGAGGAAAGGGGGCATGAAGGAGGCCGACCTGAAGGAGATGGTCAAGAACAATTTCATCGGCACCTATCTTGCTAATCCCGTTCTCAGGAAGAACGACGGAAATACCGTCGTGGGCTGGGACGACATCATCCCAGAACTTCGGAGAGAGCTTGGCGGAATGATGTACGTCAGCGTCCATGCCGTCCACATCCTCATCGAGTACATCCCGGTCGGTTCCAGAAAGGATCCGGATATCGATTTCCGGGCGGTCATCAGGACCAAGCTGGCGTGCGCGCCCACCGACTGCACCTGGCTCGAGGGCGAGGCCTGCCACCGCAACCTCTGCACCTGGGAATCCTGCCCGGGGGGGATCTGAGCCCGAGCCCGGCGGACCGCTCAGTGCAGGACCTCCGTCCATAGCCAGTAGGAGAAAGCGATCGCGTAAACGGCGAACAGGACCCAGACGAGGATATTGACGGTGTCGTTGACCCTCTTGAGGAAGGGATAGCGCTCCCGCCGCCTTTTGGTGTTGAGCTTGGAGAGGGCGTACACGACCGCCAGGGCCAGCAGAAGGGTGAGCCACTTGCGCATGGGGGGATCAGCGCTCGACGGCGGCCCTGATCTTTTCCACGTCGGCCCGGCGGATGAGCCTCGGGATGTTCACGTAATACCGGTGGAAGCCGAACCCGCCCCGCTTGAGCTCGTCGATGGCATCTTCCTTCGTCCATCCCTGGAAGACGATCCGGTACATGGCCGCGATGGCCCCGGCCCGGTCGGAGCCGTGATGGCAGTGGAAAAGGACGGGCTTGGGGGCTTCGCGGATGGCCCTCAGGGCGGCTATGAGGTGACTCTCCCTTATGGTCGGGGCCTTCATCGGGACCGACACGAGCTCGAACCCCAGCCCAACGGCCAGCGCGTCGTCCGTGTGGCCTTTCCTCAAGCTGACGATCGTCCGGATGCCCCTGTTCCGGATCTCGACGAACCCCCGGCGCGTCGGCTGCTCGGAGCGATAGACGTCTTCGTTGAGCTGATACCAGTTCTTGAGCGACGCCGAGGCGACGGGCCGGGCCCAATGCTCGGGCCTGATCGCCGCTTCGCCAGACCGGCCGCCCCCCGACGCGGCATAGATCACGGCCAGGGCCGCCGCGGCGGCCAGGACGACGCCGGTCTTCCGGAATAAGGACAAGGGCCTTCTCCTCCGAAAGGCCATTATAGCAGAAAGGGAGGGGCAGGCTAACGCTGGAACTTGTAGCCGGACCAGGGCACGGTGATGAGGTGGACCGGCCGGGAGGGATCGTCCTCGATCTTCCTCCTCAGGTTGCAGATGAAGGTGTCGACCGTCCGGGTCGTCGGGTACTTCTCATACTCCCAGACTTTGTTGAGGATGGTATCACGCGAGACGACCTCCCCTTCGCAGGCGACGAGGAACTTGAGCAGGCTGAACTCCCGGGCCGTCAGATGGAGGTCGCGCCCGCCCTTGGCCGCCGTCTTCGTCCGGAAGTCGACCGCGACGTCGCCGAACCGGCAATCGCCGATGTCCGGGACCTCGGGCCGGGAACGCCTCAGGATGGCGTGGACCCGGGCCAGGAACTCGTCGGTCCCGAAGGGCTTGGTCAGGTAGTCGTCGCCGCCGATCTCGAGCCCGAGGACCTTGTCCAGCTCCTTCTTCTTCTTCCCGGACAGGATGATGACGGGCAGCTGACGGCCGGCTTCGCGCAGCTTCCGGCAGACCTCGATCCCGCCGAGCGCCGGCATGACGACGTCGAGAACGACGAGGTCGAAGCGCCCCCCGAGGGCCTTCTCGAGCCCTTCCCGGCCGTCGCCGGCCTCGGCGACGCCGTAGCCTTCCGCTTCGAGGGCCGTCGCCAGCGTGCGCCTCAGGACGCGGTCGTCGTCGATGATCAGGACTTTTTTCATGCGCCTCGCCTCCTCGGGAAACTCAAGGTGAACGTGCTCCCCCGGCCCGGTTCGCTCC
>JBBIGP010000054.1:3617-7238 GCA_037447475.1 Candidatus Aminicenantota bacterium
CGGCGGTCTCGACGGCCAGGGCCCGCAGGTCGGTCTCCCGGAACTCGTAGCTCTTGACGCCCTGCTCGATCCGGCCGAAGTCGAGGACGTTGTTGAGGAACCGTGACAGCCGCCCGCACTCGCCGGCCATGAGCTCGAGGAGCTGGTCCCGGCGCTCCTTGCCCCGGACCTTGCCGGACTGCAGAAGCTGGGAAAGCCCTTGAAGGGAGGTCATGGGCGTCCGCAGCTCGTGGGATACGGAAGAAATGAACTCCGTCTTCAGCCGGCCGAGCTCCTCGGATTTCTCGCGCGAGGCCCGCTCGTAGATGACCTCCTCCTGGAGCCGGAGGCGGCCCAGGGCCAGGGCCAGCTCGGCGGCCAGGGTCCCGAGCAGCTCCAGGTCCTCCCCGGTGAACCTTTCGCCCGATCTCTTGCGGCCGACGAAGATCCAGCCCGCGGCGGCCCCCCCCTCGGACGAGAGGGGCAGAGCGAGATCGTAGCCGGCGGACGCGAGAATGTGCGACCGCCCGAGGTCCAGGCCCCTGGCGTCCTCGACGCTCCTCTCCGCGGCCCGGATGACCGGCTCGCCGGCCCAAGCGTCGAGCAGCGCGGCGACAGCCTGGTCATCGAGCCCGCTGCGCCAGACGATCTCGGGAGACGCCGGAGACACCCCGGCAAGAAAGGCCAGGCCGCCGACTCTCTCCACAGGAAGAGCCTGGTCCAGGGCGTTTTGCAGGAGCCCGGCGAGCTCATCCTTGCCCAGGGCGCTTTGGGCCGCCGCGGCGAACCCGGCGACCGCCCGCCGGTAGTCGTGGCTTTGCCGGAAAAAGGCCCTGTCCACGAAGGCCTGGATCCTCTTGCGGGCCGGGGCGAAAAAAGCCGCCGCGACAAGGGCCGCGGCCGCGGGGATGCCGCGCCTCCCCGTCCCGGCCCTCCCGACGAGGATCTGCTTCAGGACCTCGGCGGCCAGAAGATAGACGCCGACCGTGACCGCGGTCAAGAACGAGTACACGAGGCCGCGGTTGAGGAGGACGTCGATGTCCATCAGCCGGTGCTTGATGATGGCGACGGCCAGGAAGAGCGGCAGGAGGACGAACAGGTATGTCCCGGCTTCCTCTCCGATCAGCGGGGTAAGATCCATGGACTTGGGGACCTGGTAGAGGATCAGGAAGGGGCCGAGGCCCGCGAGAAGGCCGGATAGGACCCACTTGATCTGGGCCTTCCGCTCGCGGGATTCCGCGGCCCGCAGGGCGCGGAAAAGATGGACGACCGCGGCGACGCACAGAACGGCGAAGAAGAACCGGAAGACGATGAAACCCCTTTTCAGCCGGAAGATCTCGATCGAAGTCAGAAGCAGGGACGAGACGAGGACTCCGCTGAAAAACGCCCCGAAAAGGAGAGAGGCGGCGTGGAGCCCGCGGAGCGGCCGGCCCCGGCCCGGCGGCGTGAAGGTCAGGGCGAAGCGCAGGAGAAGGGTCGGCGTCAGCGTGTAGGAGAAGAAGAAGAGGACCCCGGGGACAAGGTTCAATATCCTCCCCCGGACCCCGTACCAATCCCCGCTGATCATCACGGCCGACGCGAAGGCCAGGGTCAGCCAGAAGAAGATCCGCGCTCTGCGGTCGTCGGGCCGGAGGAACAGGACGAGGAACCCGATGAGGAACCCGGCCAGCCCTGTCAGCAGGTAGACGGTGGGAAAAGTCCCCCGGACGTAGTGGCGCCCGAGCGGCAGGCGGACGGACACGTCGCGGCCGTCTTTCCGGAAGACGAACTCGACCGGATCGCCGATCCTGTGGCGGGCGGCGACGAAATAGAGATCGTATTCGACGTCGCGGACCTCGAAGCCGTCGACCCGGACGGCGGCTGAAGGAAGTTGCGCGGCGGGGATCCCCGTGATCTGGGCCAGCTCGTCCCAAGGGACCTCCGGCCGTTCGAGAAGGTCGGCGAAGCCGAAGATGCTTACGGCGACGATGACCGCCCCCAAAATGTGCAAGAGAGATACGGGAACGGCCGGTCTGGCCATTTCGTCCTTCCTAATTGACCGGGCCAATTATAGCCAGAGACGAGGCCCACATTCAAGGGAATTCAGACCGAATCGTTCCCGGTATGACGTTCGGCAACGAGCCCGGCATCTCCATCTACGGCGAGTTCGGGGTCCGCCACCTCGGCGGCCTCAAGTCGGCGTCGATCGACGATCCCTTCGGCGCCGACTGATCTCAGTCGTCGATGATCTCGGCGAGGCCGTCGAGGATCCGGGAAAGGTCCTCCGGCTCCAGAGCGTCGATCCGTCGGCCGATCCTCTCCACGGACAGCGTCCGGACCTGGCCGATCTTCACCCATGAGCGCTTGGGAAGAGCCTTGGAAGGGAGCTCCCAGGTCAACGGAAAGCCGGCTTGTTGCGGCCGGCTGGTAACGGCCATGACGATGACGGTCCCGGAACGTTCGTTGAAGACGTCGTGGCTCAAAACAAGCATGGGACGACGGCCGGACTGCTCGCTCCCTCGGCCAGGGCTGAGGTCGGCCCAGCGAAGCTCGCCCCTCAGTATTCGGGCCATTCGGACGCCTCCGTCACCAGCCCTTCCTCGGCCAGATCCATCTCGGTGACCGGGTCGAGCTTGGCGCATTCCTCGGCCAGCCGGACACGGCCGAGCCGGTCGAGCTTTTCCTCGACGGCGGCCTCGATGGCCTGGCTTCGGTTGGCGAATATCTTTTTCCCGACGAGCGAATCCAGACGTTCGAGGACATGCTCATCGATAGTGACGGCGATCTTGGCTTTGGGCATGACGGTTCTCCTAGTATTACAATACGTCATACCATTAGCCGTGTCAACGCCGCGCCTCGGATCGTCCGCCTTCACATAACGATAGACGCGCGGCCAGCCTTATATTTCTCATCGCGGAGGTGAGATCGAGAGTCCTGAGCAAGCGTCTCTATAGATGGATCCCCAAAGGAGCGATTTGACATCGGAGAGAAGGTATGATATGGTCAGCCATATGAAGACAACCATACATATTCCAGATAGTCTGTTCAATGAGGCTCGGAAGGTCGCCCGACAGGAGAGAACGACCCTGAAAGCCCTGGTCGAAGAGGGGCTCAGAAAAGTCATCGCCGAGCGCCGCGGCCGCAAACCCGAGGCCTTCAAGCTCCGCAAGGCCTCATTCAAGGGACAGGGCCTCCAGCCCCACCTCGCGGGCGTGACCTGGGACCAGATCCTCGACATCAGCTACGAGGGGCGGGGCGGATGATCGCCGTCGACAGCAACCTCCTGGTCTACGCCCATCGGGAGGACTCTCCTCTCCACGCCTCCGCTCTCGAATGCCTGACCGCTCTGGCAGAGGGCAAGACCCCATGGAGCATCCCCTGGCCCTGCCTGCATGAGTTCCTGGCCGTTGCCACGCACCCAAGGATCTACGCCCCGCCGACGCCGCTCGAGCTGGCCGTCGCCCAGATCGACGCTTGGTTGGGATCGCCGAGCCTGGTCCTGCTGGCCGAGGACGACGGCTACTGGCCGCGGCTCCGGGCCCTCGTCCTCGACGGGAAGGTCGCCGGCCCCAAGGTCCACGACGCCCGCGTCGCGGCCATCTGCCTCCAAAACGGGATCGGCGAGTTATGGACCGTCGATCGCGATTTCAGCCGCTTCCCCGC
>JBBIGP010000054.1:7338-18567 GCA_037447475.1 Candidatus Aminicenantota bacterium
GGTCACTTCGGGCCGCGGCAGTCTCGGACACACAGGCCGCAGATGAACTGGCTGACGTAGCCCTTCTTGCGGAAGTCCTTGAGGGTCTCGTGGCAGGCCAGATGGTCGAACTCCTCCCGCGTCTCCTTGATGGCCCCGGCGGGGCAGTTGGCCAGGCAGGCGCGACAGGCGCCGCAGTCGCGGTCGAGGGGCCGGCCCGGCTCAAGGGGCATGTCGGTCAGCACCGTCACCAGCCGGAAGCGCGAACCGAGCTCCGGATGGACCAGGAGGTTGTTCCGGCCGAACCAGCCCAAGCCGGCCGCGACGCCGACGTGCTTGTGCGAGACGTGGGCCCGCTGGTTCTCCCAATCGACGATCTGCGAGGCGGCGATGGCGAGCGACCGGAAGCCCCGCTTCCGGATGTGATCGGCGAGTAGGAACGCGCCGCGGTCGAGGAAGTAGTTCGCCTGCCGGTAGTGGTGGAGGTAGAGGGCCGTCGGCCGGTCCCGGATGTCCTCGAGCACGGCGTCCGAAAGCGCCTTGCCGAGCGATATCGCGAACGGGAACCTGTCGCACGTCCCCGGCTCGAGCAGGAACCGGTCCTTGAGACCCGTGACGTCGGCGACCCCGAACAGGTCGAATCCCAGCTCCCTGGCCAGGGCCTCGAGCTCCCGATTCTTCGCCGCCTTGTCCATCGCCGCGCCCATTCTATCGGCGCCCCGGCTTCCGTGTCAAACCCGGCGGCGGTGCTTGACCATCCGGACGGGCGGCGGTATCATTCTCCTTCCGCCTACTCGGAAAACCCGTCTCAGAGAGGACGTCATGTCGAACCGGACCCCCGCGAGGAGCATCCTCGTCGCCTCGCTGGCTCTTGTCATCCTGGCCGCGGCCGTCCCGCCCTCGCCTCTCGCCGCTCAGGCGAAGACCAAAGCCAAGGCGCCCGCCGCGAAAGACAGCGACCCCTACGCCGGCGTCTCGCTCGGCGCCTTCAAGCTGCGGTCCATCGGGCCGGCCCTGACCTCGGGCCGCATCTCGGACTTCGCCGTCCGGCCCGGCAAGCGCCACGAGTTCTTCGTCGCCTCGGCCTCGGGCGGCGTCTGGAAAACCGTCAACGCCGGGACGACCTTCACCCCCGTCTTCGACGCCCAGGGCTCCTACTCCATCGGCTGCGTGACCCTCGATCCCAACGACCCGAACGTCGTCTGGGTCGGGACCGGCGAGAACAACAACCAGCGCAGCGTCGGCTACGGCGACGGCGTCTACAAGTCCGAGGACGGCGGCGCGAGCTGGCGGAAGATCGACAGGTTCCCCGGCGTCCCCGACCTGACCTACGTCAACGACCTCGTCGCCTCGCACCACGACCGCAACACCGTGTACGCCGCCTTCAACAACCACAAGCGGGGCGACTTCAAGCCCTACGTCCTCAAGAGCACGGACCTCGGCCGGACCTGGACGCCGATCGCCTCGGACCTGCCGGCGCGGGGCTCGGTCTATGCGTTGGCCGAGGACCACGTCCGGCCCGATCTGCTCTTCGCCGGGACCGAGTTCGGCCTGTTCGCGACCCTCGACGGCGGCAGGCACTGGAAGCGGCTCTCGGCCGGCCTGCCGACCATCGCCGTCCGCGATCTGGCCGTTCAGAAGCGGGAGAACGATCTCGTCCTGGCCACCTTCGGCCGCGGCTTCTACATCCTCGACGATTACTCCGCCCTCCGCGGCGTCAAGCCGGACGTCCTGGCCAGGGACGGCCATCTTTTCCCGGTCAAGGACGCCTGGATGTTCGTCGAGAAGCAGCCCCTGGGCAGCCTCGGCTCACGCGAGAAGGGCTTCCAGGGCGAGAGCTACTTCACCGTGCCCAACCCGTCGGTGGCCGCGGTCTTCACCTACCACCTCAAGGACGCGCCGAAGCCCCTGCGCGAGCAGAGGCGGGAGGCGGAGGCCGCGTTGGTCAAGGCCGGAAAGCCCGTCCCCTACCCCACATACGAGCGACTGAAAGCCGAACAGGCCGAAGAGCCCGCCGTCCTTCTCTTCACCATCACCGACGAGGACGGCGAGGTCGTCCGCATTCTCCGCGAACCGGCCCGCATGGGCCTCAACCGGGCGACGTGGGACCTCCGCTATCCCGGCCTCGTCCCGACGACGCCGGCGCAGGCGGCGCCGACTGCGTCCGGGCCCTCGAGCACGTTCGTCATCCCGGGCGAGTACAAGGTCTCGCTGGCCATGAGCGTCGGCGGTCAGGTCAAGGAGCTGGTAGGGCCCGTGCCGTTCAAGGTCCAGGGACTGGCCGCGGTGACGCTCCCCGCCGCCGACCGGGCCGAGCTGGCCGCCTTCCAGAAGAAAGTCCGCAGGCTCGGGCACCCGGTCACCGCCGCGTCGAGCGTGATGCGCGAGCTCGACACTCTCGCCCGGCACTACCGGGCCTCGCTCAAGAGCGTCACGGTCCCCCACCGGGACATCCTCGATTCCATCAAGGCCCTCGAGGCGAAGCTCGAGGCCATCCAGCTGAAAATGACCGGCGATCCTCTGCTCTCGCGCCTCGACAAGGACACCGTGCCCGGGATCCAGAGCCGCATCGGCCGGATCGCCGGCGAGCAGTATCGCTCGACCTCGGCCCCGACCAAGACCCAGCGCGCCGCCTACGCCATCGCCGAGGAGGAGTTCAAGCCGGTCTACGAGGAGCTCAAGACGATCCTGGCCGGGGACGTCAAGGCCATCGAGAAGCGGCTCGACGCGGTCGGCGCCCCCTACACGCCGGGCCGCCTGCCGGATTGGAAATAGAGAGATGCGCCCCGGCGTGAAGACGCGACGTGCACGCGTTCGCTCTCGGCCCGCGGCGCGGAGACATGTACCGGAGGCACGCGTCCCCCCGGATGCGATGTAATGAACGGAGGAAACCCATGAACGGAGAACGTACTGCCGGACCGGCCCAAGGGCGGTCCCGTGTCTTTCTTGCCCTCGCCGCCGTCCTGGTTGTCACCTTCGCTGCCGGCCCCGCCGCGGCGGCAGCGTCCGACTCCTCCCCTTCCCTGTCCATCACCGTGTCCATGGAGCGGCCGGAATCGCATTATTACCGGGTCGTTCTTCGGGCCGAGGGCCTCGAGGGCGACTCCCAGGAATTCAAGATGCCGGTCTGGACGCCCGGCTACTACCGCATCATGGATTACTCCAAGAACGTCAAGGGCTTCCGGGCCGAGGACGGCGAGGGCCGGCCGCTCGCATGGGAGAAGACGGCCAAGAACGCCTGGCGCGTCCGGACCGGCGACGTCCCGACCGTCGTCGTCAGCTACGACGTCTATGCCTTCAACCGGTTCGTCGCCGACAGCTACCTCTCCGACGACGGCGGCTTCATCACTCCGACCGGGGTCTTCATGCACCTGGCCGGGCGGCTCGCAGACCCCGTGACCGTCACGGTCCGTCCCTTCGCCGGGTGGGCGCAGGTCTCGACAGGGCTCGACCCCGTCCCGGGACGGCCCCACACGTTCTTCGCCCCCGACTTCGACACGCTCTACGACTGCCCCATCCTCCTCGGCAACCAGGAGATCCTGACCTTCGAGGCCGCGGGCCGGCCTCACACCGTTGCCGCCTACGATCTCGGTTCGTTCGACAGGGCGAAGTTCACGGGCGACCTCAGAAAGATCGTCGAGGCCGCGGCCGCGCTGATGGGCGACCTTCCCTACCGCCACTATACCTTCCTCATCATCGGCCCCGGCGGCGGCGGTCTCGAGCACGCCAACTCGACGGCCGTCACCCTCAATCCCGCATCTCTCCAAAGCCCCCATGGCTATAAGCGCTGGCTGAGCTTCATCGCCCACGAGTACTTCCACCTCTTCAACGTCAAAGCCATCCGGCCGATCGCCCTCGGCCCCTTCGATTACGACCGCGAGAACTACACCGACCTGCTCTGGTTCTCCGAGGGGATCACCGTCTATTACGAGTATCTGCTCCTCAACAGGGCCGGGCTGATGACCCGCGAGGAGGTCCTCGAACGGTTCGGCTCGACGATCGCCGCCTACGAGAACGCCCCGGGACGACGCCACCAGCCGGCGTCCCTGTCGAGCTTCGACACCTGGACGGGCTATTTCGACCGCGGCGAGCACGCGGCCAACACGACGATCTCCTATTACAACATCGGCTGCGGGCTGGGGCTCGTCCTTGACCTCGAGATCCGCGAGGCGTCCCAGGGCCGGGCTTCGCTCGACGACGTCATGCGGGCCCTCTACCGGGCCTATTTCAAGGACAAAGGCCGGGGATTCACCGAGCAAGAGCTTCGGGAGGCCTGCAAGCAGGCGGCCGGGATCCCGCTCGACCGGATCTTCGACGTCTATGCCCGGACAGTCGAGCCGTGGGACTACGCGAAGCACCTGAGTTATGCGGGACTCGGGATCGATCTCGAGCCCCGCCCCGCAAGGGGCCCCTGGCTGGGCGCGGCGACACAAGACCACAACGGCGCCGCCGTCATTTCGACCGTCGAGCCGGGCTCGCCCGCAGCCCAGGCCGGTCTCAGCGCCCAGGACGAGATCCTGGCCGTTGGCGGCAAGCGCGTCACCCCGCGCTCGCTCGTCGAGGCTCTCAACGAAAACAACCCGGGCGACGCCGTTATGATTCTCATCTCGAGGCGCGGTGTCGTCCGGGAGGTCGAGCTCACGCTGGGGGCCAAGACCGAGCCGAGCTACAAGATCTCCCCCCTGGCCCGCCCGACCGCACGGCAGAAGACCCTTCTGGACGCCTGGCTCAAATAGGGCCGAAGCCGAGTTTTTTGCGGACGGCCTCGGGCAAGG
This sequence comes from Candidatus Aminicenantota bacterium, assembly GCA_037447475.1. Classification (GTDB taxonomy): domain Bacteria; phylum Acidobacteriota; class Aminicenantia; order Aminicenantales; family Saccharicenantaceae; genus RBG-16-66-30. Next base: position 12,093 of record JBBIGP010000054.1, read on the forward strand.
GCATGATCTTCGCGGCCCGGTAATCCCGGCCGGCCATGCCCGTTTCGGCGAGAAGGATGGTCTTGCCGTCGGCCGGGCGCGAGACGCGATGGAAAAGGCGGAATCCGCAGCGCGACGCCTCGCCGGCCGCAACATCGAACCGCAACGTATCGCCCGCGTAGGCCTCGGCCATGAAGACGACCGCGGCGTCGGCCATGATCAGGGAGATCCCGCCGCAGTCGAGCTCGCTGAGACCGAGAGAGGCCAGGAACGCCGCGCGCGCCTCGTGGATAAGCGAGAGAAAAGTGTCGTTCCCGACGTGCCCTCCGTAGTTCAGGTCCGTGACCCGGACGGTGATGTCCGTGCTGAAGGGATAATCGTTTAAGGGCTCGAGTCGAAGCCGCGGCATTTCGGTCTCCTCCGTTCTCCCCCACTATAGCCCAGGTCGTGGAGCGAGTCGAGCCTCCGCTGGTCCCTTGGCGCCGGAAAGCTCTCGCAGCGGCTCCGGGCCCGCGGCCAGACCATTCCCCTCGTCGACTGCTGCATCGCCGTGATCGCCGAAGAGAACGCCTGCCCCGTCTTCACTCTCGACGAGCGCTTCCGGGAGATCGCCAAGGTCCTGCCGCTCCGGCTGCTCTAGGGGCTCGGCCGGCCGAACGGGCTTGAAAACGCCCGGTCGCCATTGTACATTAACGGGGAATTCCCCGGAGAAAGGTCAAGAAACAATGGATCTCGCACGTATTCTCAAGAAAGAAAATCTGGTCTACTCGGGCAAGTCCAAGGACGTCTACCGCATCCCCGACGGGCCGTACGCGGGCAAGTACGCCTTCGTCTTCACCGACCGGGCGACCGGCTACGTCGACGACAAGGGTAAGCCGGTGTTCGACCCGGGCTACGACACCGTCGTCGGCGACATCCCGGGCAAGGGCGCCATCGCCTTCCGGTTCGCCGCCTATTTCTTCGAGCTCCTCAAGAAAAGCGGCATCCCCACGCATTACATCGCGACAGCCGGCGACACGGTCATGATCGTCGAGCCCGCCGATCCCCTCGGCCTGCCCGCCGGCGGGCCCGAGTTCGAGGGCTCGGCGCCGCTGCAGAACCTCGAGTGGACCTGGCGCAACAACGCCATGGGCAGCTTTTGGAGAAGGTATCCGTTCGTCCGGCCGGGAAAGAACCTCCATCGCGTCGTCGAGGCCTGGACCAAGGGCGACTCGGACATCCTCATCACCTACGAGGCCCTCGAGGCCGCCGGCGTCATGACCCGCGACGAGATCGAATACGTCGACAAGCTCGTCAAGGACATCGCCGAGGTCGTCTGCCGCGACTTCGCCGCCCGGGGCCTGCACATCGTCGACGGCAAGTTCGAGCTGGGCCGGCTGAAGCACGGGGACGGCAAGATCGTCCTCATCGACGAGATCTCCCCGGACGTGCTGCGGACGTGCAACGGCTACGCCCCCGACGCCGCCGGCGACTGCACCGCTTACCGGGAATGCATCCGGACGACGTTCGCCAACGGCAAGCGGACGATCAAGGGCCGCAAGCAGCTCGACGCGGCGGCCCTCGAAAAGGCCGTCCTGGGCTGAACGTCGGCCGGCCCCGGCCCGGCTTGAAAACACCCCTTTTAGCACGTATAGTGGGGCCATGAAAAACGCGAATAAGCCGTGGATCGCCCTCGTTTCGATCTATCTCGCCCTGGCTTTCCTGTCTTCCGTTCCCGCACCCGCGCCTGCCGCCGGCCCCGTCGACGGCGGCGAATGCTTCACGGTGCTCGTCGGCAAGGACGCCAGCGCCGACGGCTCGGTCCTCGTGGCCCACAACGAGGACGACCGGGGCGACATCCTCGTCAATCTCCGCAAGATCAGGCCCCATGACTACGGGACCGCGCGCAAGGTGGCCCTCGGCAAGGGCGCGACCCTCGAGACCGACGGCCGGACGGCCGGCTTCCTGTGGATCGAGGCTACGACCCAGGAGTACGCCGACAGCTTCATCAACGATCACGGCGTCCTCATCACCTCGGACAGCTGCCCGTCGCGCGTCGAAGCCGAGGACTTCACCGACGGCGGCATCGGCTACATGCTGCGGCGCTTGGTCGCAGAGAAAGCGACCTCGGCCCGGGAGGCGGTCCGGATCGCCGGGACCCTCATCGAGACATACGGCTATCGGGCCTCCGGCCGGACCTACTCCATCGCCGACAGGAAAGAGGCCTGGATGCTGGCCGCGCTGCGAGGCCGCCAATGGGCGGCCCAGCGGGTGCCCGACGACGAGGTGGCCGTCATCCCCAACCACTTCACGATCCGCCGGATGGCGTTCGACGATCCCGATCATTTCCTGGCCAGCCCCGGCCTCGTCGAGGACGCCGCCAAGAACGGCTGGTACGATGAGGAGAAGGACGGCCCGTTCGATTTCAAGAAGGCCTTCGCCCGGCCCTCCCGGCGCGAGCCGGCCGCCGACGGCAACACCCTGCGCCACTGGCGCGGGCTGACGCTTCTCACCGGGCGCGACTGGAAGCTCGACGGCGACTACCCGTTCTCCGCGAAGCCCGGCGGCGAAGTCACCGAGGAGGCCCTGATGGCCGTCCTCCGCGACCATTACGAGGGCACCCCCTACGACGCCACCGACGGCTACAAGACCGGCTCGCCCAACCGGACCAAGTTCCGGACCATATGCACGGCCTCGACCATCAACGCCTTCGTCGTCTCGCTCGACGCCGAACGGCCGGAGCCCCTTTCGGTCCGCGTCTGGCTGGCCCTCGGCAAGCCCGACACGACCGTCTTCCTGCCCCTCTACCTCGGCGTCGAGAGCCTGCCGCCGGGCGCGGGCCTCGGTCGGGACACCCACGACGACGAGCTTTTCTACCGACAGCACTTCGACGACGCGGAGTTCAAGGCCGCCAAGGGCAAGCTCCTGCACACCAAGGTCCTGGCGCTCGAACAGGCCGTCGAGGCCGACTACGGCCCGATGCTCGAGACGCTCCGGAAAGAGCTCTTCCCGATCGAAAAGGGGTTCATCGCGGACAGCCCGAAGTTCGAGGAGGAGTTCGCCGCCCTCTTCGCCAAGGACAAGCGCGCGGCGATGAAGGCCCTCGACGGCTACGTCGCCGCGGCCTTCGAGAAGCTCGCCGGCCGGACGGCCGCCCTCCTCGAGAAGCTCAAGGGCCGCTGAGCCCGATCTTTTTCAAGACGCAGAACAGGCTGGAGCCGTCGACCTCATCCCGCACAAATCCGGGGAAGACGATGCGTTCTTGGCGGACCTGGCGAGCGCCCCGGCCCGCGCTGAGAGGGAACTTTTCGCACCGATCCGACGTCTATATAGATGACAGGACAGAAACATGAAATCAAGGAACACAGGAGAATAAAATGAAGATCCGAACGAAGCTCGCCATCGTCGCCCTGGCCCTGTTCCTGACGCTCGCCGGATTCAACCTGATCGCCGACGCCGTCGTGTCGACGGGCGTCCTGGCCCACGGCGGCCACCCCTCGGTCACGGTCGAGGTCACGAGCGTCCGCGTCCTGGCCTGACGCGGCCACCGCACATCCCGAGGCGCCGCTCGGCCAGCGTGGCGCCGGGGCCGGATTCTTCAACAAGAAGGCGTCGCAGGTTTCACTTCGCGAGGTCGCGGGCCAGCATTTCCCGGGCCAGCTATTCCGAATCGCCGTAGAGGGCCTGGAGCCGGGCCAGCTCGCGCTTGAGCTCCGCGACGACTTCCGCATAACCCGGGTCGCCGCAGACGTTGTTCACCTCGAGAAGAACGAAGCTTCAGCCCTTGGCCGTCAGCGCCCTTCGGGCGTCCGAGACGATGAGCGTCGCCAGGGCCACGAGCACCAAACTGATGCCGCCCAACAGCCAGCTCCCCTTCTTCAGGTAGCCGACGCCCTGGTAGAGGAGCGCGGCGACCGTGGTCGCCAGCATGAACAGGGCCGGGTAGAGAGTGGCCTTGCGCGGCCGCTTGACCGAGACGAGATACGAGGTGACGACGATGAGCGCCAGGGCCGCCACCAGCTGATTCGAGGCCCCGAACACCGGCCAGATGGCCTTGTAGCCCTCGCTGGCCCCGAGCACGGCGGCCAGGATGAGCATGAAGAACGAGGCCGCCCAGCGGTTGTTGAACACCGGCGCCTTCTTGCCCAGCAGCTCCGACAGGATGAAGCGCCCCAGCCGCGCCGCCGTGTCGAGCGTCGTCAGGACGAAGGCGTTGAGCATGAGCATCCCGAAGAAAAGTCCCATGTTGAGCGTCAGCCCCGGCAGCGAGTCGACGAGCTTGCCGAATCCCGTGGCGAAGGCCCGGATGGGATCGCCGCTCGTCATCAGGTACTGGAAGCCGAACTGCGACGGGACCTTGCTCGGGTCCCAGATGAGGGCCGCCGCCGCGATGAGCACGACCAGCCCGGCCAGGGCGGCCTCGGTCAGCATGCCGCCGAAGGCGATGAGCTTGCCGCTGCGCTCGTCGGGAAGCTGCTTGGCCGTCGTCCCGCCGGCGACGACCGAATGGAACCCCGAGATGGCCCCGCAGGCGACGATGACGAACAGCATCGGCCACAGCGGCCCCCCGGGGCTCGAGAACCCGGCGAAGGCCGGGGCGCTGAGCGCCGGCCGGGCCGCGACGAGCCCGACGTATCCCAATCCCAGCCCGAGGAACAGGATCCAGGTCGTGACGTAGTCGCGCGGCTGGAGCAGGAACCAGACCGGGAGCGACGAGGCGAAGAAGCTGTAGACGAGCAGGGCGAAGAACCAGACGGTCGCAGGCGGCAGCCCGATCACCGAGGCGGGCAGCGTGACGGGCAGGAGCTCCCCGATCCCGATGAGAAGCGCCAGCACGGCGAGGGCCGCGACCGTACCGGCGACGACGCTCATCCCTTTCCGGTAGACGGCCCAGCCGAAGGCCATGGCCACCAGGATGAGGCCGAAGGTCGGGATGACGATCTCCGGCTGGGAGACGAGGGTCTGGGAGGCGACCACGGCGAAGACGGCGATGACCAGCGTCAGCGCGAACCACAAAAAGATGGAAAAGACGACCTTGGTCCGGCCGCCCAGGGTCCGGCCCGAGATGTCGGCCAGCGACCGGCCGCCGTTGCGGACCGAGGTCATCAGGGCCGTGTAGTCGTGGACGGCGCCCAGGAAGACGCTGCCGAAGGCCACCCATAGGATGGCCCCGAGCCACCCGAAATAGAGCACGGCGAGCAGCGGCCCGAGGATGGGCCCGGCGCCCGCAATGGACGAGAAATGGTGCCCGAAAAGCAGCAGCTTCTTGGCCGGCGAGTAATCGCAGTCGTCGCGCATCTCGCAGGCCGGCGTCGCCCGCGACGGGTCGGCCCCCACGACCTTCCTCTCGACGTAGGCCCCGTAGATCCTGTAGGCCGCGAAGAGCCAGGCGATGAGCAGCCCGGCGATGACGAGCGTGTCCATGTCAGCTTATTTCTATCTCTCGCGCCCTGTCGTTGTCAAATTGGTTCCCGGGCCGGGCGGGGGTCGATCGATGCGGCCGGTTCAATCGCCTCCTTTGAGGACGCCCGGGAGGAACGAGTCGAGGAAATCCGAGGGAGAGAGGATCGGGAACGGAAGCTCCCCCTTCCGGATCCTCAGCGGGTCCTTTTTGTCCCCGGTGACGAGGACATCGGCCCGCCCGGCGATCGCCGAGGCCAGGACCGGGAGGTCCTTTTCCGCCGTCAGCCCGGCCAGGGGCTCGAGGTCCTTCCTGGAAGGCATGGGCACGATCTCCAGCCCCGCGATGGACAGGAAAGACCGGAACAGCGGAAGGGCGGCCGGCAGCTTGGCCTCCAGGTTCCTCTCGACTTCGGCGACGTTGAAGGCCCCCGTGACGGCCTTCAATACGGGAATATCAAGGCTCAGGATGTCGAGGATCAGCCGCGGAGCGCCCCGGTCGGAAAAAAGGCCCGATACCAGGACGTTGGAATCGAGAAAGACCCTAACGGTTTTTCCCGGCATGGGTCCCATCGCGTGCCCGGCTTCGCTCCTCGTCCAGCCCGTCGAGGAGGTCCTTGAGAGACAGCCCGGAGGATCTCAGCATTTTCCGCAATTCGCGCCGGACGTCCTCGAGCTTGAGCGTCCGCGGCGTGACCAGAAGCGAATCCCCGATGGGAATGATCGTCACGCTCTGGCCTTCCTCGAGGCCCCCCGCCTCCCTGATCTTCTTGGGGATGGTCAACTGGCCGCGCGACTTGACCTCGGCCGAATAGGGTTTCGCGTCTTCCATGGCAGATTGCCTCCTGATTCAGAAATCAGAATATCTGATTTCCAATTTCCTGTCAATAGCGGGTCCCCGATGGCTCGAACAGTTTCATCCCGTCTGCGTGTCATGATGTCGCCGCGGCTCGCTTGCGTTTGGCCGGTCGCCCCAGCAGCTCGCCGAGGCGCTTGTAGACCTCCGGGCGACGGGCGGCGGCTACGACCAGGACGACGCAGGCGCCTTGCGCGGGGCGGGGCCTTCCCTGTTGACTCCCGGGCGCCGCTTGGGGTATATCAGAGGGCGAAGTTCCCC
>JBBIGP010000055.1:0-18492 GCA_037447475.1 Candidatus Aminicenantota bacterium
GCTGTGTTGCGAAGGGATGGCATCTGCAGCCGCCTCGACTCGTGAATAGATCAGGATAAAGCCAGGCGGAGCCCGGCGGAGAGCGAAAAGCCGGGCGCCCCGTAGCCCCAGACCGGCTCGTAGCGGGCGTCGAGGATATTGTCGAGGCGGATGAATAGGTCGAAGCCGGGGCCGGCGGGGGCCGAGAGGGCGACGCCGAGGAGAGTGTAGCCGGGAAGCGTGACCGTCGGATAGGGGAAAACGCTGAAGTCCCGGTCCGGGCGGCGGCCGGTGTGGAGAAAGGAGGCCGCGAGGTCGAGGCGCCCGAAAAGCCTGGCGCCGAGCTCGGCCGAGAACTTGTCCCGAGGCCGGCGAAGGAGCTCGTCGCCCGTCAACGTGTTGTGGGCCCGCAAGCCGGTGTACGCGGCCCGGAAGAAGGCCCCTTCGACGGGTCGGGCCTCCAGCGACAGTTCGAGCCCCCGGGTCCGGGCCCGCCCGACGTTGACGTACCCGAGACCGAAGTCGAAATCGACGAGGTCGCGGAATGCATTGTGGAAATACGCCGCCTCGATGACGAACCGTCCGCCGGCGAGGGACTGCTCGAGCCCGGCTTCCCAGCCGGTCGTCCTTTCGGGCCGCAGGGCGGCGTTGCCGATGGGCCCCCACGACGTGCCGGGGGCGAAAAGCTGGTAAAGAGACGGCGACTTGAACCCCGTCCCGAGGGCGGCCCGGATCTTCGTGCCCGTCGAGCGGACGAGCCAGGCCGGGGCGACCCGAAAAGTCACCGCCGGGCCGGACCGCGAGTGGCGGTCGGCCCGGAGCCCGGCCGAGACGATCAGACGATCCCCGAATTTCCAGCGGTCCAGGACATAGAGGCCGCCCGACGCGGCCAGGATGGATGGGAATCGGCTTTCCACCGCACCCCAGGCGGTTTCGGCCGCGTAGTCGGAGCGACCCTGTTCCTGCTCGATCTCCAGGCCGGCGGTGAGGGTGTGGGAGGGGTGGAGATAGAGATTGTTCTGCCAGTCGAGCTTGAGAAGAGAGCTCCGGTAGGCGCCTTCCTCGCTTTCGTCAGGATGGATATCGTCCGGCGGATTGAGGTAATCCCGTCGGGCTTGGACCCAGGAAACGACGAACGTCCTCTCCCAGAGGGTGCTGGCAGAGAGGCTCCGGAGCTGGAGCCGGACAAGCGATGAAGCGTAATCCTGGGCGCTGTTCGGATCGTCGCCGCCGGGGCCCCCGAAACTGTCGATCTCCGTCCGGGCCCGGGTAGCCCGGGCCGTGAAGCTGAGGCGGGTGTTGGAGCCCACGGCCAGGCCGAATCGCGTCGAGAGGGAGAGGTTGCGATAGCCGTCCGTCTCGACGTTGCCGGGGTAGATCGCGGAGGCGGCCGAGACGCCGGCCGTCCGGGTGTGGTAGAGCGCCAAGGAGTAATCGACCCGATCTCCGGAGCCCGATATCCCGAAATCCCCGGTGAAAGACGGGAAGCAACCGCCCTCGGCCATGAAGGCCAGGCGTGGCTTGCCCTGCCCGGTCTTTGTGATGATGTTGATGACCCCCCCCATGGCATCGGATCCGTAGAGCGGGCTCTGCGGCCCCCGCAGGACCTCGATCCGTTCGACGTCGCTCACGGGCAGATGGGCCAGGTCGAAGGACCGCGACGGGTTGATGGGGTCGTTGAGCTCGAGGCCGTCGAGCAGGACGAGCGTGTGCTCGCTCGCTGCCCCGCGAATCGAGACCGAAGCGGCGGCTCCCGGACCGCCGTTCTGGAAAGCCGTGAGGCCGAGGACGTCGCGCAGGGCCTCGAGGACGGAGGTCCTGCGTGTCCTGGCGAGGTCCTCGGACGTGATGACGGTGATCGAGCTCCCGACCTCCCTCTCCGGGGTCTCGATGCGGTCGGCGGTGACGACGACGTCGTGGCGAAGCGGCGGCGTCCTTTCTTGGTCGTCAGCCGAAGCCAGAGCGGCCGCGGCGGCCAGCAGGATCACGGCGAGGGCCGGAGCCGGCGAAGCGTTCCGTTCCATGGGGCAGCCTCCGTTGCGCCCCCGCCGGTTGTCCGCCCGTCTTCCCGCCGAAGACAGGCCGGGCAAGGCTCAAAGAAGGTCTCCTGACTCCCGGATCGTCCTCATCCCGAGCCTTCCGGCCCGAGGGCCGTGGCGCCGTTCGGGATTCGTCCCCGGTCACAGTAGCGGGGGCTGTGTCCGTATTCCACGGACTTCCCTTCGTTCAAGCCCACGGCCATTGTAATGCGGATCGAAGAAGGGGTCAAACCTTAAATCATTAAATATTCCCAAGAGCGGAGCTCGGGCTGTGACCTTCGCCCTGGATAAGCTAACGATCTGAGGTTTGACCCCAGTTAAGCCCGGGCTGGCCCGGCCCCGGCATCGGGCCGGGACAGCCCCGGGAAGGGAATGGGTTGGAAGAAGAAAAGGAGGTTTATCTCAAGGCGGCCGCCGCTCGTCAGTGCGCTCATCGTCGTCTTCCACATGGATATACGAAGAGCGAGCGCGAAATGTTGCACGCGCGGCGACAGGTTTTTTTGCGGTTGGCCGATGACCCGATTGGGACTTTCTTATATTATACCACACGTCCCGGCCGGGAAGCAAGCATTTTTCGCTCATCGCAAAAAAACTCCCGATATCGGGGTGCAGCTGCATCCCATATGGCCCAAATCGGGCCGTTCCCGCACGATCCCGGGAAACAGCCCGTTCGAGGGGTCCGGTTTTGTCTTTTCCCCCTTATCGGTTGTATAGTGAAGGGCGCGAGGGCGAGGGGTCAGGGCCCCGCATTTTGAGGAGTTCGGCATGAAAAACGAGGATTTCAGACGTTTCGGGCACGAATTCGTGGACTGGATCGCCGATTATTTCGACCATGTCGAGGATTATCCCGTTCTGTCGCCCCTGGCTCCCGGGGAGGTCCGGAAAAGCATCCCGGCCGTTCCGCCGGACCGGGGGGAGGACATGGAGGCCATTTTCCGGGATTTCCGGGAGATCGTCCTGCCGGGCATGGCCCACTGGCAGCACCCCGGCTGGTTCGCCTATTTCCCGGCCAACAACAGCCCCGCTTCGGTCCTGGGGGAGATGCTGACGGCGGGGCTCGGGGCCCAGTGCATGGTCTGGAAGACATCGCCCGCCGCCGCCGAGCTCGAAGAGGCCGTCCTCGACTGGCTGGCCCAGATGATCGGCCTGCCGCCGGGCCTCGCCGCGGTCATCCAGGACACGGCCTCGACCGCCACGCTCTGCGCCCTGCTATCGGCACGAGAGCGGGCGACCGGTCTCGGATCGAACGAGGACGGTCATCGCATGCCGTTGACCGTCTATGCGTCGGAAGAGGCCCACTCGAGCGTCGAGAAGGGCGTCAAGATCGCCGGTTTCGGCCGCAAGAACCTCCGGCGCATCCCGACGGACGGCACGTTCGCCCTCCTCCCCGCCAGGCTCGAGGAAGCCATCCGGCGGGACAAGGACGCCGGGTTGACCCCGGCCTGCGTCGTGGCCACGGTCGGTACGACGTCCTCGGGCGGCATCGACCCCCTGCGGTCGATTGGCGAGATCTGCCGCCGTCACGGGGTCTGGCTCCACGTCGACGCGGCCTACGCCGGGACGGCCGCCCTCCTGCCCGAGAAGCGCGGGATCCTCGACGGGGTGGAAGCGGCCGATTCCTTCGTCTTCAACCCCCACAAGTGGATGCTGACGAACTTCGACTGTTCGGCGTATTATGTGAAAGACCCCGCCGCCCTGGTCCGGACCTTCGAGATCACGCCCGAGTACCTGAAGACGGGCGTCGACGCCAAGGTCAAGAACTACCGCGACTGGGGGATCCAGCTGGGGCGGAGGTTCCGGGCCCTCAAGCTCTGGTTCGTCATCCGCAGCTACGGGGTCGAGGGGCTCCAAGGCATGGTCCGGGAGCACCTGCGCTTGGCCGCCCTGGTCAGGGACTGGGTGGAGACGGACGCCCGCTTCGAGCTGATGGCCCCCGTCGATCTCGGCCTGGTCTGCTTCCGGCTCAACGGCGGCGGCGACGAGAGCGTCCTCGACGCTCTCAATAGGGAGCTCCTCGACCGCGTCAATGGGACGGGCCGGGTCTTCATGTCCCACACGGCGCTTCGGGGAAAATTCACCCTCCGGCTGGTCGTCGGCCAGCGGACGACCGAGGAGCGCCACGTGCGGCAGGCCTGGGACATCATCGTCCGGGCGGCCGACGGGCTCGTCCGCGCTCCTCTTTGACCGGAGCTGGCGTCACGGGGCCTTTAGGGACTCCGGCTTCGTGCTCCAGCGCAGCTCGCCGAGGGGGTCGGCCAACCGCACATAGTATCCCCAGCCGCCGGCTCCCTGGAGGACCTTGACGAGGACCTTGTTCCATCCCTTCCGGAGGCTGACGAGGACCCGGTCCTGATCGGGATAGGCCCCGCGGTAGGCCGGGTTCGTATGGACGAGCGCGTCGTTGACCCACGCCCGGACCCCGTCGTCGCTCCCGAGCAAAAGATGGGCGTCGCGGTCGTCTGGCGAAAGGACGTAGACGAGCCCGTAGGCGAGGACCTGCTCGTTGGGCTGGACCAGGCTGCTGAGCCGGACGTAGCCGCTCTCGTCGGCCTGGACGGTCCGCCAGGCGACCTCGGCGTCGTTCTTGCCTTTGTACTTCCCGGCCAAGGCGACCTCCCTCTCCGGCGGGTGAACGGTCAGCAGATCGTCCATGTCCGCGGCCGGGAAGGGCCCGATGAGGTTCCATTCCCGGATGAAGCGCCGGGCGGACGGCGTCAGGCCGAAGCCGACGAGCCCGATGTCCATACCGCCCGACTTGTCGTCCTTCCCGGCCGCGCGGAGGATGAGCGTGTTGACCCCCGCTTCGAGGAGAATGTCCTTGAGAATCACGGAGGCGACCCGGCCGGCCTTCGCGTACCCCTCGACGGTCTCCAGGACCTCGAAGGCGGGCTCGGCCGCGTCCGGGCCGGGCTTCTCCCGAAGGACGTGAAAGTTGCCGGAATCGGGGGACTTGAAGAAGACGAGCTCGATCGAGTAGCGGTCGCGGACTTCCACGGGGATGTGGAGCCCCATCTCCGTTCCCTCCTCGGCCCCATCGGTCCGCAGCAGAGGGAAGCGCGCGCCCCTCCCGTCGTAATAGGAGGTCAGAGAGGCCGCCAGGCGAGGGGCCGATACGAGGGTCCCGCCGGCCCGGTCCGCGTAGACGGTCCGCCCCTCGGCCGGCTGCTCCTCCCACTCCGGGAAGGCGAAATTCGCCGGCGGCTCCAGAGCGAACGGCAGCCGCTTGTCCGCGGACGGAAGCGGCGGGAACGGCTCGTGGGGCTCTGTCTGGTACCAGTAGGCGACCGATGAATAGTAGTCCGACCGGTCGTTGGCGTGGCCGTGCTCGATGGTCACCCGGATGGACTTTTTGAAGGGAATGGGGTCGGGGATGTGGAAGCGGTAGACGGTGGCCTTGGAGCCGGCCTGGAAATCCTCTTCCTGCAGGGGACATCCGTAGAACGGGTTCTCGCTCTCGCGCATGCCCCAGGCGTCGGAGAAGTAGTCCTCCGAGCCCGTCCCGTGGAGCGAGGGGAAGGTCTCGCCGTCGATGTAGATCATGTCGTCGCCCTCTCCCCACCAGCCCATGGTCCGCTGGAGGATGCTGAGGTTGCATCCGACGTAGTGACCGGCACCTACGGCGTCGAGGAGAACGTAGTTCTTCCCGGGAGAACAGGGGAACTCCTGCCGGTACTGGGCGTGGAAGTAGGGCGCATCCGGGCGCAGGCTCTCGAGCTCCCGGTAATCGATGTAGTAATAGAACGCGCCGACCGGACGGGTCCCTTCGTTGGTCGCCGTGATGCGGCAGGACCAGCGGAACGGCATGTGCCAGAAAGCGTTCCGGGCCCGGCCTTCGGAGGAACAGGTGATGGGCAAGGACGCGAAGTCCCGGTTCAGGCCGTGACCGACGCCGAAGAAGTCGCCGATGGGGGCCTCGACGGAGGGCGACTCCTCGCCGTCCCAGTAGATCCGGAGGACGATCTTGCGGCCGTAGAACGGCTCGGCGGCGATGGTCACCCAGATGTGATGGATGGCCGCCGGGCCCTTGATCTCGGCCAGGACGGCCGTCTTTCCCGGGTCGATGGCGATCGCGTCGGCGTTGCCGCCCGAGCGATCGTAAGAGGAGATCCGCCGGCTCCGATAGTCCTGCTTCCCTCCCAGCTTCTCGAGCATGTCCTGGCCGGCGGGAAGGAGCGGGAGGAGGAAGAGGCCGAAGAGCGCGGCCGCTGCCGCCCGCTTTCGGGCCCGCCTTGGGGATTTGCCAACACGTTTCTCGGTCATGAAGTCCTCCTTGGTCGGGTCCCTGCGGGGCACCGGCGGGCGGTGCGGGACCCCGCCTTCGGCCAGCCCGCGCGGATATGCGATCTCCTGTCCCGCCCCGTATAGGGCTTGATGTCGAGGACGGGGGTGCCGTCGACCATGTCAAGGCCCGAGACCTCGAGGATCCGCCCTTTGCGGGCCAGGAGCTTGACGACGCTCATGCCGAGCGGGTTGGGACGGTGGGGCGAACGGGTCGAGAAGACGCCGCGGGCCCGGGCCTGCCCGGGCGGGACGGTCTTGAGCTTGGGCTTGCCGGCCCGGTGGAAATGGAAGAGGACGATGAGGTGGGAATATCCTTCGAGGTCGTCGAGGCCTTCGGCGAACTCCTCGAAGATCTCGATCGCGCCCTTGACGGATTGGAGGAAGCGCGGCGGGGCGAGGGCCGGAGGCGGCAGGTCGAGAGGGTTCTTGAACGGCGAGCGAACGACGCCCACCGGGCGGAAACGGACCCCGGCCCTCAGCTTTGGACGAAGGTCAGCCACTTCTCATAGCGGGCGGTCCGGCCCGTCACGGCGTCCTTGTAGGCGTTCATCATCTCCAGGGCGACGGGCCCGGTCTTGCCGGCGCCGATGGGATATCGCTTGCGCCCGGGTTCGGACCCGTCCGTGACGGAGATGATGGGGACGACCTCGACGGCCGTGCCGCAGAAAAAGGCCTCGTCGGCGCCGAAGAAGTCCTCCTTCGTGATGGTCCCGATCTCCGTCTCGTACCGCAGGTCCCGGGCGATCTCGAGGAGGCTCGTCCGGGTGATGCCCTCGAGCACGGACTCGCTCCGTCCGTTCGTCCGGAGCTTGCGGCCCTTGACGATGAAGATGTTCTGGCCCGGGCCCTCGGCGACCCGGCCCTCCATGTTGAGGAACAAGGCCTCGTCGAAGCCCTCCCGGCGGGCCTCGAGGCCGCAGATCGTCGACTGGACGTACACCCCGCCGAGCTTGGCGGCCATGTTGAACTGGCTGTGATGAACGCGCCGGGAGGGCACGATATACACGTGGACCCCGTTGGCCGCGTTCTCCCCGAGGTAGGCCCCCCATTCCCACGTGGCGACGGTCAGCTCGACGGGGCAGGCCTTGGGGATCAAGCCGAGGTTCCCATAGGCATAGAAGAGAAGGGGCCGGATGTAGCAGCTGTCCTGCCCGTTCTCGCGGATGGTTTGCTTGATGATTTCGATGATCTCGGCCTTGGGATAGGGGGAGGCCATGCATGCGACTTCGGCCGACAGCAGAAGGCGGTCGATATGTTCCATCAGGCGGAAGATGGCCGGGCCCCGGGACGTGCCATAGGCCCGGATCCCTTCGAAGACCGAGGTCCCGTAGTGAAGGGCGTGGACCATCGGGTGCAGGCCGGCCTCGGACCAGTCATGGAACTTACCCATGTGCCAGTATTTCGAGGCCTTGGGGAAATGGGTGGTGGGGAACATGGATGACTCCTTACCGGTGGATCGCGGAAACGTACGATGGGCGCCGGATTGGATAGAGTCCCCCGTCCTTGCGGGAACGAGCCGGCTCTCGCTTATAGAAGACAGTACCTCTCTCGAGGGTTCGGCCCTTCGCCGGGGCCGCGTCGACGACTCATGCTAACACAACGGGCCGCTCAATGCAAAGGCCCGCCGGCCGCCGCATAGAAGGTCCGGCCGCCATGGGCGGCGGCCCGGATGCGCTTCCGGCGGAGGAGCCTTGCGAGGGTCTTGAGGACCTCGTCCCGGTGGCGGCCCAGGGAGGCGGCGATGTCGTCGACCGTCATGGGCCGCCGGCCGACGGCGGCCAGGACATCCTCCTGGAGCCCGGCGGGGGCGCCGACCTGCCCCTTCTTGCGGAAGGAGGCGATGACCTCCGCGTGCGGGCCGAACAGGCGGCGGACCTTGGCGAGCTCGGACAGGCCCAGGGGCTTGGCCCGGGCCTCGGCCGGCGGCCGGACGACCGTGTTGAGGTGGATGCGGTCGGGGCGGATCCTCTCGGCCGCCCTTTTGAGGGCCCGGAGGTGGGCCGGGGAATCGTTGACGCCCTTGACGAGCATGATCTCGAGCCAGATCTGGCCGGGGAACGTCTCGCGGAAGGCGGCGATCCCGTCGAGGACCTCGGCGGCCCGGAGCGACGCGTGAGGCCGGTTGACCTTGCGGAACAGGGCCGCCGTCGCGGCGTCGAGGGAGGGGACGACGATGTCGGCCGCGGCCAGGTCGTCCCGGACGTCCTTCCTTGCGAGGAGGGTCCCGTTGGTCAGGACGACGACCGGGATCCGGGTCAGCTTCTTGATCGCCCGGATCAGGCGGCCGAGGTCGCGGTTGAGGGTCGGCTCGCCCGAACCCGAGAAGGTCACGGCGTCGATTCGCGGCCCGGACCGAAGGGCCTTGCGGACCTGGGCCAGGACCGCCTCGGGCGGGAACCGCCTCCGGCGGCGGACGGTCGTCCGCGGCGTCCGGCCGAGCTGGCAGTAGATGCAGTCGAGCGTGCAGGTCTTGAAGGGCAGGACGTCCACGCCCAGGGAGAAGCCGAGCCGGCGGGAGGGGACGGGCCCGTAGACGAAGCGGGGGGCGGCCTTCACAGCCCTCACGCTTTGTCCTTGTAGATCCGGATGAAGCTCCGCAGGGAGCGGTCGTAGGTCCTCTCCGCGGCGTCGGGGAACAGGCAGGCCGGCAGCTCCTTCATGTTCCAGTGGTAGGCCAGGCAGTCGCAGCAGACGCCCTTGCGGCTGCAGGGCTCCCAGGTGCAGTTGCACCGGGCCATGTTCTTGCTCTTGTGACACTCGGTCATGGCGCTCTCTCTTCCAGGGATATCCTTATTATAAGGCCTCGAAGCGGAATTGGGAACAGGGTTTGCCGGGGCTGCGGCTTTGGGGTATCATATTCCCCTTATTGACGACGACGAGGAGCCCTCGATGCCGCGCAAGATCGACCGTGAAGCCCGGGCCGGTCTGAGCGAGACGCTGCCGGCCATCGAAACCTTTGCCAACCAGTTCCCGGGCTATGAGATCACCATCGAGATCCCGGAGTTCACCTCGGTCTGCCCGATGACCGGGCTGCCGGACTTCGGGACGGTCACCGTCCGCTACGAGCCGGCCGGCAAGGTCCTCGAGCTGAAATCGCTCAAAGAGTACATCCTGGCCTACCGCAGCCTGGGCATCTTCTACGAGAACGCCGTCAACCGCATCCTGGAGGACGTCGTCCGCGCCTGCCGTCCGGTCCGGGCCGTCGTCACGGGCGACTTCAATCCCCGCGGAGGTATCCGTTCCATCATCGAGGTCCGCTGGCCCCGGAGCAAGAGAAAAGGCTGATCCTCCCGCGCCCGCTTCGACGCCCCATGAACCCAGAACGAGAGACGAGCATGCCCGCGACCACCAATGGACCGAGGATCGGGCGCACCGATCTGCTCATGCTCCTGACCATCGTCCTCTGGGCCGTCAATCTCTCGGTCCTCAAGATCGGGCTGCGGACCTTCTCGCCGGACGCCTTCAACGCCGTCCGCCTGACCCTGGCTTCGCTGGCCTACATCGCGGTGCTCGCCTTTGCGCCCGGCCGGGCGAGGTTCGCCCGCAGGGGCGACGGCTGGAAGGCCGCCGGCCTGGGCCTGCTGGGCATCACCGGCTACCAGCTGTTCTTCATCCAGGGCATCAACATCATGAACGCCTCGTCGGCCTCGATCGTCATGGGCACGAGCCCGATCTTCATCGCCCTGCTGGCGACGGCGCTCCGGCAGGAGCGCATCTCCTGGGCTGGCTGGCTGGGGATCGCCTTTTCGATCGCCGGCTTCGTCCTGGTCGTCTCCGGGGACAACGGCGGGTTCGCCCTGTCCTGGGCCGCCTTCCGCGGAGCCGCTCTCATCCTGCTGGCCAACGCCTGCTGGGCCGGGTACACGGTCTTCTCGAAGCCCGTCCTGGCCAGGAACTCGCCCTTCCGCCTGGCGGCCGTGGGGACGGCGGCCGGGACGGCCGTCTACCTACCTTTCACCGTCCCCGAGCTCATGGCCGCGGACTGGTCGGCGGCGGGCGGAGATGCGTGGGGGGCCATCGCCTACTCGGGCCTGGTCGCTATCTTCCTCTGCTTCGTCATCTGGTACGAATCGGTACGCAAGGTCGGCAGCACCAAGACCGGCATCTACGGCAACCTGACCCCGGTCTTCGCCATCCTGTTCGCCGGGGTCGTCCTCGGGGAACGCCTCGCCGGCTTCCAGATCGCCGGGGCGGCTCTCACGCTGTTCGGGGTCTACCTGACGAGGTCCGGCTACCGCTTCTTCGAACGGCGAGCCCGGTCCGCGGCTTGACGCGCCGGGTCCCCGGCGTTCACGGCAGGCCGAGGACCTTGTGGAGCTGGATCGAGATCCGCACGTCCCCCAATCCATCCTGTACGGCCCGGTGAAGGAGATCCGCGGCCTTGCGCGCGCTCCAGCGGGCGTTCGATTGGGGCTGGAGGATGAGGGGCACGGCGGACGGGAACGCCCGGCGGAGGGAACGGACGGTCACGTAGGCGAGGTCCCGGCTGACGACGAGCTTGACCTCCCGGGCCTTCTTCGGGAACAACGGATGGAACCGGTAGGCGGGCGGCTTGGGCGAGACGGTGTACCAATCGGCGGCCGGCCGCGGGGCGAACGTCCCGTTGGTCTCGACCTGGACTTTCAGGCCTTCGGCCTTCAGGCCCCGGACGAGGGGCCCGATGTCCTGGAAGAGCGGCTCACCGCCCGTGAGGCAGACCCAGCGGGCGGGGTAGGCCTCGCGGAGGAGCCCGACAAGGCCGAGGATCGAGGACACCTCGAGCTCCTCCCCGCCGCGCCGGGCGTACTTGGTGTCGCAGAACGGGCACCGGAGGTTGCAGCCCCCGAGGCGGACGAAGATCGTCGGCTGTCCCTGGCGCAGCCCTTCGCCCTGGATCGAGGCGAAGGCGTCAATCGTCTTCAGCGTAGGTGGCGGACGCATCCTCGGATTCCCAGACCGTGACGGCCTTGACGGGGTAGGCTTTCTTGAGCTCGCCGTGGATATAGCGGGCAAGGTTCTCCGCCGACGGATTGAACGGGAAGATCTCGTTGAGGACGACGTGGTCGGGCAGGGCGGCGGCCAGGGCCTTCTTGAGATCGGCGAAATCGATGCCGATGCCGGTCCGGTCGAGCTCGCGGACGGCGACCTCGACCTCGACGTGGAACGTGTGGCCGTGGACCCGTTCGCACTTGCCCTGGTAGCCCTCGAGGTAGTGGGCGGCCGAGAACCTGTCGCGGACCTTGAGTGTCCAGCTCATCGCTTTCCCTCCTTCCGAAGTCGTGTCTCGAGAGGGTCTTCCCGGCCCGCGCCCTTCCAGGCCCGTGCCCGGAGCCGGCAGGAGGGGCACGTCCGGCAGGGGACCTCCCGGCCGGCGTAGCAGGAGACGGCGTGCGCATAATCGACGCCGAGGGCCAGGCCCCGGCGGATGATGGCGGCTTTGTCCAATCCGATGAAGGGGGCGAGGACGCGCATCGGGGGGCCGCCGTAAGCGGCCCGCGTTCCGGCGTTGACGGCCCGCTCCATGGCCCGGACGAACTGCGGCCGCGTGTCGGGATAGTCGGGGGAGTCGGCGGTGTGGAAGCCGCAGACGATGTCGCGGACGCCGTGGGCCTCGGCCCACGAGGCGGCCAGAGCGAGGAGGACGCCGTTGCGGAACGGGACGTAGGTCGCGGGGGGACCGGCTCCCGGACGGCCGGCGCGCGCGGAACGGGGGAGGCATCGGGCCGGGTCCGTCAAGGCCGAGCCGCCGACGGCCCGTAGGTCGACCCTTAGGACGACGTGGGGGACGCCCAGCCGGCGGGCGGCCCGGCGGGCCATGGCCACTTCCAGGCGGTGACGCTGGCCGTAATCGAAGGTCAGGGCCGTCGTCCGGCCGTAGCGAGCTTGGGCCCAGACGAGAGCGGTCGTCGAATCGAGGCCGCCCGAAAAGAGGACCACGCAGCTGGTCATGTCCCTGTCTCCCGCCATGATGATAGATGAGCGGCCGGAGGTTTTCAAGGCGGCCCCTCCTCCGCCCTTTCGGTTGACAGGCCCGGACGCCGTGGTATATCTTGGCCTGCGGACCATGGACAAACACCCTGTCGAGCGCGGCATCGAAGGCGTCCTCAAGACGTACGAGCTCCTCGACCGGGTCCGCACGCGGCAGGACTTGACCATCCGCGACGACCAATTCGAATTCGCCGTGTTCCTCGACGCGGCCGCCCACGCCCGGCGGAGGCGGGTCCCGATGACCCTCCTCGACACCGGCCGGTTCCCGGCCGGCGAGCTCGAGAGCCTGGCCCGCAATGGCGTCCGGATCTGCACCTCCGACGGGGCCCGGCCGAGGCCGGAGGAGCTGGATCTCCTCGTCCGGGCCTGCCGCGCGGCGAGGTCGTCCTTGGCTCTCCTGTTCGAGGCGGAGCTCCCAGCCGGGGACGGGGCCGCGCCGATTTCCGCGCGCGCCTTGGAGGATCTTCTCTCGTCCGGCATGGACCTCCACGTGTCCAACCGTGCCCTGGAGCGCGACCCCGTCGTCCTCGAGGCCCTGGCGGTCAAGAGCCGGCGGGGGAGGGCGCTCCTCGTCTATTATCACCACGGGGCGCTCGGCCGGGAGCTCGTCGGGCCGGCGTCGGGCGGGGCCTGGGTCCACCTCTCGGACCGCGGCGTCGCGGACGACGAGGCCGCCGCCGTGGCCTGCGCCGTCGCCAGGGCGGCGGCGGCCGCGGGATCGAGGGCCGTCGTGACGGTCGAGCGCCCGGCGAGGGCGGATGCCCTCGAATGTCTTTGGGCCGCGGGCGCCGCCCTGCGCTTCCTGACCCCGCCGAGCGAGGCCGGTTCGGCGCTCGGGGCGATCGAGCGCAAGGCCGGCCGAAGGAAGATCCCGCCGCGCGCCGTCTACTTGTCGGACATCCTCTGGCCGTGATCGCGGCCGCGGAAAATAATTCGGGAAAAGCGCGATTTCTCTTGCAAATGAAAAAGGTTCCGCTACAATAACATCATTATGAACGCTCGAGACGCCGGGCAGACGCCCTCGCGGAAGGCGACCGTGACCGCAGGGGCCGCCGCGACGCGCGTCGAAGTCCGGGCGACGATCGGGCGGGCGCGTTCCCGACGCGCCGTCGAACCGTCCAGGTAAAATCACACAGACCCCGCCATGCTCCCCTTCGCTTCGGAATACGGGTCCTTGTTCGTTGCGCGCTGCGGTGTGCGCATCGCAAATGCGCATGGGTCGGCGCCGCCCCGGGAGACCCAATACGTTGTGCCGCCGCGAGCCGTCAACACAAAAAAAAGTGGCCGCAATGCAGAAAACCCTTGACAATTGGTTAGAATGGCCTATAAATAAAAAATGAAAAACGATGATGAGAAAAGGATAGGGCGATGAAAGTGGCGCTGGTCTACAGTTCGAAGGACGGCATGGAGGCGGCGCTCGCTCATCGCCCCGAAGACCGGCCGGCGGAGGACGAAGAGCCTCCACTTCCGCAGGACATGCTGGCGGAGTGCGATTCGGACGAGACGATCGAGGCCGTCGGCCGGGTCCTCCAGGAGCGCCACCAGGTCTTCTTCGTCGAATCCGACGAGAAGGCCTACGGACGGCTCAAGCGGCTGAAGCCGCACCTCGTGTTCAATATCGCGGAGAGGCTCGTCGGGCCGAACCGCGAGTCGCACATCCCGACCGTCTGCGAGATGCTGAACATCCCCTACACGGGGTCCGACCCCCTGACCCTCGGCGTCTGCCTCGACAAGTCGAGGGCCAAGGAGATCCTCTCGTATCACAAGATCCCCAACCCGGCGTTCTGGATCGTCGAGTCCCTCGACGGCGTTCCGGCCGGGGTCAGGCTCCCGGCCATCGTCAAGCCGCTCTACGAGGGATCGAGCAAAGGGATCAGGAACGATTCCGTCGTCCGTTCCGCGGGCGACCTTCACGAGCGGGCGGCCGAGATCCTCGAGACCTACGACCAGCCGGCGATCGTCGAGCGGTTCCTCGGCGGCCGGGAGTTCACGGTCGGGGTCCTCGGGAACGGGCCGGACCGCGAGATCCTGCCCATTGTCGAGATCGACCACACGCGGCTGCCGGCCGGGGCCGCCCCGATCTACGGGTACGAGGCCAAGTGGATCTGGGACACGCCGGAAGCTCCCCTCGAGATCTTCAAGTGCCCGGCCCCCGTGTCCCCCCAGCTGAAGAAGAAGATCGAGGACATCGTCAACCGGACCTGTTCGGTCCTGCGCATCCGGGACTGGTGCCGGATCGACGTCCGCCTCGACGATAAGAACGAGCCTCACATCCTCGAGGTCAATCCCCTGCCGGGCATCCTGCCCAACCCCGAGGACAATTCCTGCCTGCCCAAGGCGGCCCGGACGGCCGGGTATTCCTATTCGGACCTGATTCACAGGGTGGTGGAGGAGGCCGCCAAGCGGGTCGGCCTCCGGACGACGCGGATCCGGCCCGCGGCGAGCGAGCGGCCGGCGGTCCACGCGGTTCGGGTATGAGCACGGGCCAGCGCATCGCCGTCGTCTACAACGCGTACGAACCGAGGCCGGCGGGCTCGGGGGAGCGCCTGTCGGAGGAGTCCGTCGCCGACATGGCCCGCGAGGCCCAGGAAGCCGTCTCGAGCCTCGGCTACGACGTGACGCTCATCCCTCTCCAGAGGAGCCTCCTCAACTTCCTGGGGCGGGTCCGGGAGGTCAATCCCGATGCCCTCGTCAACCTCTGCGAAGGCTTCTACGGGCGGCCCCAGTGGGAGGCCAACGTCGCCGGGATCTTCGAGATCCTGGGCCTCGCGTTCACGGGGAACGCCTCCAAGACCTTGGCCTTCTGCCAGAACAAGCACAAGTCCAAGGCCGTCCTGCTGTCCTGCGGCCTGCCGACCCCTCCGGCCCGGCTCGTGTTCTCGGCCGACGAAACCGTCGACGTCGAGTTCCCGGCCATCGTCAAGCCGAACCAGGAGGACGCGAGCCTCGGGATCACCCCCGAGTCCGTCGTCGGCGACGAGGAGAGCTGCCGGCGCCAGGTCCGGAGGGTCCTCGAGACCTACCGCCAGCCGGCGCTCGTCGAGCCCTACATCGACGGGCGGGAGTTCAACGTCTCGGTCATGGAGGACGGCACGGCGACGGCCCTGCCCGTCTCGGAGATCGATTTCTCGGCCATGCCCGCGGGGGAGCCCCGCATTTGCAGCTACGAGGCCAAGTGGTTCGAGGACCATCCCCTCTATCAGAAGACGCCGCCGGTCTGCCCAGCGCAGGTCGACGACGAGCTGCGCGACCGGCTCAAGGGGCTGGCCGTCGCCGCGTTCCGGGCCATGGAGTGCCGGGATTACGCCCGGGTGGACTTCCGGATGGACGGGCGGGGGCGGATCTTCATCCTCGAGGTCAATCCCAATCCCGACATCAGCCTCAACGCCGGGTACGCCCGGGCCCTGGGGGCGGCGGGGATCCCGTATGTCGCGTTCTGGGGCCAGATAGTCCGCAACGCCCTCGAAAGGAAGCAAGGCCGTGATCCGGCCGATGCAGGCGCGGGATAAGCCCCGGATCCTCGAGGTCATCCGGGCCACGGGCATGTTCACGTCCGCCGAGGTCGAGGTCGCCGAGGAACTCATCGACATCTATCTCGAAAGGCCGGACCAGAAGGATTACGGGATCGTCGTCATCGAGAACGAGGGGAAGGAGACCGTCGGGTACATGACGTGGGGCCCGGCGCCGCTCACGGAAGGCACGTACGACATCTACTGGATGGCCGTTTCACCCGGCGAGCAAGGCCGGGGGAGAGGCACGGACCTCGTCCGCTGGCTGGAGGACGAGCTCCGGCGGCGGGATGGGAGGATGATCCTCATCGAGACCTCGTCCCAGCCGAGATACGCCGCGACGCGGCGGTTCTATATCAACCTGGACTACAAGGAAGTCGCCCGGGTGCGCGATTTCTACAAGCCCGGTGACGACCGCGTGATATACGCGAAAGCTTTGCGTTGAAAAGGAGCTCGGAGGAGATGGACGACTGGCAACGCATCCTTCAGGGCAGTCTCCGGAAACCCGAGGAGATCGCCCAACGCTTCGGCCTGGACAAGGAGGAGGTCACGCGGGTCGCCCGGGCCTTCAAGACCCAGATCACTCCGTACTATGCCGGCCTCATCAAGGAAAGGGGGGACGCGATCTGGAGGCAGATCGTGCCCGACCCGGCCGAGCTCAAGGAACACACCGGTGACACGGACCCGCTTCTCGAGGACGAGGATTCCCCCGTCCCGAGCATCGTCCACCGGTATCCCGACCGGCTGCTGTTCCTCGTGTCGCACAGCTGTGCTTCCTACTGCCGGTTCTGCACGCGGAAACGGAAGGTCGGCGACCCGTCGAAGATCCACCCCCGCGCCATCGAGGAGGGGATCGAGTACATCCGCAGCCATCCGGAGGTCCGGGACGTCATCATCTCGGGCGGCGACCCGCTGATGCTGAGCGACCGCAAGCTGGAGGCCGTCTTGAAGGCCGTCCGGGCCATCCCCCACGTCGAGATCCTGCGCATCGGCACGCGGACGCCCTGCTTCCTGCCCCAGCGCATCACCGAGAAGCTCGTGGCCATGCTTCGCAAGTACCATCCGCTCTACGTCAACGTCCACTTCAATCACCCCGACGAAATCACGGAAGAGGCTGCTCGGGCCCTCAACCTGCTTGCCGATGCGGGGATCCCGCTCGGCAACCAGACCGTTCTGCTCAAGGGCGTCAACGACGACCCCGCGGTCATGCGGCGGCTCATGCAGAAGCTCCTGACGGTCCGGGTCCGGCCCTATTACATCTACCAGGCGGACTACGTCGCGGGCACGGAGCACTTCCGGACGACGGTCGAGAAGGGGCTCGAGATCATGGACGCCATCCGGGGCTGGACCTCGGGGCTGGCCGTGCCGTATTACTGCATCGACGCGCCGGGCGGGGGCGGCAAGATCCCCATCCTGCCGAAGTACCTGCAGTCGATCAACGAGGACCAGGTCGTGCTGAGGAACTTCGCTGGCGAGCTGTTCGTCTATCCGCAAGTCCGCCAGAAGCCGAAGCGCAGGCCCCGGCCGTCGATCGCCCCCTGCTACAACTGCGACGCCCCCGTTTAAAGAAGGGGTCAAATCTCCACTTATTAAATATCCTGGCGGGGTGACGTTTTCCCGAATAACTTTGCCTCGATCTCCTTGATGGCACGTTCTATAGGGGAACCTGGCGAAATCTCCGCCCGCATCCTCGAGAAGGCCAGGGATACGGCTGTTGGGCCGATTCCCATAAAGGCGCCGATTTCCCGGAGCCTATAATCTGTGTTTTTGTGGGCGATATAAATAGTCGCTTTTCTTGCGAGCCTGTTCTCAGCCCCCAGGCGCTCCAGGACCGCGTCATGGATCGAAGAAAGCTCCGGCTTCTTCTTGAGCTGTCTGATCTGCGGGATTTCTCTATCCGCGGAGATCATCTCGTCATTCAATATGGCGCTGCGAATTCCTTCGATAAACTCAGGACTCCCCAGGATCCCGAGACGCGCCGCTCTTGAAAACTCGCGATCGGGCGGATCGGTCTCTGATAACAGGTAGTCCATATAACGAGCCCGAGCCGCACCGGGGTCATCGGCAAAAAGCTCGAGCACGACGCTTGTTATCAGCCATGAAGGCGGTTTGCGGAGCCCGGCGTATTCCGGGCAGCTGGACCACTGATACTGTTCTGGTGTTTTGACGATTTTTTCTTTCACCGGATTCGCATGAATATACTTGGACAGGGCCTGGGCATAGGCTTCAGCCTGCACCAGAATAGCCTTATACCGCCCCTGGAAAAGATGGCCGCATCTGCCGTGCTTGGCATTCAAGTAAGCGGAGTACTTCGTATTGATGAAATGCATGACCCTCGAAAGGTTGGCCAGCATCGTTTGCAGGATTAAATGATAATGGTTATCCATCAGGCAAAAGACATGGACGAATGAACCGAGCTTTTCATGAGCGTCCCCCAGGGTCTTGAGGAAGAAATAGCGGTCATCGGAAGAGAAATAGATCGGCTGCTTCTGGTTGCCCCGAGAATAGATATGATAAAAAGCCCCTGGGAACTCGATCCGCAGCTGTCTGGCCATGATCCTTCCCTCGCTGATGTGAGGTGTCAGTCATCATAATAGACGCCCCGGCCGCGCCTGATTCTCAATGCGGGGGAAAATTTAATAAGTGGAGATTTGACCCCCTCTTAGCGGAGGGAGGCGAGGTAGGGGCCGAGGCCGACGGTCCTGACGAGCGCCAGC
>JBBIGP010000056.1:0-9252 GCA_037447475.1 Candidatus Aminicenantota bacterium
TTGGCCTATGATGGCCGGGATGTTCGAACAGCTTTCCGAACGCCTCGAGAGGATGATCAAGTTCCTCCGGGGCGAGGGCACGGTCACCGAGAAGAACATGGCCGAGGCCCTGAAGATGATGCGCCTGGCCCTTCTCGAGGCCGACGTCAACTATAAGGTTGTCAAGGACTTCGAGGTCCGGATCAGGGAGAAGGCCCTGGGCGAAGAGGTCCTCCGCAGCCTGTCCCCGTCCCAGCAGGTCATCAAGATCGTCCGCGACGAGATGACCCGGATCCTCGGTGGGCATTGGAAGCCTCTCCAGTTCGCGTCCCGGCCGCCGTCGGTCTTCATGCTCGTCGGCCTCCAGGGCAGCGGCAAGACGACGACCTGCGGCAAGCTGGCCCGCTGGGTGACAGCCATCCCCAAAACCCCCCTGTTGGTCTCCTTCGACCTCAAGCGCCCGGCCGCCCAGGACCAGCTGAGGACGATCGCCGCCTCCCTGAAGCTTCCTTTCTACGAGATGACCGGCGCCCGGATGTCTTCCCCGAAAGAGGCCCTGAAGGAGCTCCTTCTTGCGGCCTCGAACAAGGGATACGACCCGGTGATCGTCGACACCGCGGGCCGCCTGCACGTGGACGAGGGCCTGATGGCCGAGCTCCGCCTGGTCAAGGATATCCTGGCCCCCGTCGAGACGATCTTCGTCGGGGACGCCATGACCGGACAGGACGCCGTCCGAAGCGCCCAGGCCTTCGAGGAGCGGATCGGGCTGACGTCCGTCATCCTGACCAAGCTCGACGGCGACGCCCGGGGCGGGGCGGCCCTGTCCATCGTCTCGGTCACGGGCCGGCCCATCAAGTTCGCCGGGGTCGGCGAGAAGCCGGACAAGCTCGAGGTCTTCCGCCCCGAGCGCATGGCTTCCCGCATCCTGGGCCTGGGGGACATCCTGTCCCTCATCGAGAAGGCCGAGGAGGGGGCGGAGCGGGAGGAGGCCGAGGAGCTGGCCCGCAGGCTCCGCAGGCAGGAGTTCACGCTCGAGGATTTCAAGAAGCAGATCGCCCAGATGAAGAGAATGGGCTCGTTCGCCGACCTCCTGGGCCATCTTCCCCAGGTCGGGCCGCTCAAGGGCCTGGCCAAGGTCCGGGTCGACGACCTCAAGATCGCCCACTTCGAGGCCATCATCAACTCCATGACCCCCGACGAGCGTCGGGATCCCAAGCGGCTCGACGGCAGCCGCCGCCGCCGGATCGCCCGGGGCAGCGGCCGTCCCGTCCACGAGGTCAACCAACTGGTCAAACAGTTCCTGGAAATGCGGAAGATGATGGGCAAACCCCAGGTTCGCAAGATGTTCGGCGGCCTGCACTAGCCTGACCAGACGCGCCTTGCA
The DNA here is from genome assembly GCA_037447475.1 of Candidatus Aminicenantota bacterium. GTDB lineage: Bacteria > Acidobacteriota > Aminicenantia > Aminicenantales > Saccharicenantaceae > RBG-16-66-30. Next base: position 1,364 of record JBBIGP010000056.1, read on the forward strand.
TCCGCAGCCGCCTCGGCTCGCGATCGATCAGGCTAGGCCCCCGCCAGCGGCCGGCGGGGCGTCACTTCGATCCCAAGACGTGATCGACGCAGGCGTGCCAGAAGGCGGCGTAGTCCTCCCAGAAGACGAAATTGCATCCCCAGTGAGGCGCTGGGTCGGACGTGTAGGCCAGGACGCGCCCCCGCCCGAAGGTCCGGACGGCCACGAGAGGGTCCTCCGTGTCGCGGACCTTGAGCAGGACCCGGCCTTCGGGGATGGGCAGGGTCTTGTTGTAGCCCAGGATGGGCGGCATGGTCCGAAAATTGATGTCCCCGAAGACCCGTTCCCCGGCCGCGGTCAGCTCGGGATCGAATCCCTCGGTGCTCTCGACGAGGTCCTCGAAGGCCAGGCAGCGGACGGGAAGGAGCTCCCGGAGACGGGTCCGCCCCCAGCCTCCCTTGCCCAGCTCGCCCGTGAAGGAGTACCAGCCGCCGAGGAAGAGGGCCCCTTTCCCGTCCCTGACGGCTTCTACTGTCAACCGGACCCGGTCGGGATAGGTCAGGGTCCCGGTCCCGAGCTTCTCGCGGTCGAAGAAAGCCGGGGCCAGCTGGAAAAGCTTGGCGTCGACGTCGCTGAAGATGAGGACGTCATGGGAGGCCAGGACGGCCTCGTAGCCGCCCGGCCCGAGCTTGTTGTAGAAATCCCAGGAGGGGACCGAGGTGACCGTGTGCCGGCCCCCGGATTCCAGGGCCTCCTTGAGCCAGCGGCCGTAGTTGAAGATGTCCAGTCCCTTGGGGGAATGGTGGAAGGGCGTCTCGGCGAAGACAGGCCCCGTCAGCACCGCCCAATCCCCGACGTAATAGATGTTCGCCATGGCCGGACCTCCTCCCGGGACCGCCGCCCGCCGGATTCTTCCGGGGTCCGTGGCCCGAATCCCCAGGCGGACGATATCCCCTCGTAAGTTTTGTCGGTCCAGAACCCGGACGGTTGTTGACTTGCCCCCGAATTTCCGGTATCATTTTCCAGCACTTTACTCCGCCTACGGAAGTGAAAAACACATGATCACCATGCGCCTGATGAGATTCGGCACGAAGAAGAGGCCGACCTACCGGATCGTCGTGATGGACTCCGAGAAGCCCCGCCAGAGCCAGGCCCTCGATACCCTGGGCACCTACGCCCCCCTGGAAGAGCCGGCCGCCGTCAAGATCGACCTCGCCCGGGCCAAGCAGTGGCTGGCCAAGGGCGTCAGGCCGTCGAGCACCGTCCAGTCCTTGCTGGATAGGGCCGGCAAGGGCGCTTCCCCCGCGAAAACCTCGCAAGAAGGATAACCATAAAGGAGGTCCCCGTGAAGGAACTTGTGGAACTGATCGCCAAATCGCTGGTGGACAACCCGGAGAAAGTGGTGGTGACTCAGCTCGAAGGGGAGCAGACCACGATCCTGGAGCTCAAGGTCGCCCAGGAAGACCTCGGCAAAGTGATCGGCAAGCAGGGCCGCACGGCCCGCGCCATCCGGATCATCCTCGGCGCGGCGGGGATGAAGCTCAAGAGGAGATTCAACCTCGAGATCATTGAGAAGGGCTGATCTCGTCCTCGTCGGGAAGGTCGTCCGGAGCCAAGGGAAGGACGGACGCCTCAAGGTCAGGTTCACCGAACAGCCGCCGCCCGGTTTCTCGAGGTCCAAAGTGCATCTTCGGGGGAGCGGCCGGTTCGAGGAATACGAGGTGGAGTCGCTCGACCTGGACCGGAATTCGTACTTCCTGAAGCTGCGGGGCGTCGATACCCTGGCCCGGGCGGACGCCCTGGCGGGGCGCGAGATCTTCATCGAGGAAGGCGCCTTCCCCGGCCTCGAAAAGGGCCGCTATTACGCCTTCCAGCTGATCGGCAGCCGGGTCGTCACGATGGACGGCGCCGAGGTCGGGACCGTGGCCGCGATCATGCCGGCCGGGGGCTCGAACCTGCTCGTCGTGGCAGGCGGAGGAAAGGAGCGATATGTCCCGTTCACGGACGGGATTTGCGTCAAGATCGATCCGGACGCGGGAGAGATCGTCATCGACCCACCGGCCGGCCTGTTGGACCTGAATGAGATTTGATATAATCACGATCTTCCCCGAGATGTTCGCCGGGGCGTTCGCGGCGGGCGTCGTCGGGAAGGCCCTTGACAAGGGGCTCGTCGAGATCGCCGTGCACGACCTGAGGGACTTCACCCGGGACAAGCACCGGCAGGTCGACGACCGGCCCTTCGGAGGGCAGGAAGGAATGGTCATGAAGCCCGAGCCGATCTTCCGGGCCGTGGAGGCCGTCCGGCGGGACGGGGACTGCCGGGTCTATCTCCTCTCGCCCCAGGGCTCGCGCTTCGACTCCGCGGCGGCCGAGGACCTGGCCTCGCGCGACCAGGTCGTCCTCATCTGCGGCCGCTACGAGGGCGTCGACGAGCGGGTCGCCGAGCACCTCGTCGACGGCGAGATCTCGATCGGCGACTATGTCCTTTCGGGCGGCGAGCCGGCGGCCGTGGTCGTCGTCGACGCGGCGGCGAGGTTCGTCCCCGGCGTCGTGGGCAAGGCGGGGTCCGTCCGGCACGACTCGTTCGCCGACGGGCTCCTCGACTTCCCGCAGTACACGAGGCCGCGGGACTTCCGGGGCCTGAAGGTCCCCCCGGTCCTGTTCTCGGGCGACCACGGGAAGATCGCCCGCTGGCGGCGCCGGAAGGCCCTCGAGAAGACGGCCCGGGCGCGCCCGGACCTCCTGGAGGGAAGGGCCGTCGGTCCCGGCGACGCGGATCCCGGCGAGGCAATACGGAAAGAAAGGAAGGTTCAATGAGCCTGGTCAACGTGGTTGAGGATAAACAGCTGAGAAAGGACCTCGATCCCTTCAACGTGGGCGACACCGTCAAGGTCCACGTCATCATCCGGGAGGGGGACAAGGAGCGCATCCAGATCTTCCGCGGCGACGTCATCGGCAAGCGCGGCGCCGGGATGAAAGCCTCGTTCACCGTCCGGAAGGTCTCGTTCGGCATCGGCGTCGAACGGGTCTTTCCCATGAATTCCAAGATGATCCGCAAGATCGAGGTCGTCCGCAAGGCCAAGGTCCGCCGGGCCAAGCTCTATTACCTCCGCGACCTCAAGGGCAAGAAGGCCCGGCTCAAAGAGGACCAGTCCTGACCCCCGCGGCTCGCCGTGGCCACCTTCCGGCTTGAGAAGCTCCTCCTCCGGCAGGGCCTGCGGCTCATCGCCGGCGTCGACGAGGTCGGCCGCGGGGCCATCTTCGGTCCCGTCGTGGCGGCGGCCGTCGTCATGCCTCCCGAGTGGCTCCTCAAGCGCCCGCCCGCCGCGGTCCGCGAGATCGACGACTCCAAGGCCCTCGCCGCGACAAAAAGGGCGGAGCTGGCCTCTTTCCTCGCCCGGGAAGCGCCGGGCCTTGGGGTCGGGACGGCTTCGGCGGCGGAGATCGACGAGATGAACATCCTTCGGGCGACGCATCTGGCCATGCGCCGGGCCCTCGGCAGCCTCCCCGTCGCCCCCGACATCCTCCTGGTTGACGGCTTCCCGATAAAGGATGTACATTATCGTCAGATGGGTGTCCCGGGAGGAGACCGGAAGTGCCGGTCGATCGCCGCGGCCTCCATCGTGGCCAAGGTCTTTCGGGACGAAATGATGATGGCCCTCGACGGCGTCTACGGAGGCTACGGCCTCGGCAGGAACAAGGGCTATGGGACCAGGGAACATGTCCGATGTCTGAGAGAAAAGGGCCCGACCGGCCTCCACCGGCGGACGTTCAGATGGGAGTGAGGCCCGTCCGCCCATGAGCCCCCGCATCGATCGAGCCCGGGTCCTCGAGGCGGCCGAGAGGCACGTCAAGGCCGGCAAGCTCAAGGAGGCCGTCGTCGAATTCGAGAAGCTCGTCGACGCCGACCCGCATGACATCGGGACGCTCAACATCGTCGCCGACCTCCACGTCCAGCTCGAGCAGACCGACGAGGCCGCCAAGTCCTACGTCCGGCTGGCCGAGGAGTACGAGAGGCGGGGCCTCGTCTCGCAGGCCCTGGCCTTCACCAAGAAGGTCCACAAGATCAAGCCCGATCTCCGCGAACAGGCCCTCAAGCTCGCGGAGATGCTCGGCCAACAGGGCTTTCTCGCCGAATCCAAGAGCGTCTCCATCGGCGTCGCCCGCCGCCACCTGGAGGCCGGCGAGGCCGCGGAGGCCATCGCCATCTACGAGAAGATCGTCCGGGCGGACCGGGAGGACCTCGAGGTCCGCAAGGCCCTGGCCAATCTCTACAGGGAGAAGGGCTTCCTCGACCCGGCTTTCCAGCAGCTCGCCGAGATCGCCGAGCTCCGGATGAGCCAGGGCCGCCTGGAGGACGCCGAAGAGGTCCTGGCCGAGGCCATGGCTTTCAAGCCCGGCGACCCGAGGGCCCTTCTCGATCTCGTCGAGCTCTACAAGCGCCAGGGACGGGCCCCGGAGGCCGTCAAGCTCCTCGAGGACCATCTGCGGCGGACCCCCGACGACGTCCAGGTCCTCAACCTCCTCGGCAACCTGTTCTTCGAGGAGGGAGAATACAAGAAGGCCGAGGACCTGTTCAGCCGCATCGTGGCCGCCCATCCCTTGAACGTCAACGCCAGGGTCAAGCTGGGCCGCATCTTCATCCTCAAGGACAAGCTCGACCAGGCCTTCGGGCTCTTCGAGCCTCTCGTCAACAACCTCCTCAAAAAGGGACGGGAGGACAAGGCCATCGGCCTCCTGAGCCTGATCCTGGAGGCCCAGAAGCCGCACCTGCCGGCGCTCGAGCGCCTGGCCCAGATCTACCGGTCCGCCGACGACACGAAGAAGCTCGAGGTCGTCAGCAGGGCCCTGCTCACGGAATTCCGTAAGCAGGGGGACCGTAAGGGGATGCTGGCCGTTCTCCAGGAGCTCCATGGGCTGCGCCGGGACGACGCCGAGATCGCCGAGGAATTGCGGGCCCTCAAGAAGGACATGGGCCTTCCGGACGAGGACAAGGCGGTGTTCGAGAGCCCGGGCTTGTCCGACGCCGACCGGGAGACGATCCGCGAGACGCTCGTCCAGGCCGACCTCTATATCCAGCAGGGGCTCGTCCGGAACGCCCGCCGGATCCTGGAGAACCTCCTGTTCAAGTACCCCGACGAGCCCCGGATCAAGACCAAGATCGGGGTCCTCGACGAGATCAAGACCCAGATCGACGAGGAGGAGCTCCGCCGGCGCATCGAGCGGACGAGCGCCCTCGAATCCCGGATCAAAGAGAAGAGCGCCGAACGGAGATCCGCGCAGAAGAAGAGGGACTACGGCCCTTTCGCGAGCGACGTCGTCGAGGGCGAAAAGGTCAGCACGGCCGAGCTCTTCGCCGAGACCGACATCGTGCCCTTCGGCGGCCCCGGCCCTGCGGAGAGAGTCTATTACGAGCTGAGGGACCAGATCGGCGCGGAGCTGCGCATGCTCAGGGCCGTCTACCTCCAGCAGTCCCAGGGCGAGATGGCCTCGCTCGAGAAGGAGCTTTCCAGGATCGTCGCCGACTTCCGGAGGGACCTGAAGGCCAAGGTCAAGTCCGACGACGCGGCGACCTATTATCAGCTCGGCGTGGCGTTCATGGGCCAGGGGCTCCACCGGGAGGCTATCGAGGAATTCTCGCGGGCGGCCAAGGACGCGAGATACGCGATCGAAGCCTACAGCCTCATCAGCCTCTGCCACCGGCAGAAGAGGGATTTCGAGGAAGCCGAGAAATGGCTGCGGAAGGCCATCGACCTGGCCGAGATCGGCACCGATCAGTATTATGCCCTGGAGTTCGAGCTCGCCGAGCTCTGGGAGGAATGCGAGCGCCGCGACAAGGCCCTGACGCTCTACCGCGAGATCCGCGACTGGAACCCCGGCTACCGGAACATCTCCGGCAAGCTCAAGTCTTTTGGGGTCGGACCTCAGGATATATAATTATATCAATTAGTTAGATCAACAAACGGCCCCGGCAACAGCTTTGCAGGCACGTTTTCGAGGCCAAAAACGCGACGTCTCAGTCGACGACCTTCCCCGAGATGATCAGGATCAGCCCCTTGTCCCCGCCGTCGAGCTTGGAGACGCCGACGACCGTCCTCTCGCCGGACTTGATGTTGAGGGTGCTTGAGATGAGGTCCGATACGGAGGCAGCCGCTTCCTTGCCGGTCACAAGCCGCACAGTCATTTGCCTGAGCCTGAGCTGGGTCCTGATGAGCGGGGCTTTGGCGTCCCCGGCGACTTCCGGACGGAGGAGGGCGAACTCGAATTCGGCCTTGGGGCCCATAACGACCTCCGCGATCTCTTTATTGACGACCCGGACGAAGGAGCTGTCCAGCAGCGTGTAGCTCTTGTAGCGGAGCAGGCCGCGCAACTCCCTGATGAGGGGATCGTTCTGGATGGGATCGGCCGACCCTGACTCCGCTTCCGCGCCGAGGACGAGCTGGACGGTGAAGAGCAGGTCGGCCGGCTTGACGTCGACCTCGCGGACGACCTGCTTGATCTTTTCGAAGGTTTCGGCGGCGGCCACCACGGTCAGGATCTTCCTGCTGGCGTCCACGGTGACCCGTTCGTACCGGAGATCCATCAGCGATTGGATCAGGGTGATGATGTCCGTCCCCGGAACGAATTTCAGCCTGATCAGTTCTTTCTTGACCGCCGGCCCCGGCGTTTCCTCTTTCGCCTGGGCGGCATCCTTACCGGCGAAAGCCGTCATGGCGAACCCCAACGACAACGCGCAAGCCAGGAACAATGCGAGTCCTTTGTTCATTCTTGGTCTCCTTTCCATTCGAAATCCTTGCGGAAGAACCAGACGACCTGGAGCCCTGTCTCTTGCGAAACAAGGGTGACCGAGACGACGTCCTGCTCGACGACGGACCCTGTGCGTTGTTCACCGGCCCGCGGCGCTGTGGCCGAGAGCCCCAGGCCGTGCTCGCCGGCCGCCCGACTCGCGACCGCCGGGCCCGGCCTCATGCCGGTGTTCCGCCAGACCAGCATCACGGCCGCCACGACAAGCGCGGCCGCCGCTCCCGCCGCCACGGCCCAGCGAGGCCTCAGGACGGGCCCGCGAACGGCGGCCCTCCTGTCCCGCCCGCCCCGTCCCCCCTCAACGGCCCGGGCCACGACCGCCCGCCATTCGCCGTCGCTCCAGTCCGGTGCATCTTCCGCCCGCGCCGCCGACCGGACCGTCCCCAGGGCCCTCCGATACTCTTCGAGCTCCCTCCGGCAGGCCGGGCACGAGTCCAGGTGGCCGCCCACCTGCCGCATCCGCCTCGCCGAAAGATCGTTCCCGGCATGGAGAGGCATCAGCCTTTTCGCTCTCCGGCAATTCATCGTCCTGCCTCCAGATGGGGGTGTCGGGCACGGATCGCATCGCGGACCTTGCGCCGGGCCTTGGACAGGTTGACCCGTACGGATGCGCTCGAACACCCCAGTGCGCGGGCCGTCTCCCGGATGTCGAGCTCCTCGATGTCCCGGAGCACGAACACCTCGCGCTCCCGGGCGCTGAGCTCGGACAGGCAGTCCATAAGGTCCGAACGGACCTCCCGCCCGTCATGCCCCGCCTCGGGATCCGCGGGCCGCGGAACGTCGCGGACCGCGCCTTCCAGGGCCGCCCTCTCCCGGATTGACTTCCTCATCCTGTCGCGGGCCTCGTTGGCCGCGATCTGGAAGAGCCAGTTCCGGAAGCTCCGCGAGGCGTCGAATCGTCCCAGAGAGCGGAAAGCCCGATAGAAGGCCTCCTGGGCGACCTCGAGGGCTTCCTCGCGGTCCCGGGTCAGCCGGTAGGCGAGGGCCAGGAGCGGCCGGCGGTGAAGGGTGACCAGCGGCTCGAAGGCTTCGGTGCGGCCGGCGAGAACCATCTCCACGAGCTCCTTCTCCGTCCCGTTCATTCGCATGGTTCTACCCGCGCCGCC
>JBBIGP010000056.1:9352-18455 GCA_037447475.1 Candidatus Aminicenantota bacterium
TCTCCACGAGCTCCTTCTCCGTCCCGTTCATTCGCATGGTTCTACCCGCGCCGCCCCCAAAATGTTAACGGAACTCTCCCGTTCCCGGGGACTTGAGATGAAACAACGTTCAGAAGAATGGGGACCCGTAGGGACAGGGCGTTCCAGGGGCCGGGCGAGGCGCCGCTAGCCTTCGATGTGGACGAGGTCCTTGACCTTCTTGAAGACCTCGAGGATCTTTTCGAGCTGCTCGTCGGTGTGGGTCGCCATGTAGCTCGTCCGCAGGAGCGACAGCTCCGGCGGGACGGCGGGCGGCAGGGCGACGTTCGTGTAGATGCCGGCCTCGAAGAAGACCTTCCAAGCCTGCATGGTCTTCATCATGTCGCCGATGATGATGGGGATGATGGGGGTCTGGGTCGTGCCGATGTTGTAGCCCATGGCCCGCAGCTCGTCCCTCATCCGCTCGGCGACCTTGTTGACGCGCTCGACGCGCTCCGGCTCCTGCTCGAGGACGTCGAGGCAGGCCAGGACCGTGGCGGCGTTGGAGGGCGGCAGGCTGGCGCTGAAGATGAAGGGCCGCGAGAAGATCTGGATCCAGTGGACGGCCTCCTTGGGCCCGGCGATGAAGCCGCCGACCGAGGCGAAGGACTTGCTGAAGGTCCCCATGACCAGGTCGACGTCCTTCTGCAGCCCGAAGTGGGGCCCCGTGCCCCGTCCGCCGCCGAGGACGCCGAGCGAGTGGGCGTCGTCGACCATCAGCCGGGCGCCGTACTTCTTGCAGATGGGAATGATCTCGGGCAGGGGGGCGATGTCGCCGCCCATGCTGAAGACGCCGTCGACGATGACCAGCTTGGCCGGCTCCGGAGGCAGGCCCTTCATGACCTTCTCGAAGTCGGCCATGTCGTTGTGCTTGAAATAGCGGGTGTGGACGTGCTTCTGGACCTTGGCCATCCGGACGCCGTCGATGATGCTGGCGTGGACCTCCTTGTCGGTGACGATGATGTCCTCGCGGTCCATGACGGCCGGGATGCTGCCGAGGTTGGCCTGGAAGCCCGTGCTGTAGACCAGGGCGGCCTCCATCTGGACGTACTTGGCCAGCCGTTCCTCGAGCTCGAGATGGAGGTCGAGGGTCCCGTTGAGGAAGCGCGATCCCGTGCAGCTTGTGCCGTACTTCCTGATGGCCTCGATGGCCGCTTCCTTGACCTTCGGGTGGTTGGTCAGGCCGACGTAGTTGTTGGAGCCGATCATGATGTACTTCTTGCCGTGGATGACGACCTCGGTCCCCTCGGGCTGCTCGATGGGGATGAAGTAGGGAAAGATGCCCATGGCCTGGGCCGTCTTGGGATTGAGGGGATAGCCGTATTTCTGGGCGACCGCGGGGTCGGAGTAGAAGCCCTTGCATTTCTCGAAGAGGTCCATCGTCACGTCCTTCGGTAGGATTCCAAGCGTTCCAGTATAGATTTCTCCGGCGGATAAGTCAATTTCTCGGTCGGCCCAAGCGGGAGACACAAACCAGCCGCATGCGTCCCCGGGCTCCTCCGTTCTCAACGCGCGAGGGGGCGGGTCAGGCAGGTCGGGCCGCCGGACCCCTTGAGGGAGATCTCCCGGCCCTCGTAGGTCAGGACCTCGAGCCCGGCCCTGTTCAGGAACTCGGCCGTCCGGGGATTCCCGGCCAGGCACAGGCAACGGCCGGCCCCGAGGGCCAGGACGTTCCCGCCCATAGTCTCGAACTCCGCGTCCGGGACCTCGAGGAGCTCGAAGCCCGAACCGAGCAGCCGTTCGCGGAAGGGCACGGGGAGAAGGCGCGAGTGGACAAGAAGGCGGCTCTCCGCCACCGGGCTGAGGACGGACATCAGATGGAAGACGTCGTCCGGCCCGCCCCAGTGGGGGAGAGGGACCTCGATGACCCTGCAGCCGTCCGGGGCGACGATCTCGCGGAGCTGACGGATGCCCTCGGCGTTGGTCCTGTAGCCGCGGCCGACGGCGAGGGTCCTCGCGTCGAGCCAGACGACGTCGCCGCCCTCGAGCGTCCCCGGCTCGCGGATCTCGCCGGCGACGGGCCAGCCGGCCGCGGCGAAATACGCATCGACGGCCCGCGGCTCATCGCCCCGAAGGGGCTTGCCCATCCGGCAAAGGACGATGCCCTGCGGCGTGAGGCAGGCCGCATCCCGGACGTAGATCGAATCGAGCCCGGTCCGCGGATCTTCCGGCAGGAAGCGGATCTCGGGGACGCACCGGCCGAGGATCCCGGCGAACGCATCGAACTCCTCGCAGGCCCTGGCGAAGTCGGGCTCCTCCGGGTAGCCCAGGGCTCTCCATTGTCTTCCAACGCTGTTCTGATCGATCCAGGCCTGCCGGGGATGCTTGAGGAGGAGGGCCCGCATCGGCCCGGTTTCGGTGAGGGCGCCCGTATCCATGGGAGGATCATACCGGCTCGCTCCGCAAAAGTAAAACCGGACCCCGCGCGAAATTGACCCCCGCCGCGCCTTTGTGATATAAGCCTCTTTGGTATCCGGCATGGACCGCGCGTCGCTACTTCTCCCGATCCCGCCCCGTCTTCACGTTTTCACCCGGCAGGACCTCCCCGACATGAACTCCCGCGCGGCCGAGCCCTCCTGATCGGTGATCGAGAAACGCCCTTGGAGAGGAAGGAGAACATGAACGAGATCAAGAAAGCCCCTGCGACCGGACAAGGCCCCTGGAGCCGCCGTAAGTTTTTGGGCGCGGCCTCGGCTGCCGCGGCCGGGATGATGGTCGTCCCCCGCCACGTTGTCGGAGCGACCCAGAAGAAGAAGGCCCCGAGCGACACCGTCAATATCGCCTGCATCGGCGTCGGCGGCATGGGCTTCTCCGACGTCCGGGGCGTCCGCACCGAGAACGTCGTCGCCCTCTGCGACGTCGACGACGAGCAGATGGCCCGGCTCCTGCGCTCCGACCGCCTCGAACCCGCCGAAAAGGCAATGTACGAGAAGGCCGCCAAGTACCGCGATTTCCGCCGCCTGCTGGAGAAAGAGAAGGGCATCGACGCCGTCACGGTGACGACCCCCGACCACACCCACGCCGTCATCGCCATGGCCGCCATCAAGCTGGGAAAGCACGTCTACGTCCAGAAGCCCCTGACCCACACGATCAAGGAGGCCCGGCTGCTGGCCAAGGCCGCCAAGGAGGCCAAGGTCGTCACCCAAATGGGCAACCAGGGCCACGCCGGCGAAGGGGCCCGCCTCATCTGCGAGTGGATCTGGGACGGGGCCATCGGCGACGTCCGCGAGGTCCACTGCTGGACGAACCGCCCCATCTGGCCCCAGGGCATCGACGCCCCGATGGAGATCCCCTCCGTGCCATCGACCCTCGACTGGGACGTCTGGCTCGGCCCGGCGCCCTTCCGGCCCTACCATCCCGCCTATCATCCGTTCAAGTGGCGCGGGCTGTGGGACTTCGGCACGGGCGCCCTGGGCGACATGGGGGCCCACATCTACGACCATCCCTTCTGGGCCCTCAAGCTCAAATCGCCCGTCAGCGTCCAGGCCTCCTCGACCCCCTTCACCAAGGACTATTACCCCTGGGCCGAGGTCGTCACCTACGAGTTCGCCGCCCGGGAAGGGATGGGGCCCGTGACCCTGACCTGGTGGGACGGCGGCCTCATGCCTCCGCGCCCGCCCGAGCTCGAACCGGGACGGATGATGGGCGACGAGGGCGGCGGGGTCCTCTTCCGCGGCGACAAGGGCCTCCTCATGTGCAGCGTCTACGGCGAGAATCCCCGCCTCATCCCCGAATCGAGGATGCAGGAATACGTGAGGCCGGAAAAGACCATTCCGCGGTCATCCGGCATCCGGCTGGAGTGGATCGAGGCCATCAAGAAGGGGACGAAGTCGACGACCGACTTCGCCTATTCGGGCCCGCTGACCGAGGCCATGCTCCTGGCCAACGTCGCCGTCCTCCTCAAGGACCGCAACATGAAGCTCCTCTGGGACGGCGACAAGATGGAATTCACCAACCTGCCCGAGGCCAACGAGTCCCTGCACTTCGAGTACCGGCCCGGCTGGAGCCTGTAGAGGGAAAGGAGCCGGCATGATGCGAAGATGTCTGCTGCCGATCGCCGGGATCATCTCCACGGTCCTTCTCGCCTGCGCGGGCCCCGCCCCGCAGGCCCAGCAGGATTGGGCCATCCACGATCCGAACCGGCCCCTGCCGCCGGTCGTCGACCCCGGCCCACCCGGCCCTCCCGTGCCGCCGCCCGCTGACGCCGTCGTTCTCTTCGACGGACGGGATCTCGCCCAGTGGACGGACGCAAAGGGCCAGCCGGCCCGATGGAAGGTCGCCGACGGTCATATGGAGGTCGTCGCCAAGACCGGGGCCGTCAAGACCGTCAAGTCCTTCGGCGACTGCCAGCTCCACGTCGAGTGGATGGCGGCGGAACCCCCGCGGGGCGAGGGACAGGCCCGGAGCAACAGCGGGGTCTTCCTCATGGAGATCTACGAGGTCCAGGTCCTCGACAGCTACGGCAATGCGACCTACGCCGACGGGATGGCGGCCTCGCTCTACGGCCAATTCCCACCCGAGGTCAACGCCTGCCGGCCGCCCGGGGAATGGCAGACCTACGACATCGTCTTCCGCCGGCCCCGCTTCGACAAGGACGGCGGGCTCGTCTCGCCGGCCCGGATGACCGTCTTCCACAACGGCATCGTCGTCCATGACGCCCGGGAGCTGACCGGCCCGACCGCCCACAAGGCCCGGCCGCCCTACAAAGCCCACGCCGACAGGCTGCCGATCTCCCTCCAGGACCACGGCGACCCGGTCCGCTTCCGGAACATCTGGGTCCGGGACCTCGAATAAGCCGCGTCCGGCGGCCGGGCCGCCGGCCGGCAGGACAGAACGGAGGCCGTCATGAGAACGTATGCCGCTTTGGCCCTGGCCACCGTGGCCGCGGCCTCGCTCCTCGTGTGCGGGGGGCCCCCCCCTGAGGCCCCGCAGACGCAGCGCTCCGCCCTCTTCGTCTGGGGAGGTTGGGCGGGCCACGAGCCCAAGCAGTGCGTCGACATCTTCGCGCCTTGGCTCGAGACCCAGGGCTTCACCGTCGAGATTTCCGACACCCTCGACGCCTACCTCGACCTGGAGAAGCTCAAGACGCTCGACCTCATCGTCCACATCTTCACGATGTCCGACATCAAGACCGAGCAGGAGCGCAACCTCGAGGCGGCCGTCAAGGCCGGCGTCGGCCTGGCCGGCTGGCACGGCGGGCTGGGCGACGCCCACCGCTCGGCCGTCGAGTACCAGTTCATGGTCGGCGGCCAGTGGGTCTCCCATCCCGGGGGCATCGTCGATTACGACGTGGACATCGTCAAGCCCGCCGACCCGATCGTCAAGGGCCTGAAGCGCTTCCATATGAGGTCCGAGCAGTACTACATGCATGTCGACCCGGCCGTCGAGGTCCTGGCGACGACGACCTTTTCCGGCGAGCACGCGCCCTGGATCGACGGGGTCGTCATGCCCGTCGTCTGGAAGAAGCTGTACGGACGGGGTCGCGTCTTCTACACCTCGCTCGGCCATGTGGCTGCGGACTTCGACGTTCCCGAGGCCCGCGAGATCGTCCAGCGCGGGCTGCTCTGGGCCTCCCGGGCCACGGGCGACGATCCGCCCAAGATGAACATCTACGCCCCCCTCCTCAAGAAATAGGGGGCCGCTTGACGAAAAGGGCCAGGAGCACTTCGGGGCGTAGGCCGAAATAGCTCAGCTGATAGCCGTCTCCGAGCCGTTCCGAGATTGCGTCAACGAAAGCGGCCGAGGCGATGACCGCTTCCGCGTCGCCGAGATCACCGGCTTCTTCGATGTCCGTCCAGTATCCGACCCTTGTATATCCCCGCAGGTACCAGGGAATGGGCCAGGTTTCGTCGGGCGGGGCGACGACCTTGACGAGCATCGAGCGACCCTCGGAGGAGGCCGCCGCGGCCGCCTCGACCCGCTCCACGAGCTTCAGGAAGTCCGGGCTCGTCTGGGCGTAGACGTAGGGGTTGGCCGGGTTCGAGTGGTTCACGAAATTGGCCCGGTAGCCTTGCCAGGCGAGGTGGGCGAAGCCTGCCGCGAGCAGGATCGCGATTGCGGGGCGGACCAGGCGAAGGCGGCTGACCTTCACGGCCAACAGGACGCCGGCCCCGTGGCCGGCGAGCAGGAGCGTGCCCCAGTAGAAGGGCAGCAGGTTCCAAGGGGTTTTGTAGGGGATGGCCGAATAGACGGCCGCGCTGAAGAGCGTAAAGACAAGGACGAAGCGGAGCAGCGCCGTCTCCCCGGCGCCGCCCCCGTCACGCCGGATAGCGGCCAAGCCTCCGATGAGGGCCAGGGCGAGGACGAAGACCTCGCTCCAGACGGGCCCTCCGGCGAACCGGGAATAGGTCAACGTTCCGAGGTAATAGTGCCACGGATGGACGTGGAGGCCGCCCCCGCCGGCCCGCCCGAGATAGGTCCCGAGGGCTCTCACCGAGTCGAGCAGGCCCGCCGGGTGGCTGAAAAAAGAGGTGAAGAACACGGCGGCGACCGCGCCGGAGGCCGCCAGAAAGATCAGGAGATGGCCGACCGGAAGCCGTCCGCGCGGCCTGCCTGCTCTTTCCCCCTTGCCCTCGACGCTGACATAGAGTCCGGAGGCCGAGCCGCGGGCCCCGAAGAGACGTTCGACCCCGAGCGCCGCCGCCAGGGCCGCGAAGAGGACAAGGCTCGTCTCCTTGGTGGCGAACATCATTCCGGCGCAAAGGCCCGCGGCCAGGGCCCGCCATCCGGCCCGCTTCCGGAAATAGGCCCACCCGGCCGCGACGAGGCCGGCCAAGAAGAAAACGAGGAGCGTCTCCTGGATGTAGAACCGGCTGTAGTAGGTCATGGCGGGAGAGACCGCGGCCAGGGCCGCCCCGGCGAGCGCCCCCCCCGGGGAGAGGCCTTTGCCGAAAAGCAGCATCAGGAGGACGATCCCCGCGCCGAACAAGGCCGGGACCGCCCGGAGCGTCGTTTCCCTCAATTCGGGCAGCGAGCGTTCGCCCGCCGCCCGGGCGGCGGGGAGCGTCAGGTAGTAGAGGCTGGGGCCGTGGTGGTCGTCCGGATCGTAGCGGTAGTCCCCCCGTTCGAGGAGTTCCCCGAACTTGACGGCCTGGTTGGCCTCGTCGTGGTGCATCGGACGGAGGTCCAGGCCGGCGGCACGGAAGAGGAGGGCGCCGAGGACGGCGCCGAGGCCGAGGGCGCGGAAGAGCTTGCCGGTCATCGGGCCGGGAGGCCGTAGACCTCGATCTCCACGTAGTGGTTCATGTCGTTGGCCGTGTTGCCGGCGCTATAGAGCCGGACGTAGCGGGCCTTGACCCCCTTGGGATCGAACAGCTTGCCGTCGAACGTCTCGATGTATTCCTTGTCTTTTCCGGCGCCGAGGCCCGACGAGTTGTCGTGGTCGTTGTTGAAGACCGTCGTCACGCCGATGACGAAGTCCTTGTCGTCGGACACCTGGACGACGACGTCCCTGTAGACCCGGGCCTGGCTGTGGTAGTGCCAGGCGACGATGGCGTAGAGCTCGTGGGACCGGCCGAGGTCGATCTGGACCCATTGGAGCATGGGCCCGAGCTCGACGTAATAGCCGTCCTCGCCGGATTTCTTGCCGTCGGTGACGAAGCTGAGCTCGCCGATGATCGGGTCCTTGTCGCTCGCCGTGACCGGCTTGCCGGCAGAGAGCAGGACAGTTCCCGCGGGCACCAGGAACGGGCCGCGCGGCTTCCCGGTGATCGTTTCGAGATTGGGGGTCCGGATGTTCCGGGGCGTGCCGACGAACATCGGCTTGGGCAGATGGATCTGGAGGATCTCTTTCTCCTGATCCTGGGGGCCCGTGGAGGCGGGGGGGGCGGCCAGGGCCAGTCCGAGCAGGGCGAGCCCCGCCGTGGCGATTGTCCTTTTCATACGGGTCTCCTTGTCGGCGTCCGGCGAGGTCGGTCGAGCGCGCCGGCAGGGAATATTTTACACGTTTTCGGGCCGATTATCACCAGGGCCCAGGCTTCGGGGTGCCGGCGGCAGAAACCGCCGACGTCTTCCGCGGACATGACCAGGAAAGCCGTCGAGAGAGCGTCGGACCAGGCGGCGGAAGGATGGGAGGCCCAGGCTGCGGCGTGGCCGGAGGCGGGCTTTCCCGTCCGGGGGTCGAAGACGTGGGCGCCTTTGACCTCTGTCCCGGAGCCGCTCAAAGCCCGGTCGCGAAGGAAAATCCTCTTAGGGGCCCGAATGGCGGACCAGCCCGTGGCCAGACCGACAGGCCAGCCCGCGCCCGGCCTCTTGCTCCCGGGGCCCGGACCCATGGCCAAGACGGTGCTCGTCCCGGCGTGGAGGAGTGCGTTCGAGACGTCCCACTCGAGGAGGGCCTGACGCGCGGCGTCGAGGGCGTAGCCCTTGCCGACGGCCCCGAGATCGAGATCGAGGGGCGGAGCCTTCCTTTCGCGGGCAGCGGGGGTCAGAACGACCGCGAACCCGTCCGGCAGCCGTTCCAGGCGGAAGGCGCCGGCGGGCCTCGGCCGCCGTTTCCCGGAGCCTTTCGCCGGCTCGCCGGAATCGGCCTTGCTTGCGCGGGCCGCACCGGAGAGGAAAGCCCGGTAGTTGATATCGAAAGCCCCGCCCGTCTCCATCCGGGCTCGCTCGGCCAGCGCCAGGCATTCGACGGTCTCGATGCCGACGCGCATCGACCCGCCCGGAGCGAGGCGGCCGATGCGGCTCGTCTCGCTCGTGGGGTCGAAGCGGCTGAACAGCCGCTCGAGGCGGTCGATCTCCCCGAACGCGGCCCGGGCCGCCTGCCGCGCGTATTCCCGGTCCTTTCCCGCGATGAAGATCTCGAAGACCGTGGCCATGGCCTCGTGCTCGAAACGGTGGGCCGTCTCTCCGCGTTTTCCCGGCATGGGTCGAGTATGTCCGATTTCCCGCGCATTATCAATCTTGGACATGCATGCTTGGGAGGCGGGTGGCACGGCGTTAGTCCCCGCCCGCCCGACGCGGCAGGGGATTGCGGTCTCCGGACCGCTGGGGGTTCCAAGGGGTGCCTCCCCCTTGGTCGGCGGAGCCTCTGGCTCCGGAGAAGGGTGGTCCGGAGGGGGAAGGGCTTTCGTTCCCCCTCCGCCCA
>JBBIGP010000057.1:0-7035 GCA_037447475.1 Candidatus Aminicenantota bacterium
AACGACCTTGGCCTGAAGCGATTCGATCGCTTCTATGGCCATGGCACGGCCGGCCTCCGGTTTGACCTTGACCAGGACTTCGTTAGGAACGAATTCCTGCACTTCCGCGTCCTGATCGTTCGTCGCCCCGGTCAAGAAAAACAAAGAAACCAAAAAGATAAAAGCCAATTTCAACCAAACAAACAATTTATTCATTTCAACCTCCCTAAATCAGAATATTAAGAAAAACCCAGCACGGACAACCAACTAGATCTCAACCACCTCCTCGCCTTAACATTGTGAGACAAAGGGATTCCCGCGGGTCTCGATATCCCCTTGATGGTAGTCTATGAGCAGGGGTTACGCGGGACAATCCGCTTTTTGAGCCACACCCGAAAAACCGACCCATTGACCAACCTCTCTCCAATAATAAATTTAAGCCGGAAAAAATCTTTGCCAAGCAGAATGTTCAGCAGAATGCTCGAATTTTTGTGGCCCCGGGAGAACCGGCCGGCCCCAGCTCTTGAGAACGGGCCGGATTTCGGCTATAATGGAGGCTCCATCGTATCTGGATGAGCCGTACCTCCGACCCGGGCCGGGTCCGGCCCGGACAAACCACCCAGCGATGAATCTCTGACCGAAGGCCAACGTATATGAGCACCGCGACGGCGAGCATGCGCAACATCGGCATCAGCGCCCACATCGACTCGGGCAAGACCACCCTGACCGAGCGCATCTTGTTCTATTGCAAGAAGATCCACAGGATCCACGAGGTCAAGGGCAAGGACGGCGTCGGGGCCACGATGGACTCCATGGACCTCGAACGCGAGCGGGGCATCACCATCGCCTCGGCGACGACCAACGTCTCCTGGGCCGATCATTCCATCAACATCATCGACACCCCGGGCCACGTCGACTTCACCATCGAGGTCGAGCGGTCGCTGCGGGTCCTCGATTCGGCCGTCCTCGTCCTCTGCTCGGTCGGCGGCGTCCAGTCCCAGACGATCACCGTCGACCGCCAGCTGCGGCGCTACAATGTCCCGTTCATGGCCTTCGTCAACAAGCTCGACCGCATCGGCGCCAATCCCTTCAAGGTCCGCGACCAGATCGCCGACAAGCTCGGCCACAACGCCGTCCTCATGCAGATGCCCATCGGGATGGAGACGGCCCTCGAGGGCCTCATCGACCTGGTGACGATGAAGGCCCTCTATTTTGACGGCCCCGACGGGGAGATCGTCCGGACGGGCGACGTCCCGCCGGAGCTTCTCGCCGAGGCCGCCGCCCGGCGCGAGAAGCTCCTCGACGCCGCCGCGATGTTCTCCGACGAGCTGACCGAGGCCGTTCTCGAAAGCCGGCCGACCGAAGACCTCATCCGGGCCGCCGTCCGCCGCGGCACGATCGCCCGCCGGCTCGTCCCCGTGTTCATCGGCTCGGCCTACAAGAACAAGGGCATCCAGCCCCTGCTCGACGCCGTCGTCCACTACCTGCCGAATCCCGCCGAAGTGGAGAACAAGGCGGCCGACCTCGACGCCGGCGGGGCCGAGCGCGTCCTCGTCCCCGATCCCGGCGCCAAAACCTGCGCTCTGGCCTTCAAACTCGAGGACGGCCCCTACGGACAGCTGACCTACATCCGCATCTACCAGGGGAGCCTCCGCCGCGGCGACGAGCTCGTCAACACCCGCTCCGAGCAGCGGATCCGGGTCGGCCGCCTGGTCCGCATGCACGCCGACGCCATGTCCGACATCGAGGAGGCTTCCTGCGGCGACATCGTGGCCCTGTTCGGGGTCGAATGCGCCTCGGGCGACACCTTCTGCAGCCCGGGCCTGCGGCTGGCCATGAGCGCCCTCTACGTCCCGGAGCCGGTCATCTCCCTGGCCATCACCCCGGTCGACAAGAACGCCGCCGACCGGATGGCCAAGGCCCTCGGCCGGTTCGCCAAAGAAGACCCGACCTTCCGGACCTACGTCGATCCCGAATCCAACCAGACCATCGTCCAGGGCATGGGCGAGCTGCACCTCGACGTCTACCTCGAGCGCATGAAGCGCGAGTACCGGGCCGAGGTCCGGGCCGGCCGTCCCGAGGTCGCCTACCGGGAGGCGCTCGGCCGGCGGGTCGATTTCGACTACACCCACAAGAAGCAGACCGGCGGGGCCGGCCAGTACGCCCGGATCATCGGCTATCTCGAGCCCCTGGCCAAGGGCGACTACGAGTTCGTCGCCGAGGTCAAGGGCGGCCGCATCCCCCGGGACTTCATCCCGTCCTGCGACAAGGGCTTCAAGGCGGCCGTCAGGAAGGGCGCGCTCATCGGCTTCCCGGTCATCGGGGTCCGGGTCGTGCTGACCGACGGCAACTACCACCCCGTCGACTCCTCGGACATCGCCTTCCAGACCGCGGCCCAGGGCGCCTTCCGCCAGGTCTATCCGAAGTCCGATCCCCGGATCCTCGAGCCCATCATGAAGGTCTCGGTCGAGGGGCCTTCCGAGTTCGCCGGCAACGTCTTCGGCTCGATCAGCCAGCGGCGGGGGATGATCGTCAGCTCCGTCGAGGACGGGACGTTCGCCCGGGTCGACGCCGAGGTCCCCCTGAGCGAGATGTTCGGCTACGCGACGGTCCTTCGCTCCCTGACCCAGGGCAAGGCCGAGTTCACCATGGAGTTCCTGAGATACGGCCGGGTGCCGCAGACCATGGCCGAGCTGCTCATGGAGCAGCACCTCGAGCGCCAGCGCCGGGGCGGCCGGAAATAATCCAAGGAGACGCCCATGACCCTCAAGATCAAGGAAGAGCTCGTCAAGAGGAGCCCCCTGCGGGTCCTCGAACGGTCGCTGGCCGGAGGGCTCGGCAAGGGCCGCCTCGGGGTGCTGGCCTCCCGCAAGGGCGTCGGCAAGACGGCCTGCCTCGTCCACATGGCCGCCGACAAGCTCATCCAGGGCAAGCCCGTCATCCACGTCTCGTATTCGAGCCGCGTGGACTACATCATCACCTGGTACGAGGACATCTTCAAGGAGATGGCCAAGAAGCGGGGCATGAAGGGCGCCCTGGCCATCTACGACGAGATCGTCCGCAACCGGGTCATCATGAACTTCAAGCAGGACGGGGCCAGGACCGAGCAGGTCCTGCGGAGCCTCGAGGCCATGATCGTCCACGGAAACTTCCCCGCCGAAACGCTCATCGTCGACGGCCTCGACTTCGCCCAGGCCGGCCCGGAGGACCTCGAGAAGTTCAAGGAGTTCGCCGCCCGCCTGGGGCTCGAGGTCTGGTTCAGCGCCTCCCTCAAAGGGGACGAGCCCCTCTTCGACGAGAGCGGGGTGCCGTTCCTTCTCGAGGGCCTCATGGACGCCATCGACGTCCTCATCACCCTGCGGCACCGGGGCGAGCAGGTCCAGTTCAACCTGGTCAAGGGCCCCGGGAAGCGCGCCCCCAAGGCCCTCGGCCTGCGCCTCGACCCGACGACCCTGCTCATCGCCCGGGTCCCCGCCCAACGGGCAAACTGATTCCGAGGCGCAACGCCGGAAAATCGGCCGCTACGTGGTCTTTTTCGCAGTGAGAATGCCGAGCAGATCGTCTTTTGACAGGCCGCACTGTTTCAAGATTCCCAACAGGGTCCCTTTTGCCAATTCGTCATGGAGCGGGATGACCATCTTGTGTTCGCCCTTCCGCATGCTGATATGGCTCCCCTTTTGGCGGACGACAACGAATCCCTGCTTCAGCAAAAGGCGTACGAGATCGTGGCCGGAAAGGACCGGGAGCTTAGCCACCGATGGCGACCTCGAGCGGGTAGAGCATGATCTCGCCAAGACCCTGGGGGATGTCATCCGCGCCGAAACTTTCGAGATAAAGCTCAACGGCTTCTCTGAGATTGGCCTGGGCCTCTTCAATGGATTTTCCCTGGCTCACGACGCCCAACTCGACGCAGTGAGCGACGTACCATCTATCCTCTTTGGCAATGACGGCCGTGAGCTTGATGGACATATTCGTTTCTCCTTGTACTGTGATGATACGCTAACCCGCCGCTGTGCGTCAATGCCAGGAAGCGGCCCGCCGTTGCCGGCAGGGCCTGCTGCCCTGGAAGCGAAGAAGCCGCGGACGTACAAGCGCAAGGCCCGGCAGAGATATCTGAAGTTCTCCAAAAAGAAGTCCAAGACGAGGAAAACGATTTCCCGGGTCAAGAAGGCGATGTTCCAATAAGCTCGCAATCGCTGAGAGCAAGAAAGCCTTCTCAGCAGACCCTATTTATCAATAAAAGAGCAACAGGAAGATACTCGAAGGCCTCGGCGAGCTCCTCGCACCCAACCAGAAAGACTGGGCGCGGGCAAAACTGCGGGAGGACACGATTTTTCATCTGAAGCTCATGTTGGAGAACGAGCTCAGGCATAGCTACGCGGACGGGCCGCCTGTCACCGCCCGCGGACGGTCCTGCGCCTCTCGAGCTCCTCTTCGATGAGCCTCAGCTCGCGGCCCGTCTGCCCGGCCACGGCCGTGTTCTCCTCCGCCCGGCGGATGAGGTACGGCAGGACGTGCTTCACGGGGCCGTAGGGGATGTACTTGGCGACGTTGTAGCCCGCGCGGGCCATGTTGAAGCTGATATGGTCGCTCATCCCGAAAAGCTGCGAGGAATAGACGCGCGGGTCGGCGGGCTCGAGCCCCCCGCGGCGCATGAGGTCCATGAGGTGCTGGCAGCTCGCCTCGTTGTGGGTGCCGTTGAAGAGCGAGATGCGGTCGATGTGCCTGACGCAGAAGGTCAGCGCGTCGTCGTAGGCCTTATCTGTCGCCGCCTTGTCGGGGTGGATGGGGCTTCGATAGCCCAGCTCGGCCGCCCGGGCCCTTTCCTTCTCCATGTAGGCGCCGCGGACGAGCTTGATGCCCAGGAAATAGCCGCCCTTCTCGGCGGCGGCGAGGGCCCTCTCCAGGAAATCGAGCCGGTCGTGCCTGTACATCTGGAGGGTGTTGTAAACGATGGCCTTCTGCCGGTTGTATTTCTCCATCATCGCCGTCACGACGTCGTCGATGGCGCTCTGGATCCAGGTCTCCTCGGCGTCGATCATGATGGCTTCCCCGCCTTCCCAGGCGGCGCGGAAAAGGGTCTCCAGGCGCTCTTCGAACTTGGCGGCCTCGGCCTTCTCCTCATCTGTCTCCAGCGTGCCGGCGGCGGCCTTCTCGAGGATACCGAACGGCGCGAACGCGGTGGGCTTGAAGACCGCGAAGGGGATGTTCCTGTCCGCGGCGGCGTGCCGGACGGCCCGCAAGGTCTCGTCCAGGGCGGCCGCGATGTCCTCGTCCGACTCCGTCCCCTCCACCGAGTAGTCCAGGATGGAGCGGACGTTGTGAGCGGCCAGGCGTTGGACGACCGGGGCGCATTCCTCGAGCGTCTCCCCGCCGCAGAAATGGCTGAAGATCGTCGGCTTCAACAGCCATCGGACGGGAAAGCGGAGCGCCCCGGCCAGTCCCAAGAGCGCTTTTCCCGCTTTGACCAAACGGGGGAACGAGACGACCTTGAACAGCCACCAGGCCTTCCGCAGCTGCCCGTCGGTCTTGGTGATGAAGGCGACTTCCGTGTTCCCGAAGGGGTTCATGGATCCGGCTCCTTGAGTTCGAATGACTGGACCACGATAGCCTATCGCCCCGAATTATTCAATATCCCCGTTTTTTGACCCGTCGCGGGATGTGTGCTATACCCGTAAGAGTCGCCGTCGGAATCGTCCTCTGAAGGGAAGGTCTTCGTGGAGAGAATACGCCTGGCCGTCATCGATCTCGACGGCACTCTTCTCAAGGGGATGACCGCCGAGCGGGTCTTCTTCCTCCATCTTATCGCCCACGGCCGGATCGGGTTCGGCCGGGCGGCGGCCTTCCTCCTCTCTTTCGCCGGCGACCTTCTGCGCGGCGGCCTGCAGCGGGCCATCAGCACCAACGCCGGGTTCCTCCGCGGCGAAACGCCCGAAACGGCCCGCCGCTGGGCCCGGGAGTTCGGACGGGCCTTCCTCCGCAAGGCCGTCCCCGACGACCTCCGGGAGAAGGTCCTCCGTCTCAAGACGGACGGCTGCCGGGTCGTCCTCCTCTCGGGCTCGCTCCAGATGCTGGTCGACGAGCTCAAGGAGCGGCTGGGGGCGGAGATCCTCATCGGGGGAGAGCTCGAGACCGCCGGCGGGAAGCTGACCGGCCGGAAGACGGGGATCCATCCCTACGGCCGGGAAAAGGTCGCCGCCCTCTTCAGCCGGATCGATCCCGGAACCGTCGACTGGGAGCGCTCCTGGGCCCTGGCCGACAGGTTCTCAGACCTTCCCGTCCTCGAGCTTGTCGGCAATCCCGTCGCCGTCCACCCGGATCGCAGGCTGCGTCGCCTGGCCCGGCAGCGGGGCTGGGAGATCTTCGGCTGACGGCCGGCGCTCAAAAAACGAAGATCAGGCCGGCGCCGGTCTTGGTATCGAAGCTGCGGTCCTCGACATCGTCGATCCGCCCCCAGCGGCGCAGGCCCTCATGAGCGGCGAACAGCCGAAGCGGGGCGCCCGGCAGCTTCCAGGCGATCCGGAGGAGATAGCGGACCCGGGTGTCGACGGCGTTCGCGTCGTTCGTGATGTCGGCCTGGAACCGGTCGATGCCTTCCACCGAGTCCCAGATATGTCCGCTCGCGAGCGCCCGGACCTGGAGGCCTCGCCAATCGAGATCGACGCGCGTCGAGAAGCTGGTCCCGAAGGCGTAGTGGTATCCGTAGTAGTTCAACGTCGTCTTCAGGCCCTGGATGGTCCGGACGCGGGAGACCTCGTTGACGGCCATCGAGCCGGCCATGGCGAAATCGAGATAAGCGTCCGTGACGGACCGGAGCCTCCAGCCCCTGCCGAAGGCGGTCCAGTCCAGCACCGGACCGACGAGATGGACGACGGAGACCTTGTCCCGGAAGTCCACGGGCTCCGCGGGCGGCGGGTCGATCTTGACCTTGGAGATCTGCGCGTCGTAGACCGTCGGCCGCCTTCGGACATACGTAAAGGCGGAGCCGAGGCCGATCGAAACGGCATGGCCGCGCGAAAGCTCGTCGATCTCCTGCCTGTACGATCCCCAACCGAC
>JBBIGP010000057.1:7135-17609 GCA_037447475.1 Candidatus Aminicenantota bacterium
TTCCGGCTGTGGAAGTAAGCTCCCATCTGGTACCAGGCCTCTCCCAGGGGAAAGCCGCCGAGGGAGGTGACGATCATGTCGTTGACCGAGATGACCTCTCTCCACTCGCTGATGTACTCGTAGAACAGCGACCCCGCCGTGGCCATGAGGGTGGACTCGAGCCATGTCAGACGGTTGGCCCGGGCCATTTGATAGTACAGGGCCCCGGCCAGTCCGTGCGTCCAGTTGATGCTGAAGCAGTTCGAGTCGAAGCGCAGGGCCTCGGTCGTGAAGAACCGCCGGACCTGGTCCTTCCAGGTCAGATCATACTGCCAGTCCTCGATGAAGTCCTTGTAGCTAAGCCAGTATCGGATCGTGGAATAGGAGAGGAACACCCCGGTCTGAAAGATGGCCCGCCCCCAGTTCTTCTCGATCCGGGCCTCCTGATCAGGCTCCTCATTTCCGGAGGGAGGCTGACCCTGCCAACCTGACGATGAAAGTGAGAAGAGGTCCCGGGAGAGCGGCCTCTCTTGACGGCCTCGACCGGCGGCCAAGGAGAACCCCTCTTTCAAGGCGTCAGGGGACATGTCCCTGAGGGTTGCGGCTGGCAAAGGCCCGGCCAGGAACGCCAGGGCGACCGCCGCGGCCAGGGCCCCAGCCCGGGTATGGGGACACTTCAACTTTGATTTTCCTGCAAGAGAGAATAAAATAGGCCAATTGCCGGATTGAGTCAAGCCATGGTCATGCTGCCCAGGACCGCCCCGGACGGAACGACGCCCGCTTCGCGGCCACACCGCGTCCGCAAGCTCGTCATGAGGCTCATCGGCTGGGCGGGCGCCGGGCTTTTCGTCTATCTCGTCGTCAGGACCGGCCCGGCCGACATTCTCAAGGCCCTGGGCCGGCTGACCCTTCCCGAGATCGCCGCCCTTGTCGGTCTCAGGCTCCTCTACTGGACCGTCCGGGCCTTGAACTGGGACGCCATCCTCCGGCACTCGTGCCGGGAAAGCGTCCCCTTCCGCGAGGTCCTCGGGGCCCGCATCTCGGCCTACGCCGTGAGCTACCTGACCCCGGCCGGGAACCTCGGGGGCGAGACGGTCAGGGTCTTCATGCTCGACCGGATCAGCCGCGGCAAGTGCCTGGCCTCGGTCGTCGTCGACAAGACCGTGGAGTTCCTGGCCGGCCTGTTCACCGTCGCCCTGGCCGTCCTCATCCTCGTCACCGAGTTCGCCCTGCCCCGGGCCCAGAGGCTTGAGCTCTTCGCCGCGGTGGCCGTCATTCTCTTCCTCCTCGTGTTCCTGGTCCTCAAGCAGAAAAAGGGATTGTTCGCCTGGTTCCTCGGGCTGCTCCGGAGGATCGGGATCAAGATCCCCTATCTCGAGGCCCGGCGCGAGCGGATCCTCGAGACCGACGCCCACATCTCCGAGTTCTACGGCCGTCATACCGGGCTTTTCCTGGCGGTCTTCCTGTCCTATTTCGGGCAGGCCTGGCTGTGGGCCGCCGAGATCTATTTCACGTTCCTCTTTCTAGGGGGCGACGTGCCCTCGTTCTTCAAGTGCTTCCTGATCGTCACTCTGGGGTCGTTCTACACGTTCCTGCCCGTCCCGGGCTCCATGGGCGTCTACGAGCTGACCTACGTCTCGCTGTTCGCGCTCCTGCGGATCGACATGACGGCGGGCATGGCCGTCATCCTCCTCCGCCGGGTCATCGGCCTGCTTTGGGCGGGGGTAGGCCTTCTGCCGCTCGTCAGGTCCCGGACCGCCCGGTCCCTCAGGGGGACGGAGGAGCGCTCCGGCCCGGCCCCCGGGCCAGGAAACGGATCGAGCGGCCGATGAGCGAGATGAAGGAGATGAGGAAGACAAGGGCGAGCAGCGCGTCCAGGCGGCCGAGGAAGGAAACGATGAAAATGAGGAAGACGACCAGGCTCTTGGCCTCGGCCGCCCCTCCGCCCGCCTCGCGGCCTTTGTAGACATTGACGATATAAAAGAGGCTGACCTGGAGGAAGTAAAGGCCGACGGTCAGCAGGCCGAACACGAGATAGCGGAAGTCCTGAGCGTAGAAGGAATAACCGACCGACATCCCGACGAGGACCGCGAAGTCCGCGATGCGGTCGAGGAAGAGATCCAGATAGGCCCCGAAGCGGCTGGTCATGTCCTTGGTCCGGGCCACCATCCCGTCCGCACAGTCGAAAATCGTCGAGATCATGACCAGCGTCCCGGCGAGGGCGAAATGGACGCGGGTCCCCCCGAGATAGGCGAACCCCCCGGCGAGCCCGAAGACAAAGGAGCAGACCGTCAGCTGGTTGGGGGTGATGGAGGTCCTCAGGACGGCCTTGACGAGAAGGGCCGCCAGGGGCCGGACGATGAACCGGTCGACGGGAAGGTACCTGTGGACGAACGAAAAGGCGGTGTCGTGCTTGAGCGCTTTCTCGAACTCGAAGGGCGTCACGGGGCTCGACATCCTGGCCTCGAAGGACCGTTTATATCCCGACACCCCCGCCGGCGTCAAGCGCCGAATGGGATCATCTCATCTGACAGCTCTCTTGGGGCGCTGTCTGAAAGCCCGGAGACAGGCCGGAAAGCCCCGGGCCATGGTATAATAGGATCCAGAATGCGAAGAGGCACTGCCAAAGATCCAAGATCGCCGGCGGCTGCTCTGGCCGTATGCGTCCTAGCCTTCGTCTCCCTCGCCTCACTTGCGTCCTCGCAGGTCCAAGAGAAGGTCTCCCTGACGTTCGGGCCGGCGCCGGGCACCGAGCTCGTCTACACCGTCGGCAGCCTCGTCAACGTCGACGGGAAGAACCTCCTCGGGCGGGACCTGGCCCTCAACGCCGACGCCCGCGGCGAGATCCGCCTGAAGGCCCTGCCGGGGGCCCGCGACTCCGTCCGGGCCGACCTCACAAGCCCCGGGATCGAGGTCAACGCCCGGCTCCCCGACCGCGTCGTGTCCCAAACGCTGGGAACGCCCGACGGCGAGCCGCTCCAGGTCGTGTTCAACCGGACCGGCAAGGTCGAATCCATCCGCAATCCCGAGGCCCTCGGGGCGGAGAGCGTGTTTAACATCTCCCTGCCGCAGATCCTCCGCGACTACTTCCCGGCGTTCCCCGTCCACCCCATCGGCCCCGGCGAGGGCTGGACGGAAAGCCGCCGCCTGTCGATCCCCTTCCAGGGGCTGGAGCTCGGGGTCGACCTCGAGATCAACTACGTTCTCGGCGACATCCTCCCCGGCGCCGACGGCCGGAAAGCGCTCGTCTCGGCCCTCTACACGGTCCGCGTCTCGGGGTCCCAGGACCTCGGCGAAACGGTCGGCGTCTTCGAGGGCGGCGGGACCGGGACGGGTTTCGTCCACTTCCTCATCGACCGCGGCTGGTTCACGGAATACCGGCTGGACTTCAAGGCCGACGCCGCCTTCGTCATGAAGAAGGGCGCCGAGCGGCTCCTCGAATGGCCGTTCGCCTTCTCCGTCTTCGCCGAGGTCATCCTGCTCAACGCCCTGCCGCCGATGGAGCCCGTCCCGGGAGTGAAGCGCTAACTCCGGCCGACGGGAACCCACTTCTTCAGGGCCGTGAAATAGAGCCCCGATTCCTTGACCCTCTCGCCCGTCATCCGCTCCCAGAGCCGGGAATAGATGCGGACCTGCGGGGCGTAATAGGCCACGAGGGCATCGAGCGCCTCCCTCGCCGCCTTCGGCCCGCTCCCGAGCGCGGCGGACGGCAGCCGGTCGCTCTTGTAGTCGGCGATGACCCACCCGTCCTTTTCCCTGAAGACGAGGTCGATCGCTCCTGACAGGATGACGGGCGACCCGGCGGCCACGGCGACGGGCTTTCGCCCCCCCAGGGCGACCAGCGATCCGGTCCTCGAGATCGCCTCGTGGTCGGGGTCGCCGGCATCGATCCGGACGGAGAAGGGGACCTCGAAGAGCTTCCGGCCGGCGGCCATGGCCCGGGCCCAGAACTCCGAGCCCAGGATCGACGTCACGAGATCCGCCAGTTCCCGTTCTTCTCCCCTGCCCAGCCCGGCGGCGGCCAGGGCGTTGCCCGCCAGCCGCCGAAGCCTCTCCCCGTCCGAAGGCGGCCCGCCGGAGGCCCACGGTTCCCGGCCCCAGGTCCGCCCGAGTACATTCAGAAGGGAGTGGACCGCCGTGCCCCACTCGCGCCCCCGGCCCCCTGGCTCCCCGAGGCTCGGCCGCGGGCCTGGCTCGGCGACCGCCGTGACGGTCTCGAGACGATATCGGGCCCGCGAGGCCGCGGCCTTTCCCTCCCGGATGCGGCGCTCGGCCGCGGCGATCTCCTTCGAGGACGGGGCCGGGCCGGCCTTGGGCTCCGGCGCCCTCTTCCCTTCGGGGAGAGGCTCCAGCTCCGGGACGCCCTCCAAGCGGTCGTCGAGGGCCCGCCAGGCCTTCTTGAAGCCCGGACCGCCCCGATACGCGCTGACGATGAGCATGTCCCGGGCCCGCGTCGCCGCTACGTACATCAGCCGGTGCTCCTCGGCGTCCCGATACCGGGCCGCCCGGTCGACCACGTCCGCCCAGCCCATGGGCTGGGTGAGGATCTTGGTGCTGTATCCGACGCGCTTCTTGAACAGGAAATACCCGCGCGGCCGGCCCATGACGGGGCGCTCGCCGGACCCGCCGGCGGCCCTCCGGACGATGTGACGGTCCGGCTCCCGGTCCTTCATGCCGGCGGGATGGGCCAGAAAGACGACCGGGGCCTCGAGGCCTTTGGCCTTGTGGAGGTTCATCAGGCGCACGGCGCCCCGGCGGCAGGGCGTCAGGCTCATCTCCTCGACCGTCTCGAGCCGGTGGCCGTCGGACAGGAAATCCACGATCGCCGCGAACGAAGTCGTCCCCTCGACCTCGAGGCCGCGAATGATCTCGACCAGCTTGAGGACGTTCCCCGCCCGCGAGCCGCCCATCTCCGTCGAGGCCAGATAGCCGAGAAGCCCCGAGGCTTCGAGGATCATTTCCAGGGCGACGGAGGGCGGAAAGGACCTCGTCCATTCCCACCACTCGCGCAGGCCGGCCAGGGCCCGGCGAAGGAGCTCCGAAGCCGGACCGGCGGCGGCCGTCCCCTCCGTGAAGGCCAGGGATCCGCCCGAGGCCCGGTGTTCGAGGAGGGCCTGATCGCTCACGCCGAAGAACACCCCGCGCAGGGCCGCCACGGTGTGCACGGCGTTCTCCGGGTCCTTGAGCGCCCGCAGAAGGCCGACGACGGCGGCGATCTCGGGGCTCTCGGAGAAGGCGTCGCTGCCGGAGATCTCGTAGGGGATGCCCTTCTCCTCAAGGCTCCGGGCATAGATGTCCATGTTCTTCTTGTAGCGGAAAAGGATGAGGAAGTCCTCGGGCCGGGCCGGACGCGGCCGTTCGCGGCCGCGGTCCCCCTTATGCGGGACCTCGAGGCCGCCGTCGAGGGCCCGGCGGATGAACGCGGAGACCGCCTCGGCGTCGAGCCCGGCGATCGGTCTTTCGGAGTCGCGGGCCACCTTGGGCGAGGTGATCCTGAAGATCCCCGCGGACGCGCCCCCGCAGCCGGTCCGATGGGTGAGCATTCTCGCGAAGCAGGCCTGGAAGTCCGTCGCCGCGGCCGGGAAAAGGCCGTCCGGCCCGGCGCCCGGCCCGAAGGCCCCGTTGACGAAATCCGCGATGCACGACTGGGAGCGGAAGTTGGCCGCCAGCTCGAGGACCTCCCCCCCGGCCCGGGCGATGATCTCTTTGACCAGGTTGTAGGTGTCGATGTCCGCCCGCCGGAAGCGGTAGATGGACTGCTTCGGGTCGCCGACGAGGAAGAGCGAACCTGGGGCCGGGCGCAGCCGGGTCCAATCGGCCTCCTCCGCGTCCGTGCCGGTGAGATAGAAGAGGATCTCCGCCTGGACGGGGTCGGTGTCCTGGAACTCGTCGACGAGCACGCGCCGGATGCGGGCCTGGAAGTAGCGCCGGACCTCGGGATTGTCGCGAAGCAGGGACGCGGTGAGGAGGAGCTGGTCCCCGAAGTTCAACCGGGCCGCCGACCGGCGCCGGGCGTCGTAGGACCGCAGGGCGGGCTCGAGGAAGGCCAAGGCCTTGTCGTGCCGGAATTCCCGCCAAACCTCCAGGACGGGCTTGACCGTCCCTTCCCGGAAGGCCTCGAAAAAGCCTTCGAAGCCGCGGGCCTCCTCTTTGGAGGGCCAGCATTTCAGGGTGACATGGGGACGGGCCTGGAGGAGCTCGAGGGATTCCATGAGCAGCGACGGGTCCTGGAAGCCCAGCCGCTCGCGGCGTCCGAAGAGCCGGCGCATCAGCTTCTGCATGTCGTCCCAACCCGCTTCGGGTCGGCTTTCGGGCACCCGCGCCGCCGCTTCGTTCAGGAAGCGCTCCAAGGCCGTCCGCGCCGCTTCGAGATCCGGCGGGTCCTTGCGGCCCGGCTCGGGCTCGACCTCCGGGTACATGGCCAGCTCGTCGAAGGCGTCCCGAAGGTCCTCCGGGGAGAGCCCCGCCTCCTCGAGGGCCTCGAGAACGTCGGCGGCGCTCAGGCGGGCCTCGGCGAGGTGGTCGTGCCAGCAGGCCTCCCGGAACACGGCGTCGTCGATCTCCTCCATTTCGACGAACTCGGGGTCGAGCCCGCATTCGACAGGCCGCTCCCGGAGGAGCCGGGCGCAGAAGGAATGGATGGTGCCGATGAACCCCTGCTCGAGGTCGCGGAGGGCGGCCCGGAGGCGCTCTTGTTCCCGCCGTCCGCGGGGCCGCTCCCCGTTCTCAGGCGACTCATGAAGGCTTCTTTCGAGGGCAAGCTGGAACCGGCCTCTCAGCACGGCCGCGGCCTTGCGGGTAAAGGTCACCGCGACCATCGTCTGGACGGTCGCCCGGCCGGCCGCGATGAGGGCGATCATCCGGTCGACGAGGCTCTTGGTCTTCCCCGAGCCGGCGCCGGCCTCGACGAGGAAGGTCGCGTCGAGGTCGTCGACGATCCTCCGTCGGGCCTCCCGGTCGCGGGCTCGGCCGGGGCGGGACGTTTTAGTCATAGGACTTCAGCCTTTCGAAGGCCGGCCCGATCCGCGGGTCGGCCTCGAGCTTGGCCTTCGTTTCCTTGTGGCGGCCGCCGCAGACCTGGGCGTAATCGCAGAAGCCGCAGTCGTCGGCGGGGGTCCTGACGAAATATCCGTTCGAGATGAAGGCCAGGATGTCCCGGAGAAGGGACCGGAACGCCTCCCGGTCGAACTCCCGGACGAGGACCTCCCGGCCCTCGCCGCGGCGGGTCGGGAAGAAATAGCCGCTCTCGGTCACCCGGGGCCGCTTCGCCAGGCCCTCCTCGGCGAGGAGTCGCTCGACGGCCACCGCGTACAGGGCGTGCTGGATCATCCGGCCCCGGCCGAAGCCATCCAGGCCTTCGAACGGCTTGGGATTGCCGGACTTGTAATCGATGACCCGGAAGGTTTCGGGGCCCGTCCGGTCGATCCGGTCGATGCGTCCCTTGAGCCGGAACGACCGGCCGCCTCGGATCTCGATCGGGACGGCGGAAAAGCCCTTCTCGAAAGCGAACGGGACGATGTTCGCCGGACGCACGCCCTCGACCCTCAGAAAGATCTCGAGGGCCGCGCGGATGTCCTGGTATTCCCGTACGAAGATGCCCTCGGACGGCGGCGGGACCTTGATCTTCCAGTCGGCGATGATCCGCCGGGCGATCCCCTCCATGACCGGGCCGTGGCGGACGGGGTCGGCACGCTCGCCCTGCCGCGTGATCAGGGCCATGAACTCGTACAGGATATCGTGGAGGAGAGTCCCCCGGTTCAGGGGATCGAGCCAGCGGGCCCGGTCGAGCTCTATCTCCTCGGGCGGCCCGACGCCGAGGAGATACTTGAGAAAATACCCGAAAGGGCACTTGACCAGGCTTTCCAGGCGCGAGGCGGAGACCTGCAGGTCCGGGTTGAGCAGGGGATCGAAGCGCCGTCCGTCGATCCGGACGACGCCCTCGTATTCCGTGAGCGTCTCTCCCGCTCGAGCGTCCTCGGCCCTTATGCCGGCATCCAAGCCGGGGAAACGCCGGCGGACGGCGGTCAGGGCCCCTGCCGGACGGCCCCGGCCGCGCAGCCGGTCCAGCCACCAGTCGGTCCCGTCGATGGCCCTCTCGGGCCCGCCCGGCAGGAATCCCGCCGGGTCAGGGCGGCCGGCGCGGGCGGCGGCCGCGGCCAAGGCCGCATCAAGCCCCTCGTAGCTGCACGCCGTGTCCCCGCTGACGAGGCGGTGGACCTGGAGGACGAGCGAGGACGGGAACGCTTCCCGCTCCTCGAGGATGTCGTAGGCCGGGTAGCTGAAGGTCGCCCGGCCGCGGAGCGAGGCGGCCAGAGACGCCATGGCATAGAGGCGCTCCCGGAGAGAGTCGGCCGTGACCGCCAGGCCGGAGGATATCCTCTCCCTTTCGGGATCGAGCAGAACGGGGTCGTCGGGACCGCGGCCCGGAAAATGGGAGTCGTCGAGCCCGAGGATGAAGGTCACCGGCCTTCCCGAGACCCCGCCGGAGGAATAGCTCGAAACGTGGGCGTGGCCCGGCCGGGGGGCCGACGCCCCGGCCGAGAGCGAGGACACGGCGGCCCTGATGTGAGCCAAGGCCGACCTGATGTCGAGCGCGCCGGCCTCCGGGGGCCCTTCCGGCGACGGCCGCCATGGATGTCCGGCCATGGCCCGGAGCTCGGCGGCGATGAGGCCGAGCGCCTGCCCATCCCTCTCTTCCCCGCCCGGCCTGAGCGCCGAGCAGGTCTCGACGGCCGCCGCCAGTCCCGAGCAGAGCGCATCCAGAGGGACGGGGCCCGCGGGAGGGAATTCCGGGAAAAGGCCGAGAAACGAGCGCACGGCGTCGACGAGCCGGCCAACCTCGGACAGGTCCCGCTCGAGGTCCGCGCGCCGGTCGTCTAAAAGATCGCCTTCCGGCCCTCCTCGGGGGTCTTCGAGCTTGGCTTCGATCGCCCGGCGCCGGGCGATCAGCCGCTCGATATACCGCTCCCTGCCCCAGCCGATCAAGGCCTCCCTCAGGTGCCGGCTGACGCTTTGGGGCGGGACGTCCTCTTCGGGCCCCCGGAACGGGAGCCTCAGGTCCAAAGCCTCGATGAGCCGCGAGAGGTCCGAGACGACATGACCGTTCTCGATCCAGTCGGCCAGGCCGGCGAAGACCCGGCCCGGCGCCGTCAGGGACAGAGGGAGCCCGTCGGCGAAGGTCACGGCCAGTCCGGACCGCAGGGAGAGGTCATGGAGGATGGTCGCGTAAACAGGACCGGGCGGGCATACGATCTCGACCTGGTCGAGGGCCGTCCCGCCGTCGATGATCCGGCGTGCGATCTCGCGGCACTCGCACATCGGGCCCACGGCGCGGAAGATGTCCACCGAGCCGTCGCCGAGGGGCTTGGGAGCCCGGGCCGGATCGAAGAGCCAGGAGAGGCGTTCGGCGTCGGAGGCCGGCTCCGGCCGGCCGGACGGCGAGCCGCTCTCCGCGGCCGGGCGGAAGCGGCGCGGCCGTTCGAGCCCGACAACGGGATCGCCGGCCAAGAAGACGCAGCCGCCGGCGGACGCGGCGTCGAGGAACTCCCGCTCGACGCGGCTCAGCACGGAGTCGGCCGGGCAGAGGACGCACGCCGCTCCGGGGACGCCGGCCAGGCGAGCGCTCTCGGCGGCTAGGACGAACAGTCCCGCGAGATCGATGCATCCGGCGTCGTTCAGGCGCTTCTCGTAGCTTGCGAGGAGCGTTCGAACGTCCCGGCCCTTGGCGGGCACGGCGAAATCGCCGGGCTCGATCCGCTCCCCGGCGAGGCCTTCCATTCGCAGGGTGCCGATGGCCCGGAAGACCGCCCGGGCCGCTCCGGGAGAGGGCTCCAGGCGGGAGAAATATTCGAGCCGGCCGGCCGCCCTGAGATCGCGGAACAGGGCGTCCGCGAACACGAGCAGCTCGGACCCGGCGACGAGCCGGAGGCCGAGCCTCTCGAGCTCGAACGAGGCCGTCTCCTGGGCCAGCGCGGCCAGGGTGACGAAGCGGAGGTTCGTCCAGGACCCGGCCTCGCGGGCCAGGGATTCTCCGAGCTGGCGGCCGACGATGAACGAGGGGACGATGAAGATCTTCTCGTCGAGAGGGTGTTCGCGGCAGAAGCCGGCCAGGGCCTTGACGGTCGCGTTCACTTCCCACCCGGCATGACGTAGACGTAGATCCTGTGCTCCCGCTCGGCCTCGCCCGCCAGGACCTCGGTGCGGGCCAGCCGGTCCTGCCAGCCGGGGACGCGGTACTGGTGGGACACGACGCGGGCCCCCGGCCGGAGGTCCCGTTCGAAGAGCGGCCTCAGGGTTTCGAGGGACTCCGGGAGCAGATAGGCCGTCACGACGGTCGCTTCCCGGAGGCGGGCTTTGGTGGCGTCCATCCGCACGAACCGGACGAGCCCGGCGACGCCTTCCTCCCGGGCCCTCTCCCGGCACTCCTCGATGAGGCCGGCGTCGATGTCGATGCCCACCCCGCGGGCCCCGTGGACCTTGGCGGCGGCGATGACGA
>JBBIGP010000058.1:0-2721 GCA_037447475.1 Candidatus Aminicenantota bacterium
GTCATCGCCGCCCATTTTCGCTCAGGTCCTCCCCGGGCGCAAGGGCTTCTGCCGCCGGAAGGGGCGCTTTGACATTTCGCGGCGCTTATCTATAATACAAGTCCGTCTTTACGGGCCGGCGGACCTCCGGGACGCCCTTCCCGGCCGCCCGGGCGCCGCGGCCCGCTCATCCACGGACGAAAGGCACGCAAACCGTTGATCTTCGGGGCCGGAACGGACATCATCGAGGTCCAGCGCGTGGAGGACAAGCTCCTCCGCACGGGAGGCCTCAAGGACCGGCTGTTCACGGCCCGGGAGATCGCCTACTGCGAGTCGAAGCACCGGCCGGCCCTGCACTTCGCGGCCCGCTTCGCGGCCAAGGAGGCCTTCCTCAAGGCCATGGGCACGGGCTGGTCGGGCGGGCACAAGTTCTCGGAGATCGAGGTCGTCAACAACGCCCTCGGCAAGCCCGAGCTCTTCGTCCACGGCAAGGTCAAGGAGTTCTGCGAGGCCCACGGCATCGCGGCCATGGAGGTCTCGCTGACCCATATCAAGGACGTGGCCTCGGCGGTCGTCGTCCTCGAAAAACGTCCGGAACCCGCCTGAACGGAGAAGGATCGCTCATGTCCAACATCGGCTCCTACGACGAACGCGTCAAGAACTTCAGCTGGGCCATCGCCGAGCGGGAGCTCGGCTGGAAGCCCGGCGAGGTCATCAACATCGGCTGGTACTGCACGGACCGCATCTGCCGGCAGGGCAAGGCCTCCAAGGTCGCCCTCTACTGGGAAGGCCACACGGGCGCCGAGAAGACCTACACCTACAACGACATCCGGCTGGCGACCAACACCATCGGGGCCTTCCTGCGCGGCCTGGGCCTGAAGCCCGAGGAGCGCGTCTGCCTGTTCCTCGACCGCCTCCCCGAGCTCTATCTCGGCTTCCTCGGCATCCTCAAGATGGGGGCCATCGCCCAGCCGCTGTTCTCGGCCTTCGGCGACGAATCGCTCCTCGTTCGCCTGTCGAACGCCGAAACGTCGGCGGTCATCACCCAGAAAAAGCACGCCCCCAAGGTCCGCAAGATCCTCGACAAGCTGCCCCATCTGCGGCACATCATCATCGTCGACCACGACGGCGTCGCGCCCCTGCGCGACCGCGAGGTCGCATTCTCCCTCGAAAAAGCCGCCCCCGTCGAGGACTTCGAGGTCCACCCGACGACCGCCGAATCCCCGTCCGTCCTTCACTACACCTCGGGCACGACCGGCATGCCCAAGGGCGTCAAGCACGTCCACTCCTCCCTCCTCTCCCAGTACCTGACCGCCAAGTGGGCCCTGGACCTGCGCGACGACGACATCTACTGGTGCACGGCCGACCCCGGCTGGGTCACGGGCACCTCCTACGGCATCATCGCCCCGTTCGCTCTGGGCGTCACCCAGTGCGTCCTCGACGCCGGCTTCTCGGCCGAAGCCTGGTACAAGTGGATCGAGAAAAGGCGGGTGACGATGTGGTACTCGGCCCCGACGGCCATCCGCTCCCTCATGAAGGCCGGCGACGAGCTGGTCCGCAGGCACGACCTGTCCTCCCTCCGCCACCTTGCCAGCGTCGGCGAGCCGCTCAACTCCGAGGCCGTCGTCTGGTCGGAGAAGGTCTTCGGCAAGCCCTTCTATGATACCTACTGGCAGACCGAGACGGGCTCGATCGTCATCTGCAACCTCCCGGGAATGGAGGTCCGCCCCGGCTCGATGGGCAAGGCCTTCCCCGGCGTCACGGCCACCGTCCTCGACCCGGTCAAGAACGAGCCCTACCCGGCCCACGGCACAATCGGCCTCGTCGCCCTGAAGTTCGACTGGCCCGCCCGCATGCGGACCTACTGGAACAACGAGGAGGCCTTCCGCAAGAAGTTCCGGGGCGGCTGGTACATCACGGGAGACCGCTCCAAGCTCGACGCAGACGGCTACTTCTGGTTCACGGGGCGCGACGACGACATCATCAACACGGCCGGCCACCTCGTCAGCCCGTTCGAGGTCGAATCGGCCCTCCTCGAGCACCCGGCCGTCGCCGAGTCGGCCGTGGTCAGCAAGCCCGACCCCATCAACCTCGAGGTCGTCAAGGCCTTCGTCGCCCTCAAGCCGGGGTTCACGGCCAGCCGCGACCTCGACCTGGAGATCATGAACTTCATCCGCAAGAAGCTCTCGCCGCTCGCCATGCCCCAGGAGATCGAGTTCGTCGAGGCCCTGCCCAAGACCCGCAGCGGCAAGATCATGCGCCGCATCCTCCACGCCAAGGAGTGGGGTCAGGAGATCGGCGATACGTCCACGCTGGAGAACGATTAATTACACGATAAAGGAGGCCGCCGATGGCCGAAGAGCTCAAGGACATCGTCCTGAACTACGTCATCAAGGAGTACCTCGAGGACGACAGCGAACCGCTCGCCTACGATACGCCCCTCATCTCGGGCGGCATCGTCGACTCGTTCTCGATGGTCTCGCTGAAGCGCTTCCTGGAGAACAAGTACGCCATCTCCATCCCGGACGACGAGGCCAGCCCCGAGGCCTTCGACTCGGTCAACAAGATCGCCGCCCTCGTCGAGCGCTTCCTGGCGAAAAAGGGATGACGGGCGGGAGAAAAGGACCGGGGGAGAGGCGCCCGAAGAACCCGGGAA
The DNA here is from genome assembly GCA_037447475.1 of Candidatus Aminicenantota bacterium. Taxonomy (GTDB): domain Bacteria; phylum Acidobacteriota; class Aminicenantia; order Aminicenantales; family Saccharicenantaceae; genus RBG-16-66-30. Next base: position 2,636 of record JBBIGP010000058.1, read on the forward strand.
CTCGGACCGGAGGGGCGCGCCCCCTCGGATAAGGAGTCGACACATGGCATACAGCGACAAGATCCGCGAGACCTACCAGGCCCAGC
>JBBIGP010000058.1:2821-16926 GCA_037447475.1 Candidatus Aminicenantota bacterium
AGGAGTCGACACATGGCATACAGCGACAAGATCCGCGAGACCTACCAGGCCCAGCTCAAGGGCATCCAAGAGGCGGGCCTCTTCAAGCAGGAGCGCTTCATCCACTCGCCCCAGGCGGCCGACATCGAGGTCGAGTTCCCGGCCGGCTCGCCCCTCAAGAAGGTCATCAACATGTGCGCCAACAACTACCTCGGCCTGTCGAGCCACCCCGACGTGGTCCGGGCGGCGCACGAGGGCCTCGAGACCCGCGGCTACGGCATGTCGTCGGTCCGCTTCATCTGCGGCACCCAGGACATCCACCGCGAGCTCGAGGGCCGGCTGACGGAGTTCCTGGGCACCGAGGACACGCTCCTGTTCCCGTCCTGCATGGACGCCAACGCCGGGGTCTTCGAGGCCGTCCTGACCAAGGACGACGTCATCATCTCCGACCGCCTGGTCCACGCCTCGCTCATCGACGGCATCCGCCTGTGCAGCGCCATGCACGACACGATCAAGCATTCCGACATGGGCCACCTCGAGGAGAAGCTCCAGCTCCACGCAGACAAGCGCTTCAAGCTGGTCGTCACCGACGGCGTCTTCAGCATGGACGGCGACACGGCCAAGCTCGATGAGATGGTCAAGGTCTGCGAGAAATACGACGCCATGATCCTGGTCGACGACTCCCACGCCTCGGGGTTCATCGGCAGGACGGGACGGGGGACCCACGAGAAGTGCGGCGTCGTCGGCCAGATGGACATCATCACGACGACCTTCGGCAAGGCCCTCGGCGGGGCCTCCGGGGGCTGCGTCTCCGGCCGCCGCGAGCTCGTCGAGCTGTGCCGGCAGCGGGCCCGGCCGTACCTGTTCTCGAACACCATCGCCCCGGTCGTCGTCGCCGGCGTCCTCAAGGTCATGGACATCATCTCCAAGTCGACCGAACGGCGCGACAAGCTCGAACGCAACGCCGCCGCCTGGCGCAAGGGCCTGACCGAAGCCGGCTTCGTCCTCAGGGAAGGCGACACGCCCATCGTCCCGGTCATGCTCTTCAACGCCAAGCTGGCCCAGGACTTCTCGCGGGCCCTCTACGACGAGGGCATCTACGCCATGGGCTTCTTCTTCCCCGTCGTGCCCCAGGGCCAGGCCCGCATCCGGACCCAGATCTCGGCCGGCCACGAGACGCATCACCTCGACAGGGCCCTGGAGGCCTTCATCAAGGTCGGCCGGAAGTTCGACATCTTGGGCAAGACGAAAAAAGAGATCATCGACAAGTACGGCACGTAGCCGTCCTCGAGGCTTCGCCGGGGCCTGATATCGGATGTAAGGAGTTTGCCATGACCAAGCGCATCCCGGTTCTCATCGCGGCGACCGTCCTCGCCGGCCTCGCCGCTTCAGCCCAGCACACGCCGTGGCTCTACTGGACGTTCCTCCCCAAGGCCCACATGGACGAGATCGTCGGCGAGGCCTCGGGCGAGTCGGCCTGGAATACGATCGCCGAGATCAATGCTTATAACCGCGAGCGGTTCGACGACGAATACGCCGGGCTCTTCTTCGAGACCCGGGTCGTTCTCCGCAAGCTCGAGCAATACGGGCTGGCGGGGGTCGAGGTCGTCGCCTACCCCGGGGGAGAGGCATGGAGGCCCCTTAAAGGCGAGCTCTGGGAGACGAAGCCGGGGCGGAGGAAGATCGCTTCCATCAACGATATGCTCCCGCAGCTGGCCGCCGGCAGCGCCCCGACCGACGTCACGGCGGAGCTCGTCTGGATAGGACGCGGGACGCCCAAGGAGGTCCAGGAGGCCAAGGTCGGCGGCAAGATCGCCGTTTGCGAAGGCAGCCTCGCGGCCGCCTACGGGGCCTCGGTCCAGCAGGGGGCCCTGGGTGTTGTCGCCATCAGCATGGGCAACCCGTATGTCGACCCCCTTCAAATGCCATGGGCGGGCATCTCCGGGCGCCGCCGGCCGGGCGCCGACGCGTCTGGGACCCCGCCACCCCCGCCGAGATTCGGCTTCCAGCTCAACGCCCGCGAGGGCGACATCCTCAAGCGCCGGCTGCTCGGCGGGGAGAAGATCACGGCCCGGGCCGTGGTCGAGTCCAAGATCGAGACCGTCGACCTCGAGAACGTCGTCTGCCGCATCCCGGGCGCCGACCCCGCCGCGGGGGAGATCATCCTCTCGGCGCATCTTTTCGAAGGCTTCCAGAAGCAGGGGGCCAACGACAACATCTCCGGCAGCGCCTGCATCCTTGAGGTCGCCCGGGTCCTCCAGACGCTCATCTCCGAAGGGCGCCTGCCCCGGCCGAAGCGGACCATCCGCTTCATCTGGGGGCCGGAGTTCTCGGGCATCGGCCGGTGGGTCCAGGCCAACCAGGCGATCATGGACCAGACCCTCTGCAACATCAACATGGACATGGTCGGCGAGTGGCTGACCCTGAACCGGGCCTTTTTCTGCCTGATGCGGACGACCTACGGGAACCCCCATTACATCAACGACGTCATGGAGAACTATTACCGGTATGTCGGGGAGGGCGGCCGGGAGCGCATCCAGAACCGGAGCACGGCCGCCCGGGTCCCGGTCCGCGTCGTCGCCCCGACGGGGGCCGACGAGCCGTTCGCCTACTCCATCGAGACCCATTACGGGGCCTCCGACCACGAGGTCTTCAACGACTGGGGCGTCGGGGTTCCGGGGATCATGATGATCGCCTGGCCCGACCAGTGGTATCACACGTCGGGCGATACGGCGGACAAGGCCGACCCGACCCAGCTCAAAAGGGCGGCCGTCATCGGGGCGGCCGCGGCCTACACGGTGGCCGCCGCCGACGCGGACATGGCCGTCCGGATCGCCGGCGAGACCGCCGGCAACGCAACGCGCCGGCTGGGCCACCAGCTCGTCGTCGGGCTCGAGGCGCTGAACAGCGCCGACGCCGCGACGTTCGCGGAGGCATACCGGACGGCCCGCTGGACGCTCGAAGCGGCCGCCATGAACGAGAAGGACACGCTCGAGTCGATCCTCGAGCTGGCGCCGGGGGACGCGGCCCTCGCGGGCCATGCCGGGCGGCTCAAGCAGGCCGTCCAGGCCGTCGGCGACGCCCAGATCGCGGCCCTCGACGCCCACGCGGACGCCGCGGCCCGCAAGCTCGGCGTGAAGCGGGGACCGATCGTCCTCAGCGACCTCGAGAGGCGGGCGGCCCGGTCCGTCCCCCGCCCGACGGCCCGGGTCCGGGAGAACGGCTACCGGGAATACCAGAAATATCTCACGGCCGTCCCGGCCGCCGAAAGGGCCAAGTACCCCGTTGCGGGCAAGGACCTCGCCCTGGCCAATGCGAACGAGCTCCAGCTGCTCATCGACGGCCGCCGCAGCGTTCTCGACATCAAGAAGATGCTCGACGCCCAATACGAACGGAAATCCGCTCTCCAGGCCATCTTCAATCACATCGAGGTGCTCAAGCTGGCCGGCCTCGTGGAGATGCGATAAAGAGGGAGGTCCGGGAGGACGGTCATGGAGCTCCGCCGAAAGGACGCTCTTCGCTTCGGGGCCGCCGCCCTGTCGCTTCTGACGCTCATCGTCGCGGGCGGCTGCCGCCGCCTCGAGCCGCCGGCCCCCGTCGCGAAGCACGTCATCCTGTTCATCGGCGACGGCATGTCGCTGGCCTCGGAAACCGCCGCGAGCCGCTACCTCTACGGGCACGACCGCGGCTTGGCCTGGCACCCGTTCGCCGTCAAGGCCTACGTCGCGACCTGGGACGTCACGTCGTACAACAAGAACGCCGAGGACGAAGGGCATCCGCCGTACCGGGAAGAGGCCTTCAGCCCGTCCCTCGGGTACGACGCCAAGCGAGAGGGGCGGGCGCCTCACCCTCTGGAGACGTCGTTCCCGGTCGCGAAGGGGATCTTGAGACCGCGGCCGTCCGTCGATTCGGCCGCGGCCGCCACGGCCATGGCCACGGGGCGAAAGACAGCCTCGGGCCGAGTATCCTGGCTGCCCGACAAAAGCCCGGGAGGGCGCCTCCGGACGATCTTCGAGGATTACCGGGACGCGAGGAACGGGGCCGTCGGGGTCGTCAGCACCGTGCCTTTCGATCATGCCACGCCGGCCCCCTTCGTCAGCCACAATGTCAGCCGGACCCATTACTACGCCGGATACAAGGAAAGAGAAGGCCCGGGGATCGCCGAAGAGATCATCCATGAAACGAAGCCCGACGTCGTCATCGGCGGCGGGCATCCGCTGCTCGACAACCCCGGTCTCGATCCAGACAAAGGCTACATCTCCGCGGCCCTGCTCGAGGAGCTCCGGACGGGCGCCGAATACGTCTTCGTCGAAAGGGAGACGGGCGTCGACGGGGGGCTGGCCCTCCTGGAGGCCGCCGAGAGGGCGGTCGCCGAAGGCCGGAAGCTCTTCGGGCTGTTCGGGGGGGCCGGAGGGAACTTCGAAACGCCTGTCGCCGCGGACAGCCCCGGCTCGCCTTCCGTCACGCGAGCTACCGGGGAGAACCCGCTCCTCATCGATGCGACGCTCGCCGCCCTGCGGGTCCTCGGCCGGAACCCCAACGGCTTTTTCGTCATGATCGAGCAGGGCGATATCGACTGGGCCCACCACGACAACGATTTCAGGACGGCCATCGGCGCCGTCTCCGATCTCGAAGAGGCCGTCCTGGCGGCCATCGCCTATATCGACATGCCTGGAGACGGCGTCGATTGGACGAACACGCTGCTCATCGTGACCGCCGATCACGGCACGGGCCTGCTCACGCTCACTCCCGGCAAGCGCCTGGGCCTCGGCGAGTTGCCTCGCCAGTTTCCGCTTCCCGGCGAGGAGCTCAAGGCATTGCGGAAGGCCGCGGACGGCGGCTATGTATCCCCCATCGTCTATCCGGACGGGGAAGTCTCCTACTCCACCTCCGGGCATTCCAACGAGCTGGTGCCCTTGTCGGCGAAGGGGGCCGGAGCGCGCCTGTTCATCGGTTACAAGGGCCTCTGGTACCCGGGCCCGATCATCGACAACACCCACATCAACGCCGTGCTGCGCCGGGCCCTCGGCCTCGGGCCGATCGACCGGCGCCCCTGACTCGGGCCTACTTGAGCTCGCGAAGCCGGATATTTCTGAACTCGACGAGGGAGCCGTGGCCGAGGAAGCCGATGTGGCCCCGCTCTCGGGCCAGGCCGGGGTGGTCCCGGCCGTCCATGGTCCCGCCGGCGCTCGCCGCGTCGAGGTCGGCGTCGACGACCGTCGTCCCGTTGACGACGACCGTGACCCGCCGCCCGCGGACGGTGACCTCTTGGGAATTCCATTCGCCCACGGGACGCAGGACGCCGCGCCTGGCGGGGACGATCCCGTAGACCGAGCCGTGGTACTGGGTGGGCCTGAGGTCCCAGTAAAGGGGCGAGCCGTCCTCGAGGACCTGGATCTCCATCCCGGCGTAGGCGGCGTCCCCTTCGAGGGGGGCGCGGACGCCCAGCCCGTTGTTGGCGCCAGGGGTCAGCTTGAAGTCGAAACGCAGGATGAAGTCGGCGTATTCCTTTTCGGTGAACAGGTTGCCGCCCTTGCGCTCGGGATGGACGACGAGCTTCCCGTCCTCGGCGAGGTATCCGTCCGTATCCCCCGTCCAGCCCTCGAGGTCCCGGCCGTTGAAGAGGGGGACGAAGCCCTCGGCCTTTTCGGCCGCCGTGATCTCCGGAACGGCCGCGCCGCGGGGGATCTCGCGGATGAAGATGTTCCTGAAAGAGAGAGGGTTCCCGTGGGCCTGGAGCTCGATGGGGCCCGAGGCGTAGATCGGCCTGTCGCGCTCCCAATAGTTCTCGAGGACCGTGTTGTCGACGACCATGCGGTCGTTGAGGTAGACGGTGACGCGCTCGCCGATCATGATGACCCGGAAGGTGTTCCATTCCCCGGCGGGACGGTCAGCCCGCTCCCGGGGCGCGCTCGGGCCCTTTTGATTGTTGTAGAGGCCGCCCGAACCGGCGGGATTGGCCTCGGCGTCCCAGATCTGGACCTGCGGCGAGCCGCGCAGGTAGATCCCGCTGTCGCCGTGCTTCTCGATCCTCCAATCGACGAGCAGCTCGAAGTCGCCGTAGTCCCGCGCCGTGCAAAGGCTCTCGCCTTTCCCGTCGAAGATGAGGACGCCGTCCTCGACACTCCAGTGGGCCCGCATCCTCTCGTCGGCCTCGGCCTGGGCGGCGCGCAGCTCCTCCGGCCTCATCGCGGCCCGCTTCGGCGGATCGGCGACGAGCCCTTCCCATCCGTCGAGGCTGAGGCCGTTGAGGAGGGGCGTGAAGCCCCCCTGCCTGAGGCGGTCGGCGATGATCCGCGCGATGCGGGCCCGCTCGCCCGGGTCCGCCTGTCCGGCCTCGACCCGTCGGAGGACCGAGATCGCCTCATGGCCCGAGAGCCACCTCTCCGGCGGGGCCTGGGAGGAGGCCATGCGCAAAAGCCCGGCGGAGGCCGCCTCGCCGAGAACGGGGTGATCGAGATGCCCCGAAAGAACGCGGAAAGAGTCGGGGTCGCGGACTTCCGCCAGGCCGACGAGAATCGGCCTCTTGGCGGAGTCGTCCCGAGCCTCTTCGAGGGCCTTCCGCAGCAGATCCAGCTTTCGCCGGCTCGGGAGGGATGACCGCCCGGCGAGCTGGACGTAGCCCTCCATGGCCAGAAGGCGCTCTCTGGGATTCGAGGATGACGCGGCGATGCCGAGCAGCTCTCCGGCCGCCCCGAGGTCGGGCCAGCGGGCCAGGCCGAGGATGGCCACGCCGCGGACCCTGCCGTCGGCGTGCCGGGTCTCGTCGATGACGGCCTTCAGGGCCCTGCTTCCGCCCAAGGCCGGCAGGATCCTCAGGATGGCGATCCGCTCCTCCGGGGAGGCTTGGTCCAGGAGACCGGTGAGGAGACCGGCCCGGCTCTCGGGGCCGGGGTTCCGCCTGGCGGCCGATGCCGCGGCGTCCTGGAGATGAAGGATATCCTCGGCGTCCGTCGCGGCGGCCAGCATTTTGACCAAGCGAGGAAGGTCGCTCTCTCCCGCCAATTTGGCCAGGGCCCGGACGGCCGCGGACCGGACGGCGGGCTCCGGATCGCCGGCCAGCTCGTAGATCCCGGCGATCTCCTCGAGGGCCCCCTTCTCGCCGATGAGGTCGATCAGCAAAGCTTTGCCGGCCGCCTTCTCGCCATCCATCCGGCGAACGGCCTCGGGAACGATCGCGGACTTGGAGAAGCCAAGGAGGGTTTCCTTCAGGACGGCCAGCTCCGTTTCGTCCTCGGAATCGACGAGCGGGAAAAGCTCCGGGAGCGCGGCCTCGCCTCCCAGGCGGGCCGCCGCGGGGATGGCCGCCAGCCGGACCGAGCTCTCCGCGTCAGACAGGCAGGCCAGGATGAATGGCAGGGCCTCCCGGTCGCCGCGGCGGCCGAGCATCCCGACGATAGAGGACCGGACATCGGGAGGGGAGGATCGCGCTTTTTCGATCCACGAGGCCGTGGCCTCTTGTCCGCCGAGCGGCGCGGCCATCTCCAAGGCCGCCCCGCGCAGCATGGGCACGCCGCTCTCCGTGACGGCCATGAGCTCGGAAAGGGCCCCGTCGCCGAGAACGGAAACGAGCAGGCTCAGCGCCTGAGCGGCGACATGGCTCTCGTCCGGGGCCGTGTAATGAGCAAGAGCGGACCGGGCCATGGCCAGCGCCTGCGATGTCCTTCCGGCCTCGGCGAGGCGCCGGGCGTAGAGGAGATACAGGGCCGGCGCCCGGGACCTCTCGTAGGGGGACGCCGCGACTTGGGACCGTTCGAGAACGGGGCCCGCCGCCGGATCCCCGATATCGGCCAAAGCGAACAACACCGTCATCCGGATGTTCGCGTCCGGGCTTTCGGCATAGGGAAGGAGCTTCTTGACGGCCTCGCGGCTGCGGAGCTCTCCCAGAGCCTTGATGAGGGTCGGCCGGACCGCGGCGGGCGACCTGTCGAGGCCCTTCAGGAGGGCCTTGGCCGCCGCCGGGCCGCGGATGGCGAGCAGGGCCTGGACGGCGGGCTCGGCCAGCCGCTCGTCGCGGAGATAACGGGCGAGCGGACGGACGGCCTCCTGCTTGCCTGCGAGCTGGACCTGGGAGATGAGGAAGGCCTTGACCTCCGCGTGCGGGACGGAGTCGAGGCCTCTGAGCAAGGCCCCGGCGACCAGGCGCCGCTCGGTCTCGGCTCCAGGCCGGATGACATGAAAGGCCAAGGCGTTCAGGGCGAAGCGGGCTTTCGCATCATCCCCGGCCCCGGGCGGAAGGACGCGGGCGCAGATGTCCTTGACCGCCTCCGGTCCCAGGGACAGGAGCTCCGCCGCGAGGGCCTCTTTGGCGGCCTGGTCTTCGGCCGGGAATCTCTCCAAGAGGGCGCCGACCTTGGCCCTCAGACCGGGCGACGGTCCGGCCCCGGCGGCGAGGGCGCTCGAAGCGATGATCGCGGCGGCGACGAGGACGGGGAACAGCCTCTTCGGCATCTTCACAGCCGCCATGGCGCCCTCATCGGCTGGTCGATCATGCGGTTGGCTTCCTCGTCACCGACGAAGCGCTCGGCCTGCGGGTCGAAGCGCAGGGGCCGGCCGAGCTGGACGGCGATCTTGCCCAGGTTGACCAGGGTGCAGGAGCGGTGCCCGTTGCGCTCGTTGAGGGCGAATTTCCGGCGCGTCCGGACGGCCTCGGTGAAGTCGGTGAGCTGAGGCTCAGGGTCGGGCAGGCCGGCCACGGCGTCCCGGAAGCCGGGGATATCGGACTCGAAGCCGCGGAAGATCTTCCCTTCCGGCCCTTCCAGGAAGGGAGCGCCCTTGTCCCGGTTCTCCCCGTCGAGGACGATGACGCAGCCGTCGGCGTACCTCATCTCGATCCGCCGCCAGGAGCCGCAGGCGTCGGGGTGCTGCTGGGGGCAGTCGGCCAAGATCTCGACCGGGCCCGTACCGTCCTTGTCCAGGAGATACTGGACGGGGTCGAGGTAGTGCATGCCCATGTCGCCGAGCCCGCCGCCGTCGTAGTCCCAGTAACCGCGGAAGGTCCCGTGGACACGGTGCGGATGGTAGGGCTTGAACGGGGCCGGCCCGAGCCAGAAGTCGTAGTCGAGCCCGGGAGGCACGGGCTCGGGCCGCAGGTTTGTCAGCCCGGTCCAGTAGAACTTCCAGTCGAAGCCCGTGGAGGCGCTGACGGTCGCCTTCAGGGGCCAGCCGAGCAGGCCTCCCTGGACGGCCTTCTTGATCGGCCTGACGTCGGTCCCGAACCCGTAGAAGCGGTCCTGGAACCGGAACCAGGTGTTGACCCGGAAGATCCGCCCCGTCCGCTCGACGGCCCTGACGACGGCCCGGCCCTCGGCGATCGTCCGGGTCATGGGCTTCTCGCACCAGACGTCCTTGCCGGCCTCGACGGCGGCGACGGCCATCAGGGCGTGCCAGTGGGGAGGGGTGGCGATATGGACGACGTCGATGTCCCGGCGCTCGAGGACCTCGCGGAAATCCGTGTAGCCGGCCACCCCCGGGCCGCTCATCTCGAGGGCGGCGGCAAGGTGGTTCCGGTCGACGTCGCAGACGGCGCGCAGCACGGCCCCCGGATAGAAAAGATGGGCCCGTCCCATGCCGCCCACGCCGATGACGGTCCTGGTCAGGGTGTCGCTCGGGGGAGTGAAGCCGGGGCCGCCCAGAACGCGCCGGGGGACGATGGTCAGAGCGGCCGCGGCGGCCGCGCCCGTGCGGAGGAACCGGCGGCGCGAGATGGGTCCGGGTCGGGGCATGGGACGTCATTATATAAAAAAAAATGAAGATTGGCACCGCCCGGCGGGAAGAATCGCCGCCGGCCGGAGTCTAAAAGGACGCATGGCCAAGATGTTCGCCTTCGCCTTCCTCCCCGATAAGATAAGGTTCTTCTCCCGTTTCCGGGGTTTATAGACCATGAGATTCGCCGACAGACATCCCCCCTTGCCCCCCAAGCCCCCGGGAACCAGTCCCGAAGGTTCCCCCGCCGGCGGCCGGCGGGTCCCCCTCCGCTATGGGGGTCTTCAGGGGGACGTCTATCGTCTCCTCATGGCCAGCTGTTCCCGGGAAATGGGAGAAGAACATAAAATAGGGGGGCGCATATCAAGGGTATGTGTCTTGAAGAAAAGGAGGTCCCAGTGCGTCTGAACCGAAGACACCCCACGCTCCGCAGGGCGGCCGTCCTGCCCGTCCTGATCGCCTTCCTGGCGATCGCGGCCGGCCCCGCCGGAGCCCAGGAATTCACCAAGTACCGGAACTATGCGGAGATGACCTCCGCCATCCAGGCCCTGGCCGGAAGCTACAAGTCCCTGGCCCGCGTCTCGTCCATCGGAAAGACGCTCGGCGGTCGGGACATCTGGGTCCTGGAGATCGCCAATCCGGCGGGAGTCCCCGTCAAGGACAGGCCCGCCCTGCTGGTGGCCGGCGGCTTCGAGGGCGATCATCTCATCGGCGGCGAGCTGGCCCTCTCCACCGCGGCCCATCTCCTGAAGAACTACCCGGCCGACCCCGAGGTCAAGGGCCGGCTCGACAACGCCGTCGTCTACGTCATCCCGCGGATCAACCCCGACGGCGCGGAGGCCATGTTCGCCCCCGTCAAGACCGGGCGTCGGACGAATGCCCGGCCCTTCGACGACGACAACGACGGCCGCGTCGACGAGGACGGTCCCGAGGACCTCAACAAGGACGGCTTCATCACCGTCATGCGGGTCAAGGCCGCCGACGGCGAGTACATGATCGATCCCGAGGAGCCGCGCCTCATGAAGCGGGCCGATCCGAAGAGGGGGGAGTCGGGAGCTTACAAGCTCTATGGGGAGGGGATCGACAACGACAAAGACGGGTTCATCAACGAAGACCCGCCGGGCGGCGTCGACCTCAACCGGAACTTCATGCACGCCTACCCCTATTACCAGCCCGACGCCGGCCCCCACATGGCCAGCGAGAACGAGGCCCGGGCCCTGCTGGACTGGCTCCTGGCCCGCCGCCACGTGGCCGCCGTGCTGACCTTCGGCCACAGCGACAACCTCATCGTCCCGCCGACCTCGGCCGGGCGCCCGGGTCCGGCCCGCGAGCTCGACCTCGTCCGATTCGCCGACGCGTCCAACGCCGGCGTCCGGAGCGTGGGCATGATCCAGACGGGGCCCGCCTTCGGGTTCGGCTGGCGCGGCATGGGGGAGTTCTCGATGGAGATGCTCGGTGAGCTCATGCGGGGGACGACCGCCGCGGCGCAGACCGAGACCGGCGGCCGGCCGCGCATGCCCGAACGGCGTCCGGCGACGACGGTCAACGCCGCCGACATCGACTATTTCAAGGCCGTGAGCGACAAGTACCACGAGTTGACCGGCATCCGGCAGCCCCTCTATGTCCGGGAGCCCAAGGGCGCCTTCTTCGAATACGCATACTACCAGTTCGGCGTGCCGGCCTTCTCGACGCCCGGGTTCGGGACGGGCCCCGAATCGCCGGGCCAGAAAAGGATGCCCGACGCGGCCGCCGGGGCCCCGGAAGGCCAGGGGCCGCCGGGCGCCCAGGGCGGACGCGCCGGAGAGATGATGTCGATGATGACATCGGGAGGCGGCCAGGACATCCTGCAGATGATCCAGTCGGGCCGGCGGGCCGTGACCGCCGGAACGGTCCCGGCCGAGGGCGCCGCGGCCATGGCGCCGGGGATCGACAGGCAGGTCCTGCGCTGGATGGACGCCGAGAAGATCAACGGCTTCGTCCCCTGGACGATATTCAACCATCCCGATCTCGGAGAGGTCGAGATCGGCGGCTTCAAGCCGTACGCGGCGGCCAACCCGCCGGCGGAGAAGATCGCCGCCCTCGGGGCCGCGCACGCCAAATTCGCCGTCCATCTCGCTTCGCTCTTCCCGCGGGTCAGGATCGCCTCGACCGAGGCCCTGAACCACGGCGGCGGGCTCTTCCGCATCCGGGCCGAGATCGAGAACGCCGGCTTCTGGCCGACGGCCCTGGCCCAGGGCGTGACAGCCCGTTCGGTCAAGCCGACCATGGTCCAGCTCGGGGTCGATCCCGGCGACGTCATCTCGGGGAACGCCAAGACGGAGTTCTTCCAGGCCCTGGCCGGCAGCGGCGGCCGCGTCAAGTACGAGTGGATCATCCGCGGCAAGGCGGGCCGGGTCATCGAGCTCGTCGTGTCCTCCCAGAAGGGCGGGCGGGACTCGGCCAAGATCACTCTGAAATAGGAGACGGAACATGAGACGATCACAGAATGAGGGATGCGCCATGAAGGGAACGGCCCGCGCCTTTTCGGCCCTCCTCGTCGGGGCCGCGGCCCTGCTCCTCCTCTCTTCGGCCTCGCCCGGCCAGAAGGCCTCGGACCCGCCGTTCAAGGTCCGCATCGACTTCAACCGCTGGCACGACGTCCCCGAGCTCTACGCGGTCATGAAGCGGCTCGAGACAGCCTTCCCCAAGTTCCTCAAGCTCCGGTCCATCGGCAAGAGCCACAACGGGCTGGACATCATGCTCATGACCGTCAACAACCCCGGCACCGGCCCGGAGATGAGCAAGGCGGCCATGTACATCGAGGCCAACATCCACGGCAACGAGATCCAGGGCGGCGAAGTCTGCCTGTACACGATCTGGTACCTCATGGAGAACTACGGCCGCATCCCCGACATCACCCGTCTCGTCGACGAGCGCGTGTTCTACATCATCCCCACCGTCAACCCCGACGGCCGGCAGTATTTCATGGAGGGACCGGGCGTTAACGCCCGCACCGGGCACGTCCCGGTCGACGACGACAACGACGGCCTGTTCGACGAGGACCCCCCCGAGGACATCAACGGCAACGGGGCCATCGAGCAGATCCGGAAATACGTCCCCGGCCGCGGCACCCATAGGATCAGCCGTCTCGATCCGAACATCATGGAGCCCGCGCCCTTCGGCGAGGCGGGCGACTACATCCTGATCGACAGGGAGGGCATTGACAACGACGGCGACGGCCTGGTCAACGAGGACGGCCCGGGAAGCTACGACCCCAACCGGAACTGGGCCAGCGACTGGCAGCCGAACTACATCCAGGGCGGGGCCATGGACTACCCGTTCCAGCTGCCCGAGACGCGGGCCGTCAACGATTTCCTCTCGGCCCATCCGAACATCGCCGGGGTCCAGAGCTACCATAACAGCGGCGGCATGATCCTCCGCGGTCCGGGGGCCGAGGCCGCGGGCGAGTACCCGATGTCCGACGTCCGCTTCTACGAGGAGCTCGGCCGCAACGGCGAGCGCATCCTGCCCTTCTACCGCTATCTCGTCATCTGGAGCGGGCTCTACACCGTCCGCGGCGGCTTCATCGACTGGACGAACGACGGCTTGGGGATCATCTCGTTCTCCAACGAGCTCTGGAGCGGGGAGCAGTACTTCACGAGTCCGGCCCTCAAGGAGCAGCAGGGGGACCCGTCGAGCCCCATCGCGCCCCAAGTGTCGCGCTATTTCTTCGACCGGCACCTCGAGTTCGGCGACCAGTTCGTCGAGTGGGCGCCCTTCGATCACCCGCAGTTCGGCAAGGTCGAGATGGGCGGCGTCTGGAAGAAGTTCCAGGGCCGGGTCCCCCCGCGGTTCATGAACGAGGAGCTCTGCCACCGCAACACGGCCTTCACCCTCTACCAGGCCGACGAGATGCCGATGGTCAAGATGGGCGAGACGTCGGTCGAGGCCGTCGGGGGCGGGGTCTACCGGGTGTTCGTCGACATCACCAATCCAAAGACGGCCCCGACGATCATGGCCAAGGCCGCTCAGAACGCCGTAGTCCGGCCCGACCTGCTCGCCGTCGAGGGCAAGGGGGTCGAGGTCATCGCCGCCGGGTTCATCGACAACAAGGAAGTCTACAAGGTCCGGCCGTCGGTGGCCCCGCTCATCGACCAGAAGGACCTCAAGCGCATCCTCGTCCGCAACGGACACCCCGGCAAGACGACCCGGACGATCATGTATCTCGTCAAAGGCTCGGGGACGATGACCGTGACCTACGACAGCGTCAAAGGAGGAAAGGCGAGCGCGACCGTCGCCCTCCGCTAGCGCGTCGATCGGCCGCCGTAGGGGCCTCGGGGATCGGCCTCGGTCGCTGCGGTGATTCCGGATTCTTAGAACAGGCCGGTGACGCGGCCGGTGGCGGGGTCGATGTCGACGTCGTAGAAGGCCGGACGGGTCGG
>JBBIGP010000059.1:0-16897 GCA_037447475.1 Candidatus Aminicenantota bacterium
GGACAAAGGCCCCGGCCAGAGGCGCCGCGGAAGCGACTTTCAAGAAATCCCTGCGAGTGATGGATCTGTGGCTCATGGACATTTTCCTTTCATGTCGAATTTTTTCAGAGCAGCCTCGATCTCGTCGAGGAAGGCGACGGCCCCGGCCTCGGACGCCGCGTCGAAGATCACGGCCACAACGCCGCCTACGGCCCGGACGGCCGTCCACTTCCCGTTCTCGGTGCGGACGACCCCCTTCTTTTCCGCTTCGGGCATGTAGGCCGCGGCGAATGAATCACGGGCGGCGTCGGCCTTCCCGGCGTCGCCGAATTCGATGACGAGGAGATGGCTCTTGCCCTCCCCGCGATCGTAGGGTGCCAGGACGGCCTGGGTCGTCCGGTCGAGGAGCAGGACGTTCGTGTCGGCCACGAAAAAGTGATAGTTGAGGACCAGGTGGTTGCGGAAGAAACGGACGCGCCCGGCCTCCAGGCCCCCCGGGGGCAGGGCCGACAGCAGAGCGGGCTTGGGCCCTTCCTTCGGTACCGCGGCGGCGATCTTCCGGCCCAGCTCGAGGACCAGGCCCTTGGTTTCCGGGGTCTCCTCCTCGGCGTAGACCGAGCCGAAGTAGCGGTCCTTCCAGAAGGACAGGAGCCCGCCCTTGTAGTTCGAGCCCTGGCCGATCCCCGCGTCCTCTCCGTCGAGGTCATGGGTGAATACGCCGAAGGCGTCCTTGGACGAACCCATGTCGAAGAGGTCGACCACGATGTCGGGCTTGCCGTCCTTGTGGAAGCGGCGGGCGACGACGAATCTCATGTTATAGGACCGGTAGACCTCGCCTGCCCCGTCGATGTAGTCGAAGATCGTCTCCCCGTCGTAGACCTCATCGGCTTCCGAGAACAAGGGCCCGATCGTCCGGGGGATGAGCGAGGAAACGGCCTGAACGTCCTTATCATCCGTGGCAGGCATGGCCATAAGTCCTCCTCCCAGAAGGGCCAGGCACGCAGCCGTCGCCAATACCCTTTTCATCTTGTACGATTTTACCACGCTCCCCCCGCCCGGGCAAGCCGCCGCCCTCTCCCGCTCCACGGATGACTCCCGGCTTGAATTTTTTCCGATTCGTGAAATAATAGACGGGTCCGACCCGAGCCGGGCCGCGAAACCGCCGGACAAGGAGAGCTTGATGACCGTGCGCCGCCTGAGAGACTCCGCGCCTCTTCTCGTCCTCGTCCTGACCGGCCTGGCCGGCCTCGTCGGCTCGTGTTCCGTGACGCCCGAAGAGCCCGTCACCCCGGTCGCGATCCCCGCCAGGAACCTCGAGTACATCGTCCTGGCCTGGAACGACATCGGCATGCACGCCATCAACGCGTCCTACGTCGACGAGGTCCTCCTGCCGCCCTACAACACCCTGCGGGCCCAGGTCGTCAAGCGCGGCGACCCGCCCGAGATCGTCACGGCCGGCGTCCGGGTCGAGTACCGCATCGTGGGCAACACCTATTCCTACGGCAAGCGGAGCTACGGGCAGTTCTGGGACTACTCCGCCGTCCTGTTCGGCGTCGCCTTGGCCCCGGATACCGGGTTGAACTTCGTCGATCCCGGCATTCACAACGGCCTCGCCGGCGAGATGCTCCTCAAGGGAAATCTTTTCCAGGCGGACGGCGTCCCCGTCGTCCCGGTCAACGACGCGGATGTCCGGGACCCCTACCAGGTCGCCGAGATCGTCGTCTTCGACACGGCTTCCGGCCTCGAGCTCGCCAAGACGCGGGCGACCGTTCCCGTCTCCGACGAGATCAGCTGCACGAAATGCCACGGGGTGGGCGACGTCAAGTCCGTGCTCGAGACCCACGACAAGAACAACGAGACGACGCTCGTCGACGACAAGCCCATCCTGTGCGCCTCCTGCCACGGCAGCCCCTTCCTCGGCCAGTCCGGCCCCGGGTCCTCGGGCTTCTACCTCTCCTATCTCATCCACGGCCGCCATACGGCGACCACCGCCGGCTGCTACGATTGCCACCCCGGCGCGGAGACCAAGGGGAACCGGAGCACGGCCCACACGAACGCCTCCGGCAACTGCACGGCCTGCCACGGGACCATGGCCCAGGTCACGGCCTCGATCGCCGACGGCCGCATCCCCTGGTCCGGGCTGCCGCGCTGCGCGACCTGCCACACCTTTGTCGACGAGGTCGATACGGGGACGAGCACCTACCGGGACGGGACCGCCCACAACGGCATCGCGTGCGCGGCCTGCCACGGGCCGGCCCACGCCCAGGTCCCGACAGAAAAGACCACGGACCACTATCAGGCCCTTCAATACCAGAACAAGGCCGTGGCCCTGGGAAGCTGCCGGGTCTGCCATCCCCGGTCGAAAGGCGCTGGCCTGACGAGGATCGTCGACGGCCACGGCGGCCAGCAGCCGACGTCATGCGCCGTCTGTCATACGGGGCCCATCAGGACGAACAACCCCTACGAGTTCCCCCACCGGTTCCAGTGGCGCAGGCGCTGAGGCCGGCTAACCTGATTTATTCATACAAATGCCGATCATTATGAGCTTCTGGTCCTACTAAAATCAGAAAGCGGGAGACATATCAGAAATCGCAGGACTTTGGGGACAAATCGGCATTTTTATGAATAGATCAGGCTAGCGGAGCTTGTGCTCGATATAAGACCGCAGGAAGCGGACGGCCTCGTCGGCCCGCCGGAAGACCGGCACCCCTTCCCTCTCCAGGAAGCCGGCCAGTGGGGTGTAGAGCTCGCCGGCGTCGATGTTGACGACCATCGGCTTGTCCGTGGCCCGGAAGATCTCGACAATGCGGGAGGCCAAAGCGCCCGGCCGGGCAAAGTCCTCGTCATGTCCCTCGCCCGCCGCGAGCGTCTGTTGGGCCGGGGTCATGGGCACGTCCGAAACGACCGCCCCGTCGACCCCGGGGTCCTCGAGGATGGCCAGGGCGCACTCGCCGAAGACGGCGTCATCCGCGACCGGTGTCACATCGAGCGGGTTGCGGACGTCCTGGAGACGGTCGATGCCGAGCGTCCGGAGGACGGATGCGATGCGCTCCCGTGTCGCAGGGGCGAACGAGGCCAGGTCCAGCCCCGTTCCGTCCCTCAGGTTGTCGGCCAGGACGACGCACTCGAAGCCGGCGTTGCTGATGAGGCCCACGCGCCGCCCCCGGACCTTTTTCCCTTCGAGCAACGCGAGCCCCTTCATGACGCTCTCGAACTCGAGGAGGCCGCCGGCCACGAAGGCCCCGGCCTGCTCGAGGACCGAACGGAAGACGGCGTAGTCCCCGGCGACCGAGGCCGTGTGGCTCGAGGTCGCGGCCCGGCCCTCGGGGCTGCGGCCGGCCTTGTAGACGAGAACGGCCCTGTCCTTTCCGGCCGAGATGTCCCTGACGGCCCCTGCAAAGGCCAGGCCGTCGCCCGGCTGGAAGCCCTCCATGTATACGGCGAACGACCGGACGTCCGCTTCGCCGGCGAGGTGCCTCATATAGTCGGAGACCGTGAGGTCGATCTGGTTGCCGAGGGAGACGGCGTAGAGGGGCTCGATCATCGGCAACTTGCTCATCCGGCAAGCCATGAAGGCCCCGCTCTGGCTGATGAGGGCCAGATCCGACTTCTCGCTTTTCGGTCGCGGCAGCTTGCTTTCGGGGATGAAGGTCGTGTCGTAGCGGCCCGGCTTCGAGAGGATGCCCATGCAGTTGCCGCCGTTGACGACGGGCGTCAGCTTTCCTTCCCGACGGCCCCGGGCGAGGATGTCACGGATGCGGTCCTCGATGGACGAGCCGCCCTCCTTCTCGCCCATGCCGCCGGCGATGATGATGACCGAGCGGGCCTTCTCGTGTTCGACGAGCTCCTCCATGGCCGGCGCGCACCGGTCGGCCCCCAAGGTCAGGACGAACAGGTCCACGGGCGCCGGGAGGTCTTTGATAGACGGCACGCACGGGCAGCCGTCGATCCGGTCCATCCCCGGCTTGACGACGAAGACGCGTTCGGCCGCGAACCCGTTCGCGAGGACGTTGCGGAGGATGATGCGGCCGAGGTTCATCTGTTCCGAGACGCCGATGATGCCGATCGTGCCGGGCCGGAGCAGGCTCCGGAGGGCCTCCGCGGGCCGGACGCCGGGCCGGCTCTTGGCCCGGGAGAAACGGCAGACGCCGTCGAGGGCGATGAGACGCCCGCCCCGGATGACGAGCGGATTGACCTCGATCTCCTCGATGACGAACGGCGACAAGTCCGAGAACGGGGAATAGACGGCCGCCAGGTCCCGGAAGCCCCGGACGGCCGCGACGAGGGCCCGCGGCTCGACGAGCGGCCGGCGGCCCCGGAACCCGGCCGCGACCTTCCCGAAGAAGGCCAGCGGCTCGAGGAGCCCGACGATCCCGTCGTCGGCGAGGAGATGGGCCGATGCGATGGCCGCCGCCCGGCCTTCCCGGAGCCGTTCGTTCATATACTCGACCTCGAGCCCGCCGCTGCCGACCGTCAGGACGGGCCCGAACTCGCGGGTGTTGCGGGCCCCGAGCAGGATCTCGGAGCCGAAGCCGACGTCCTCGAAATCGACCTTTTCCGCGACCAGGAAGCCGCGGATGGACTCCCGAGCGGCGCGCTCGGTGAGGCCGCCGCCCGGAGCTTGCCCGGACGACCTTTTCAGCCAGTCGACGTAGCGCCGGGGGACGGTCCGCAGCATGCGGCCGCAGGCCGCGTTCACGGACGCTGCGTCCGCCTTGACGAACTCGACGCCCCCGGCGTCGGACTTGTGGACGATGAGCGGCGAGACGACCTTGACGACGAGCCGGCCGGCTCCTCGGAAGGGCAGGTCTTTGCGCGTGATCCGTTGCCCCGCCGGGAGGAAGACGTGGCGGGGGGCGCGGATGCCGGCCGCCGCCAGGACCTCGTAGACCTCCGGCTCGAGCAGGACGTCGCGCCCGTCCCGCTCCGCCGCGGCCAGCACCCGGTCGATCCTGCCGGCGACCGTCTTCATGATCCCGAGGCCGCCTTCCGGCCGAGGTCGAAGGCCTTGAGATTGGCTTCGATGACGGGCCCGCCGCGCCCCTTGAACAGGGATTCGATCATGGCCCGCAGGCCGGCCTCCTTGAGGATCAGGAAGCCCGAGGCCGCCCCGAGGAGGACGATGTTCTGGGCCTTGGCCGTCCCGGCCTCCTTGGCCAGCCTCTCGGAGTCGACGATGACCGCCCGGGGCGCCTTGCGCACGGCGTCGAGGACCTTCTCGAGGTCGGGGTAGTCGGGGATGTTCTTGTAGGGCGTCGAGCTGGTCACGACGACGCCGTCGGGGCGGAGATAGTCGAGGTACCGGAGGGCTTCGAGAGGCTCGACGCTGAGGATCATGTCGGCCTCGCCCTTGGGGATGAGATCGCTCCAGATGGCCCGGTCCGAGAGCCTCATGTGGGACTGGACGGCCCCGCCGCGCTGGGCCATGCCGTGGACCTCGGCCTGCTTGAAAAAGAGCCCCTCGGCGAGCGCGGCGTTGTCGATGACGAAGGCGATCGACAGGATGCCCTGGCCGCCGACGCCCGCCAGAATGATGTCCTGCTTCATGGCCTAGCTCCTTCTCTTCCGGCTCTCCTGGATGCATTCCCGGACGGCGATGACGACCGACAGCCCGCGGTGGTCCAGCTCCTCGCGGATGATGCCGACGTTCTTGTCGTGGTTCTTCGGCAGGGGCTCGATCGTCCGGATGTGCTCCGGGGCCACGCCCACTCCCTCGACGATGCGCTTCAGCCTCTCACCGGACCCGAAGCTCGGCTGGCCGCCGGTCATGGCCGTCGTCGCGTTGTCGAGGATGAAGACCGTCATGTCGACGTCGGAGGCGGCCGCCCCGAGGAGAGGAGTGATGCCCGAATGGGCGAAGGTCGAGTCGCCGATGACCGAGACGGCCGGCCTCAGCCCGGCGTCCGAGGCCCCCCGGGCCATGCTGACGCTCGCGCCCATGCAGACGCAGGTCTCGATGGCGTTGTAGGGGGGCAGGGCGCCCAGGGTGTAGCACCCGATGTCGCTGAAGACGCCGGCGCCCGGATAGGATTCGAGGGCCTTGTTGAGGGCTTTGAAGGTGTCGGCGTGGGGACAGCCGGCGCAGAGCTGGGGCGGCCGCCCGGCGAGCGGCAGGCCGCTTCTCCCGTGGGCCGGCAGCGGCTCGAGGCCGAGGGCCTTGCGGACGCTGTCGGGAGACAGCTCTCCGGAACGGGGCAGAGCGCCGCTGAGCCGGCCGAGGACGGTCTTGCCGGCGATCCCGAACAACCCCTGGATCTGCCTTTCAATGAAGGGATAGCCGTCCTCGACGACGAGGACGGTCCCGACGTGCTCGACGAGGGCGCGGACGAGACTCCCGGGGAGCGGATAGGTCGAGACCTTGAGGAAGGACGGGAGGCCCTCGTCCGTCCCCCAGGCCTCGCGGAAGTAGTTGTAGCCGACGCCCGCGGCGATGACCCCGAGCGTCCGGTCACGGTCGTTGAGCCTCAGGACGTTGAAGGGATTCCCTTCCGAGAAGCGGGTCATCTCCGCCTGCCGGTCGAGGAGCAGCCCGAACCTCCTCCGGGCGTTGACGGGGAGGAGCGTCCAGTCGTTGCGGTCCCCGGGGTTGAGGCTGTTCTGGGCCCTTGGCTCTCTCGTCTCGACGGACGACCGGCTGTGGGACAGGCGGGTCACGAGCCGCATGAGGACGGGCAGGCCGAACCGTTCGGAGACGTCGTAGGCCTCGCGGGTCATGTCGTAGGCCTCCTGGTGGTCGGCGGGCTCGTAGCAGAAGACCTGGGCGAACTGGGCGTAGTAGCGGCTGTCCTGCTCGTTCTGCGAGCTGTGCATGCCGGGGTCGTCGGCGCTGACGACGACGAGGCCCCCGTTGGCCCCGGTCAGGGCGGAGTTCATGAACGGGTCGGCGGCCACGTTGAGGCCGACGTGCTTGAAGGACACCAGGGCCCGCTTCCCCGCGTACGAGGCGCCCAGGGCCTCCTCGTAGGCGACCTTTTCGTTGACCGACCAGGCCGCCGTGAAGTCCTTTCGCTCCGCGGACAGGCGGACCAGGTATTCCATGATCTCGGAGGCCGGCGTGCCCGGATAGGAGTATCCGGCGGAGAGCCCCGCGTGGACGGCCCCGAGGGCCACAGCTTCGTCTCCGAGAAGGATCTGTCGTCCCATGGCATCCCCATCCTTTCCAACGTCTTCGACGGACGCACGCCGCGAACGGGCGGGTGGGGGCGTGCGGCGCACGGTCGAGGGCCTAGCATACCCAGACGCGGCGCAAGGTGTCAAGGCGTCCTTCCGTCAGTAAGCCGATAATTCCTATAAATCCATGTTGAAATTTCCCCCGCGAGGGACTAAGATAGCAGAGCGGGGCCGGGACAGGCCGGCCGCGGAGGACGACATGATCAGGCTTTCGACGAAGGGACGCTACGGGACGCGGCTGATGCTCAATCTGGCCCAGCACCACGGCAACGGGACCCAAGCGGTCATCCTCAAGGACATCTCGGACGAAGAAGGCATATCCATCCGCTACCTCGAGCAGATCATCATCCCCCTCAAGATCAACCGCCTCGTCAAGAGCATCCGGGGCGCCGGCGGCGGCTACATCCTCGGCCGGGACCCGGCCGACATCAAGCTCAGCGAGATCCTCCACGCCCTGGAAGGCACCTGCTGCCTCGTCGAGTGCATCGAGGACCCCGATTTCTGCGAGAAGATCGAGGTCTGCCCGACGTTCGAGATCTGGAAGGGCGCGACCGAGATCCTGAAGGGCTATTTCGACGGCATCACTTTGAAGGACATCGTCGGCCTGGCCGAGAAGAAAAAGAAGAAGGGCCGGGCCAAGGCCCGCTGAGAATCGGGGGTCTTCCTTCCGTGTCAGGGGGCCAGGCCGGCCTTGCGCTCGGCGGCCTCGATGGTGTTCATCATCAGCATGGTCACGGTCATCGGGCCGACGCCGCCGGGCACGGGGGTTATGGCTTCGGCCTTTTCCTTGATGGGCTCGAAATCGCAATCCCCGACCAGCCGGAACCCTTTGGCCGCGCTCGGATCGGCGACCCGGTTGACGCCGACGTCGATGACGACCGCGCCCTCGCGGACCATGTCGGCCTTGATGACCCGGGGAGCGCCCATGGCCGCCACGAGGATGTCGGCCTGGAGCGTGAACCGGCTGAGGTCCGGGGTCCCCGTGTGACAGACCGTGACCGTCGCGTTGGCCCCCTTCTTCTTCTGGATGAGAAGGGCCGCCAGGGGCTTGCCGACGATGTTGCTCCGGCCGCAGACGACGACATGCTTGCCTTCCGGACCGTAGCCGCCCCGGACGAGGAGCTGGACGACCCCGTAGGGCGTGCAGGGCAGCGGGCATGGCTCGCCGCGGAGGAGCTTGCCCACGTTGACCGGGTGGAAGCCGTCGACGTCCTTCTCGGGCGAGATGAAATTGATGACCTTGTCGGCGCTGACGTACTTGGGAAGGGGAAGCTGGACGAGCACGCCGTTGTAGCGGTCGTCGCGGTTGAGGCCGTCCACCGTCCGGAGGATGTCCTCCTCCGAGGAGTCCGCGGGCATGTTGATGGTCGTCTCGAAGATGCCGATCTCCTCGGCGGCCTTGGCCTTGGCCGTCACGTAGGAGACCGAGGCCGGATCCTCCCCCACCAGGACGACGCCTAGGCCGGCGACGACGCCCTTCTCCTTGAGGACGGCCGCGCGGGCCTTGAGCTCCTCCCGGATGAGACAGGATACGTCCTTACCGCTGATGATCTTGGCCGCCATGCGCTCCTCCTTCCGTTGCCGTGGGCCGGCTTCGGTTCGGCCTGTCCGAGGAGGCCGCCGGGCCGGCGCCATTACCATAAACAAATCGGCGGCCGCGGTCAAGCGACAGGAAAGTCTTGATCTTAAACAGGTTGAGAGAAATCGGGGATTGACATGCCCGGCCCGCCGTGCTAGCCTTCCCTTACCAAGGTAAGGAGGCGCTATGAAAACCCACAAGAAAGCGGGCGTCATACCCCTATGCGTCTTTCTCGCGGGCGTCGTTCCCCTCATGGGCGACGTCAGGTTCGAGCTCGGCTTCGGCTGGACCATGGTCGGTCCGGCCCTCAACGCGACCTACGTCAACCAGTACGCTCCATCCCTGAACCCGCCCGACCGCTACATCTCGAGCTCCGCGTCCCAGACCCTGCGGATCAAGGGCAAGACGATGTACGGGATGAACGGCTTCTTCAATCTGTTCTTCACCGAGAACCTCGGCCTCCAGGTCCTGGCCGACTATCATCGCCCCGGCCTCGGAGGGACCAACACCCCTTACAACGTCTCCATGAGCTTCACGGCCTTCGAGCCCGAAACCTATCAGAATTCGATCGACTGGCCCGAAACGGAAGGCAATCTCACCGAGACGACGTTCAGCCTCAACGCCCTGGCCCGGTTCCGCATCGCCCGGGACCTTTACTTCAGCCTGTCCGGAGGGCCGAGCGTTTTCCACCTGGAGGGCAAAGGCGGGAAGATCGGCTACACCTTCTTCAATCTCGAGCAGGTCGGCGCGGAGTATCACCTGTCCGGCGGGACCTACCAGATGGTCTACAGGTTCGGCCCCCAGACTAAGTACGGCCTGAACATCGGGGTCGAGGCGGCCTACGAGGCCTTCCGGAGCGTCATCCTGGCGTTCGACGTCCGCTGGTTCGGCTGCGCCTCCTCCGACCTTCCCCTGCGCATCGTCGAGGACGAGATCATCACCATACCCCTCGACGAGATCGAGCAGGCCATCGGCCTGGGCTCCATCCGGGTCAATCCTTCCTACTTCAGGGTCGGGCTAGCCATCCGCTTCATCTTCTAGTCAGGAGATCTTGGCGCGGCGGAGACGCAGGGAGTTGGAGACTACGGAGACGGAGCTGAAGGCCATGGCCGCCGAGGCGATCATGGGATTGAGCAGCAGCCCGAAAAAGGGATAGAGGACGCCGGCGGCCACCGGGATCCCGACGACGTTGTAGAAGAAGGCCCAGAACAGGTTCTGGCGGACCGTCCGGACGGTCCGCCGGCTGAGCTCGATGGCCGAGGCCACGGCCCCCAAGTCCCCGGAGACGAGGGTGATGTCCGCCGATTCGATGGCCACGTCGGCGCCGGTCCCGATGGCGATGCCGACGTCGGCTTGGGCCAGGGCGGGGGCGTCGTTGATGCCGTCGCCGACCATGGCCACCTTTTTCCCTTCGGCCTGAAGGCGTTTGACGGCCTCGGCCTTCTCTCCCGGCAGGACGTCGGGGACGACACGCTCGATGCCCGCGGCCGCGGCGATCGCCCGGGCCGTCCGCGCGTTGTCCCCCGTCAGCATGACGACCTCGAGCCCTCGTTTCCTGAGCCTTTCGACGGCCGGGCGGGCGCTCGGTTTGAGCATATCCGCCAGGGCCACGAGCCCGACGGTCCGTCCCTCGCGGGCCACGAACGCCGTCGCCTTGCCGTCGGCGGCCAGGCGCTCGGCCCTGTCCCCCAGTTCGGCCGTGTCGATCCCGGCCTCGTCGAAGAGCTTCCGGCTGCCGACGACGATCCTCTGCCCCTCGACCCTGGCCTCGATGCCCAGGCCCTCGAGGGCCCGGAACTCCCCCGCCGCCGGAAGACGGGCGCCGGCCTTCCGGGCCTTGGCGACGACGGCTTGGCCGAGGGGATGTTCGGATCCGCTCTCCGCCGCGGCGGCGAGCGACAGCAGCTCCTCCTCGGACACGCCGGGGGCGGGCACGAGGTCGGTGACCTCGGGCTCGCCCCGCGTCAGGGTCCCGGTCTTGTCGAAGACGACGGTGTCGACGCGATGCGCGGCCTCCAGGCTCTCCCCGCTCTTGATGAGGATGCCCCGCTCGGCCCCCAGTCCGGTCCCGACCATGATCGCCGTCGGCGTCGCCAGTCCCAGGGCGCAGGGGCAGGCGATGATGAGGACGGCGACGAAGTTGAGGAGGGCGAAGACGGTCCTGGGCTCGGGGCCGAACAAGATCCAAATTCCGAACGTCAGAACGGCGACGGCGATGACGGCGGGCACGAAATAGCCGGCGATCGTGTCCGCAAGGCGCTGGATGGGCGCCTTGGCCCCCTGGGCCTGCTCGACGAGCCGGATGATCTGGGCGAGGGCCGTGTCCTCGCCGACCTTGGCGGCCCGGAATCGGAAGCTCCCCCATATATTCAGAGTGGCCCCGATGACCGCGTCACCCGGGCCCTTGTCGACAGGCAGGCTCTCGCCGCTGATCATGGACTCGTCAAGGGCCGACCGCCCCTCGACGATGACGCCGTCGACGGGGGCCTTTTCGCCCGGCCGGACGACGAGGATGTCGCCGACCCGGACCTCGCCGATCGGGACTTCCCTTTCCTCGCTCCCCTCGAGACGCCGGGCCGTCGGGGGCTGGAGGCCCATGAGCCTGCGGATGGCCTCCGAGGTCCGGCCCTTGGCCCGGGCCTCGAGCATCCGGCCGAAAAGAACGAGGACGATGATGACGGCCGAAGTGTCGAAGTAGACCTCAGGCTCGACGCCGGCCGCCCGCATGAACCCCGGCGCGGCCGTGGCCGCCGCGCTGAAGAGATAGGCGGCCGAGGTGCCCACGGCGACCAGCGTGTTCATATCCGCGGTCCGATGGCGGAGGGCGCTCCAGGCGCCCCGGTAGAAGCGGAGGCCGAGGACGAATTGGACGGGTGTGGCCAGGGCCCAGAGGACGAAGAAATCCTGCAAGAAGCCGGGGGCCCAGGGGAACCAATGCCGCATGCTGCCGACGAAGATGAGGGCTGCCAGGAAGCCCCCCCACAAGAGGCTGGCCCTGAGGACCCGGTATTCCCGCTCCCTGAGCGCTTTTTCGGCGGCCAGACCCTCGGTTCCCGCCGGCAGATCGAGGACCCGGTAGCCGGCCGATTCGACGGCTTTCCTGATCTCTCGAGCCGCGACCCGGTCCGGCGCGAAATCGACCTTGACCTTGCCGGTGGCCAGGTTGGCGGCCGCTCCGACCACTCCGGGGAGCCGTCGGAGCTCCCCTTCGATCTTCGCGACGCACGAGGCGCAGGACATCCCTAAGACCTGGAGATCAACCTCTTCGTTCCCCGGTTGTCTGGGCTTTCCCGGGGCCGGAGGGGAGTCCATACCCGGCTCTCTGGATCAGGCCGAGGGCGGCGGTGGGTCTGGCCGGCGTTTCTTTTTCGTCGAGATGCCCAGCGGGACGTAGAACGGACAGACGCCCACGACGCCGGTAACGGCGAAGATGACGGCCAGGATGCCGATGACCAGGGCCGCCGTCCCGGTCAACAGCCGGGAGTAGATGAGGACGGCCGCGACGGCCGCCAGGATGAGGCGCAGGATACGGTCGGTGCCGCCCATGTTGGTTCTCATGCGGACCTCCTTCGAAGAGCTCATGATAGCACACCGGGCCGCTGAATACAAATCCTATAATATAACTAGGAATTAGCCTCTCCCCGGCCCGCGGCCCGCCGTCCCGGCTCGTTGCGCCGGCCGTTCGTTTGTGCTAAAATCATGCCGTTCACGACGATAAGGAGTTCCCGATGTCCGGACATTCCAAGTGGGCTTCCATCAAGCATAAGAAGGCCGCGGCCGACTCCAAGCGCGGCAAGATCTTCACCAAGCTCATCCGCGAGATCAGCCTGGCCGCACGCCAGGGCGGCGGGGATCCCGACAAGAATCCCCGCCTGCGCAAGGCCATCAACGACGCCCGGGCCGAGAACATGCCGGCCGACAACATCAAGCGGGCCATCCAGAAGGGCACGGGCCAGCTCGAGGGCGCCCAGTACGAAGAGATCACTTACGAGGGCTACGGGCCGGCCGGGGTGGCCGTCTTCATCCAGGCCGTGACGGACAACAAGAACCGGACCGTCTCCGAGATCCGCCACATCTTCGCCAAGAGCGGCGGACGCATCGGCGAGACCGGCTGCGTCGGCTGGATGTTCAAGCGCATGGGCTACATCGACGTCGAGAAGGGCAAGGCGACCGAGGAGCAGCTCATGGACATCGCCCTGTCCAACGGCGCCGACGACCTCAGGGACGACGGCTCGAACTTCGAGGTCGTCACCTCCCCGGAGAACTACGAGGCCGTCCTCGAGGCCATCAAGGCCAAGGGCATCGAGGTCGCCGCCTCCAACGTCGGCTACCTCCCCCAGAACTACGTCAAGGTCGAGGGCAAGGAGGCCCAGCAGGTCCTGCGCTTGATGGAGGAGCTCGAGGACCACGACGACGTCCAGAACGTCTCTTCCAATTTCGACATCTCCGAGGAGGAGATCGCCAGCTTCTCCCAGGGCGCTTGACGCCCCGGCGGCACCCATGCGGGTCCTTGGCATCGATCCGAGCCTCCAGTCGACGGGCTTCGGGATCGTCGAGAGCGACGGCTCGCGGATCGTGCCCGTGGCCTTCGGGGTCATCAAGCCGGCCGCCGCGGCCCCCCTTCATCTCAAGCTCAACGAGATCCGCGCGGAGGTCGAAAAGCTCGTCGCCGCCTACGCCCCCGACGAAGCGGCCGTCGAGAACCCCTTCCACGCCCGGAACGTCAAGACCGCGCTCCTCCTGGGACAGGTCCGCGGGGCGGTCCTCGTCGCCGTGGCCGCCTCGGGGTGCGGGTTCTCCGAGTACTCGGCCCTGGAGATCAAGAAGGCCGTGACGGGCTACGGACAGGCGGACAAGGACCAGGTCATGACCATGGTCCGCTCCCTCCTCGACCTCGAGGACGACCGCTTGCCGCTCGACGCCTCGGACGCCCTGGCCGCCGCCATCTGCCACCTCAACAACCGCCTCTCCCGGATGAGGCTGGAGGGATCGGAGCCGTCATGATCGCCTATCTCAAGGGCACGCTCATCCAGAAAACCCCGAGCCAGGTCGTCATCGAGACGGGAGGCGTGGGGTATTGCGCCCACATCCCCGTCTCGACCTATGTCAAGCTCGGAGAGGCCGGGGGACCGGCCGAGCTCCACATCTACACCCACCTGACTGAGGGCTCCCTGTCGCTCTTCGGTTTCGCCTCGTCCGCCGAAAAGGACATGTTCCTCAAGCTCATCGGCATCTCCGGGATCGGCCCCAAGCTGGCCATGAACGTCCTGTCCGGGATCGACCCCGCCGACCTCGAAGAGGCCGTCCGGGCGAGCGACGTGGCCCGCATCTCCCTCGTCCCCGGCATCGGCCGCAAGACGGCCCTGCGGATCACGATGGAGCTCCAGGACAAGATCGACAAGAAGGAGAAGCTCCTCGCGGCCAAGGGCTCGCCCGAGAAGGAGGACCTCGTCTCGGCCCTCCAGAACATGGGCTTCCGGCGCAAGGAGGTCGAACGGGCCGTCGACCAGACAGTCGCCGCCCACAAGCCCGGGGCCGGCTTCGAGAAGCTGCTCCGGGACTGCTTGAAACGCCTGGCCAAAATCTAGTATAAACCGGGAGAGAGCCGCCCGATGCCCGCCATCCTCAGCCCCGTCCGGACCAAGGAGGACGTCCTCTTCGAGGACAGCCTCCGTCCCCGGTCTTTCGACGAGTTCGTCGGGCAGGAGACCGTCAAGGCCAACCTCAAGGTCTTCATCGAGGCCGCCCGCAAGCGGGACGAGCACCTCGACCATGTCCTCCTCTACGGCCCCCCGGGGCTGGGCAAGACGAGCCTGGCCTACCTCATCGCCAAGGAGATGGGCGTGGCCATCAAGCCGACGGCCGGCCCGGTCATCGAGCGGACCGGCGACCTGTCGGCCATCCTGACGAACATGCAGACCAAGGAGGTCCTGTTCATCGACGAGATCCACCGCCTCCAGCCCTCGGTCGAGGAGATCCTCTACTCGGCCATGGAGGACTTCAGCCTGGACATCGTCATCGGCCAGGGGCCGGGCGCCCGGAGCCACAAGCTCAAGATCAGGAAGTTCACCCTCATCGGGGCCACGACCCGGGCCGGGCGGATCACGGCGCCGCTGCGCGGCAGGTTCGGGATCATCCACCGCCTCGACTACTACAAGGACGAGGACCTCCGGAAGGTCATCCAGCGGTCGGCCAAGATCCTCAAGGTCAAGGTCGACGACGCCGGGGCCGCCGAGATCGCCCTGCGCTCGAGGGGCACCCCGCGCGTCGCCAACCGGCTCTTGCGGCGTGTCCGGGACTATGTCGACGTCAAGGGCGACGGCGTCATTACGGCCCGCGAGGCCCAGAGAGCGCTGGACATGATGGAGGTCGATTCCCTGGGCCTCGACGACGTCGACCGCAAGATCCTGCAGACCATCATCGAGAACTTCGGCGGCGGCCCGGTCGGCATCGGGACGATCGCCGCGGCCATCGACGAGGAAAAGGACACGATCGAGAGCATCTACGAGCCGTTCCTCATGCGCATCGGCTTCCTCGATCGGACCATCCGGGGCCGGGTCGTCACCCCGAAGGCCTACGCCCACCTGGGCTATGAATCGAAAGCGCCCCGGGGACGAGGCCAAGGCAAGCCGGCCGGCCAGAAGAAGCTGTTCGACGACTAGGCATGCCCTTTCCCCGGCCGTTCCGCACGATCCCCGGCGGGCCGCTCCGCGTTGCCGATTTCGACTACGACCTGCCGCCGGAGCTCATCGCCCAACACCCCCTCCCCCGCCGCGAAGATTCGCGGATGATGATCTTGGAGCGCATGACGGGCCGGATCACGCACGGCCGGTTCAAGGATGTATCCGGTCGCCTGGAGGCGGGCGGCGTGCTGGTCCTCAACGACGTCAAAGTCCTCCCGGCCCGAGTCTGGGGAGAGAGCGGCGGGGCGAAGATCGAGTTCCTTTTCCTCGTGGAGAAGCGGCCCGGCTCCTGGGATGTCCTGTGCCGGCCGGCGCGAAGGCTCAGGCCGGGCGACGCCGTCCATTTCCCCGGCGGCCTCGAAGCCCGGGTCGAGGACGCCGGAGAGGAAGGCCGGCGCGTTCTCGGCTTCGGACAAGCCGATGTCCGGGCGGCGCTCGAGCGGATCGGTTACGCTCCCCTCCCTCCTTACATCAAGCGCTCGCGGGAGGACGAGTCCCTGCGTCCTAAGGACCTCGACCGGTACCAGACAGTCTTCGCCGGCAAGGAAGGGGCCATCGCGGCGCCGACAGCCGGCCTGCACTTCACGGAAGAGCTGCTGGAGGAGATAGGGTCAAAGGGAGTGGACATCCGCCGGGTGACCCTCGAGGTCGGATTGGCCACCTTCCAGCCGGTCCGCGTGGAGGCCGTTGAAAAGCACAAGATGCTCGAGGAAGCGTATTCCGTCCCCTCCGCCACGGCCCGGGCCGTCAATGTCGCGAAAGCGGAAGGCCGGCCCGTCACGGCCGTTGGAACGACCGTCGTCCGGACCTTGGAGAGCGCCTGGTGGGACGGCCGGGTCCGCTCAGGCCGGCGGGCGACCGGGCTTTTCATCTATCCGGGTTTCGAGTTCCGGGTCGTCGACCGGCTGCTGACCAATTTCCACCTGCCGCGATCGACGCTCTTGATGCTCGTTTCGGCCTTCGCCGGCCACGAGCTGATCATGCACGCCTACCGGGAAGCCGTCCGCGAGCGCTACCGCTTCTTCTCCTACGGCGACTGCATGCTCGTCGTCTGATCGTTCTTCCCCTCGGCAACTCCCCCTGCGCCGGCCGGCCAAAATCTTACCACAGGAGGTGGTTCGATCTTAGGGGGTCAGGTCAATTAAGGCACAACCTCCCCCTTCTTCGTCGGATCACTTCCTAGTCATAGTCCCCGCTTCCCTCGGCCGCGAACGTTAACCGCTGATGACGGATGATCCGGTCGACGACCGCGTGCTCGGTCAGGAAGGACACAACTCTCATCCTCCCCCCGCAGCGGGGAAAAACGGCTTTATGCCATCAGATAATGGTATCGTGGGCGGACGATGCGGTCCGCGGCGTCAAACACGATCCCCTCATGCTCCAGGAGGGCCCGCTTCATCGCCAGTCCTCCTTGAAAGCCGCCGAGACCGCCGTCCGAGCGGATGGCCCGATGGCAGGGGACGATGATCGGGAACGGATTGTCGGC
>JBBIGP010000060.1:0-11438 GCA_037447475.1 Candidatus Aminicenantota bacterium
GCAAGTAGCGACTCCCCGCCCGGGGAATCCTGACAAAACCTTGACAGAAGTTTGACAACTCCGCACGGTTCAAGCCCTATCATCCCGTTGGAAACGCCGAGCCCCCTCCGGGAAAGGAGACTCGCCATGAGATCCGGAAACAAGGGAACCCCCGGGAGGATGAAGGCTTGGGGCCGCGCCGCGGCAGGGGCGTTCTTGGGACTGACGTTGGCGGTCCTGCCTGTGCTGGGCCAGGACCAGCCGGCCGGGCAGGCGGCAACCCAGCGGACCGCGGTCTACGTCGGTTTGCCCTCGGAGAACACCGCCCTGATGCTCTCGGCCCTTGGAACGTTTGCGGCGGTCGCCAGCATCTGGGCTCCCGCCGCGGGCCGCGACTGGCTCTTTCTGGGGACGCTTACGATCGGCCCCTCACTCGGTTTCTTTTACGGCGGCTGCTGGGGGAGAGGGCTGGTATCGGCCGGGTTACGGTTCGGCGGGACGGTCGCCGTGGTCGCTGTCGCCTTGGCGAACGACGAGGAAGACCTATCGGCGCTGGGCCTAGCTTGGGTCGGAGCGATGGCCGTCTCGGCGGTCTACGATATCGCGACCGTCAAGAAGGCGGTTCGCAGACAGAACGCCCGGCGGATGGCCCGGCGGGGAGTCCAAGTCGGCGTCTCGCCTTTCGCCCTGTCCAAGGGCGGAGGCGTGAGTGTCAGCCTGAGCTTCTGATCGACCCGGGCTTGAGAAACCCTCCCACTTCCACGTATAGTTAAACGGATAGTCATTTGGTTTTGGGGGCCGGCAGGTTCGGTCAGCGCCGGCCGTATCGAATGGAAGCCGAGCGGATAGTTCCTTGGGGCGCGTCGAATTCGTAATTCGAGCGAAGGTAGTTGGCGGGATTTCGGCTTTCATGCTGTATTCAGGCCATGACCATCAAGGCTGAAACGAGGCGAGGGTCAGGCGGTCGCTGGTTCAAGCCAAGGACTTGATGACCCTGGAGGCAACCGCCGTGGAGCGCCTCCTGGAGTTTCTGCGCTGATTTGCCCTACATATTGAGGGCTCCTCGATATTGTAGGGCAAGTTCTCCCCGATCCCCGAGCCGCCCTCTTTGGTCGAGAGGAACGGCACGAACACCTTGTCGAGGTTTTCGGGAGGGATGCCTGTGCCGTTATCGCGCACGTGAGCCACGGGCCGGCCGCGGTCGTCGAGGCTCGCGGAAAGCTCGATGCGGGGGGTCCGCCTGCCCGCGGACCGCGCCTATCCCTGCTCAGCGTCGGTCTGCTCCTCTGGCCCCTTCTTGAATCCGAGCTCGTCATCACTCCCCGTTTCCTCACCGGCCACCTCCCCCCGCCCGCCTTCCGATCCTTCCCCTGGCTTAACCGATATGGAAAAAGAAAATGAAACTGTTCGACGGTCAGGGAGCGAGGCGATTGTCAGGCCGGCGGCGATTGTGTTATATAGGGGCCTCGAACGCCGGGTCGAAAAGGAGCCGCGCATGGAGCAATTCTACGCCGATCTGACGCATTGGGTCACCGCTGCGGCGGAACACATTTGGTCATACATGCTGTACATCCTGTTCGCCGCCGGGCTCTGGCTGTCCATCCGAACGCGATTCGTCCAGTTCCGCCGCCTGGGGGCGAGCTTCAAGCTGATCTTCGCCGGCTTTCTCGGTAAGAAGAGCGGGGGAGGGCGTGAAGGCGACGTCTCGCCGTTCGCCGCGCTCTCGACGGCCCTGGCGGCCACGGTCGGCAACGGCAACATCGGGGGGGTGGCCACGGCCCTGTTCGTCGGCGGGCCGGGGGCCATCTTCTGGATGTGGGTCTGCGGGTTCGTCGGCATGGCCACCAAGTACTCCGAGGCCCTGCTCGGGGTGAAATACCGCGAGAAGCACCCGGACGGCTCGATCGCCGGCGGGCCGATGTACTACATCAAGAACGGCGTCAAGAACCCGTCGATCGCCCGGCCCCTGGCGGCGGCCTTCGCCGTCTGCGGCGCGTTCGCCACGCTCTTCGGGACCGGGAACATGATGCAGGCCAACCAGATGGCCCTGGCCTTCCAGAGCGAGTTCGGGGTCCCCAAGCTCGCCACAGGGATCGTCGTCACGATCCTGGTCGGGCTGGTCATCATCGGCGGCATCAAGCGGATCGGGGCCGTGGCCGCGAAGGTCGTCCCGGCCATGCTCCTGCTTTACTTCACGCTGGGCTTCATCGTCATCCTCGCCCACATAGGGGAGATCCCCCGGGCTTTCCTGCTCATCTTCGACAACGCTTTCACGTCGTCGGCGGCCTTCGGCGGGTTCGTCGGGGCGTCGGTCAAGATGGCCATGCAGATCGGATTCCGCCGGGGCCTTCTGAGCAACGAGGCCGGATTGGGCAGCGCCCCGATCGCCCATGCGGCGGCGAAGACGCCCTCACCGGTGCACCAGGGAGTGATCGGCATCGGAGAGGTGTTCATCGACACGATCATTATCTGCACGATCACGGCCCTCATCAACCTGAGCACGGGCATGTGGACGAGCGGGCTCAACGGAACGGCCATGACCGCGGCCTCTTTCTCGAAGACCGTCCCCATTCTCGGGGGGCTGGTCGTCGCACTGTCCTCGTTCCTCTTCGGCTACACGACGCTCATCGGCTGGTACTACTACGGCGAGCAGTGCCTGAAGTATCTGTTCGGCATGAAGGTCACGCTGCCCTACCGGTTCGTGTTCGTCCTGCTCGTCTTCACGGGGTCGCTCATCTCCATCGAGCTCGCGTTCTACGTCGGAGACATCGCCAACGCCTTCATGGCCTTCCCGAACCTGATCGCCCTGATGGTCCTGAGCGGGACGGTGGCCGGCGTGTCACGGTCTTTTTTCAAGGAATACCCGAGACTCGACGACTATCCGAAGTGAGCTTGTGACCGGCGCGGCCGCGGGAGGCGGAGCGGCTAGTTGAGCCGCGCTCTTAGCCGCTCGATCTCGGCCCGGGCGCTCCTGATGCCGTCCTGGTCATCGTTGCCGGGGAAGGCGATGAAGCGCTCCAGGGCCCGGATGGCCTCCTCGTACCGCCCGGTGTTCCGGTAGGCGACGGCCAAGTTGTAATACGCGGAGGGAGAGGGATCGAGGGCCAGGGATCGGTTGATATTCTCGATGGCCCCGGGAAAGTCGCCGGTCATGCCGTACGTCAGGCCCAGATTGAGGAAAACGTAGGCGTCGGCCGGATGATCGCGGACGAGGCTTGAAAAGATCTCGACCGCCTCGGGGCCACGGCCGCTCGACGCCAGATTTCGGCCCAGGTTCACCCTGAGGAACTTGTTCTCCGGCTCGATCGCCAGGGCCCGCTCCATATAAGTGCGGGCCTCTTCGGCGGAGCCCGCGGAGTCGAGGACGATCGCCGAGACCGTCAGGGCGTCGAAATGCTCGGGATTCTTCTCGAGGATCAGACGCATGGTCTCCAGGGCCTTGGCCGGGCGGCCCGTGAACAGATAGGTGTGACCGAGCCGTGACAAGAGCATTTCCGAGCCGGGCACGGCGGCCGCGCCCTTGCCGAAGGTCTCGATGACGGCGTCGAACTTCTTCTGTCGGGCCTGGGCCTGGGCGAGATTGACATAGTAGTTGGCGATCAGGGGGGAGAGCGAGAGGAGCTCCTCGTAGATCCTTTCGGCTCCCGCGAAGTCCTCCGCGTATTCGAGCCGTTGGGCTTCCTGGATGAGCGCGAGCTCGTCCATCTTGTCCTTGGGGTCGGGATATTCCGTCCCTCCGCCCGCGGCCCCTGAGAATTGGACGTAGCCCAGGGCGCGAAGCCTCTCCTGCTCCTCGGCGGTTAAAGTCCGTTTCCCGTCGGTCGCCCCCGTCGCCCCCCGGATCGCC
This sequence comes from Candidatus Aminicenantota bacterium, assembly GCA_037447475.1. Classification (GTDB taxonomy): domain Bacteria; phylum Acidobacteriota; class Aminicenantia; order Aminicenantales; family Saccharicenantaceae; genus RBG-16-66-30. The sequence continues at coordinate 3,827 of JBBIGP010000060.1, forward strand.
GCTTCGAGCCGGCCCTTCACCTCGGCCGCCTTCCGGGGCTCGGCCGCGGCCAGGTCCCTGGCCTCGCCGGCGTCGTTCCGCAGGTCGTAGAGCTCGGGCCGGGGCGCCTGGATGTATTTCCAGGACCCGGAAACAAGACCCGTCAGCTCGGACCAGCCGTGGCTCTCCCGCGGATAGAAGGTCTCGAGGTAGGCGTCGAGAGGGGCCCGTCCCGGCCGCCGGATGAGGGACACGAGGCTCGTGCCGTCGATCCCGTCCACGGCCGGCGCCTTGATGAGGTCGAGGACCGTGGGCACGATGTCGACGAGCCGGGCCCGGGAATCGACGACGGAGCCCGCCGGGAGCCGTTCGCCGGCCCAGACGATCAGGGGCACGCGGACGGTCGATTCGTAGATGAACATGCCATGGCCGTACTCCCCCTTCTCGCCCAAGGCCTCGCCGTGGTCGCCGGCGGCGATGACGAGGGTCCGCTCGAGAAGGCCCTTGGCTCTCAGAAGACCGACGACCTCGCCCACATAGCGGTCCATGTAGGCGATCTCGCCGTCGTAGGGGCGGTCCGCGAACTCCTGCTTGTAGGGAGGCGGCGGATCGTAGGGGAGATGGGGATCGAAGAAGTGGACCCAGGCGAAGAAGCGCTCCCCGGCCCGCCGCTCGACCCACGACGCGAACGAGGCATAGACCTCCTCGGCCCGCCGCTCGGAGTTCGCGGCTTTGATGGGCGAGTCCTCGTCGAACGTGTCGTCGTAGACGTCGAAACCGCGGCCCAGTCCGAACCGGGAGTCCACGGAGAACGAGGCCGTGAACGCCGCGGTCTCGTAGCCCCGGCCCTTGAGGACCTCGGCCAGCGTCGCGGGGTCGGGGCCAAGCGCATAGGTCCCGTTGTTGTGGACGCCGTGGTTGAAGGGATAGAGCCCGGTGAAGATCGAGGCGTGCGAAGGCAGGGTCGTCGGGACCGGGCAGTAGGCGTCGGCGAACAGGACCCCGCCGCGGGCCAGGTCGTCGAGATGCGGGGTCCGGGCTTGCTCGTAGCCGTAACAGCCCAGCCGGTCGGCCCGGGTCGTGTCCAGGGTGATGAGGAGGACGTTGAGGCCCTCTTCGCGGACGACGCGGGCGCCGCCCCGCGAGCCCTTGATGATGAAGAAGGCGGCCGCCGCCAGCAGGACGAACGCGGCGGCCGGGACGAGCGGGCTCGGGCGGAGGCGGGCGCCGCGGGGACGCGGCGCGTGGGCCGGGGCCTTCTGCTCGGCGGCCGGAGCGGCGGCCGCCGGGCGAATCCCGGCCTTCGGCGTCCGCGGTCTCCGTCCGTGCTTCTTTTTGCTCATGACAGGGATTCGATTATAACATGCCGGACTGGAATTGTCCCCGGGACCTCGGCTTCCGGATCGTCCTCAGAGGCAAGCCCCGGGCCGGAGCGGCGTCTCCGAGAGGATCCTGTCCAGCTTGGCGACGAGGAAGTCGGCATCGGCCGCCGTGAAGCAAAGGGGCGGCTTGATCTTGATGACGTTGCGGTCCGGCCCGTCCGTGCTGAGCAGGACGCCCTCCTCGCGCATCCGTTCGACGGCGTAGGCGGCGTGCAGGGGCGCCGGCTCGCGCGTCGCCCGGTCGAGGACGAGCTCGACGCCGAGAAAGAGGCCGAGGCCCCGGACGTCGCCGATGAGCGGATGCCGGTCCATGAGCGAGCGCAGGCCCGCGGAGAGACGGGCCCCGGTCGCCCGGGCGTTCTCCTGAAGGCCCTCCTCCTCGATGACGTCGAGGACGGCCATCCCGGCGGCGCAGGACACGGGGTTGCCGCCGAAGGTGTTGAAGTACTCCATCCCGCCGGCGAAGGCGTCGGCGATCGCGCGGGTCGTGACGACCGCGCCGAGGGGATGGCCGTTGCCGATGGGCTTGCCCAGGGTCAGGATGTCGGGCGCGGCGCCTTGGGTCTCGAAGGCCCAGAAGCGAGTCCCGCACCGGCCGAAACCGACCTGGACCTCGTCGGCGATCGCGACGCTCCCCGCCTTGCGGACCAGCCGGAAGGCCTCCTCGAGGAACCCCGGAGGGGGGACGATCTGCCCGGCGCAGCTCATGACCGGCTCGGCGATGAAGGCGGCGGGGGGCCGGCCGGCCGCGGCGAGCTCTTTGACGATCTCCCCGACGCGGGCGGCGTATTTTTTTCCGGCCCCCGGGTCATCGCGGAATCGGCCGCGGTAGGGGTCGGGCATGGGAGCGACATGGGTGGTGGGCGGGCACCCCGCGCCGCCGGGTCCGTTGAACTTGTAGGGGCTGATGGCGATGAGCGAGCTCAGGTTGCCGTGGTAGGCGCCGTCGAGCACGACGATGTCCCGGCGTCCGGTGCATGCCGCGGCGAGCCTCAAGGCGAGGTCGTTGGCCTCGCTCCCGGAATTGACGAAGAAGCAGACCTCGAGCGGGTCGGGCAGGAGGGCGGCGAGGCGCCGGGCGTAGCGGACGATGGTCTCGTGGAGGTACCGGGTGTTCGTGTTGAGGACCGCCATCTGACGCCGGACGGCCCCGACGACCTTCGGATGGCTGTGGCCGACGTGGGGGACGTTGTTGACGGCGTCGAGATAGACGCGGCCGGTGTGGTCGATGAGATGCTGCATCGAGCCGCGGACGATCGTGAGCGGGGAGCGGTAGGACAGACTGAGGCTGCGGCCCAGATGCTCCCGGCGCAGGGCGGCGATCTCCCCGGGCTCGAGGGCCGGGTCGCGAAGGGGACCCGAAGGGACGCCGGCAACAGGAACGGGATCGGGGCACAAGGCCGTCCAGAGGTCCCGGTCCCGGTGTGGCGCCGCGCCCGGAAAATCCCCGCTCCGGCCGAGCATGTCGACGATGACCTGGAAATGGAGGTGGGACGGCCAGCCGCCGTTCTCGTCGACGGCCCCGACGGCGCCAACACGGTCGCCTTTGCGAACGGCCTTTCCGGCACGGAGACCGGCGAGAGAGGTCCGGCTGAGATGCCCGTAAAGCGTATAGAACTTGACCCCGGGGGCGGGGGCGTGTTCGAGAACGACGGTCGGGCCGTAATCGAGGTGGGCCGTGTTGTCGCGAAAGCTGTGGACCGTGCCGTCGAGGGGGGCGAAGACGCCGGAGCCGGCCGCGACGAAGACGTCCATGCCGAGATGGACGGTCCGGCCTTCGGCGTGGGGATCGTCGGCAGGGCGGAAGACGGGCGAGGCGGTGATGAGCCGGGCCTCGTTGTAGCGTCCGACGCCGGCGCGGGCGCCGGCACGGCGGATCTCGTCATTGAGGAGGCGGTCGAGGGCGCCCACGTCCGTCCAGTGTTCCGCCTGCTCGAAGAGGGGGCTCGCGGGGCCGAGGTCGAGGACCGCGGTCGACCGGGCGTCCAACGGGAAGCCCATGACCGGGGCGAAGGACGGCTTATTGGCCTCGAGCCATTGGGTGACGGCCCGCGCGGCCGGGAACGGGGGCCGTCCGCAGGCCCGGCGCAAGGACGCCTCGGCGAAGGCCGGGGAGATGTCCTTCAAGTCCGCGAGGAGCCGCCAGGCCGGCTCCTCGGAGATCGTCAAGTAGGGATTGCCGGGCTCGAGCTTCTTCTGCATCGCAGCGATCGAGACGCTCATGCAGAGCCGGAGGCAGGCGAGAGGGAACAAGGCCCGGAGGTCGGCGTCGGAGAGAGGCAGGGCCTCGTTGTAGCCGGCGGCGACGTGAGCGGCCGCGCCGAGGGGGTCGTCCTTGCCCAGCATGACGTAGGCCAGGACGACGGCCAGGTCCGAAAGGACCCACGAGCGGGTCATGTCGCCGAAGTCGATGAAACCGGCTACGCGCAGATCGCCGAAGGCGCCGGGGGACGCGTCCGGCGGCGAGACGATGACGTTGTAGTCGTTCCCGTCGTTGTGGACGATGCCCTCGGGCAGGCTCTCGAACAGGGCGGCCCGATCCTCGACCGTCCGGAAGACGGCCTCGAGGGCCGCCCGGCGCGCCGGATCGATGAGGAGGGGCGCGTTCTCGCGGACGACGCGTCGGCCGTTCTTGAGGTTCCAGATGAGGTCCGGCTGGTATTCGCGGGCGGGAAGCGCGGACAGGGCCCGGACGAGGCGGGCCGTGAAGGCCCCCAGGCCGGCGAGGAGCCGGGGCGGGTGGGGCCGGACCTCGCCGAGCGGCAGGCCGGGGAGGTATTCGACGAGGCGGACGAAGTGGGGCTCGCCGCCGCGGCCGGGGGACACGGGGATCGTCGATCCGTCCTTCGCCGGGAGAGGGCGAGGGGCGAGCGGCCCGGACGGGTCGGCGGCGAGGAGGGCCATGACCTCGTTCTGGAAGGCGAGCCGGTCGCGGAGCTCGCGGGGGTTGGCGATCTTGAGGACATATTCCCGGCCGTCAAGGGTCCGCACGAGGAAGTTCTGGTCGCGCTCGCTGGGCAGCTCGCGGAGGGCGCCTTCGACGGAGAAGTGGTCGCGGGCGATGCGGGCGGCCTCGTCCGCGGAGAAGCGCGGGGCGGTGTCGACGGAGGGCACGGGGGCATTGTATCCCCAGGGTGCGGCCGGGTCAATTTGCGCCGTCGGGGGACTTTCGGGCTTCTTGCGCCGAGGCCGATTCGGATATAATGACCCGAGCATGGAAGACCTCAGCCGGGGCGTCCGGTCCTTCACCCTGGGCACGGCGGCCAGCCGGGTCATGGGCCTCGTCCGGGAGTCGGTCTTCGCCCACCTGTTCGGCGTCGGGGCGGCCACGGACGCCTTCAATGTCGCCTTCCGCATCCCGAACTTGCTGCGCGACCTGTTCGCCGAGACGGCCTTGTCGGCGGCCTTCGTCCCGGTCCTTGCGGGCGAGAAGGCCAAGGGCAGGGAGGACCAGGACCGGCTGGCCTCCAACATCCTCAACGTCCTTTTCGTTGTGACGGGGGCGGTCTCGCTGGCCGGGCTGCTCCTCGCGCCGGCGATCGCCAGGTTCGTGGCCTTCGGGTTCGGGAAAGTGCCCGGGAAGATCGATCTGACGGCCCAGCTGACGGCGGTCCTCTTCCCGTTCCTTCTCTTCGTCAGCCTGGCGGCCTGGGCCATGAGCTACCTCAACACGGAGAAGGCGTTCTTCGCGCCCAGCGTGGCCCCGGCCCTCTTCAACCTCTTCTCCATCGCCTTCCCGGTGCTGACCTACGGGTGGTACGTCGCGAGGGGCAAGGAGCCCATCTTCGGCATGGCCGTGGGGGTCCTCATCGGGGGGCTCATGCAGTTCCTCGTCCAGATGCCCCTCGTGAGACGCAAGGGGTTCCGCTGGATACCCGTGCTCAGCTTCCGCGATCCGGGGTTCCGGAAGGTCATGGCGCTGTTCGTGCCGGTGGCCATTGGGCTGGCCGGGACGCGGATCAACGTCCTCGTCAATACGATCCTCGTGACGCCCCTCGCCGAGGGCAGCGTCAGCTGGCTCAACTACGCCTTCCGGATCATGCACCTGCCGCTGGGGCTGTTCGGCATCGCCGTGGGGACCGTGGCCCTGCCGTCGCTCTCCCGGTCCGTCCACGACAACGACCTCGAATCGGTCCGCACGACGCTCGCCGATTCGCTGAAGATGGTCCTCTTCCTGACCGTGCCCGCCTCGGCCCTGCTGGCCTGTCTGGCCGTGCCGGTGACCCGGGCGGTCTACGAGCGGGGACGGTTCACGGCCGAGGACACGGCGGCCACGGCCGGGGCCCTGGTCCTCTACGCGTTGGGCATCCCGTTCATGTCGGGGCTGAGGAACGTCGCCGCGGCCTTCTACGCGTTCAAGGACGCCCGGACGCCGATGGCCGCCAGCCTGGTCTCGATCGCCTTCAACATCGCCCTCAACGTCTCGCTGATGGGTGTTCTCGGGTTCATGATCTTCCCGCTGTCGACGTCGCTCGCGGCGGTCCTCAACGTCGGCATCCTCCTCGCGCTTCTGCCGAGGAAGGGCGTCGGCGTCGCGACGGCCCCGCTCGCCCGCTTCGCCGCGGGCCTGGCCGCGGCCTCCGCGGCCGGCGGCGCGGCGGCCTGGCTCGTCAACGGGCTGGTTGCCGGCATGTTCGGGACGTCCTTCGCGGCCACGGCGGGAAGCGTCGTCGCGGGCGGGCTCGCCGGCCTGGCCGTCTTCCTCGGCGCCGCCCGCCTCCTCGGCCTCTCCGAGGTCCGCGACTACCTCCGCCGCCTGTCCGGAAGGGGTCAAATCTCCACTCATTAAATAGTCTCTCTGTGCTCCCCTCTCCGAGAGAAGGGCGCCCGGCTTTGTTAATAAGTGGAGATTTGACCCCCTCTTGATATAATAGCCGGAACATGACGGAACGGGACAAGTCGATCCAACGGACGGCCTTGCTCGTCTCGACCACGGCCTCTTTCCTGACCCCGTTCATGGCTTCCGGCCTCAACGTCGGCATGCCGCTCATCGCCAAGGAGTTCTCGATGAGCGCCGTGGCCCTGGGCTGGGTCCCGACGGCCTACATGCTGGCCGCGGCCATGTTCCTCGTCCCCTTCGGCCGCCTGGCCGATATCCACGGGCGCAAGCGGGTCTTCGCCGCGGGCGTCGCCGTCTTCGGCCTCGGCTCGGTCCTCTCCGCCCTGGCGCCGACGGGGACGGCCTTCATCGCCTTCCGTGCCGTCCAGGGGATCGGCGGGGCCATGGTCTTCGGCACGGGCATGGCCATCCTGACCTCCGTGTTCCCGCCCCGCGAGCGCGGCCGGGCCATCGGCATCAACACGGCGGCCGTCTATATCGGGCTTTCGTCCGGGCCCGTCCTGGGCGGCTTCCTGACCCACACCTTCGGATGGCGGAGCATCCTCTGGGTCACGATACCCCTGGCCCTCGCGGTCCTCGCCGTGACGCTCGGGAGGCTCAAAGGCGAGTGGGCGGAAGCCCGCGGCGAGGGCTTCGATTGGCGGGGTTCTCTCGTCTACGGCCTCGGCCTCGTCTCCCTGATGTCCGGCTTCTCCCGCCTGCCCTCGCTCCCCGGCCTGGCCCTCACCGGCGTGGGCCTGGCCGCGCTCTCCGGGTTCGTCCTCATCGAGAGCCGCGTCCCCTCGCCCGTCTTCGACCTGCGCCTCTTCCGGGGCAACCGGATCTTCGCTTATTCCAATCTGGCCGCCCTCATCAACTACAGCGCCACGTCCGCGGTCAGTTTCCTCGTCAGCCTCTATCTTCAGTACATCAAGGGCCTGCCGCCCCAGCAGGCCGGCCTCGTCCTCGTCGCCCAGCCGGTGATCATGGCCGCCTGCTCGCCGTTCGCCGGCCGGCTTTCGGACCGCATCGAGCCGCTCATTCTGGCCTCCCTCGGGATGGGCTTCACGAGCCTCGGCCTGGCCCTGTTCATCTTCCTCGGCCCGGCCACGCCGTTTCCCCTCATCTTCGGCGGCCTTCTCCTTCTGGGCCTGGGCTTCGGGCTGTTCTCCTCGCCCAACATGAACGCCATCATGGGCGCCGTCGAGCGCCGCCACTACGGCCTGGCCTCGGCCTCCCTCGGGACCATGCGCCTCTCCGGCGGGATGATGAGCGCCGGGGTGACGATGATGATCTTCTCCCTGTTCATGGGCCGCGTCCCCATCGAGCCCTCCGTCTATCCGCTCTTCCTGCGGGGCCTGCGGACGGCGTTCACCCTCTTCGCCTTGCTCTGCGCGGCCGGCATCTTCGCCTCCCTGGCCCGCGGCAACCG
>JBBIGP010000060.1:11538-16765 GCA_037447475.1 Candidatus Aminicenantota bacterium
TCTTCGCCTTGCTCTGCGCGGCCGGCATCTTCGCCTCCCTGGCCCGCGGCAACCGGGGCCCCTCGGGCGACCCCGGCCCCGGCCCGACTTGAAAACGCCGTCCTCCGGAGATAGAATGAAGAAAAGGAGGACCGATGACCCTTTCCCGTCAAGCGTTCCTGAGAATGGCCGGCTTCGGCGCCCTGGCCGCCGGCTCCCGGGCCTACGGCTTTCCGCCCTCCGCCGCCACGCAGACGCCGCGCCCCGCCGCCGGCAAGCTCAAGATCAAGGCCGTCGACATCCATCTCTTCGACATCCCTCTCACCGCGCCCTTCCGCATCGCCATCGGCGAGATGAGGGCCGCCAATCTCCTCCTCGTCCGCATCCACACGGACCAGGGGCTCACCGGCCTGGGCGAGGCCTGCCCGTTCCCGCCGATCACCGGTGAGACACAGGCGACCAACGCCGCCGCCGCTCGAACGATCCGCGACATGATCATCGGCCGGGACCCCCTGGCCATCGACGGCCTGCTCCGCGGCCTCGGCCCCCTCGTCCACTCCAACCCGAGCGCCGTGGCCGCCTTCGACATGGCCCTCCACGACATCCTCGGCCGGGCCGCCGGCCTGCCGCTCTTCCGGCTCTTCGGCGGGTCCGATCCGTCCTTCGAGACCGACATCACGGCCGGGCTCGACACGCCCGAGGTCATGGCCGAGCGGATCAAGGGCTTCGTCCGCGAAGGCTACAGGACCGTCAAGGTCAAGGTCGGCCGGGACCCCGACGAGGACGTCGCCCGGCTCCAAGCCATCCGCGACGCGGTCGGATACGAGGTCGGCATCCGCATCGACGCCAACCAGGGCTGGTCGGTCCCCCAGGCCGTCTACGCCCTCCGGAAGATGGAGCCCCTCCGGATCGCCTTCTGCGAACAGCCCGTCCGGGCCTCGGACACGGCCGGTCTGCGGGCCGTCCGGGCCCGGAGCCCCATCTCGATCATGGCCGACGAGGCCCTGTTCCTGCCGGCCGACGCCATCAGGCTGATCATGGCCGAGGCCTGCGACTCGTTCAACATCAAGCTCATGAAGGCCGGGGGGATGCTCAACGCCGTCCGCATCGCCCACGTCGCCGACGCCGCCAACATGCGCTGCATGGTCGGCTGCATGCTCGACTCCAAGCTGGCCCTGACGGCGGCCGCCCACGTCGCCGCCTCCCAGGCCAACATCGTCTACGCCGACCTCGACGGCAACTCCGAGCACGTCTCTGACCCCATCGTCGGCGGGATGACGGTCAAAGCGGGCATTATCACCTTGCCCGAGTCGCCCGGGCTCGGCTGCGACGTCGACCCGGCCTTCCTTAGAAAACAGACGAAGATATGAGGATCGGGGAGCGCCCGTCCAGCGGTCCGGGGCGGCGCTCCCGGGAAGAGCGGCGAGAAAATGACTGACCATCCGAGAAGGGTCCGGTGGGGCATCCTCGGCTGCGCTGCGATCGCCGAAAAGGCCCTTATCCCGGCCATCGCCGGCTCGCGCACCGGCCTCCTCCACGCCATCGCCGCCCGCGACCCGGCCCGGGCCGCCAACTGGGCACGGAAATTCGGCTTCGTCCGCGCCCACCGCGACTACGCTTCCCTCGTCGAGGACCCCGAGGTCGACGCCGTCTACAACCCGCTCCCCAACCACCTGCACGCCGAATGGTCCATCCGGGCCGCCCGGGCCGGCAAGCACGTCCTCTGCGAGAAGCCCATGGCCCTCGACGCCGCCGAGGTCCGCGGCATGATCTCCGCGGCCGAGGCCTCGGGCGTCCTGCTCATGGAAGCCTTCATGTACAGGTTCCACCCGCAGATCGACCGGGCGCTCGGCCTCCTCCGCTCCGGCGCGATCGGCGGGCTCCGCTCGGTCCAGTCCTCGTTCACCTTCACCTTCGAGCGCGGCGGCGGCAACTACCGCTGGTCCCCAGGGATGGGCGGCGGGGCCCTCTACGACGTCGGCTGCTACACGATAAGCGCCGCCCGCCTCGCCTTCGGCGAAGAGCCCCTCTCGGCCTTCGCCCGGGCCTGCCTCGACCCCCGCACGGGCATCGACATGACGACCGCCGTCCTGCTCGAGCTCCCCGGCGGGCGGTTCGCGACGTGCGACTGCAGCTTTGAGTCCCACTTCCAAAGCCGCCTCCTGGCCGCGGGGACCGCGGGAACGCTCCATCTCGACCGGGCCTTCTCGGCCAAGGACCACGATGCCCGCATCACGATCGTCCGCGGCGCGGAGACGGAAACCCTCGTCGTCCCCCGGACGGACATGTTCGCCCTGATGATCGAGCACGTCGGCGAGTGCGTCCTCGAGGGCAAGCCCCTCCGCTATCCCGCCGGTGACGCCGAGAGGAACATGCGGGTCATCGACGCCGCTTTCGAATCCATCCGGACCGGCCGTCCGGTCACGATCGACCCTCGAGGCGCGCCGTGACGGGGGTTCCGAGGGATCCGCATCCTCAATTCTCCGTCGAAGGAGGTTCATCGTGAAGATCCTGAAAGCGACTCTGCCTTTGGCCGCCCTGCTCCTCGCTGCCGCCTGCACCTCGTTCTACGAATCCAAGCCCAGTCTGAACTATTACCGCGGCCCGAATGTCCCCGAAGGCTATATCAAAATCCTGCGGGCCTCGCCGGCCGAGATTGAGTTCGAGATCCGGGTCGAATTCGTCGAGAGGCACCTCTATCACATCATTCTCGAAGGGAACGAGCCGGTGGCCGAAGGCTGGTTCCCGACCGTCCGGGCGGGCATGCAGTATTACAAGGCGATCATGAAGCCCCGCAAGGGGCTCCGGTTCGAGCCGGGCAAGACCTACCGGCTCTGCATCGGCAACCAGAATCCCGAGGCGGTCCAGCTGACATCCTCCAACTACCAGTGCATGGCCGATTTCGAGTTCGTCTTCGAGGAGAAGTCCTGACGGCGGGAGCCGGGCTTCTGTTATAATGGTCCCTCGACGCCGCCACCGCCATGAGTGACCTCGTTCGCCGCAACGATCATCCCGGCCTTGGCTGCGGGCGCGGTATCCGGGCGCGGGTTGCGGGGGCTTTGCCTCTTCTCGGCCTGGCCTTGTCGCTCGGCCTCTCCGCCTCGATCCAAAAGACGAAGCTTCCCGACCGTTACAGGCAGTGGCTCGACGAGGAGGTCGTCTACATCATCTCGTCGACGGAGAAGGACGTCTTCCTGAAGCTCCAAAGCGACCGGGAGCGCGACCTGTTCATCGAGGCCTTCTGGAAGCAGCGCGATCCGACCCCGGGCACCCCGGCCAACGAGTTCAGGGCCGAGCATGCCCGCCGCCTCGCCCACGCCAACCGTGTCCTCGGCCGCGACACGACCCGCGCCGGCTGGCGCACCGACCGCGGCCGGATCTACATCATCCTCGGGGAGCCCCAGGAGATCCAGCGGTACGAGGGCCGGTCCGGCGTCTACGACGCCGAGGTCTGGTTCTACCAGGGCAGGACCGACCTGGGGCTGCCCTCGGGATTCAGCCTCGTCTTCTTCAGGCCGCGCGGGCACGGCGAGCTCAAGCTTTACAGCCCCGTCGGCGACGGCCCCCAGGCCCTGCTCACGGGGTATTTCGGCGGGCCCGGCGATTACCAGGCGGCCTACGAGAAGCTCCGGGAGATCGAGCCCGGACTGGCCGCCGTCTCGCTCTCTCTCGTGCCGGGCGAGGGGATCGGCGCCTACGGCCGGCCGTCGCTCGGCTCGGACCTCCTCATCCAGAGGATCGAGACGGCCCCGGCCCGCACCGTGACCGCTAAGTACGCCCAAAAGTTCCTGGACTACAAGGACATCGTCGAGGTCGAATACACGGCCAACTATATCGAGAGCGAGGCCCTCATCAAGGTCTTCCGGGACCCCATGGGCCTCTACTTCGTCCATTACGCCCTTGAGCCCGCGCGGCTCTCGGTCAACCTCCACGACGACACCTACTACACGACCCTCATGGTCAACGGCCGGGTCACGACCCTGGACGGCCGCCTCGTCTTCCAGTTCGACAAGTCCGTCTCCCTGGAAATGACGGAGCGCGAGATGCAGGACGCGAATCGGGCGCCCTTCAACTACCAGGACCTGTTCCCTCTCGTAGCCGGGGACTACCGGCTGTCGGTCCTCGTCAAGAACGAGGCTTCCAAGGAGTTCACCTCCGTGGAGCAGGCCGTACGCGTCCCCCAGGGAGGGGCCCACGTCCAGCTGACCCAGCCCCTTCTGGGCTACCGGACGGTCCGGCTCGAACCCGGCCAAAGGACGATAAGAGCCTTCAGGCTCGGCTCCGTCCAGGTCTACTGCCAGCCCGGCCGCGTTTTCTCCCAACAAGAGACGCTGGCCGTCGCCTTCCAGGTCAACAACCTGACCGAGGAGCTGGCCCGGGAGGGCGAGATCCGCATCGATCTCCTGAGGGACGGCGAGCCGTTCCGGGACATCCGCCGCCGCGCCTCCGACTACCGGGAGCTGCCGGACATCCTCGAGGAGATCCCGCTCGCCGACGTGCCGCCCGCCCACTACAAGGTCCGGGTCTCCTTCCTCGTCGGGGGCGCCGAGGTCGTCAGCGCCGCCGAGGAGTTCGACCTGTCCTTCGCCGAGGCCGTGCCGCGGCCCTGGTTCTCGTCGCGCGTCCTGCCCGAGGCCGGGGACCCGGTCTACTCCGAGGTCGCCGGGGCCCAGCTTTTCAATCTCGGGCGCTCCGCGGAGTCGCGGATGTTCCTGGAGCGGGCCTTCGCCAAGAAGCCGGACTCTCAGGACACGGCCGTCAGCCTGGGCCGGGTCTATTTGGCCCTCGACGATCCGGAGGCCGTCCTGAGGGTCGTCACGCCGTTCCTCGACAGGCCCGAGCCTGCCAAGTACGAGCTCTACCTCTTGGCAGGGGAGGCCCGAGGAAGGGTGGGGGATCTCGCCGGGGCCGTCGAGGTCCTGGACCGGGCCGTCTCCCATTACGGCGTCAACGCCCTGCTCCTCAACGCCATCGGGAACGCCTACGCGGGGATGGGCATGCGGGACGAGGCCTTGGCCGCCTACGAGCGCTCGCTCCAGCTCAGCCCCGAACAGCCGGAGATCCGCAAGAAGGCCGAGGCGCTCAGGAAGAAGCGGCCTTAGAGGTCCCGGCTCCGGGACCCACGGCGAGGACGTCTTCCCGGACGTAGAGAACGCCCATCTGCCGCATCAGGGAGCGGAGCTCCTGCTCCTCGAGGTCGGTCTTGATCTCGGCCGCGAAAGGCTTGCCGAAATAAAGCTTGCCGTTC
>JBBIGP010000061.1:0-16236 GCA_037447475.1 Candidatus Aminicenantota bacterium
GCCGCCCTCTTCTTGCTGCTCCTCGCCGCGCTGCGGGCTCGGTCCAAGGAGCGGGCCTAGATCATCCCCTTCTGCCGGAGCCAGTCGTCGCTGTAGATCGTGCTCAGGTAGCGGTTGGCGGAGTCGACGAAGATGGTCGCGATCCGCGCTCCGGGCCCGGCCCGCTTGGCGACCTCGAGAGCGCCCCAGAGGGCCGCTCCGCTCGAGCCCCCGGCGAAGATGGCCTCGCGGCGGGCCAGCTCCTTGGTCATCCGGAAGGCCGTCCGGTCGTCGATCCTCAAAATGTCATCGATGAGGTCGAATTCGACGCAGCCGATGAGGAACTCGTCGCCCAGGCCCTCCATGAGGTAGGGGGAGGGCCTGACGAGCGCCTTCGAGTGGAAGTAGTCGTAGAAGATCGAACCCGCCGGGTCGATGCCGACGACCTTGATCCGGGGGTCCTTGTCCTTCAGGAAACGGGAAACGCCCGAGATCGTCCCCCCGGTCCCGATCCCGGCGACGAAGACGTCGATGCGGCCCTCCATCTGGCGCCAGATCTCGGGACCCGTCGTCAGGGCGTGGGCGGCGTTGTTCTCCCGGTTGTTGTGCTGGTCGAGGTAGTAGCCTCCCGGTGTCTCCGCGGCCACGAGCGGGGCCAGGTGGTTGTAGCTCCGCGGCGATTCGGGCGGCAGGCTCGTATCGGCGTAGACAAGGTCGACGTTGAGGGCCTTGAGGAACTTGACCTTCTCCGGGCCGAGCGTGTCGCGGATGACGATCTTGAGCTTGTAACCCTTGAGGGCGCAGACCATGGCCAAGCCGAGGGCCGTGTTCCCCGAGGAGTTGTCGACGATGGTGTCGCCGGGCTTGATCCGGCCGTCGCGCTCGGCGGCCTCGACCATGTGCTTGGCGATGCGGTCCTTGATGCTGCCCATGGGATTGGCGAACTCGAGCTTGGCGAAGATCTCGCAGCCGCTCTCCTCCGAGTAGGAGCGGAGGCGGATGAGCGGGGTGTTCCCGATGCCCTCGAGCATGCTCTCATAGATGCGATTCATGTCGACGTTCCTCGTGATCGCGCACGGGGCGCGAAGCTCCCGATATTAGCAGTGACGTACTTGACTGTCAACGAGCGGCGTCGGCCGCGGACCCTCCGAGGGCAAGGTCCCGGAGAGGGGATGCGGCCGATTTTTTCTTGACAAAGGAAAAAACGGAGTGGTATAGTCCGGCCGCACAACGGGAAAGAGCCCTTCAAGGAAAGGTGCCATGAAGAAACGGGGGACCCATTTTTTGGCGTCGTCGTCCGCCCGCCCGGCCCTCCGTTCCGGCCTTCCCCCGAAACAACCCACGCTCGGAGCGGAGGCGCCATGACCACGACCCCATGCCGCCACACATGGGCGATGATCAACGTCCGCGACGGCTACCTCGTCACCGAAGGCTGCTTCCATTGCCGGAACCGGGTCTCCTTCTTTTCCGAGGAACCCGTCGCGCCCATCGACGACTACCACGAAGGGGACCATTTCTGGAGCTACCTCGGCAGCTCGCAGGCCGCGAAATTCGACCTCGAGTGTGAACTCTGCGGGAAAGAGGCCCCCCTCAAGGAGCTCATGGCCATGATGCTGTGCTGGAAGTGCGATCCGGAATGCGGGGTGTACAAGGCCGGCGAACGGGACAGGGGTCCCAAGACATGGGTCTATGTCGCCCTCTGCGCCGATTCTTCCCACGCCTCCGGGCCATGCGTTCCTGAAGAGAGCATCCGGGCCTTGAATGAATACTTCAACGCCGGCCTCGAGGACCCGGAGAAGAGGATCCTCGTCGTCCCCTGCAGGCTGCGGAAATCCGTGGACTCCTGCCAGGGGATCGTTCTCGCGGACATCGGCTTGACCGAACTTTACTGAGAAAGGGAAGGGGCGAACATGAAAATCTCCGAACTCTCCGCGACGCTGGGCCTCAAGACGTTCAACCAGCATCCCGACAAGGACATCCGGGGCGTCTATATCTCCGACATGGTCAGCGATATCATCGGCATCAAGGAGGGCAATCTCCTGATCACCCTCCAGACCCACAAAAACCTCATCGCGGCGGCGAATCTCGTCGACGTCGCCGCGGTCGTCTACTCCCGCGGCAAGACGCCTCCCGAAGACGTCGTGGCCCTCGCCGACCGGGCCAGGATCGCCCTGTTCGGCTCGCCCGACGACACCTGGACCCTGGCCAAGAAGCTCTACGAGCTCGGCATCCGTTGAAGGCCCGTCGACCCATGGCCCGCATAGAGCCGCGCACCCTGACCATGGAGATCGACGGGAGGCCAGCCGCCTTCCCCGAGGGCGCCACCGTCCTGCGGGCGGCCGAGCTGAACGGAATCGCCATCCCGTCCCTCTGCTCCCACAAGGACCTCTCGCCGTTCGGCGGCTGCCGCCTGTGCATGGTGGAGATCGACGGGATGCCGGGGTTCCCCCTGTCCTGCAGCACCCCGGCCGCCGAGGGGATGAAGGTCCGCACGGAATCCGAGGCCCTCCGGGAGCACCGGCGGGAGATGCTCAAGCTCATCCTCAGCGAACACCCATCGAGCTGCCTCATCTGCGAGGAGAGCGCCGCCTGCCGGGACTACCAGGGGACCATCCGCAAGGCCGGGGTCGCGACCGGCTGCCGCTTCTGCCCCAACGACGACCAGTGCGAGCTGCAGGACGTCATCGACCGGATCGGCATGCCGGAGATTGACTATCCCATCCTCTACCACGGCCTCGAGCCCGAGCACGACGACCCCTTCTACGACCGGGATTACAACATCTGCATCCTTTGCGGCCGGTGCGTCCGGATGTGCTCGGAGGTCCGCGGCAGCTCCATCCTGGCCTTCACCCATCGCGGGTCCAAGACCAAGATCGGACCGGCCTTCGGCCGCACCCACCGCGAGGCGGGCTGCGAGTTCTGCGGCGCCTGCGTCGACGTCTGCCCGACGGGCGCCCTCACGGACAAGGCCTCGAAGTGGGAAGGGAAGCCCGACGGCGTCCATGTCTCGACATGCCCCATCTGCGCCATCGGCTGCCAGATCGAGCTCCATCACAAGGGCGGCCGGCTGACCCGGGCCAAGGCCCACGCGGACTCGGAGGTCAACGACGGGCAGCTGTGCCTCAAGGGCCGGTTCTGCCTGCCGGAGGCGACCCATCATTTCGCCCGGGCCAGGAAGCCCCTTCTCAAGAAGGGCGAGTTCGTCCGGGAGGTGTCGTGGGAGGAGGCCCTGGCCAAGGCCGCGGGCGAGCTGCGAGGCCTCGGCCCGGACGACTTCGCCATGCTCGTCTCCCCGGACCTGACCAGCGAGAGCCTTTACGCCGCGCAGAAGTTCGCCCGCGAGTGCCTCGGCAGCACCAACGTCGACTCCACGGCCCGGGCGGAGCTCGCCGGAGGCGTCGGCCTCTGGGCCTGGCTCTTCTCGCGGCCGGTCTCGATCAAGGACATCACCCGCTCCGACGCCCTCGTGGCCGTCTGCCTCGACAGCCGGTTCGACTTCTCGGTCGTCGGGACAAAGGTCCGCCAGGCCATCGACGCGGGGGCCAGGCTCGTGACCGTCGATCCGCGGGACAGCAATCTGGCCCGCTATACGGACGACTGGCTCCGGCCGGTCCCGGGCAGGGAAGGGACGGTCCTCAAGGCGATCGCCGACGGCCTGGCGGGGAAAACGGCCGGCCTCCCCGCCGCGGCCAAGGCGTCGGGCGTCGACGCCGCGGCCCTCGAGGAGGCCTTGGCCATCGTGTCCTCCGGCAGCCGTTTGACCGTCATCCTCGGCCCCCAGGTCTTTCACTACGGGGACAACCGGGATCTCGTCGACGCCCTGAAGACCCTGGCTGCCGGGAAGGACGTGAACGTCATTCCCCTCTATTTCGGGGCCAACAGCCGGGGGTCGCTCGAGCTGGGCGTATGGCCCGAAGCGGGTCCGGGAGGGGTCCCGCGCGAGGGCGGGGACTTCCGCTATGCGGACCTGGTCAACGGGGCCCGTCGGCCGAAGGTCCTGTATCTCGCCGGCGACGTGCCTTTCCGCGAAAGGCCGGACTGCGGATTCCTGATCGTCCAGGACATCTATCCGCCGGACTTCGCGTTCGATCTCTTCCTGCCCGCGTCCTCGTTCGCGGAGGCGGGAGGGACGCTGGTCAACATGGAGGGCCGGGTCCAGGAGGTCGTCCAGATCGAGGACCCGCCGGAAGGGGTGCTGACGGGCTTCATGCGGCCGGACTGGCGGATCTTCTCCGATCTCGCCGGCGCCCTCGGCTGCCATACGATGAGCTATAGGAGCCCGAAGGACGTTTTCAAGGATATCAGGAAGGACAACCCCGGGTTCCCGCCCGCCGCCAGCCGGAGGCCCCGCCGGATGACGGCCCCGGACCGCTGGCAGCGGGATGCGGGGGCGTCCGGCGGTCCGTCGAAAGGAAGCTTCCTTCTGGTCGCCCGGCCGGGAGGGTTCCGCCATCGCGGGGTCGATCTCGCTTCGAAGGTTGGGGGATTGGGCGAGCTGGCCCTCGAGGAAGGGTTCCGGATGAACCCGGAAGACCTGGACCGTCTGGGTCTCTCGAACGGCGGTCGGGCGTGCGTCTCCGTGGACGGCGCCCCGGAGGCCGTCACAGCCCCTGTCGTCGCCGACGCGGAGTGCCCGGCGGGGGTCGTCTATTTCACCCGGCCGGTCGTCTTCGGAGGGCTGGACCATCGGCGCGATCTGCGGCCGCTTTTCGTCCTCGGCGCGAACCCGGCCCGGGCCGAGGTGTCCCGGGCGGCGCCCTGAGGCGGCCGCTCCGGTTACGGGAGGACAGGCATGTACGAAGTCGTCGAACGACGGATGATCGTCCCGAACCTTCACGAGCTCGTCGTCCGCGCCCCGGCCGTCGCCGCCTCCGTCCGGCCCGGACAGTTCGTCATCGTCCGCTCCGACGAGCAGGGCGAGCGCATCCCGTTGTCCGTGGCCGATTGGGACCCGGCCGCCGGCACGGTGACGTCCATCTTCATGCAGGTCGGGGCGTCGACGGCCAAGCTGGCCCGCCTCGCGCCGGGCCGGACCATCCCGACCTATGCCGGCCCCCTTGGCAAGAAGACCCCCATCGAGCGCGCCGGGACCGTCCTCTGCGTCGGAGGCTGCTACGGCATCGGCTCCATCCATCCCGTCGCCCGGGCCTTCAAGGAGGCGGGCAACAAGGTCTATGCGTTCCTCGAGGCCCGGTCCTCCTATCTCGTTTACTGGGAGGACAAGCTGGCCGCGGTCTCCGACGGCGTGTTCGTCGTCACCCGGGACGGGACCAAGGGCCGCAAGGGGCACATCGACAAGATGCCGGCGATGATGGACGAGGCCGGCATCAAGCCGGACCTGGTCATCGTCAACGGATGCACGTTCCTCCTCATGCGGACCTCGGAGCTGACTCGGCCGCGCGGCTGGAGGACGATCGTCAACATGAACCCGATCATGATCGACGGCACGGGGATGTGCGGGGTCTGCCGGCTGTCGGTCGGCGGCAAGATGAAGTTCGCCTGCGTCGACGGCCCCGACTTCGACGGGCACGAGATCGACTGGGCGGAATTCCTGGCCCGGCGAAAGAGCTATAACCCGGAGGAGGTCGATCCCCTCCGCCGGAGCAGCTGTACGACGCATTTCTAGGAGGTCGTGATCCGAGACCGCGGAGGAGGTTGCCGAGCGTGAGCGACGAAAAACCGGCCAAGAGAACGCTGGACCTGAAACGGCGCCCCATGCCGAAGCAGGACCACCTGGAGAGGCGGAAGAACTTCGAGGAAGTGGCCTTCGGATACCCCGTCGAGACGGCCGTCGAGGAGGCCTCGCGGTGCCTGGACTGCAAGAAGCCGTTCTGCCGGGACGGATGCCCCGTCGGCATCGACATCCCCGGCTTCATCCGTTCGATCGCCCGGCGGGAATTCGCCGCCGGCATCCGCAAGATCAAGGAGACCAACGCCCTGCCGGCCATCTGCGGGCGCGTCTGCCCCCAGGAGGAGCAGTGCGAGAAGCTGTGCGTTCTCGGCAAGAAGGGCGAGCCGGTGTCCATCGGCCGGCTGGAGCGGTTCCTGGCCGATTGGGAGGCCTCTTCGGGGAAGCTCGAGATGCCCGTTCTGGCCCCGAAGACGGGCAAGAAGGTGGCCGTCGTCGGGGCCGGCCCGGCCGGCGTGACCGTGGCCAACGACCTGCTCGTCCTCGGCCATGACGTGACCATCTTCGAGGCCCTCCACGAGTGCGGCGGGGTCCTCATCTACGGAATTCCCGAGTTCCGCCTCCCCAATGCCATCGTCCAGCGCGAAGTGGACTATGTCAGGCGGCTGGGGGCCAAGATCCACATGGATTTCATCGTCGGCACGACCCGCACGGTCGACGAGCTGCTCGAGGAATACGACGCCCTGTTCGTCGGCTCCGGGGCCGGGCTGCCCTGGTTCATGGAGATCCCCGGCGAGAACCTCAACGGCGTCTATTCGGCCAACGAGTACCTGACCCGGGTGAACCTGATGAAAGGTTTCCGCTTCCCGGAATACGACACGCCCATCAAGCAGCCGTCCCGCGTGGCTGTCGTCGGCGGCGGGAACGTGGCCATGGACTCCGCCCGGACGGCCGTGCGGCTCGGCGCCGACGAGGTCCACCTGGTCTACCGGAGAGGGCGGCATGAGCTTCCGGCCCGCGAGGAGGAGGTCGAGAACGCCGAGGAGGAAGGCGTCATCTTCAACCTGTTGACCCTGCCGATCCGGCTGATCGGCGACGAGCACGGCTGGCTCAAGGAGATGGAATGCCTGGAGATGGCCCTGGGTGAGCCCGACGAGTCGGGCCGGCGCCGGCCCGTGCCCGTCGAGGGCTCGAACTTCCTCATGCCCGCCGACGCCGTCGTCATCGCCATCGGCAACAGCCCGAACCCCCTCATCCCGATGACGACCCCGGGGCTCGAGATCAGCCGCAAGGGCGGGATCGTCACCGACGCGGCCACGGCCAAGACATCCAAGGCCCGGGTATGGGCCGGCGGGGACATCGTCCGGGGCGCGGCGACGGTCATCAGCGCCATGGGCGACGCCCGGATCGCCGCGGCCTCCATCCACAAATACCTATCGGGGCAGGAGTGACGTGAAGCTCCACGAGGTCCGGGACGCTCTCCAGTGCGAGGTCCTCGCGGGGGAGGACGACCTGTCGATCGACGTCCAATACGTCGTGGCCTCGGACGGCATGAGCGAGATCCTGGCCTTCGCCAAGTCCCGGGAGCTGATGATCACGGGACTGACCAACATCCAGTCCATCCGCACGGCCGACATCGCCGGATGCAGCGCGGTCGTCTACTGCCGGGGGAAGCGGCCCGACAGCCGGGTCGTCGAGTATGCCAGGAACAAGAGGATCCCCGTCCTCGTGACCCGGATGGTCATGTTCGACATCTGCGCCGTCCTGGCCGGCAAGGGGCTCAAGGGGGTCTCATGACGGCCGCCGAGCTGATGCGGGAGGAGTACGAGATCCAGGGCGGGAACTTCGACCGGGCCGGGGAGATCTCCTCCGAGATCAAGGACATCCTCAGGGACCTCGGCATCAGCGCCCCGAACATCCGGCGGGCCGTGGTCGTGGCCTTCGAGGCCGAGATGAACGTCGTCATGTACGCCCGGAAGGGGACGCTGACCTTCATCCTGAAGGAGGACGAGGTCGACCTGGACGTCCGGGACGAAGGGCCGGGCATCGCCAACCTCGAGCTCGCCTTCCAGGAGGGATACACGACGGCCTCAGACGAGATGAGGGAGCTCGGCTTCGGCTTCGGCATGGGATTGCCGAACATGAAGAAGAACTCCGACGAGCTGCGGGTCGAAACGGAGGTCGGCAAGGGGACGTCCGTCTTCGCCAGGATCCGGCTGAACGCCCATGAGTGAGCTGACCCACGGTTTCCGCATCAAGGGGGACAGGTGCACGGGCTGCATGGCCTGCATGCGGGCCTGCCCGACGCAGGCCATCCGCGTCAAGCGGGGCCGGGCCGAGGTCATCCCGTCGTTGTGCATCGACTGCGGGTCCTGCCTCGGCGCATGTCTTTCGGGGGCCATCCTACCGACGACGTTGACCTTCGCCGAGCTGGACAAGTTCAAGTTCAAGGTCGCCGTGGTTTCGCCGGCGCTTTATACGCAGTTCGCCCTGAAGGACACGCCGGCGCAGGTCAACCGGGCCCTCCGGCAGCTCGGCTTCAACGCCGTGTGGGAATACGCCGTGGACATCGAGCTCATCGACCTGGCCATCCGGGATTACGTGAAGAATTGGGACGGCCCGTTCCCCCTCATCTCGAGTTCGTGCCCGGTCGTCGTCCGGCTCGTCCAGGTCGCCTATCCAACCCTCGTCGACCAGCTCATCAGGCTCGACGCGCCGCGCGAGATCGCCGGGCGGGAGCTGAAGCTCCGCTATTCGAAAAAGCTGGGTCTGAAGCCGTCGGAGATCGCTGCCGTCTACATCGCCCCCTGCCAGGCCAAGACGATCTCCATCCTCCAGCCGGCGGAGGGAGGCGGGAGCCACCTCGACGGCGCCGTCGGCATCTCCCAGATCTACAACGACCTGCTGTCCCTCTTGCGCCGCAATGCCGCCAAGGACGAGCCCGCGGACGACGGGGCCGGCTCCGGCGAGTGGTTCCACTGGGGGGCGCCCGAGGGCGAGTTCCCCAGCCTGTCCAAGGAGCATTACCTTCCTCTCCAAGGGCTGTCCGACATCATCAAGGTCTTCAATGATATCGAGAAGGGCAAGATCCGCAACATCGACTTCCTGGAATGCCACGCCTGTCAGGGGGCCTGCATCGGCGGGAACCTGACCGTCGAGAACCTCTATGTCGCCAGGACCCGGAACCTCCGTCTCATCTCCAGGCTGTCCCGGCCGTCTCCCGCCCTCGGGCAGGAGATCGCCCGGCGATTCGCGGAGGAGGACTTCTCGCTGAGGGCCCCCGTCATGCCCCGCGATATCGAGGGCCGGGGCGTCGATCTTCGCGAACGGGTGGCCCGCAAGAAGCGGGCGGCCGAGTTGCTCAAGGCCCTGCCCGGCTTGAACTGCGGGTTGTGCGGGGCCCCCTCCTGCAAGAGCCACGCCGAGGACGCGGCCTTGGGCCGCGCCGAGATCCGCGAATGCGTGTTCCTGTCGAAGGACCGGATCGACGTCCTGCGGGGCATTTACAAGAAAAGCGTGAGAGGAGACTGACATGGCGGGTGCGACGTCCCATTTCAGCCGCATGGACATGCGCGACAGGCGGAGGAGCCTCCTTCCCCTGCTGAAGAAGACCCACGAAACGGACGGGTTCCTCTCAAGGGAATCCATCGGGCGCCTGGCCCGAAAGCTCCGGATGTCCGAGAACGAGATCTACGGCGTGGCCACCTTCTTTCCGCAGTTCCGGTTCACGCCTCCCGGCAAGTATCACATCCAGGTCTGCCTGGGCAACGCCTGCCACCTGGGCGGCGCCCCGAACTTCATGGAAGGGATGAAGATCGAGCGGGGCCTCGAGGACGGGCGGACGTCGCCGGACGGCGTCCTCAGCCTGCAGGGGGTCGGCTGCCTGGGCTGCTGCGCGATGGCCCCCGTCGTCGTCGTCAACGGCGGGATCCATGGGAGGATGAACCGGGTGACGTTCATGAAGCTCGTGGATTCCCTGGCCCCGAGGGAGGAGGAGTCATGAGCGCCCCGAGGACGAAGCGGAACCCGGCCCGAAAGCGCCCGCCTTCGAGCTCGAAGGCCCAGGCTCCAGGGCCGAAAACGCGGATCCTGGTCTGCGAGAGCACGGCCTGCCTGTCCTCGAAGTCGCACGAGATCCGCGAAGCGCTCGAAAAAGAGGTCAGCAAGCTCGGGCTCAAGGACGGGATCGAAGTCGGCTTCACCGGCTGCCACGGCTTCTGTCAGATTGGGCCGATCGTCGCCGTCGAGCCGGACGGCATCCTTTATTGCCGGGTCAAGCCGAACGACGCCAAAGAGATCGCCGCGAGCCTGTCGGCCGGCGGCCGGCCCGTCGACCGCCTGTTCTACCGCCACCCCGTCACCAAGGAGGTCGTCCCGCGCTACGAGGACATCGTCTTCTACAAGAAACAGCGCCGGATCATCCTCCGCAACTGCGGCCTGATCAATCCTGAGAAGATCGCGGACTATGAGGAGCGCGGGGGCTACCGGGCCCTGCGCAAGGCCGTCA
Source organism: Candidatus Aminicenantota bacterium (assembly GCA_037447475.1). Taxonomy (GTDB): domain Bacteria; phylum Acidobacteriota; class Aminicenantia; order Aminicenantales; family Saccharicenantaceae; genus RBG-16-66-30. Next base: position 10,116 of record JBBIGP010000061.1, read on the forward strand.
CCTCGATGACGCCCGATCAGGTCGTGGACGAGGTCAAGCGGGCCGGCCTCCGCGGCCGCGGCGGGGCCGGCTTCCCGACCTGGTCCAAATGGGACATCTGCCGGCGGCAGCCGGGCGGCGAGAAATACGTCATCGCCAACGCCAACGAGAGCGCGCCCGGGGCCTTCATGGACCGCAGCCTCCTCGAGGCCGATCCTCACACGGTCATCGAGGGGCTGGCCCTGCTCGGCTACGCCGTCGGCGCGCGTCAGGGGTATATCTATTGCCGCGCGGAGTACAGCCTCGCGGCCCGGCGAGCCCGCGTCGCCCTCGAGCAGGCCTATGGGAAAAAGTATCTCGGCCGGGGAGTTCTCGGGTCGGGCTTCGATTTCGACGTCGAGATCTTCGAAGGCGGCGGGACGTTCGTCTCCGGGGAGGAGACGGCCCTCCTGAGCTCGCTCGAAGGGTCGCGGAACATGCCTCGCCCGCGGCCTCCCTATCCGGCCGTGAAGGGGCTATGGGGCAAACCGACCATCATCGACAACGTCAAGACCCTGGCCAGCGTCCCGTCGATCATCGCCGAGGGGGCCGAATGGTATGCCTCCGTCGGCAGCGGCAACGGGGGGAGCACGGGGACCACTGTCTTCGCCCTGACGGGCAAGGTCGCCAACGCCGGCATCGCCGAGGTGCCTTTGGGCACGCCCCTTTCGACGCTGATCTATGAGATCGGCGGCGGCGTTCCCGGCAAGAAGGGCCTCAAAGCCGTCCAGACGGGAGGGCCGTCCGGGGGCTTCCTGCCCGGGAACAAGATCGAGATCCCGCTCGATTTCGACTCCCTTCAGGAGGCGGGGTCGATCATGGGCTCGAGCGGGATCATGGTCATGGACGACGACACCTGCCTCGTCGACGCGGCCCGCACGTTTTTGGCCTTCGTACAAAGCGAATCGTGCGGCAAATGCGTGGCCTGCCGGGTCGGCACGCGGCACATGCTCGGGCTGCTCGACAAGATCGGCTCGGGGAAAGCCGACGAAGCGGACCTCGTCCGGCTGGAGAAGCTGGCGGTGATCGTCCGCGACAGCTCCCTCTGCGGGCTGGGCAAGACCGCGCCCATCCCGGTCCTCACGGCCCTCAAGTACTTCCGGTCGGAGTTCATCGCCCACGTCGTGGACAAGCGCTGCCCGGCGGCCGTCTGCCGCGATCTCATCACCTTCCGCATCATCCCCGACCGCTGCACGGGGTGCCAGATGTGCGTCAAGGTCTGCCCGACGGAGGCCATCACCGGCCCTCGGTCCCAGCCGCACAACCTCGACCAGAGCAAATGCGTCAAGTGCCGCTCGTGTTACGAGGTGTGCAAGTTCGACGCCGTCGCCGGCGAAGCCATCATCATCGTCTCGTAAAAGGGACGTGATGCCCGTGAAGGACGATCCTTTTTCCGGAGGTGAGGCATGAGCGTACGGCCGCCGGCCGGCCGCCCCGCCGTGCTCTTGGACCGCGACGGGACCATCATCGAGGACCGCGGGGACCTCTCCGACCCGTCCCGGGCCGTATTCTTCGAGGCCACGATCCCGGCGCTTCGCCGCCTGGCCGGGCGGTTCGATCTGTTCATCGTCACCAATCAGTCCGGCGTGGCCAAGGGGGCCATCACCGCTCAGGATGTCGAGCGGGTCAACGCCCATGTCCTCTCCCGCCTGTCCGAGGCGGGCATCGGGATCGTCGCCATCTATGTCTGCCCTCACGAGCGCCGCGACGGCTGCCGCTGCATGAAGCCTAACCCGCACTTCCTGATCCGGGCGGAAGATGAGCACGGGATCGACCTGAAGCGCTCCTTCGTCATCGGCGACCATCCTCACGACGTCGAATTCGCCAGGGCCGGCGGAGCCACGGGCATCTACGTCCTCACGGGGCACGGGCTGAAGCACCTGGAGGGGATCGCCGAAGGCACGCCGGTCGCCGCCGGCATCGGCGAGGCCGCGGAGCTCATCCTCAAGTTGGAGACAGAAAATGGGGCGTGACGGATGTGATCCGCGAGGAAGAAGGAGGACTCGATATGGAAACGATCAACAGGCGTGATTTCCTCGCTTACGCGACGATGGGCGCCGCGGCGATGGCCGCCCCCGTGATGAACGGGGCGTGCCGCGGGGGATCGGAGAAGCCCGGCGCGCCGGCCGCATCACGCTCTGCGACTTCCCGCGGGCTCCGGGAGCCGGCCTTCCGGACCCTGCCCTTGACGTCGATCAAGCCGCGGGGCTGGCTCCTGCGCCAGCTCCGCATCCAGGCCGACGGGCTCAGCGGCCACCTCGACGAGTTCTGGCCCGACGTCGCCCGCAGCCAGTGGATTGGCGGGGACGCGGAGGGCTGGGAGCGGGCCCCTTACTGGCTCGACGGCGTCGTGCCCCTGGCCTGGCTCCTCGACGACGACCGGCTCAAGGCCAAGGTCCGCCGCTTCATCGGCGAGATCCTCGCCCGCCAGCGCGACGACGGCTGGTTCAGCCCGTTCCCCGAGAACTGGGACGCGCCGGGCGTCAAGCCCTACGACCTGTGGGCCATCCATCTCGTCGACAAGGTCCTGGCCGAATATCACGCGGTGACCGGGGACGAGCGGGCCCTCGGGGCCGTCGAGCGCAGCCTGCGGGCCATGAACGCCCATCTCGACAGGCAGCCGCTCTTCAACTGGGGCCGATACCGGTGGTTCGAGGCCCTCGTCCCGGCGTTCCTGCTCTACGAGCGGACCGGCGAGGGCTGGGTCCTCGAGCTGGCCAAGAAGCTCCACGACCAGGGCTTCGACTACCGGGAATTCTACATGGGCGAAGATATCACCGTGCCCACCCCGCGGCGCGGCCTGTGGAAATGGGCCAAGCACGTCGTCAACACCGGGATGGCCGCCAAGGCGGGAGCCCTGTGGTGGCGGATGAGCGGGGCCGAGTCGGACCGCCGCTTCCCGGCCGAGATGATCGCCCTGCTCGACCGCTTTCACGGCCAGGCCAACGGGATGTTCAGCGGCGACGAATGCCTGGCCGGGAAGAACCCGCTGCAGGGGACCGAGCTCTGCGCCGTCGTCGAGTTCATGTACTCGCTGGAGCACCTCGTCGCCGTCCTCGGCGACCCGGCCTTCGCCGACCGCCTGGAGAAGGTCGCGTTCAACGCCCTGCCGGCCACCTTCTCGCCCGACATGTGGGCCCATCAGTACGACCAGCAGACGAACCAGGTCCGGTGCACGATCAACCCCGACCACATGTGGACGACCAACGGCCCCGAATCCAACATCTACGGGCTCGAGCCCAACTACGGCTGCTGCACGGCCAACATGCATCAGGGCTGGCCGAAGTTCGCCGCCCATTTGTGGATGAGAAGCCCGGACGGGGGGCTCGTCGCGACGGCCTACGCCCCGAGCGCGGTCTCGTTCGAGACGGACCGCAGGCGGGTCGAGGTCGAGCTCGAGACCGGCTATCCTTTCCGCGAGGAGCTGCTCTTTCGGATCAAGGCCCCTGATCCCGTCCGGTTCCCGCTTCGCCTGCGGGTCCCGGCTTGGGCCGAGGGAGCTTCCGTCGAGGTCGCCGGCAAGAAGGAGAACGCCCCGAGGCCGGGGACCTTCCACAAGTTCGACCGCGTCTGGAGGGACGGCGACGAGATCCGGCTGCGCCTGCCGATGACCGCCGCGATCACGTCGCGCTACAACGGCGGCCTGACCGTCGAGCGCGGCCCGCTCGTTTACGCGCTGGCCATCGGCGAAAAATGGGTCCGGGTCAACGAGGACAAGCCGCATCGCGAGCTTCCCCACGCCGATTGGGAGGTCCATCCGGCGACGGACTGGAACTACGGACTGCTCATCGACGAGTCCCGCCCGGAGAGCGGCCTGCGCTTCGAGGAGCGCCCGGTCGGCGAGCGCCCGTTCTCGCCGGAAGGCGCGGGCATGGCCGCTCGGGCCAAGGGCCGCAAGCTCCCGGGCTGGGGGCTCAAGCACGGTTGGGCGGCCGAGTTCCCTCCTGAGCCCCAGGAGTCGAGCGGGCCGGAAGAGGAGCTGACCCTGTTGCCGTACGGTTGCACGAACATCCGGGTCACCGAGTTCCCTCGCTTGAAAAAAAGCTATGGACCGCCCGCGCAATTTATATAGAATGGTCCCCGCGTATCCCGAATCCGGATGAAGGGAGATGACCATGGATAATCCCTCGGAAATGGCCAAGGCCGTCGATCGAGCCAAGAGGCTCATCAAGGAATCGGCACCGGTCCGCTTCAGCGTCCTGGGCATGATCAGCGTGCTGATGTTCGGCACGTACTGGTTCCAGGACGCCCTCGGTCCCCTGAAGGGGCTGTTCGAGAGCCAACTGGGCTTTACGAGCTCCCAGTTCGGCCTGCTGATCAGCTCGGCGACCTGGGCCAACCTGGCCCTGATGATCATCGTCGGCGGCATCGCCCTGGACCGGTGGGGCATCCGCAAGACCGGGATCGTCCTGGCCCTGATCGCCACCGTGGGCGCCTTCATGGTCGCTCTCGGGAGCATGGGCGTCTTCGGCTCGAGCCGGAACTCCATGCTGCTGTCCATGATCGGCGGCCGGATCCTTTTCGGCGTGGGGCTCGAGACGACCTGCGTGCTGATCCAGAGGACCATCGTCAAGTGGTTCAAGGGCAAGGAGCTGGCCCTGGCTATGGGCCTGAACGTCGTCGTCGGCCGGCTGGGCAGCTTCTTCGCCATCTCCTTCGGCCTGGACATCGCCGGAGGGAAGATCAGCGCGGCCCTCATCACCGCCGCCTCGATCATCGGCGTGGGCACGCTGCTCTTCCTGGCCTACCTCATCTTCGACATCAAGCTGGACAAGCAGATGGGCGCCCCCGCCGGCGTCTGCGAGGAGGACCGCTTCAAGTTCAAGGACCTCGTCGAGCTGGTCACGGACCGGTCCTTCATCTACATCTCCCTCCTCTGCGTCGCCTTCTATTCGGCCGTCTTCCCGTTCCTGCAATACGCGCCGGACCTCCTGGTCAACAAGTTCGGGTTCACGTTCAGCATGCCGGACCTCGGCGGGATGACGCTGTGGCAGAAGATCGCCGCCTACCTGCAGAACGGGCCCAAGGTCAGCGGCCTCATCCCGCTGGGCACCATCCTCTTCACCCCGATCTTCGGCCGGCTGGTCGACAAGAAGGGCAAGGCGGCCTCGCTCATGGTCCTGGGCTCGCTGCTGCTCATCTACGCGCACGTCACCCTGTCCCTCCTGAACAGCGTGTTCCTCGGCTACACGGGGCTCTTCGCGCTGGGCATCGCGTTCTCGCTCGTGCCCGCGGCCATGTGGCCGTCGGTGGCCAAGATCGTCGTCGAAAAAAGGCTGGGGACCGCCTACGCCACGATGTTCACCATCCAGAACTACGGTCTCTCGGCGTTCTACTGGGGCATCGGCAAGGTCCTGGACCTGACGAATCCCCGGGTCCTCGAGAAGCTCCAATCCGTCCGGGAGAGCCTGATCGCCCGGGGACTGGACGAGGTCGCCGTTGCCCAGAAGATCGAGGAGATGCGGGCCGTGGGGGAGATCCCGGCTTACAACTACACCATTCCCATCCTCATGCTGGTCGGCCTGGGCGTCATCTCCATTGTCCTGGCCTTCCAGCTCAAGCGGGCGGATGTGAAGCAGAACTACGGATTGGAGCGGCCCTCCAACTAAGTTGCCGTCGGGACTCAGGCTCGCTTTCTTGACCTTCCCCCGGTGGGCGTTGGCATAGAGGCCGTAGGTGCGGACCATGACCTGGCCCTTGTCGGGAATGTGAGCGGTCATAAAGCAGTTACGTTCTTAGCAAGAAGCAATTATGACTTTCCAGTCTAATCCCTCATATACAAATAACATATAAGATCTTTTCCTTGAGCATTTAGTACTCCATCTCTCTGGATTAATTCCTGAGCCCGCCTTCCTAGACTTGTTGCTTCAAAGCCACCCATCATTAATTCTTCAAGCATTGCCCCTAACCCAGCGCCAACCTGCAATTTGATAGTATTAGCCATGTTTGGGTCTATCCAACCCAATAAATACCCAAGTTTTCCCCCCATTTTATACACTACGCGGCGAGCTGAAGGGAATCGAAATGTTTGTAGAGCTTCTTCTCCAGCAGCGCGTCGGTCTTCCAGCGATGGCCGGATTTCCGGTCCTTCAGATGGACCCGA
>JBBIGP010000062.1:0-16071 GCA_037447475.1 Candidatus Aminicenantota bacterium
CTTCAGATATCGCAGGACTTAGAGAACACATCGGCATTTTCATGAATAGGTCAGGTTGGTCTTCTCCGAGACGACGATGGCCGTGACGTCGCGGACCTCTCCCCCGATGTAGGGCCGCTGGACCTTGATCCAAAGCCGGGAGTCCTTGATGTCCGAGGCGCCGTCGAAAATGAAGAACGCCTCCCAGAGATCGTAAGTCTCCTCTTCGTCCTCGAACTTCACGGGCTTTCCCGTCGACCCGGACTTTCCGGGCATGGCGTATTCCTTGGCCAGCCCCTTGTAGAAGGCGACGACTTCGGCGAACGGATCGCCCGTTGTGTAGATCGTGACCTTCTGCGCCGTCACTTTGGCCGCTGCCAGCGCCTCCATGGCCTCCTCGGTCGCTTCCTCGTCGAGCTTGCCCCCCGGATAGGGCTTGAAATCCGCCGCTTTCGCCAGTCCCCAGACGACCAGGATCGCGATCACGGCAAAGAGACAAATTCTTTTCATGGCCGACCTCCCGCCTACGAAAATAGCGCTCGAGCGGGTCTATGTCAAGCCTGTAGGCTCTTGACAGCAAAGAGAAAAGGCATTACTAATTATCTGTGCATCAGCAGGCGGGGCAGCCCGCCAAAAGGGTATGAGATGGCCCTGCGTTCCATCCGACGAAGACTTCCCGCGGCCCTCCCGGGCGGCACGCCGGCTCCGAGACCGGAACGGCCGCCCTGGGGCGGGTTCTTCCGTCTTAGTTCCCCCTCGGACATCGGCCTCCGAAAGGAAGGCTCACATGGGTGAAGTTTTTCGGAAAACAACCGCCGCACGATATCTCACCATCGCCGTCATCGCCGCGGCCTTTCTGGCCCTGACGACGGGCGCCCAGATCAGGATCCCCAAGGACAAGATCAAGGTCCCGGTCAAAGCCCCGCGGCTCCCGGACTTGGACCGCCTCCTCGAAGAAGAGCCGCCCGTGAGCACGGGCCTGCCTGACGCCGTCTTCGACATCCCTTTCCTTGACGGCCACAACCCGATCGGGGGAGCGCTGATGACCTTTCTGCCGATAACGCACGAGGCCGTTTTTCCGCTGCCCCCCGGCCTCTGGGACGGCTGGTTCCAAAGCTATTGCCTCAAGCCCGGGGCGTTCGGGCCGGGGGAGGGCAGCGGCTACGCATACGCGCCCCTGAAGGGCAAGCGGGCGGACATCGTGGCTCGGGTCCTGAGGAACTCGGTCGACCATCCGGAGCTGGACCAGGAGGACGTTCAACTCCTGCTGTGGGCCGTCATCGCCAAGACCAAGCTCTCCGAATGCGGCAAGGGGATACAGGATGCCGCGAGGATCCTGCTGGCGCCGCGCGACTACGACACGCTGAACGGCGGGGCCCTGGGCAAGATCCCTCGACCCGTCCTGAGCGCCGCCCTGCGGAAGATGCCCCCCGCGGCCCGGGACGCCCTGGAGGCCGAGGCCAAGCTCCGGGACATGTTCGTGCGGCCGATCGCCGCGCCCTATCACGAGATCGAAAGCATCGCCGTCCGCGCCGGCGAGGTCCTGCCGCCCCCCGACAGCCGGAACATCGCCTTGGGAAGATGGAGCTACGACCCGGACGGGTATTTCGTCCGATACCTCCCCTATAACTACAGGAACCTCCGGGTCCAGATCTACCATCCCGAGAGCTTTTTCATCGGAACGGACGACCTCGGGCTCATCACGTCGATCGCCGACAGGCAAGGGGCGAGGATCGAGTTCATCTACGATCGGGAGGCCGAACCCCTGTTTTTCCCCGGAGACGACCGGGTCGCCGGCATCGCGTTGAAAGAACTGACGTTGACCTGGCCGGATCTTGATGGAAAGGCGCGGACACGATCGGTCAAGGACGCCGGTTGGGTCCTTGCCGGAGCGCCATCCGGGGGATGGAAGCCGGCCCCGAGCGCCTCGCCCCGCTTCCCCGACGCTCGGGAGCGCTACCAGTCCGCGCTCCGGCAAGGCGAGGACATCGACCGATTGATGGAGATGCTGGCCAAAGCCGACCCCGAGCGGAAGGGCGTCCAGGTCGAGGCCTCCTGGAGCGTCATCTTCCTGGGGAGCTGCTGCCAGGCCCTGAGAACGGCCCTTTCGCTCGATCGGACCGATCCCCGAAACCCGCCCGACGAGATGATGCTCGGCGCGATGGGCTTGGCCTACCGGAGCTGGATGAAAGGCCTGGCCCTCCTTGCCGGCAACGAGCTGCAAGGCGGCGGACTCGAAGCCGGCATCGACGAACGGCCGTCGGACGATCAAGACGACGGCGGCGAGCGAGGCCCCCGGAGAAGCCGGGAGGCCCGGGAGCTGCCTCGATACGTCTGGGTCAAGAAGGCCGCGCCGAGCTGGGAGAAGGAGACCCGCCCCCGGAAGCCGACGGCCTCCGGGCTCCCCGAGTTCGTGCCCCACAAGAAGGTCGCCCAGCCCGGCAACACCCACCAGCAGCGCCTCGGCCAGTCGGCGAGGAAATCGGCGACGGGCAACGGACGGGAAGCCGCGGAACGGACCCGCAAGATGATCGGATGGTTCTCGGCGGGAACGTCGGCCGGATCCAGCGCGGCTGGAAAACTGATGGGCGCGGCCACTCCCTACGGGATCCCGCAGAAGCTGGCCGGGTACACGATCGGCAGGACGGTCGGCATTTGGGGCGATTGCATCGACGCCATCGCCATGGACCCCCCCCGAGCCGATTACACGGTCCTCGCCCGGCCGGAAACGGGAAAGTTCGTCCCTATCCAGCCCGGAGGAGAGGTGAGCAAGGCCCGGGCCGAAGCGGCGAACGCCTTTCTGGCGGCGGCCGTGGACCTGGCCACCAAGATGAGGGCCGCCAAGTTCTCAGTGGAGCGCCATTCGGGGGCCCTGAGGGCCGGCGCGCCGGAATGGGCCAAGGCCCAGCTCGAGAACGCCATCCGCTATGAACGGGAATCCGGGTTGGCCATGCTCGATGCCGCCGCCCGGCTGGAGGCCCTGGTCAAAGCAGCGAAAGCGGAGGGGATCCGGGAGACCCTTATCTCCGCCCCCCTCATCGAAAGCTACCGGGATTCGCTTCGGCGCGAGGGCTTCAGTTCCGAAGAGACGGAGGTCTGCCGGACCCTGAATTTCACGGAGGAGGAGATCGCGGAGCTCAAGGCCGCCATTCTCGCGGGCATCATCGAGGCCGGGCCCGAGGGCCTTTACGCATCGGCCCTCGAGCTCGCCAAGGCCTTGCGCGAGTTCGCAGCCCTGTGGCTGGCCCTTCCGCATTCATGACGGCTATCTTCCATCCGGCCTTCGGCCGGACGGGGGAGGAGGAAAGATGAACCGTCCGACTCATGTCCGCTCAGTGTCGAGAGGCGGCGTCCTTTCGGTCGCCCGCTTCTCTCCGCCGCTGAGGGCGGCCGCGGCCGTCGCCTGTTGCCTGTTCCTCGGCCAGTTCCTCTGGACCCCCCTCGAGGCGTCGCCGAGGCCTCGGCAGATCAGGCCGACCGGAACCATGACGCCCGTCCAGGCGAAAGGGGCGACGCTTAGCCGCGAGTTCAGCTTCTCGGGAGCCGACAAGCTCGTCGTGGATCTCAAGATCGCCGGCCCGGGCAGGATCCGGGCCCGGGCTGTCTGGACGGGCACGGCGACCAGCCTGGCCCTCATCCTCAACGGGCCCGGCATGACCCAGGCCTACGCCCGGCGCGACGGGCCGAGCCCTTTGAGCCTCGAGTTCGACATCACGGACGAGCTCGCCGTCAGGGGGAGCGATTGGAGGATATCGGCGGTCGGCTTTCAGGCCGGCGCGACGGCCCGCGGGACGCTAACGGTCGAGTTGCCGGCGGCCCCCTCCATCCCCCCCGTTGACCAAGCGCAGGCCCCGGCGGCCAAAACGCAGACGACTCCGGCCGCCGCCCAGGCCCAGGCGGCGGGGGAAAAAGCGCAGACGCAGACCGGAGAGGTTTCGGAGAAGGCCGCCGCCCGACCCGAGGCCAAGGTCGCGCCCCAGGACGCCAGACCGGTCCGCACGGGCCTGAAGGGCTCCGCTTCCTTGAAGAAGGTCGAGCCTGCCGGCGCCGCGGAGGACGTCACGCCGCTCCGCGAATTCATGGAGCAGCGGATCGCAGAGATCTGCCGGTCGAACGAGCTCGGCGGGTTGTTCGTGCCGGTCTTCTTCAAGTACCTGGAGGAGGTGGCGTCCGACTCCGGCCTCCTCAAGCAATACTACCGTTCGAGCACGCACAGGAAAAGCCAGACCCAGAGCGAGTTCGATCTCAATTTCCAGCTGGTCGTCAAGGCCTATCGGGAGATCCCGCAGGACTTCAAAACGCGCCACTTCGTCCCGGGCTACGCCCAGATGGGCCGGGGGACCCGGCTCGACATCAAGCGCCTGGGCGCAGAGCTCGTCCAGAAGGTCCGTCCGGGCCTCGGGCCCGAGGTCAAGCGGCTCGCCCAGGACGCCTTCTCCGGCCGGTTCCTCGTCCCGCCCGACAAGGTCGCGATGATCGACGCCCCCATGGCCCGGCGCGGCGCGCCGGCCGCGGTCAAGACCCAAGCCCGGACAACGGCTCCGCCGGCCCGGCTCGCTTCCGTCGACGGCCTCGTCGGCCGCGGAACGGCCCTCCGCTCCGAAAGCCGCCTGGCCGAGCTCCGTGACGCGCTCCGCCAAGCCGGGGCGGACATTCCCGAGATGGTTGCTCAAAGCGCTTTCGTCCGGACGTTCTTCCCCGGCCCTGCGGCGCTCAGCGGCCTCCCCTCGATCGACGGGAAGACGAGCTCCGTCGACTACCACCGCTACAAAGTCACTCTCGACTGGTTCCACTGCCTCAACAAGAACGAGACGACCGACGACGAGCCCTATTTCAGCCTCATCACGGCGCTCCCTCAGTTCGACGCGTCCGACACGGCCTTCTTCAAGCATCTCAAGGACGGCTGTCTCGACTGGATCTCGAGCTACACGACCCGGACCTATGGCGGGGTCGGCCGTGGCGAGGAGCACGGCCTCAAGGGCGAGGACCGGATCGTCTTCGACTATCTGACCTTCAACAGCCCGGCCTCGTTCACCATCCAGCTCTGGGAAGAGGATTACAGCAAGGGCTCCGTCGCCGACGGCGTCCGGCTGGCCGCCATGGACATCATGCGGCGCATGCAGAGCGACATCAAAGCGGCCATCATGAGCCAGATCCAATCGTATATCGCCGACGCCATCCTCAGCCTCGGCGGAGGGATCGATTCATCGGGAGCCCTCCGGCTCCTCGAGCAGATCTTCTCCGGCGGCCTGAGCCTCGGCGACTTCCAGTCGATGCTCTTCAACCTTTATTCGGGACGGGCCTTCGACGCCTCCTGGTACCTCCTCTATTTCCTCTTCTCGGGCGGGGACTTCCTGCAGACCCTGGCCATGATCGGCGGCGGTTCGACCGTCATGGGGGCGGTCTTCCTCGGCCTGGCCGTCTTCGGGCCGGCCATTGCCGACATGTTCGAGGGCTTCTTCGCGGGCGACATCGGAAAGGGACTCTGGAACCTGTTCAAGATCATCACGGTCGTCCCGCTCATTATCGACCTATTCAAGCGCATGTTCACGAGCCTCAGCTCGTTCTTCCGGGGGCTCATGGCCTGGCTCGACCCGGACGACTTCCTCGGCGAGAGGACGATCATCATCGAGAAGACGTCGCCCGACTGGCAGAACGACGCCCGGGACGGGGCCTGGAGCCGGAGGAACATGGGCGGCGTCAAGGCCGGCGAGGCCGACGCCTTCTTCAAGCGCCGCGGCTTCGGCCCGACGAGGGACAATTCGTCCTTCCTCTGGGAGAACATCTTCTGGGTGCCCGTGATCAACTTCAAGAAAGAGGTCACGATGCCCGTGTGGGACTGGTCCCAGAGAACCTATGGCGGCGGGGCGACGGTGACGGGCGGGACCTGGATTCCGCCGCAGCAGACCGGCCCGACCCGGACCTACGTCGCCTCCGAGTATAACGTCATGTACGAAATCAAGCGGGAGGCGGCCGGCGGCCGGACGACCTTCGGCTACTGGTTCCCATCGACGCCGGCCCTGAGCTCGAAGATCATCACCTACAAGGGCAAATCATCACCGGACGCCTGGTGGACGAATATCATCCGGGTGGCGGTCATGAGCGTGACGACGGACAAGGCTCCCTGGGCCGTCCTCGTCAATGAGAGGACGGGCCAGTCTTTCTACAGCCTTTCAGGACCGGTCTTCGAGCTCGAAGCCACCCCGGGGGCCGACTATACGCTCTACCTCCTCAAGCTCGGCGAGGGCGAAACGGCCGGCTACGTCTCGATCACCGAAGGCCCGGTGGTCAACGTCCAATGCCCGCCTCCGGGGCCCGGGGTCAAGAGCCCGTCCGGCGGATCAGGAGGCGGGAACCCGCCCGGCTCGGGCCGGGCCCGACAGCTGAAATGAGCGCGACGGCGCTCGAGACCAAAGGAGGTCGGAGATCATGTTCAAACCACGCGTCGTGATGTTCGGTCTTTTCGTCATCATCGTCCTCGCGACGGCCCCCGTCCGGGCCCAGAAGGACGCGGCCGGCTGCCAGGACCATCCGTTCCTGACACGGATGCCGCAGTACGCTCTTGTCGAGTGCAAGAAGTGGGATTTCGATGCCCAGGAGTTCTACGACCCCGCGACCCAGGGCAAGACGAAGGTCACGGCCGAAGGGAAGAAGTTCTGGCTCAGCTACCAGGTCAAGGACGAGTTCCGGGAGAACTCCCCTACGACCCTGCAGATCATCCGCAATTATGAAACAGCCGTCCAGAAAATCGGGGGGAAGACCTACTCCTGGACCCAGATCGGAGGCGGCGAACTGCATGCCCACTACGCCAAGGACGGCCTCGAGGTCTTTGTCCGCATCTACATCAACCAGAATGGAAAAGGCTACACTCTCACCATCATCGAGAAGGAACAGATGCGACAGGAGGTCGATGCCGATGCCAAGACCATGGCCGCCGACATCGGCGCGTCGGGCAAGGCCGTCCTTTACGGCATCTACTTCGACGTCGACAAGGCCGAGGTCAAGCCCGAGTCCGAGCCGGCCTTGACCGAGATCGCCAAGCTCCTGGGGCAGGACCCGGCCATGAAGCTCTACGTCGTCGGCCACACCGATGCCACCGGCGCCCTGGACCACAACATGAAGCTCTCGCAGCTGCGGGCGGAGGCCGTGGTCAAGGAGCTGGTGTCCAAGCATGGCGTCCCCGCGGCCCGCCTCAAGCCATTCGGCGTGGGCCCCCTGGCCCCGGTCACGACGAACGGCACCGAAGAAGGCCGGGCCAAGAACCGCCGCGTCGAGCTGGTTAAACAATGATCGGCTGAGGATGCCGCCGAGGCGCCCGCCGGTTGACGCCTCCATCTAAACTCCGTATAGTGAACCCGCATTCCCCGATCGCCGCCTACGGAGGGAACGATGCCGCAAGACCCGTCCAAGATCGCTTGGGCCCCCGTCCTCGTCCTGGGCAGTCTCTGGGGGCTGTCCGAGGCCGCCATGGGAATGTATCTCCGCCAGTGCGCCTCGACGGTCTCCGGCTCCCTGATGACCGGGGCCGCCCTCTTCTTCCTGGCCGCGGCCTGGGTCGTTGCGCCCCGCGTCCAAGCCTTGGCCGCCATGGTCCTGATCGCCTCGGCCTTCAAGCTCTTCGACGCCCTGCTCCTGGGCCTGCCCGTCCTCCACGGCGCCGTGGCCAACCCTATCTTCGCCATGGTCCTCGAAGGGGCGGCCTTCCTGCTTATCGTCAGCATCATCCGCGAAGCCCTGGCCCGGACCTTCGCCGGCCGGAGCCTTGCCGGGGGACTGACCGCTCTCCTCGCCGTCAGCGCGTTCCCCCTCGTCCGCTTCGCCACAGGCATCGCCGCCTGCGTCGTGGCCGGGACGACCATCCCCCTGTCTCTCTACTACGCGCCCGTGGCCATCGCTCTCTCGGCCCTGACCGTGCCGCTGGGATTCGCCGCCGGGGCCCGCGTCGCCGCCCTCGAGACGCGCCTGAGCCCGGCCGCTCTGGCCGCCTTCCGCCGTCTCTCGCCCGCCGTCGCGGCCCTCTCGCTGGCCGCCCTGGCCCTGCTGAAACTGATCTGAACCGGCCGTCGCGGCATGAGATACAGCTTCCCCAAGATCGTCGAGCTTCTGGCCTCGGGCGAAGGGCTCGTCCTGGCCACGGTCGTCGAGACCGAAGGCTCGACGCCCCAGGTCGCCGGCGCCTCGGCCGTCTTCACGGCCGCCGGGCTTGCGGCCGGAACGGTCGGCGGGGGTGTTCTGGAGGCCCGGACCCAGGCCATCGCCGGCATCGCCCTCCGGGACGGCCGGTCACGGCTCCTGCGCTTCCGGCTCGACGCCGATCCCGCCGATAAGGAAGGCGCCATCTGCGGCGGCCGGGCCTCGGTCCTCGTCGAACCTCTCGCGGGAGGGCGGGCCGAGGTCTTCGGGGAGATCTCCAAGGCGCTCCGGGCCGGGGCCTCCGGCGTCTTGGCTTCTCTCGTCGTCCGCGTCGAAGGCGACGAGGTCGACGTCCGGCGCGAATGGCTCCCGGACGGGAGGATCCCGCACGGCTCCCCTCTCGCCGCGGCGGGCCTGGCTGAAAGCACGGCCCGGGGCGCGCTCGCCCCGGGCCAGCCCCGGGTCCATCGTCTGGAAAAGGGTTTCGTCTTTCTGGAGCCCGTCCGGCCTCTGCCGCGCCTGGTCATCGCCGGGGCCGGCCACGTCGGCCGGGCCCTGGCCCATCTCGCGCGGCTTCTCGACTTCCACGTCACGGTGATCGACGACCGGGCCGAGTTCGCCAACCGCGACAACGTGCCCGATGCGGACACCCTGGTCGTCGGGGACATCGCCTCGTCGGTCCGGGCCGTCCCCGATTCGCCGGACAACTACTTCGTCGTCGTCACCCGCGGCCACGAACGCGACGCCGAGACCCTGCGGGCCTGCCTGGGGCGGCCGGCAGCCTACGTCGGCATGATCGGCAGCAAGAGCAAGGTCGAGACCATTCGCCGGGAGTTCCTGGAACGGGAGTGGGCGACGGAGGACGAGTGGGACCGTGTCCACGCCCCGATCGGCCTCGAGATCGGCTCGAAGACCGTCGAGGAGATCGCCGTCAGCATCGCTGCCCAGCTCGTCCAGGTCCGCTCCGGACGCCGGAAGGAGAGCGCGCCGTGATCTGGGCCGTCGTCCTGGCCGCCGGGCGCTCGCGACGGAAGGGCACGCATAAGCTCCTCCTGCCGTACGGCGAGAGCACGGTCGTCGAGAGCGTCGCCGGCGCGGCCCTTGATGCGAGCCTCCAGGGCATCGTCGTCGTCCTCGGCGCCGACAAGGAGCGGGTCCGTGCGAAACTCGCAGCTCGCGCGGTGACGTTCGCCGTCAACGAGGACTGGGAGCGTGGCATGTTCTCCTCTGTCCGGGCTGGGTTCGAGGCCCTGCCCGAGAAGGCGACGGCCGCCGTCGTCATGCTCGGCGACCAGCCGTTCGTCACGGCCGAGACGATCGACGAGCTCGTCGCCCGCTACCGCGAGACGCGCCGGGGCATCGTCCTCCCCGTCCACGGCGGCCGGCGCGGCCATCCCGTCCTCATCGATACGAAATACAAGGCCGAGATCATCGCCCTCGGCCCCGAGGCGGCCCTGCGCGACATCGTCCATGCCCACCCCGACGACATTCTCGAGGTCGAGATCGACGACCCCGACGTCCTGCGCGGCATCGACACCCCCGAAGACTACGGCCGATAGGCATCCCTTCATCTGAAATCCCCGTCCTGCCTCGTTTGGCCTCATTTCAGGCTGATCCGCACGGTTGACCGCCCCCCGCGATGCCGGGCCGCCGGATCTTGAGTTCTTGCCACCAGCCCACGGCTGGACTATCCTCCGTCGGTGAGGGGACGCGTTGAGTTTAAGCCCGAGATTGGCGATTTCACGCCAAGCGCAAAACAAAAAGGAAATTCTTATCAATTCTTGTTGACCAGATTGGAGCGCCTCTAATGATCAAACGGGCCTCAATAGGCTCAGACGGAATCTCTATCGGCAAATCTGGGGCCACCGCCGCACTTGACATCGCCCGCGGGCCAAAATATCGTTAGTGATATGGTCAGGATGAGAATGCACGCCGATGTCGAACGCGCCTCAGGCCCAGGACGGAAAAGGCATTTCTTATCCTTCACCTTATCTTCAGAATAAACGAGGCGCATTATTATACTGGAGGTTTTTAGAATGAATAAGCCCAAACGCTTACCGCTTGCCGCAGCAAGACTTCTGTTGATGTTAAGCATGGTTGTGCTCTTGATAGTGGGAACTGCTTGCGGCCCAAGCAAGGGAACAGTTGTCGATGGCACCCTCGGCGACGTCCGCCTTATTACCGGCGACGTACTCGAGCTTGAGTTCTCAAATCCGGTTTTAAACGATGCCGACGCGCAGGCAACATTTGACATTCTTATCGACGGTAAAAAAGTTGAATGGGAATATCTTTCCTATTTCGCTTTCGGAGAATATGCCGATAAGCCTGTTGTTAACGTGCGTTTGAAAAACGCGCTTGACATCGGCCAAATCCGCGCCCGATGCCGCGAAAACGACGCAAACGCTGAATATGACCGTACAGAAGACACCGTCGGACCTCTTACCGCGTCAAAAATTGCTGTCAAGGCCGGCGAGACGACAAAGGTTCCGACATGGCGCTCTTTCTATCTTGAAAGATCTCAGGGTTATATGTCCAGATTCTGGACCCATGCTTCGCGTAAGGCCGGGAACGGTAATGAAATGTCTGTTCTTGGCGATAAACTTAAGAACTTCGGCAGAGATAAGTACGATTTCTCAGATGCCGAACAGCCTAAGTATACGGACGAATATGTGGCGAGAATGGTCGGCGAAGGAACAAACAAACTCCTTGGCCGCGCCGAATATCTGTCTCTGCCGATGATTTATGCGGGTTACACCGCCTTAATCGTAGGCCCGACTCAGTCAGTTTATGAAGCGCCCGAATACCGCCAACTTTATAAACACGGCGAAACCCCGGATACTTTCACCCGTAGAATGATTAAAGCCACCGAAGTACCCGGTAACTTCAATCCCGAAACGGGCAAATATGTTAAGCCTTACATAGTCGGAACATCCGACGACATTATGCGCCATTACGCACCCATAAAGGCTGACGGAACTCCCGCCGAGAATAACGAAGAATCCGCCCGTCCGAGATCAGACCATTTCTATTTCGGTGAAGCGTTCTTCGACATCGCCTATGAGCTTGCGGTCGTACAGGGCAGCCAGAAATATCCGTTGACGGCGCTCAACAAATCGGACGATTACCGCTTTGACATTCACCTCCGGGAAGCTTATGACAAAGCTAAAAAAGCCGGGATGTGGCCAGGAACGAAAATGATGAAAAGCGTCAAAGACTATTATGTTTACGGCGCGATGGCGTTCCAGGAATTTATTCCCGAAACCCGGCAATTCGAGTCAGCGTCATTCCCAATCAACACACGTATGGAAGTCTATGACTATGACTATCCGCTTTATTGGGCGTTGTCCGGTATCCACGGAAAATGGTGCTATTGGGCAGGAAAAGGCGCGGGACAAACCTCCAGCGGCTCCACTGACGGATCTAAAGTCAATACTCCGTGGTGGTGGAGAAATCAGCCGGATAATTTCGGCCTTCCCGAAACGTCCGACGGCACGAAGGGCGTAGCTTATGAACCTCTCAAGATTGAGAAAGCCGAAGTCGTATCTAAAAATGAGGTTCATGTTTACTTTAACCGCGAAATACGCACCATCAGCGCGGTCATGCAAAACCGCGGCAGCGAAACGGCCGTGACAAGCTCTAACTTCAAGATATATCTTGACGGCAAGGAAGTTCCTTTCACCTCGGTGGTGACGGAAAGAGGTTATCTCTGGAAAAGCATCCGCTTGGTAGCCGCAGAGAGACATCTGGATGCTAAAAATCGTTGGAGTCACAGAAATTATACCGATTTGGACAACGGCAACCCTTATGGTCTCGCGTTCCAGGGCTTTACGCAGAAGGACATTGACGAGCGCAAGATTGATAACGGAGGCTGGATTGCAAACGACCAGCCTGTCGGCGAAAACGCCCTTGAAATGGGTACTTATGTTGGTCTTGAAGACGCGATCAGAGATTACGGAGCGGGCCTTGCAGGCAAGGTTGAAGTGGCGTATGTCGGCGGGGGCGACGATGTTCTTGACTGGGACGGCAACGAGCTTGCGGAGGGCAAAGTGAATGCCGTATTCAAACCGTGGATCGGTCATGTTTACAGGTCCGCTCTCACAGGCGTTTATATTTACCTCGATACCGCGGTAGCCGAAGAGCCCTACTATATGTATACGCGCGCGGGATACAAACAGCCTACCGCGAAAGACGTCGCCATGGCAGCGGGACATCAATATGAGACCCTCCTGACCAACAACAGCCGCAAAACCTATCCGACCAGCTCAGGCGGAGCGGACTTTGACAAGGCGTTCGCTGCGGGCCGCGGTGACAACCCGAGCTTCATCCATACCGAGGGCAACTCAAACAGAGCCACAGCTTATTCTTGGGACAACGGAACGGTAACGGTGGGCGCACAACGCTTCACGAACGGTCCGGTAACTTATGACAATCCAGGGCAAAGAATCGCTGACGGATTTACACGGCAGAGCGGCGGTATGATAATTGCTGCGGGTTCTGTCATGGGGCATCATAACGGAAGGCAGCCGGACTCCAGCTCGTTGGGCGGCAACGACGTCGGCGAAAGCCTTCGTGTCGAAGGCTGGGGCGGCCGTCGGTTCCAGTCCGAGGACGTAGGCGTCCTCAGAGACTATAATTTAAGCAGATACAGAAACGAGTCCCTCGTATTTCACGAAGGCGGACACGGCGTTGACAGCGCTTTACCGATATACGCCCAAAACATCTATAATGACGTAACCGCGGCCTACGTGACCGCCATAGCTCCCGAAAACGGCCTCAGATATCACAGCGTCGACGGCGTGGCGGTGTACATCGGTAAAAGAGGCGAATACATTTCAACGGGCAATACGTTCTTCCACGGCACCATGCGTGAACAGTTCGAGGGCAAAATCGACCCGACCTGGACGCCGATTTCCAACCGGTACGAATGGAACCGCTATGATCCGTACGGCGTTGAGGCGTTCAAGAGGATGTATCACAACGGCGACCTCAACCTCTGGTACGGAGGCAAAGCGAATATCGGCAACCCGGCCTACAGGGTGATTTTGGAGGACTGGAAGGTCCTCAGAGATCTCGGACGGACCGACCCGGCCTACGCATTCGCCAAGGATTGGGACGATGAGAACGACTTGCTGGCCTGGGGCTTGGGCGTGCCCGCGATCGCGAGAGAAAACCCTTACACCGGCTGGGAAAACCCGTTGGTCAAATGGGTCTCCTACAACTCTCCGGCCATCTGGGATATCGAGCCTTATAAAAAGCCGACCCGAACCGACTGGCGCAAGGATATCAGATTCGACTTTGACGGCGGGCATCCGTATTACCCCGGTCCGGTCAGCAAAGAATTCCCGAACGGCGAACAGACGTTCGTGAGCCTGATCCATCCGTTCCTGACCGAGAAGGGCGTTCCCATGCCCGCCCGGCCCGCCGAGATCGCGGCTCTCGTCGCTCCGGTCAAGGCCGGGATCGTCGCGGGATCCCTCCGGATGGTCAGCAAGGTCATTCTCGAGTTCGAACTCGAAGACGTCAACGGCGAGATCAACATGAATAACGCCATGACCACATTCGAACTCAGGGTTGACGGCAGGAAGACGCACTTCTATTTCTGGAAGTTCGATAAGAAGCCCGACGGCCGCGCCAAAGTCCAGCTCCGTCTGGAGTGGCCCGTTGAAAACCCGAAACTCGAACTCACCGCTGTGAAGACCGGCCAGGCCGTCGCCTCTCGCTGACGCTGAGTGGAGCTCAGCCTCTCCGAGGCCGTAAACAGTGAGTCTTTAAAGAAAGATTTTAAGTTCGAAAATGGCCGTCGTCGATCGCATCATCGACCGGGGGATCAGCAACAATCCCCGGTAAGCCATAATAGCGAACCATGACCTGGCCTTCATCAGGAATATGCGAGATCACCCGGGCGATGGACTCCAGATAGTCCATCTTGTCTTCCAGCTCTCAAGACACGAGCTCCGCCAGCCCGGAAAAACTCCGCTTGTCAATAGTGTTTCCGAATTTCCAGAATTCGCGAAGTCCGGGCTTAGCGAGAAGTCCTGCTTGAACTATTCGGTTCCCCCGTCGGAGACCGACGGGACCCCCTCCGCTATAGGGGTCTTCAGGGGGATACCTATCGGCGCCGCTTGATAAAATGATCCCCGCGTTCCGGAGGAGAACCTTCCGGAGGGCTCGGGCGTCATAAAGGTGTTCACGCTGCTTGACAATCTTGGAGTGGAAGAACCAGAATGAAGCGTCGATGGCGTGCCGGCAATGCCTTAATCAACCAAGACCCGAGGAGATCCAGCATCATGAGAATTAAATCTTCATGGCCGCTTGTTGTATTCTTCGTCATCGCCTTGCTCGGCCTATCCACGACGGTCCAGGCCGAGGCGGCCAAGCGCGCCCCGACGGTCGAGGACCTGCTCGTCCTGAAGTCCGTGGGCGGGGCGCAGATCTCGCCCGACGGGGCCAAGGTCGCCTATACCGTCACGGAGACCGATCTCGACGAGGACGCCTACGTGACCCAGATCTGGCTGGCCGACACGACGATAGGCCGCGCGTTCCAGCTGACCCGCGGCAAGAAATCCGCGTCCGGGCCCGCCTGGTCGCCCGACGGGAAGTGGCTGGCCTTCACCTCGACCCGGACCGACGACAAGTCCCAGCTGTTCGTCATCAGTCCCGAAGGCGGCGAAGCCGTCCAGCTGACCAAGGCCGAGACCGGCGTCGGCGGATTCTCCTGGTCGCCCGACGGCCGGACGATCGCCTTCACCGCCTCCGACCCCGTCTCCCAGGAATCCAAGGACCGCAAGGACCGCTACGGCGATTACGCGGTCGTCCGCCGCGAATACACGCATACCCACCTCTGGACGGTGGACGTGACCGAAGCCCTATCCGCTCCCCAGGCGGGCAAGCGCCGGACGAGCGGCAAGGACTTCAACGTCGGGAGCTTCGCCTGGTCGCCGGACGCGAAGAGGATCGCCTTCGGCGCCACGATCAATCCCGACCTCATCCACGGCGGGACCTCGGACATCTACGTCCTCACGCTGGCCGACGACTCCATGAAGAAGATCGTCTCTCAGCCCGGGCCCGATTCCTCCCCGCTCTGGTCGCCCGACGGACGGTCCATCCTGTTCCACTCGGCCATGGGCCGGTCCGATTACTTCGCCCTCAACACCCGTTTGGCGCTCGTTCCGGCCGAAGGCGGCCCGGTGCGCTCGCTGACCGACGCCTTCGACGAGAACCTCTATGCCTCGGTCTGGAACTCCGGGGGCATTTGGTTCTCGGCCTCACAGAAGACGGCCGCCCATCTCTTCCGGCTCGACCCGCAGACCCTGCGCATCGAGCGCGCGAGCGCCCCGGACGGGGCCTTCTTCGGGGGTTTTTCGTTCTCGAGCGACGGCCAGAACATCGCCTTCCTCACCCACTCCGGATCGACCCTCGGCGAAGTCGCTGTCACCGGTCTGCCGTGGGCACCACGTACGCTGACCCGGATGACCGACCAGGTCGCCGGGTTCGTCCTCGGAACGCGCGAGGTCATCTCCTGGAAGAGCAAGGACGGCACGGTGATCGAGGGCGTGCTCGTCAAGCCGGCCGATTTCGACCCGGCAAAGAAATACGCCCTGCTCTGCATCATCCACGGCGGGCCGACCGCCGTCGACCGGCCCATCCTGGCCGCCGACCTCCGCTACTACCCGGCCGACATCTGGGCCGCCCGCGGGGCCCTGGTCCTCAAGGTCAACTACCGGGGCAGCGCCGGCTACGGCGAGAAGTTCCGGCGCCTCAACGTCCGCAACCTCGGCGTCGGCGACGCCTGGGACGTCCTCTCGGGCGTCGACCATCTGGTCAAAAAGGGCTGGGGCGACCCGGCCCGCGTCGGGTGCATGGGCTGGAGCCAGGGCGGCTACATCTCGGCCTTCCTGACGACCTCGTCGCGGGCCTTCAAGGCCATCTCGGTCGGGGCCGGCATCTCCAACTGGGCGA
>JBBIGP010000063.1:0-15774 GCA_037447475.1 Candidatus Aminicenantota bacterium
TTCTTCTCATATCCGCTCCTTTCGCTCTCTCGGCTGTTTCGATGGTTTGTCCCGAGGCGATGAGGGTCTCCCTGAAGATCCCCGCAGCGGAGGGGGCGCCGAAGGCGGGGGGCCGCCGTGACTGGTCCCCGGGGGCCGGGGGTAGAAAAGTGGCCCTCGTCGACGAATAACGGTGACAAGCCAACGAGCCGGGCGGAAAAAATCCGTTATTATCCGAAGCAACGGTAGCAGAGGGGCGGCGCGGATGTCAAACGGCGGGGCTCGGGCAGGGGAGGGGGCTCGGCGGATAATGGGGCGGAGCGGGAGGGCGGATCCGTCTACGGCGTACGGCCGGCCTGGATCGCGAGGCGCTGGCCGACGACGACGACATCCGAGGTCAGGTTATTGTCGGATTTGATCCGGTCCACGGTCGTCCCGTAGGTCTGGGCGATGCGGAACAGGGTGTCGCCGGCCTTGACGACGTAGGTCACGGACCCGCCGGGCGCGGCCTTGGGGGCCGGGGCGGCCGCGGCGGCCGTCTCGCCCCGGGTCGGGATGCGCAGGACCTGGCCGACGCGGATGATCGTCCGGCTCCGGAGATTGTTGAGCCGGACGATGGCGTCGACCGAGGTCCGGTATCTCCTGGCGATCCCCCCCAGCGTGTCGCCGCTGCGGACGACGTAGCGCTCGGCGATGACGTCGGGCGGGACGAACTGGGGCAAGGCGGCCACGCACGCCAGGCTGTTTTCTCCGTAACCTTCGGGCACCCGGAGGTCGTAGGCGTAGTCCGGGGTCGAGTCGTGGCGGAGCTCCGGGTTGAGGGCCGATAGCTGGGCGCTCGGGAGACCGAGGGACTGGGCCAGGGCGGCCAGCCTGACGGGCGTCGCGACGGTCACGGTCTCGAACCTGAGCGGGGGATCAGGGGCGGGGAGCTCGAAGCCGTACTTGGCCGGGTCGCTGACGATGAGCAGGGTGGCGATGAACCGCGGCACGTGACGCGCCGTTTCGTACGGAAGGTTGTTGAACAGGTCCCAGAAGCTGTCGAAATAGTTGACCCGCTGGGCCCGGATCACCCGCTGGACCGCCATCTCGCCGCAGTTGTAGGCGGCGACGGCCGTCGTCCAGTCGCCGAACATCTCGTGGAGCTCGACCATGTAGCGGATGGCGGCCCGGGTCGATTTCAGGGGGTCCATGCGCTCGTCGACGTACTTGTCCTGCTTGAGGCCGTAGCGGTAGCCCGTCGAGCGGATGAACTGCCACATGCCGAGGGCCCGGGCCCGGGACAGGGCCCGGGGCTTGAAGGCGCTCTCGATGAGCGGCACCCAGGCCAGCTGCTCCGGCAGCCGCTCCCGGCGGAGCTCCTGGAGGATCATGTCCATGTAGAGACCCGAGCGCTGGTAGGCCTCCTCGAACATCTTGCGCTCCCTCGTCTGGAACGACTGGATCTCCTTGAGGACCCATTGGTTCTCGACGAGCGGGATGGAGCCGTTGACGTGGGAGGCCACGGTCGTCCGCGAGGCGTAGATCTTCTGGATGCGCTGGGCGACGAGGATGCGGAGGTCGTTCTTCTCCTGGAGGAGCGGGGAATCGGGCGGGGGGGCGAGCCTGAGAATGAGTCCGTAGGCGTCGTCGAGACGGGCCAGGGCGGCGTCCATGTCGTCCCTTTCCAGGGCCGCCAGCGATTCCTCGTAGAACCTGAAGGCGGCCTCGAGGAGGGCGGCGTCGTCCTTCTCGCTCTCCGGCGCTCCTTCCTGCGCGGGAGAGGGCTCTTCCACGACCGCCTCCAGGGCCAAGGCGGGCAGGGCGACGGGCTCGGCCTCCCGGGTCGGCTCTGCGGCCGCCGGCTCCGGGGCAGGCCGGGGGACGGTCCTGGCGGGCGGCTTCGTGCCCGAGCAGGCCGCCGACGCCAGAAGGACGGCGGCCAGGGCGATGGCGAGAATGTTCCGAGGCTTGGAATTCATTATGGGAGTTCTTTTATACCATACGAGGGGAGAGACGTCAAACGTTCCGGCGGTGCCAATCCCAGGCCGTCCCGATGATCGTCTCGAGGGAGGACAGCCGCGGCTTCCAGCCGAACGCCCTCTCGGCCTTATCCTTCGAGGCCAGGAGCACGGGGACGTCGCCTTCGCGCTTCGGGCCCATGGCGTAGGGGATGTCCCTGCCGACGACCTTGCCGGCCGCGCGGACGACCTCCAGGACGGAGCGTCCCTTCTCCGTGCCGAGGTTATAGACGCCGCCGGAGGCGCCGGCGAGCAGGGCTTTCAGGGCCAGGACGTGGGCCGCGGCGAGGTCGGTAACGTGGATGTAATCCCGGATCGCCGTCCCGTCGGGGGTCGGGAAATCCCCTCCGTGGACCTCCAGCCGCGGCTTCTTCCCGAGGGCGGCCAGGAGGACATTGGGCACGAGGTGGGTCTCCGGGTCGTGGCATTCGCCGGCCCGGCCCTCGGGGTCGGCCCCGGCCGCGTTGAAGTACCGGAGGGAGATCGACCGGAGGCCGTGGGCCCGGCCGTAATCCTCGAGGATGGTCTCCACCATGCGCTTCGACCGGCCGTAGGGATTGACCGGGCCCGTCGGATGGGTCTCGGGAATGGGCGTTTCGAGGGGAGCCCCGTAGACGGCGGCCGAGGATGAGAAGATGAGGTTATCGACGCCGGCGTCGAGCATGGCGTCGAAGAGGTTCAGGCTGCTCAGGAGATTGTGGGCGTAATACTTTCGGGGGTTGCGGGTCGATTCGCCGACTTGGATGAGGGAGGCGAAGTGGAGCACGGCCGAGAACTTTCGCGAGCGGAGAACGCCGCGCACGGCGTCCTTGTCGAGAAGATCGGCCCGCATGAAAGGGATCTCGCCGATGAGCTCCTGCCGCCCGCTCGAAAGATTGTCGGCGACCAGGACGTCGAACCCTTCCCGCACCAGCTCCCACGCGGCGTGCGATCCGATATAGCCGGCGCCACCCGTGACAAGGATGCTCATGTCTTTGTCCTTTCCAGGAGCTTGCGGGCCCTTTCCAGGCCTTTGGCCTTGGTCTCGAATCCGCCGTCGAGCTGCAGACGGTAGAGCTTCTTCAAGAGCCGGCCCATCTCCGGTCCGGACGCGACGCCCATCTTCAGGAGGTCCCGGCCCATGATCAGGGGCTTGATCGTCTCCCTGTTGACGCGGAGCTCCTCGAACTTGCCGAGCAGCCAGCGGGCCTCGCGGTCCAGGTTTCGGGCCAGCCGCGCCTTCCGTCCGGCCCGGTCGGCGGCGTCGAGGTAGACGACGAGCTCGATCTCGCCGCGGACCTCGGCGGCCAGGCGGTTGAAGGCCTTCTTCGTGACCTCGTCCCGGTTCTGCCAGAGCTCCGCGGCCCGGTGATGGGTCCGGATGAGGAGGGGGACCATGCGGCCGCAATCGTATCCTCCCCATGACCGTATCCCATGTCGGGTCAGTACTTTGCGGGCCGCGCGCTCGCTCTGGATGTCGTGGCCGCAGGACGTCACGGCCATCCGGCCGTGCTTGTATTCCCAGCGCGTCGTCGACGCCTTCCCGAGGTCGTGGAAGAGGGCGGCGAAAAGCAGAGCCAGCCTCTTCGCGGGCGGCAGGCCGTCCGTCCGCGACAGGGCGGCCGCCTGGTCGACGGCGAGCTTCGTGTGGGCCCAGACCGTGTGGTGCCCGAAATCGTCCCGCTCGGGGTGGAAGAGCGAGTCCTGGATGACCAGCGTCAGGGACTGGAGCTCCGGGAACCACTGGTCGAGGACCCCGAGCTTGAACATCTCCTCGAGTCCGACCGAGGGGCGCCGGGAATCGAGAAGGATCCGGAACCATTCGTCGTTGACCCGCTCGACGCTCAGGCCGCCGAGGTCGACGGCCCGGGCGATGGCGTAGATGGCCGGATCGACCCGGAACTCCAGCACGGACGCGAAGCGGGCCACGCGGAGGACCCGGAGGGGATCGTCCGGGAACGCCCGCGGATTGGTCAAACGGATGCGCCCCGCCAGGGTGTCGGCCCTCCCGTCGAGGGGATCGATGAGGGCCCCGTCCGAGAGCCGCAGGGCCATGCTGTTGGTGCGGAAGTCGCGTCTCTCGAGGTCTTTCTCGACGGGCAGGTCGGGGTCCGCGGAAACGACGATGTCCTTGTGCCCCTTGGCCCCTCCGCCCCCGGGCCGGTCCGTCCGGGGCAGAGCGACGTCGTAGGTCTTTCCGCCGCGGGTGAACTTGATGACCCCGAAGCTGCGGCCGACGAGGTCGACGCGGCCGTGGCGTTCGAGCCTGGAGACGATCCTCTCGAGAGACCGGCGGGCGATGAGAATGTCGACGTCGGGGGACGGCCGGCCGCGGACGAGGTCCCGGACATAGCCGCCGACGGCATAGACGTCCCCGCCGAAGAGCCGGACGAAGAGCTTCCGGTCGGGGAAATCGAAATCGAGCCTCGTCATGCTTGGGTCATCTTGCGGCGGCGAACCTTTCGAGGACCTCCTTGACGGCGTCCTTGTGGACCACGAACATCAGGCACTTCAGGCGGATGTAGTCGTCCGCGTAGAAGAAGTAGCCGTCATGCCGGCCCTCGTAGGCGTTCTCCCAGGAGTCCTTGATCAGGAACCAGAGGCCCTTGCCTGTCTCCTTGTACCCGACGCAGTGGACGGCGTGATCGTCGGTCGTGGCCCCGTTCGAGAAGCGGAGCTCGCGGCTCGACGGATCGATGAAGCTGCGGGGGATGTCGAAGGTCGGGACGACGGCCACGTCGTTCGGCCCGCTGTATCCGGGCTCCGTGAAGTCCACGGCCAGGGTCGCCGTGAAGCCCTTGCGCAGGGCCCTCAGGAGGGCCAGCTGGAACTCGTGGAGGGGAAGGTTGTGATACTCGGCGCTCCGCGACCAGTTGTCGGGGACACGGAACTCGCCCTTGGCGTAGAAGGGGAGGTGCAGGAAGCTGACGAAGGCGACATAGTCCGAGGGCGCGAGACCGAGGGAGGCCAGGTATTCGAGCGGCGTCAGGGAGCGCCCGTCGACGTCGATCCTGTCTGGCGGCCGGCCCAGATGCCGGTCGAGGACGGCCCGGACGCCGGCCAGGGCCCGGCCCTCGTCCCAATCGCCGCGGGCGGCGAGGCCGGCGAGCGAGTCCTTGAGATCGCGGAAGAGGGCGTCGTGGTCGTGGGCCGTCGCGCCGCGGGGCAGCCCGGTGTAGTCGGCGTGCCGGACCAAGCCATATTGGCGGACGCGCTCGAGGGCCGAGTCGGGCTCCGAGCCCTGGCCCAGAAAGGAGTTCCCCTTTTCGCGCACGAAGCGCCGGGCCTTCTCGAGGTACTCCCAGTAGACGATGAACATCTCGGAAAGCTTGACCTCCGGCACTCCCCGGCGGTGGAGCTCGGACTCGAGGAGGGAGGCGGCCGCGAACGACCAGCACGTCCCCGTATTCCCCTGGCGGACAGGAGGGAGATGGAAGAACCTCGTGAACTCGATGGGGCCGCCCGGCCGGTCGAGGCCCGAGAAGTCCATCGTCAGGGTCTCGCGGCCGTCCGAGCCGGTCGCTCCGGTGATGTAGACGGCCTCGTCGCGGTTGACGAGGCCGAGCGAGCGCTCGCCCGTCGGGACCTCCTGGCTCCGGCAAGATACGGCCGCGAGCCCGGCGATGGCCATAAGGATGGTCGGCCAGGGGCGGCGATTTCGTTTCATGGGCATCCCTCCCCGCGGGCCCGGGCCCGCGCAGAGCCCATTATAAGGTTTGGAGGCCATCAGTTCAACGCCGATACGAGGAAATCCTCCTACGGCTTGTCTGCGTCGACGGTTTCCTGTATCCTTGGTCCGTGAGAATGAAGGCCGTCGTCCTGACCGTAGCCATGGCCGCTCTGCTGACCGGCTCCGGGCTCTCCGGCCCCGTCAAGGACGATATCCTCCTCGAGATGAGGGACCGGGTCGTCCGGGACCTCAGCTCCCAGGGCCTCACGCTGGCCTTCCATATCGGGGTGACCAACGCGACCCCGGCGCCCGCCAGCCTCGTTCGCTACCGGTACCGGGTGACCGTCAACCAGAAAGAGTTCCTCAATATGTCCGTCGACCTCCAAGAGCCGCTTGCGATGCCATCGGGCCGGGAAACCCTGATCGCCCTGCCGGTGAGGATCTCCTACGGCCTCCTGTTCGCGGCGGTGGGACCGATCGCGGAGAGGGCCGCCTGTGACCTCGTCGGCGAAATGTATTTCGACACCGGAAGGCGTCGCGAGCAGAGGGTCGCGTTCGCGTTCTCCGGGGAATTCCCAATCTTCAAGGACCCCGAGATCGAGATCCTGCCTCTCGTCGTCGGCGACCTGACGGTCGGCGGGGCCGACGTCGTGTTCCGGACCGTGTTCCGGAACATCAATCGCTACGAGCTCCTCGTCGACAGGATCGACTTCCGGCTCGAGTTCGGCGGGCACGAGGTCCTGTCGGGGCCCATCCCGGGCGACAAGAGCCTTCCGGCGAACTGGGATAAAGAGTTCTCCCTGCCGTTCCTCATCGATTTCTTCGAGGCCGGAGAGGCCGTGAGGGACGTGTTCCGCAATGAGGAGATCGCCTGCCGCTTCTCGGGCGAGATCGGGATCGGGTCCGCCTGGGGCCGGCTCCTCATCCCCTTCGACGTGCGGCGGACCTTGCGTCTCGACCGGGCCCTTCGCTGAACGCCCCGTACTGCGAACCCTTCGCAACACAGCAGATGCGGCCGGATCGGCTCGCCCGGAGGGTAAAAATGCCGATCTTTAGGTGAGTTACTTTTCAGATATTGATGGACTTAGGGAACACATCGGCATTTTTATGGATCAATCAGGCTAGAACCAGAAGTTGAAGCCGGCCGTAATGGCCAGGCCGCCCAGGTCGATCTTGTCGAACCCCTCGAAGGCCGACTTGAGCATGGCCTGGCCGTAGTGATAACGGGCCTCGGCGAGGAAGGTGATCCGGTAGCCGACGGGGAATTCGAACCCGGCGAAGGCGTGATAGGTGAACTGGACATCCTTTTCCCGGGCGGCGCTGTAGTCGATGGGGTAGATCTGGACCTCTCCGAGGACGGGGTCGTCGTAGACCCAGCTGTCGTCGGCGAAGTCGATCGTCTCGCCGACCAGCCTGACGCTCCAGAACGTGAAGCCCAGCCCCCCGCCGAGATAGGGGATAAGGCGCGTCCTGCGGCCGAGCGGGGAGATCTTGAGGCCGATCTGGACGGGGGTGACGGCATACCCGAAGGAGTGGGAAATGCTTCTCCCCTCGTAGTATTCGAAGGGGAAGGCGAAGTCCCCTTCGTCGAACGATAACTTCACGTAATCCAAGTACGAGCCGAACCGGTCCTTCTTGAAGGAATCCACGCTCAGGACCAGGCTGATCTGTTTCGTCATGAAGTACTCGTAGCTGAGGCCGAACATCGAACCCTGGAAATCGGACTTCTGGAAGCTCATCTGGTCCAGCTCGATGGCCCAGAGGCTGTCCGGGTATTTTTGGATGTCGGACTGGAACGCCGGCAAGAAATAGCCGATCCTCAGTGACAGCGTATCGGAAAAAGCCAGGGACGGGGCCAAAACGAGCAACGCGGCAGCGAGAACGGTCATCTTTTTCATGTCGTTCCTCCTCATGCCCCGTATTATAGCAAAAAATGTGCCAACGGGCGGCTCTTTTATTCTCGGCGGGCGAGGAGGCCGCCTGTGCCCAAAAAAGGTCAGGTGTCCTCCCGGATCTGTCCCTTTATGCCGCTTCCCCGGCCCGATTTCGCCCTCCATTCCAGATTATCCCCACGGATAGCAGGGTCGGAGCCGCCTGTAGACAACCGGAGCCCGGGCCCCTAACATAGGGCTGGCCTCGGGACGCCCATGAAAACACGGACCTTCCGGATCGACCCCCTGGGAACGGACGCGGCCCTGGTCCGCGAGCAGGCGGCGGGGCTTCTCGGGGGGGCTGTCATGGCTTACCCCACGGAGACGTTCTACGGGCCGGGAGCCGCGGGTGCTCAGGGAAGGGGCGGTCCCGGCGGAGCGGGTCCTGGCGGCCGTCGGGCCCTGAAGGAAGGCGACGCCCGACCCCGGTCTCCCGTTCTTCTCCGTCGGATTACTTGACGGGCGTTCCCGGAGGCACGTCGCGGTCGAAGAAGGGGATGAGGGCCTTGTTGTCGCCCGTGACGGCGGCCAGCAGCATGGCCTGGGATTCGATGCCCCGGATGACCGCCGGCTTGAGATTGACGATGACGATGAGGCTCTTGCCGACCAGGTCGCCGGGGGCGTAGGTCTCGGCGATGCCGGCGACCATCTGACGCTTCTCCGTCCCGATGTCCACTTCGAGCTTGAGGATCTTGCTGGCTCCGGGGACCGGCTCGGCCTTGAGAATGCGGGCGACCCGCAGGTCCATTCTCTTGAACTCGTCGAAGGTGATGATATCCATGTTCCCCTCCTTTTGGGGTGCGAGGCCGGCTGCGGGGACGGCCGGGGCCGCGGCCGCGTCGTCTCCCAGGAAATCCTTGAGGGCGACCCTCGGGAAGAGGGCTTCGGGCGGCCCGACCTGACGCCCGGGCTCGAAGCCCTCGAATGCGATATCGGAAAAGGGCATGTCGCCGGGCTTGACCTTTTCCCCGAGGAAGCCCCATATCCTCTCCATCGAACGCGGCATGACGGGGAAAGCCAAGTAGCTCGCGCCCCGAATGGCCGCCCCGGCCTGCAGGAGGACGCGGGCCAGCCGGTCCCGGCGGGCCGGGTCCTTGGCCATCATCCACGGCTCGTTGTCCGCCAAGTACTTGTTGACGGCGCCGACGTATCCCCAGATCTCCTCGAGGGCCCTGTTGAGGGCGGCGTCCTCGTAGAGGTCGAAGACCAGGGCCTTGAGCTCGTCGAAGGCCGTTCTCAGGCGGCGGTCCTCGTCGGTCTCTTCCCCGGGATCCGCGATCCTTCCGTCGAAGTAGCTTCGGATCATGGTCAGGGTCCTGTGGACGAGATTGCCGAGATCGTTGGCCAGGTCGGAGTTGACCCGGTGGATGAAGCCTTCGTGGGAAAAATTCCCGTCCTGCCCGACGGGGATCTCGCGAAGCAGGAAGTACCGGATGGGGTCGGGGCCGAAGACGCGCAGGAGCACGTGAGGGTCGAGGACGTTGCCGCGGGACTTGGACATCTTCGTGTCGTCCCGCAGCCACCACCCGTGACCGAAGACCGTCTTCGGCAGCGGCAGGCCCGAGGCCATCAGGAAGGCCGGCCAGTAGACGGCGTGGAACCGGAGGATGTCCTTGCCCACGAGGTGGATCGTGGCCGGCCAGAACTTGCGGAACAGGGGCATGTTCCAGTCGTACCCGGCCCCGGTGACGTAGTTGTGGAGGGCGTCGAACCAGACGTAGATCGTGTGCCCGGGGTCGCCCGGCACCGGGATCCCCCATTTGACCGTGGTCCGGGTGATGCTCAGGTCCTTGAGCCCGCCGCGGACGAAGCTCGAGACCTCGTTCATCCGGCTCGGCGGCCGGACGAACAGCGGATGGGCCGCGTAGTGGGCGAGGAGCCGGTCCTGATAGGCCGACAGGCGGAAGAAGTACGTTTCCTCCGAGATGGCCGAGCAAGCCTTGCCGCAGTCCGGGCAGGTCTTGCGGCCCTCGGCCTCGAGGGGGACGTCGTCGGCCAGGAAATTCTCGTCCGAAATGCAATACCAGCCCTTGTATTCGCCCTTGTAGATGTCGCCCTTGTCGACGAGGGCCCGGAACAGCTTTTGGACGCCCTGTTCGTGGAAGTCCATGGTCGTCCGGATGAAGAAGTCGTGCGAGATGTCGAGGGCCTTCCAAAGCTCCTGGGCCCGCCCGACGACCGAGTCGGCCAGGGCCTTGGGCGTCAGGCCCTTCTCGGCGGCCGCTTTCTCGATCTTCTGGCCGTGCTCGTCGGTCCCCGTCAGGAAGAACACCTCCTTCCCCGCCAGCTTATGGAAGCGGGCCAGGGCGTCGGCGATGATCGTCGTGTAGGCGTGGCCGATGTGGGGCACGTCGTTGACGTAATAGATCGGCGTCGTGACGTAGAACGTCGTTTCAGAGCTCTTTGCCACTGATCGAACCTCCTCGGATGAGCATCATGGCCTCGGCCCGTGTCGCCGGGTTGCGGCGGAAGGAGCCGCGGACGGCCGAGGTCACCGTGATGGACTTGGGCTTTTTCGCCCCGCGCATGGACATGCACATGTGCTCGGCCTCGATGACGACCATGACGCCCAGGGGCTTCAGGTGCGACTCGAGGAGGTCGGCGATCTGCTTCGTCAACCTCTCCTGGACCTGAAGCCGCCTGGCCAGAGCCTCGACGACCCGGGCGATCTTGCTCAATCCGACGATACGCCCGGCATTGGGGATATAGGCCACGTGGGCCACGCCCGCGAAGGGCAGGAGGTGGTGCTCGCACATCGAATAGAGAGGGATGTTCTTGATGAGGACCATCTCGTCGTGCTTCTCGTCCTCGATGACCCGGAGGTTCCGGGCCGCCTCTCGGTCGGTGCCGCCGAGGACCTCGGCGAACATCCGGGCCACCCGCTTCGGCGTCGCCCGGATGCCGGGCCGGCGCGGGTCCTCCCCGATGCCCTCGAGGATGAGCGTGACTCCCTTTTCGATCCTCTTGATGTCCATCCTGGCTCCTCCGCCCTGCCGGACGTCCGTCAGCGCGTCTTCGCGTACTCGCAGACGGCCCGGTGGGCGATCTCCTTCAGCGGCCGCCGCGTCTTCCGGGACGCCCTTCGGCAGTCCTCGTATTCCGGCTGGACGTTGACGATCCGGCCGCCGAAGGAAGCGACCTTGACGGCGATCCGCTCGCCGCCGACGCGGACGGTCCGGGCCTCCCTCTCCAGGACGCGCCGTTCGACGGGGTAGGTGCGGACGCCGATGGAGGTCGTTTCCCGGAACACGGCCTCGATCAAAGCGTCCATTCTATCAACCGGGGCGAGCAGGGTCAACTTCGTCCCCAGCCGGTTCTTCTTCATCACGATAGGGGACAGCGCGGCGTCGAGGGCGCCCTCCTCGAAAGCCCGCTCGAGGAAGTGGGCCAGGAGCTGGGGGGACGCGTCGTCGATCGCCGCTTCGATGACATGGACGCTCCGGCCCGGGTCGAAGGCCCGGGCCTCGCCGTAGAACGCCCTGAGGACGTTGGGGATCCCGGGAAGCTCCCGGGTCCCGGCCCCGCACCCGATCCGCTCGTAGACGAGCTCGGGGAGCTTCGTGAACCGCTCGACGAGAGAGGCGACGATGGCCGCCCCGGTCGGCGTCACCAGTTCGGCCTCGGCCCAGGCCGAATAGACGGGGGCCTCCCTGAGGATCTCGGCCACGGCCGGGGGCGGCACGGGCAGGACGCCGTGAGAGGTCTTGACCCATCCGGATCCGACGTTGAGGGGCGAACAGGAGACGAACCCCACTCCCAGCTCCTCGAGGAGGAAGGAGGCGCCGACGATGTCGACGATGGCGTCGTCCGCCCCGGCCTCGTGGAGATGGGCCGTGCGGAAGCGGCAGCCGTGCACCCGGGCCTCCGCTTCGAACAGGCGACGGAAGATCGCGAGCGACCGCTCCTTGACGGGCTGGGCGAAGCGGCTCCTGCCTATGAGGCGCTCGATGTCGACGAACGTCCGGCCGTCCGAACCGCCCTTCCTGACGCGGACGTCGACCTTGACGGCCCGCAAGCCGCCGCGCCGGACCGTCCGGACCGAGATCTCCGCGGGCAGACGAAGGCCGGCCATCTTGTCCTTGAACAGGGCGGGAGGGACCCCCAGGTCGATGAGGGCGCCCAGGATCATGTCCCCGCTGAGCCCGGACGATCCGTCGAAGTGCACGTATTTCATGACGTCAGCCTTTCTCTCAAGAGGCGGTCCAGGACCGGCAGGACCTCGCCCGACCTTCCGGCGAGGAAGACGTCGGCGCGGGGGGTCAGGGGCGTGGGCTCCGGATTGATCTCGAAGACCCTGGCCCCGCTCTGGGCGGCCGCGAAAGGGAGCGAAGCGGCCGGCTGGACGACCGACGAGGTCCCGGCGACCAGCATGATCCTGCAGGACTCGCTCAGGCGGAAGGCCCGCTCGAGGACGGCCGGATCGAGGGACTCGCCGAACCAGACGACATGAGGCCGGAGCAGGGCGCCGCACGACGGGCAGACGGGGGGAAGCCGGGGCAGGGGGGTCTCTCTGACCTCGGTGACCGTCCCTTCCCGGGTGCAGCGGAGCTTCCAAATGTTCCCGTGGAGCTCGACGACGTCCCGGGAGCCGGATTTGCCGTGAAGGCCGTCGACGTTCTGGGTGATGAGCGAGAACTCGGGGAACAGGGCCTGCCACGCGGCCAGGACCCGATGGCCCGGATTGGGCTCGACGGGCGCGATGAGGCCCCTCCGCCAATCGTAC
The DNA here is from genome assembly GCA_037447475.1 of Candidatus Aminicenantota bacterium. GTDB lineage: Bacteria > Acidobacteriota > Aminicenantia > Aminicenantales > Saccharicenantaceae > RBG-16-66-30. Next base: position 12,283 of record JBBIGP010000063.1, read on the forward strand.
CACTCCCAGACGAGCTTCGGGTCCCGCTCGAACGCCTCGGGCGTGGCCAGCGTTTCGGCCCGGTACTGCCTCCAGAGGCCGTCCTGTCCGCGGAACGTGGGCACGCCGGACTCGGCCGACACGCCCGCGCCCGTCAGTACGGCGACCCGGCCGGCCGCGGCGAGGGCCTCGGCGACGGCGATGCACAGGTTCTCGTCCATGGCTTTCCCGATCCGGCCCCTAGGATAGCCTTTTCCCCCATCGCGGTCAACGACGCCGCGGCGCGCTTGACTTGCTGCCGATGAAAATATATACCAACCGGGGAGGGACCATGGACCATGTTTCGATCGGCATCCTGGGCGGAACGGGTCTCTACGGCATCGAGGGCGCCACGGACGTCCGCGAGGTCCGGATCACGACCCCTTTCGGCGAACCTTCGGACGCGTTCCATCTCGCGACCCTCGAAGGCCGGAGGATCGCCTTCTTGAGCCGGCACGGCCGCGGCCACAGTCTTCTGCCCTCGGAGGTCAACTACCGGGCCAACATCTTCGGATTCAAGACGCTCGGCGTCGAGCGGATCATCTCCGTGAATTCCGTGGGCTCTCTCCGGGAGGACATCCGGCCGCGCGACATCGTCGTGGCCGACCAGTTCTTCGACCGGACGACCCGCAAATCCACGTTTTTCGGCGACGGGCTCGTCGCCCACGTCAGCCTCGGTCACCCCGTGTGTTCCGGGCTGGCCCGGCGCCTCTATGAGGCCGCCGCGGCCCTGGGCGTCAGGGCCCATTTCGGCGGCACGTACCTGTGCATGGAGGGGCCCGGGTTCTCCACCAAGGCCGAATCCCAGGTCTACCGCGCCTGGGGATGCGACGTCATCGGCATGACCGCGGCGACGGAGGCCAAGCTCTGCCGGGAGGCCGAGATCTGCTACGCGACCCTGTGCCTGGCCACCGACTACGACGTCTGGCACGAATCGGAAGAGCACGTGTCCGTGGAGCTCATCTTCCAGAACATGGCCCACAACATCGACAACGCCAAGGCCGTCATCAAGAGGGCCGTGGCCGGGCCCGGAGGAGAGGACGGTCCGGGAGCCTGCGACTGCCGCCGGGCCCTGGCCAACACGCTCGTCACACGAGCCGAGCACATCCCGGCGGCCACCCTGGAGAAGCTCCGGCCCCTCGTCGGGAAGTATCTTGCGCCCTGAGCGCCGAGGAAGACCATGAGCCTCGTCATCGTCGGGTCCGTCGCTTTCGACACCGTCGAGACGCCGTCCGGCCGCCGGGAGAGGATCGTCGGAGGCTCGGGGACGTACTGCTCGCTCGCGGCCAGCTTCTTCACCCGGCCGCGGATCGTGGCCGTGGTCGGCCGGGACTTCCCCAAGAAGACCCTGGCTTACCTCGAGTCCCGGCGCATCGGGCTCGAAGGCTTGAAGGTCAAGACCGGGAAGACCTTCCACTGGGAAGGGCGCTACGAGACCGACCTCAACCGGCGGACGACGGTCCGGACCGAGCTCAACGTCTTCGCCGATTTCCGGCCCGAGGTCCCGCCGGCGTATGCCCGGGCCGGCATCGTCTACCTGGCCAACCTCAATCCCGAACACCACGACCTCATCCTCCGGCAGTTCCGCCGCCCCGGCCTGGTGGCCATGGACACGATCCGGCTGTGGATCGATACGAAAAGGCAGGCTCTCCTCCGGGAGCTCGGGCGCGTCGACATCTTTTTCGCCAACGACGAGGAGGCCAGGCTCATCACGGGCGAGGCCAACCTCGTCGCCGCGGGCCGCGCTCTTGTGAGGATGGGTCCGGGCCTCGCGGTCGTCAAGAAGGGAGAGCACGGGGCGCTCATCTTCGGCCGGAAAGACACCTTCGGCGTCCTGGCCCACCCGTGTGAGCACGTCGTCGATCCGACGGGGGCCGGTGACAGCTTCGCCGGCGGCTTTCTCGGCCACCTCGACCGGGTCCCCCGGCGCGCCCCGCGGGAGGTCCACCGGGCCGCGGTCTACGGCAGCGTCCTGGCCTCCTTCACCATCGAGGACTTCGGGATCGCCCGGTTCCTGACCCTGGACCGCCGCCAGGTCGAGGCCCGCTACCGGCATTTCCGGAAGCTGACGTCATTCTAGGAGAACGAACATGGCCGAGCTCAAGCTGCCCATCGAACCCTTCCGGATCAAGGTCGTCGAGCCCATACGGGCGGTGACGCGGCGGGAGCGGGAGGGGTTGCTCAAGCAGTCCGGGTTCAACGTCTTCGCCATTCCCGCCGACAAGGTCTTCATCGACCTCCTCACCGATTCGGGGACCTCGGCCATGAGCGACGACCAGTGGGCAGGCCTGATGACGGGGGACGAATCGTATGCCGGGGCCCGCAATTATTTCCATCTCGAGAGGTCCGTCCAGTCGATCTTCGGCTTCACCCACGTCATCCCCACCCACCAGGGACGGGCGGCCGAGCGGATCCTCTTCGGCACGGTCCTCAAGAAGGGCGACATCGTCCCCAACAACATCCATTTCGACACGACCCGGGCCAACATCGAGATCCTCGGGGCCCGGGCCGAGAACCTCGTCCGGCCAGAGGCTTACGACCCCGACTCCGACTATCCGTTCAAGGGCGACATGGACCCGGAGAGGCTCAAGGCCCTCGTCGAGGCCAAGGGCGTCAAGCGGATCCCCCTCGTCCTCATGACGGTCACCAACAACAGCGGCGGCGGACAGCCCGTGTCCCTCCGAAATCTCAAGGAGGTCAGCGGCCTCTGCGCCCATTACGGCATCCCGTTCTTCTTCGACGCCTGCCGGTTCGCCGAGAACGCCTTTTTCATCAAGAGGCGCGAGAAGGGATACGACAAGAAGAGCATCCTGGAGATCGCCCAGGAGATGTTCTCCTACGCCGACGGGGCGACCATGAGCGGCAAGAAGGACGCCCTGGTCAACATCGGCGGCTTCGTGAGCCTCGACGACGACGCGCTGGCCGAAAAGATCAAGAACCTGCTCATCATCAGCGAGGGCTTCCCGACCTACGGGGGACTGGCCGGCCGGGACCTGGAGGCCATGGCCCGGGGGCTCAACGAGGCCCTCGACGAGTCCTATCTAGAGCACCGGACGGCCCAGATCGCCTATCTCGGGGGCCTTCTCGACCAGGCCGGCGTTCCCGTCTTCAAGCCTTTCGGCGGACATGCCGTCTACATCCTCGCCGACAGGTTCCTGCCCCATATCCCGCGCGGCCGCTACCCGGGATGGGCCTTGACCGTCTCGCTCTACAGGGAGTACGGCATCCGGGCCGTCGAGATCGGGGGCGTGATGTTCGGCTCCAAGGCCGGCCAAGGCAAGAAAGAGGTCTATCCCGAGCTGGAGCTTGTCCGCTTGGCCATCCCGAGGCGGGTGTACACGGCCTCCCATCTCCAGTACGTCGCCGAGGCTCTCATCGATCTCCACAAGAACCGGGACAAGGTCCGCGGCCTGAGGATCGTCCGCGAGTCGCCGTTCCTGCGGCACTTCACGGCCCGCCTGGAAGAAGTCTAGC
>JBBIGP010000064.1:0-3988 GCA_037447475.1 Candidatus Aminicenantota bacterium
AGACGTGGGGCCCGACCTTGATCTTCGGGCGGCTGTGGGAGGAGCAAGGGATCGGGGAGGTCCTGCAACGTCTGGCCGGGGGCCGCAAGTTCGGCTTTGATGTCGAGCGCGTCGCCTTCGCTCTGACCCTGCAGCGGCTGTGCGCGCCCGGCTCGGACCCTCAAGGCTGCGGATGGCTGGAGACGGTCGAGGGCCTGCCGGCAATCGGCTTGCAGCATCTCTATCGGGCCAACGGCTTTCTGGCCGAGGTCCGGGAGGAGCTGGAACAAGAGCTTTTCGCCCGGGACCGGGACCTGTTTTCCCAGGAGCTGGACTTGGTCTTCATGGACACGACGAGCGTCTACGTCTATAGGGACGCGGAGACCGAGTGGCGCAAACGAGGCTACTCGAGGGACCATCGGCCGGATCTTCCCCAGCTTGTCTTGGGAGTGGCGGTGGACCGCGAGGGCCGGCCGGTGTCGTGGGAAGTTGTTCCGGGGAACACGGCCGACCCGGAGGCGTTCGAGGCGATGGTCACGAAGCTGCGGCGGCGGTTCCGGATCGGGCGGGTGGTGGTGGTCGCCGACCGGGGGATGATGGGGAAAAAGAGCCTCGATCTTCTGGCCGCGGACGATGCCCCCTTCGACTACATCCTAGGCTGCCGGATGAGGAGACAGAAGGAGGTCGGGGTGGAGGTGCTGCGCCGCGCCAGCCGTTACCAGGAGGCCGCCGAGAACCTGAAGGTCAAGGAGGTCCTGGTTGGAGACCGCCGCTATATCGTCTGCCTGAACGAAGAGGAAGAGCGGAAAGACGAAGCGGCGCGGGAGGCCATCCTGGCCAGTCTTCGGGAGAAGCTTGCGGGCGGGGCCAAGAGCCTGGTTTCGAACAAGGGCTATGCCCGCTATCTGCGGGTGACGAAAGGCGCCATGCGGATCGACGAGGACAAGGTGGCCGCTGAGGCCCGCTACGACGGCAAGTATGTGCTGCGGACCAACACCGAGCTTCCGGCCGCCGAGGTCGCCCGGACCTACAAGAGCCTGTGGCGGGTAGAGCGGGCGTTCCGGGAGACGAAAAGCACATTGCAGGTCCGGCCGATCTTCCATCACCGCGACGACACCTCGATCGGGCACATCGTGGCCGGGTTCCTGGCCCTGCGCTTGGAGGTGGACCTGCAGAAAAGGCTCGGATCCCGCGGCCTCGAGGTCTCCTGGCCGACGTTGATGAGGGACCTCAGCCGGGTTCAAGCGGTTCGGCTGGAGGCGGACGGGCGGTCCTATGTTCTACGCACGGATCTCGAGGGCACGGCCCATCAGGCGTTCCTGGCCGCCGGCGTTCGGCCTCCCTCCCCGGTGACGATGACGGGCTGAGATGAGAAAGCGTAGTGCCAAACTCTTTTTGGGCGCCCGCCATTTATTCATTTACAGCAAGTTCAAAAAATCAACTGTCGAAAATCAGCTGGAGGGTCTTGGCGATCTCCGCCTTGGGCCGGGAGGCCGTTCTCGAGGACCTCGAAATCGTCGAGCGTCAGGCCCTCGACGAACGAGCCGCCGTGCTCGACGAGGACGGGGACCTCGATCCACAGGCGGTCCGGCCCGGCCTGCGGTCCGGCCGCGGCGGCTGCGAGGATGCCGGCGACGAGGCCGGGGAGCGCGGCCCGGGCCGCGAACGTCCTCAGGCGGGAATTCCTGTCTGCCATGGGCATGGGCTCCTTTCCGCCTATTCTCCCCGGACCCCGGGCACCCTTCCGTGCCGCCATCCGTTGTTCCGATAAGCCTTTAAAGAGGATTCTCCAGGATTTCCAAACGACGGCGGGCCGAATGGACAGAGCCGGGGCTCGGGGACCGGGCCCGGCCGCCCCGTCAACCGACTAAAAGATGCTATAATCGGAACGAAGCCGGATGAGAAAAGGACTGAGAAGAGCGCTCAAGACAACGGGGGTCCTCCTCGGGGCCCTGTGCCTCGCCGTCGTCGCCGCGGCCCTTCTCGTCCTCTTCAACAAGCCCCTCGTCAGGAACGTCCTCCAGTCGCAGCTCGCGAAAACGACGGGGATGACGGTCCGCATCGGGCGGTTGGATTACCGCCTGTTCCCCCTGAGGGTCGCGGCGGACTCCCTCTCCATCGGGCGGGAGGACGCCTATGAGAAGATGGACATCAGCTTGGCCCGCCTTGAAGCGGACGGGCGCCTGGGCGGGCTCCTCCGCGGCGAGCGGGCCGCCCTCGAGCGGGTCGCCATCGACGGCCTCGACGTCCGCTACGAGGAGAAGGCCGCGAGCCCCGAGCCGGTCGATGTCCAAGCTCTCCTCCGGCAGCTCGCGGACTTGATGGCCCTCGTCGGGAGGCTCGAGATCGGGAGGGCCCGAATCGCGGCCTCGATGCCGCCTCACGCGCTCGAGCTCGAGGACGCCCGGCTCGAGCTCACGGCCCCCGGTCCCGGCCGAGGCGCATGGGCCTTCCTTTTCCGGAGCGCCGCCGCCCGGGCGGCCGGCGGGGACGAGAGCTATTCCGCGGAAGGAGGGCTCCGGGCGGCCGGAACGGTCGATCCTGGCCCGGCGACGGCCGTCAATCTTCGGGCCGCCCTCCTTGCCCCGCGGGTCTCGGCGGGCGGGTCCGAGCGAGCCGTCGCGTCGCTGCTCGTCGAAGCCGACGGCATCTGGCAGGTGGAGCCGGGACGGATTTCCGTTTCGCGCCTCTCGGCCGCCGTCCCTGGGCTCGTCGAGGTCACCGGGGCCGCGTCGGCGGCTTTGAAGGGACGGCCGGCCCTCGACGTGTTCGCCGCCGCGCGGTTCGAGGACCTCGAAGCCATGGCCCGGCTCGTCGGGGACGGCCTGCCGGAGGATCTCCGGGACGTCCGGATCGGCGGCCGGGCCCGCGCGGACGTCCGCTACGCCTTCGCCGGGGAGCCGGACAAAGCCCCGGAGATCCATGCGTCCCTGAAGCTCGAGCGGGTCGAGCTCGGCCACACGGTCTCCGGCGTCCCCGTCCGGGCCTCGCTCGAGGGCGGCCTCGAGATCGACAGGCTGCCGGCCGGCTTCGGCGTTTCGGCCGACCTGCGGGCCGGGCTGGCCGGTTTCTCCTACGAAGGGGTCGGCGTCGGCCGGTCCGCGGTCAGCATCCGGGGGAAGGGCACGCCCGACAGAGCGGAGATCGATCGGCTGTCCGTCGAGATCGGCGGACTGACCTTGCCCGTCGACAAGGGCCGGCCGCTGCGCTTCGAGCGGGCTTCGCTGAGGGGGCGCGCCGCCGCGGACCTGCGCCGAAGATCGCTCGACATCCCCGCGCTGCGGATCGTGCTTTCGCCCCTGCCGCCCTTCGACCTCGCCGGCCGTCTGGACCTCGCCGGCCGCGGCCGGCGGGACATCCGCCTCGACGCCAAAGGCTTCGAGATCCCCGTCCTGCGCGAACTCCTGGGGCCATTCCTCCCCGCTGCGCTCGCCGAGTGGGAGGCCGGAGGACGGTTCGACCTCGAGGCCCGGGCCGCCGGCGCCGGGCGCCTCGGAGACGCGTGGGACGTCTCGGGCGCCCTGTCATTCTCGGAGGTCGCGTTCAACGATCCGTCGTTCACCATCGCCGGCGAGGGGCTGTCGCCGGTCCTGCGGCTGGAAGGGACATACGCCCCGGGGGCGGTCGGCGTCCCGTTCTCCGCGTCCCTGGCCCTCGGCCGCGGAGAGTCCCTCTTCAAATCGTTCTATGTCTCCTGGGACAAGCACCCCGTCGAAGCCTCCCTCGCTGGACGGCTCGACCCGGGGACCTCGAAAGTCGACGATCTGGACGGGCGCATCCTGTTCCCGACGATCGGGGAGCTCGCCGTCTCCGGGTCGGCCGGCGCGGCCCCGGCGCCGTCTTTCGACCTCCGGTGCGACGCCCGCCTGAAGCTGGCCCCGTTCTACTCGCTCTACACCCAGGCCGGGGTCGCCGAGGAGAGCCGGATGCGGCTCGAGGGGAGCCTCGAGGCCGGGCTGGGGATCTCCGGCGGCCGGGACGGCGGCCTGACCGTCCGGGGGCGGCTTCT
>JBBIGP010000064.1:4088-15004 GCA_037447475.1 Candidatus Aminicenantota bacterium
TCTTCGGCGGCCGGCTGGAGCTCGGCGCGACGGAGATCCACATCGACCCCCGGGCCGGCTCCGTCCGCGGGTTCGGCTCGCTCGCCCTTCGGGACTTCGACATCGCCCGGTTCCCCATCGCCTCCCCCCAGTTCAGGCTGACCGGCAAGGTCCGGGCCGAGTTCCCGAGCCTGGACTTCACGGCCGAGCGGATCGCCGTCGCCGGACGGGGCGAGGCCGACATCTTCGGCGGGCAGGTCGTCCTCCGGGACCTCGCCGTGGACAGGCCCTTCAGCGAGGCCCGGACCATCTCGCTCAACGTCGACCTCCTCGACCTCGATCTCAAGCGGCTGACCGACGAGGTCCCGTTCGGCGAGGTGACCGGCATCGTCCGGGGCGAGGTCCGCGACCTCGTCCTGTCGCACGGGCAGCCGGAGCGGTTCGAGCTCCGCATCGAATCGGTGCCCCGCAGGGGCGTCCCGCAGACGTTCAGCCTCAAGGCCGTCGACAACCTGACCGTCCTGAGCTCGGGCGAGCAGGCCTCGGCCGGGACGAGCCAGTTCTGGATGCGCTTCATCCGCGGCTTCCGCTACGAGAGGCTGGGGATCGTCAGCACGCTCCGCAACGACACCTTCACCCTCAACGGCACGATCCGCGAGAACGGCGTCGAATACCTGGTGAAGAAACCGGCGCTTTTTGGTATAAGTGTGGTGAACAGGATGCCCGACAAGGTCATCAGCTTCAAGGAGATGACGAGCCGGCTCAGACGGGTCGGCCAATCCGAAAAATAGCGTCCGCGAACAAGGAGGACGGAGACATGAGAAGACAACGCGTGCATGTCGTCCCGCTGGCCGCGGCCCTGGCCTTCGTGGTCTCTTGCATCACGGTCAACATCTACTTCCCGGAGGCCACGGTCCGGACGGCGGCCGAGGAGATCGTCCAGGAGATCCGCAAGAAGGACGGCCAGGACAAGGGTGTCCTGGAGGTCCCGGGCATCCCCGGCCGGGGCCCCGCCGCCCCGTTCTCGCTGGTCCCGGCGGCCTGGGCCCAGGAGGAGACGACGGTCTCCAACCCGGCCATCCGGGCCCTCAAGGAGTCCCTCAAGAGCCGCTTCGCCTCGCTCAAGCCGTTCTTCGACGGCGGGAACGTCGGCGAGACGAACAAGGCTTTCCTCGAGGTCCGCGACGAGGCCGCCCTCGGCCTCAAGGAGAGGGCCGCCCTGCGCAGCCTGGTCAAGGACGAGAACGGCGACCGGACCAGGCTCTACGCGGAGGTCGCCAAGGCCCTCAACATCGCGGCCTCGGAGATCGACCGCGTCCAGAAGATCTTCGCCGAGAGCTGGATCAAGAGCGCCGAGCCCGGCTGGTGGGTCCAGAACGAGACCGGGGAGTGGGTCAAGAAGAGCTGACCCGCCCCCGTCCCGCCGCTTTCAGGCCGCGGCCGCGCTCCGCTTCTTGCCGAAGCGCAGCTTCATGGTCAGGATCTTGTCGGACGAGAAGACCTTGGCCGCGAAACCGACGAGGATGACGAACACGACCAGCATGTAAGCCAGCCCGCCGAGGATCAGGCCGTAGTTGCCGAGGTAGAGGTTCTGGGGGACCAGGAACGGGTGCGAGAAGGGGATGGCCAGGATGAGGACCTTGATGGGCGTGGACAGGGAGGCCATGTCGGCGAAGATGGAAATGAAATAGGGGACCATGACCATGAGGATGAGGGGCATGATCATGTTCTGGGCGCTGCGGAAGTCCTCGGCCAGGACCCCCAGGATCATGGCCATGGACAGGGCCGTCAGGATGGCCAGGAACAGGGCCGCCCCGAGCACGAGGTAGCCCGTCGTGTCGAACGTCAGGCCCAGCTGCCGCATGATGTCCGCCCCCGGCTGTCCGGCCGCGGCTTGGACCTCGTCGGCTCCCAACCCGCCCATGAAGCTCCGGAAGCCGGCCATGTAGACGAAGGCCGAGATCAGCCCGACGAGGCCCGCCGAGAGCATCTTGGCGGTGATGATCGAGGTCCGGCGGATGGGCACGGTCAGCAGGGTCTCCAGCGTCTTGTTCTGCTTCTCCATGGCCACGGCCGAGATGACCATCTGGGAGGAGTAGATGACGATCATCATCAGGACGATGGGGATGAGCATGGACTGGGACGAGACGAGGCCGGCGACCATGTTGGGCGAGCCCTCGGCCATCCGGTCCCGGACGAGAACGAAGTCCTTGGCCCGGATGGGGTTCTTGAGGCTGTCCGGGTCGAGGCCGGGGAGCTTCTCCCGGAGGAACCCGTCGGAGGCGGCGTCGTTGAGGGCCGAGAGGACGGCCCGGACGACGATCTGGGTCCGTGCCCCGATCAGGGAGAAGCTACGCATGAACGAGTAGGTCTCGACCTGCCGGGATTCGAGCCCCTGGAGGGAGTCCCCGAACCCTTCCGGGATGACCAGGAGGAGCTTGGACTCGCTTGCCCGGGCGTCCCGGACGGCCTCGTCCTTGGTTTTGCCGGCCATCGACGCGACCTTGAAATTGGCCGATTCGAGCCCCTTGACGAGGCCCTGCGAGGAGACGGAGCCGTCGAGGTCGAGGACGGCGATGGGCTGGGTGCCCATGGCCTTCTCGACCTCCTTGCGGCTCGTCCGGCCGATGAAGTTGAACAGGACGACCATGAAGACCAGGGAGACGACCAGCTGGGCCGTCACGAGCTCGCGGATCTCCTTGCGGAGGAGGTTCATGAATCGTTTCATTGGACGGCGCTCCTGAAGACCTCTTCGAGATTGTTGGCCTTGTGCGTGTCCTTGAGGCCCGCGGGCGTCCCCGTGTCGAGGATGCGCCCGTGGTCGATGAGGGCCACCCGGTCGGAGAGGAACTCGATCTCCAGCATGTTGTGCGAGGAGAGGAGGACGGACGTGCCCTCCCGGACGTAGCGGCGGACCATCGCCCGGACCTCGAGGGCGTTGAGGACGTCGAGGCCCGAGGTCGGCTCATCGAGGATGGCCAGGACGGGCTTGGTCATCAGGGCCCGGGCCAGGAGGATCTTGCGGGTCATGCCCTTGCTGAAGGTCCCGACCTTGTCCTGGAGGCGGGGGCCGAGGTCGGTGATCTCGACGGCCCGCTCGACGAACTCCTTCTCCTCGGCGGACGTGCCGGCGTAGAACGCGGCCATGAATTTGAGGTAATCCAGGCCTTTCATGTTCTTGTAGGCCCCCGCTTCTTCGGGCAGGTAGGAGATCTTCTCGCGGACGAAGTCGGGCTCCTTCCGCAGGTCGCGCTCGAGGAAGGTGACCTTCCCGTCGGTCACCGTGAGGAGAGTGGCGCAGATCCTCAGCGCGGTCGTCTTGCCGGCCCCGTTGGGGCCGATGAGGGCGAAGACCTCCCCGGGGCGGACCTCGAAATCGATGCCCTTCAGGGCCTCCAGCTTGCCGTAGGTCTTGCGCAGACCTTCGACGCGTAGAACGCTCATGGGCGCCTCCTTGGCCGCGCACCGAGCGCGGAATTCAGGCGTTATTGTATTTCATACGGGCGAGAGAGGCAACGGTTCGCCGAATAACTTCAACGGTCCGGGCGGGGCTAGGGGTCGAGCCGGACCTCTTCCCGGTAGTCGATGGTCAGGCGGGCCCGGGCGCCCGGCCGGGGCCTCAGGAGCTTGACGACCCGCAGGAAGAGCCGGTTGCGGCGCTTCCACATCCGGTTGAGGTTGCGGGCGTAGTGGGCGATGGCCAGGGCCAGCCAGTCGCCGGCCAGCAGCTTGCGGACCGAGGCCTTGAGGGAATAGAACTTCCGGTGGGCGAAGATCTGGGCCTTCTGCAGGTCGAAGAGCGAGAGGCGGGCCGGCTGGAAGACGGCGTGGTGGGCGTCGTAGAGCGTCCAGTCGTGGAACCGGATGCGGTTCTCGGCCGCGATCCGCTCGTAGAGCTCCGAGCCCGGCAGGGGCGTCAGGATGAGGAACTGGGTGGAGGTCAGCCGGGCCTTCTTGGCGAACCTGACCGTCTCCCGGATGGTCTGCCAAGTGTCCTGGTCGAAGCCCAGGACGAACATCCCGTGGATGTGGATCCGGTGCCGCCGCAGGACCTCGACGGCCCGCGTGATCTCGTCCACCGTCTGGCTCTTCTTCATGCCCGCGAGGCTCGAGGGGTTGACCGACTCGAAGCCGATGTAGAGGGTGTGGCAGCCCGACCGCTTCATGAGCCGGACGAGCTCGGGGTCGCGGGCCACGTCGGCCCGGACCTGGGTCGTCCACCGGAACTTGAACTTCTCGCGGACCATGGCCTCGCACAAGTCGCGGGTCCGCTTCGGGTCGGCGGCGAAGTTGTCGTCGTAGAAGAAGATGCTGTTCCGGCGGTCGTCGTAGAGCCGGAGCTCCTCGATGACGTTCTCGGTCGATCGGAAGCGGTACTTGCGTCCGAACATCCCGGTCACGGAGCAGAAGGAGCAGTCGAAAGGGCAGCCGCGGGAGGTCAGGACGGGGATGGACAACAGGCGCCGGCGGCCGGGCGCATCGGGCCGCAGGAGCGTGAGATCAGGGAACGGGAAGCTGTCGAGGTCCGGGGAGCGGGGGGCCATCGGATTGTGGACGATCCGGCCGTCCGGGCCCCGGTGGGAGAGGTTCGGGACGCCGGCGTATCCGCCCTTCCCGGACTCCCAGGCGTCGACGAAGGAGGCCAGGGCGTCCTCGCCCTCGCCTCGGACGACGAAGTCGGCGTGCTCCAGGGCCTCGTCGGCCAGGTAGGTCACGTGCGGTCCGCCCATGATGACCGGGACGCCGGCGGCCCGGGCCCGGTCGGCGATGGCGTAGGCCCGCGGGGCAGTCGAGGTGATGGTCGAGACGCCGACCAGGTCGGCCGACGCCAGGACGCCGAAGTCGAGCTTCCGGAAGTCCTCGACGAAGACCTCGACCTCGTGGCCGCGCCGCTTCATCATCGTCCCCAGGATGAGGATCCCCAGGCGGGGCAGGGGGTATTGGGAGAAGATGTGGAGGTTCGGGGCCCGGGGCTCGACGAAGACGATCTTAGGCATGGGCTTTCAGGCGCTTCCGGTTCCGGGTCTGCAGGGCCAGGATGTCCTTGCGCTTCCTCTTGGCCAGGTCCTCCCAGCGTTCGACGCCCTCCCGGATGAGCTTCATCCTGTCGAACAGGGCCCCGACGGCCTCGAGCAGCGAGGCGAGCCTTGTCTCGACGTCGGCCGGCGGGAAGGCCTCGATGTCCTCCTCGATCGACAGCAGGGCCCGGGCGTCGTCCGAGACGGCCTTGACGTCCTCCAGGGTGTAGCCGAAGAGCTGCAGGTCGCGGATGAGCTTGCAGACGAGGACGTAGGACTCCGGATAGAGCCGGAAGCCGCCCTCGGTCCTCATCTCGGGCCCGATGATGCCCTTGTCCTCCCAGTGCTTGAGGGTCCGCGGGCTGACGCCGGACCGCTCGGCGAGGTGGCCGACCGTGAGGAAGCGGGCCCTGTCCGGGGACTTGGCGGCCTTGCGGTCGTCGTGGGGCCAGCCGACCTTCTTGATGATCCTGAGGATCTCCTCGGTCCCGTAGCCGAGGCCGGCGAGTTTGCGGAGGTGGACGGCGCGGTCGACGCTCCCGGAGGCGAACAGGGGCGCCTGGCCGTCGGTGAACCCGGCCGGCTTGAGGAGCTTGGCTTTGGCCCACCCGGCCAGCGTGTCGCGGGACGCCCCCGTCCGGCGGGCCAGGTCTTCGAGGGTCAGGACATCCTTGTTCATATCGCACCTATGCGTTCAGATTAATGATGAATTGAGTATGACATATACGTGCAGGAATATATGATGATGGACGGCCCTTGTCAAGTGGATCTTTGTCGGTTCTTCTCCAAGGCCGGGCGGTCATTCCGCGGCTGGGCGCGAAGGTTGACTTGGCCGCCGGGCTCCTCTAAAGTAGGGCCTTCCCCGGAAAACGGACCAAGGAGGGAAAACCATGAAGAGACCGCTCGTCCCCACGGCCCTTTTCGCCCTTGCCGCCGCCGTCCTCGCCGGCGCCGCCGGGCTGGCCGCCCAGGAGCGGACCTGGGAGATGGCCGGGGCCCGCGACCTCGACAGGATCCTGCCCGAGCGGGAGCGGGCGTCGGTCATGAACAGATGGCTCGAGTGGCGCCTGGACAACATCGTCCCGATGGTCATGCGCCGCGAGGGCATCGACCTGTGGCTGGTCATCAACCGCGAGTACAACGAGGACCCGGTCTACATGTCCATGGTCTCCGAGCCGGCCATGAGCGCCCGCCGGCTGTCCATCCTCATCTTCCACGACCGCGGCCCAGCGGGCTTCAAGAGGCTGACCGCCAACTGGCACGGGGCGGGGTCGTCGGGGCCGTTCTACGAGCCCATCTTCAAGGACCGCGCCAAGGGCTGGAAAGCGCAGTTCGAGACCGTGGCCGCCTACATCCGGGAGCACAAGCCGAAAAGGATCGGCCTGAACTTCTCCGAGCACTGGGCCTTCGGCGACGGCCTGAGCCACGGCCTGATGAAGGAGCTCGAGAAGGCCCTCGACCCGGCCGACCGCAAGAGGATCGTCTCCGCCGAGAACCTCTGCATCGGCTGGCTCGAGACGCGAAGCCCCGCCGAGCTCAGCGTCTACCGCCACCTCAACGGCATCGCCCACGACGTCATCGCCGAGTTCTTCTCCAACCGGGTCATCGTCCCCGACGTGACGACGACCGACGACGTCGTCTGGTGGATCCGCCAGAAGATCACCGGCCTGGGGCTGAGGACCTGGTTCCAGCCGTCCGTGAGCATCCAGCGCTCGCCGAAGGACCAGGCCCTCTACGGCAAGGGCGACCGGACCATCCGGCGGGGCGACGTCCTGCACTGCGACGTCGGCATCTCCTACCTGGGCCTGAGCACGGACACCCAGCACAACGCCTACGTCCTGAGGATCGGGGAGACCGACGCCCCGGCCGGCCTCAAGGAGGTGTTGCGGCGCGGCAACCGGCTCCAGGAGATCTTCATGGACGAGTTCCGGGCGGGGAAGACCGGCAACGAGATCTACCTGGCGGCCTTGAAGAAAGCCAAGGCCGAGGGCATCGAGGGGCGCATCTACACCCATCCCCTCGGCATCCACGGCCACGCCGCCGGCCCGACCATGGGTTTGGTCGAAGCCCAGGAGGGGGTGCCGGTCCAAGGCGACTACCCGCTCTACGAGAACACCTGCTACGCCATCGAGCTGAACTGCTCGCACACGGTCCCGGAGTGGGACGACGCGAAGGTCACGTTGGGGCTAGAGGACGGGGGCGTCTTCACCAAGGACGGCTGCCTCTGGATCGACGGCTACCCCCGGACGTTTTACCTCATCAAGTAGCTGCCTTGGGCCCCGCCTGAGGCCTTAGAAGCGGACCGACAATCCGGCCTGGACCGTCAAGCCCGAGAACTCGAGGCGGACGGGCGGGTCGCCGGGCATGAAGAGCGAGACGCCGCCCTCTCCGCGGCCCGGCCGGGGCCCGGACGGCCCGCCGGGCGCCCCTCCGGAGGCGATCGAGAACTTGGCGACCTCGCTATTGCCCTTCTTGCGCAGATCCTCGGCCTGCTGGAGCGGCGGGGCCGGCCACTTCTTGGCGCCCCAGGCTTTGATGAAATCTTCGACGGTCTTCCGGTCCGGAGGGGTTTTCAGCTCGCAGGAGGCCCACCGGTTCCAGAGATCGAGATACGATTCGAGCCCCTTGAGCAGGAGCTCCCGGCGTTTGAGATGTTCGCCGGCGGCTTTGGTGAAATTCGACATGGCCACGAACAGGGCGTCGATGGCCCTGCGGTCCGCGGCCGCGGCCGTGGGCTTGAGATGGTCCTTGAGGAAGCCGGCCATCAGGCCTTGCATGCGGCGGCCCGACTCCTCGATCTCCCGCATCCGCAGCCGTATGAGGGCGATGTAAGCCTTGATCTTGGCCTTGACGGCCTCGAGCGCGTCCTTGTCGGCTTGGCTCAGCGGTTTGGGCTTCTTGCGGAGCCTCTCGAGCTGCTTGTGGAGGTATTCGATCCTTTTCCAACCGGCGAAGATGTCGTTGACGGCCCAGTTGGTGAACCGGCCGTGGTAGCTGATCTCGGCCATGTAGGCCCGCAGCTCGTCCCATTGGACGGCGAGCTTGCAAGCCTTGTACTGTTCCTGGATGGCCGCGACCTTGCCCGGGTCGTCCATCATGGCGTGCGTGCCCTCGTGGACGAGGGCCCCGGCGAAGATGTGATAGCCCTCCTCGCGCAGCTCCTTGAGGAGCCGGTCGAAGAGGTCGGTGTCAAGCATCCGACGGAGCTTTTCTTTTGAGTCCTCGTCGCGGAAGCAGGGCTCGAGCGCGCCGAGCTTGCGGGCAAACGCGGCGGCCCCCTCCGGGTCGTCGGCCAGAAGGCCCTGATAGGCGCCGACGACGGCTTCCCGGGCGAACGTCCCCCGATTCTTTACGCCCATCCTCAGGTTCGGGGAGTCGAAGATCTCGATCTCATAGACGCCGCTCGGGTGGAAATAGTGGGTCAGGAAATGTATGCGGGAGGTCGTGAAATAGACGGCCTTCGGGAAATACTGCCCGACCCTCTGCCAGGGCATGTGGAAGCCCGCGGCCTTCCAGCCCGCCTCCGTCATGAGCCCTGTCGTCAGGCCCGCCGATCCGAGGACGGTCTGGATGATCTCCCGTCGCGGGTCGTTGGCGGGGACGCTGGCGAAGGGCGTCCTCATGGGAGGATCGGGCTCCTTCTCCTGCGGGGGCGGCGCGGGCCGGGAGGCCGTCTGTTGGGCGGCCAGGGGCCCTGGCAGCGCGGCCAACGCCAACAAGACGAGCAGGCCAGCCAGGGCCGGGTCGGATTTCCGGGGTCTTCCGCTATCGATCATGGGGGCAACTTTCTTTCTAGTCCGTATCCTTCTTGGACAGGTCCCGGATGACCTTCCATTCGATCTTGCCGGCCGGCGCCGTGAAAAAGTCCTTCCACTCCGGGGGCAGACCGGCCATCTCGTCACGCGGTCCGCTGAGACGGATGGGCGTGTCCGTGCTCATCAACTTGCCCGAACTATATTCTCCCGGTCGTTCGCTTGTCAACCTCCGCCGACAGCCGATCCGTCCCCGCGCCGGAGAGCCGGAGCCTTCCCTCCCGCACCGGGCCCCCGCGGCCCCGCCAACGCTCGTTCTGTCCGCCCCTTTCGCCTTCGGATGCCTCTCCCGGCCCGGCACCAGGCGCCTCCGGCGGGGGCTTGACAGGTCCCGGGGCTTTCAAGAACAATACCCCCATCAGGCAATGGTTAAGGAGGACGTCATGACCTCACGTTCGTCTTTCGCCCGCGCCCTGGGAACCATCAGTCTGGGCCTCTTCGTCCTGGGCTTCGCCCTCTTTGTCCCGGCCGCGGCCCTCGGCCAGGACGTCGAAGGGTCCAAGGACCACCCGCTCATCTCCCGGCTCCAGGACTTCTACATCTCCGAGTACGAGGAGTTCGAGTTCGACGAGCACCCGTTCTACGACGCGGCCGACAAAGAGTACGTCATCAAGGGCCGCAAGTGGGTCATCGGCTACAACCTCAAGGACGGCGCCCGGTCCCCCGGCCAGGCCAAGGTCCGCGAGAACTACATCAACGCCGTCCGCAAGATCGGCGGGGAGATCCTCTACGAGCGCGGCACGATGAAGGTCGTCCGCGACGACAAGGAGGTCTGGATAGACCTGTGGGTTACATCTGACGGCGAAGGCTACCGGCTGACGATCGTCGAGAAGGCGATCATGAAGCAGGAGGTCGTGGCCGATCCCAAGGCCCTGGCCGGCGACATCCGCGAAAAGGGCCGGGTGGCCGTCTACGGCATCTACTTCGACACCGACAGCGCCGTTATCAAGCCCGAGTCCGAGCCTACCCTGAAGGCCATCGCCGACATGCTCAAGGCCGACGGGGCCCTCAAGCTCTATGTCGTCGGCCACACGGACTGGACCGGCAAGCTCGACTACAACATGGACCTGTCCGGCAAGAGGGCCCAGAGCGTCGTCGAGGCCCTGGTTGCGAAGCACGGCATCGCCGCCGGGCGGCTGGCCGCCAAGGGCGTCGGGCCGCTGGCCCCGGTCGCCGCCAATACGACCGAAGAGGGCCGCAAGCTCAACCGACGGGTCGAGCTCGTGGCCATGCAATAGAACACCGTCATCGGTCCGGAAAAGGAGGAAAAGCATGAGAACCAAAGGGATGAAGCTGGCGGCCGCGGCCGTCATCATGGCGCTCGTCGCGGGCACGGCCCTCGGCGCCGAGATCTACATCAAGCAGACCCGCAAGACCGACCCGTTCACGGTCATGGGCCAGACCCAGCCGGAAAAAGTCGAGACCATGATCAGCTGGTATGGGAAGGACCGCGTCCGGGTCGACACGGGCGAGGACACCTCGATCATCGTCCGCGGCGACAAGAAGGTCATGTACATGATCAACCACGCCGAGATGACCTACGGCGAGATGCCCGTCGGCGCGGACCTCTTCGAGGCCGTCGCCGGGAAGGCGGAAGACGAAGAGACCAAGCAGGCCATGGATATGGCCAAGCAGATGGCCCAGTCGATGATGGGCGGCATCCAGGTCAAGGTCACCCCGACCACCGAAACGAAGAAGATCAAGAGCTGGAACGCGCGCAAGTACCTCATCGAGATGTCCATGGGCTCGATGATGAAGGCCAACTCCGAGACCTGGGCCACCGAGGACATCCAGGTCGACCCGCGGCTCTATTACATGGCGGCCAACGCGATGATGGCCGGCATGGGCGGGCTCGACACGATCATCAAGGAGATGCAGAAGGTCAAGGGGATGGTCGTCTATCAGGAGACCAAGAGCGAGGCCATGGGGGCGACGATGAGGATGGTCGAGGAGCTCGTCGAGGTCGGCGAGAAGGCCGCCCCCGCCGGCACCTTCGACATCCCCAAGGGCTATAAGAAGGGCGACTCCTTTTAGGCTTGCCTTGGCTGGCGTAATCCACAGAAAATAATCAGTTTGCTTTGAAAAAACGGGCCCTGTTTTGGCTGAT
>JBBIGP010000065.1:0-14329 GCA_037447475.1 Candidatus Aminicenantota bacterium
ATGTTACCTATCTTTGAGGAGGTGAGAAGGGAGGATCATCTGTCAGCGCGGGGTGTCGCGGCTTCCGGATTCGGCGCGAGGACATGAAGAAGATGTTGTTGGCCACTCGCGGCAAGGTTTTCACGCCAGGCACGCTCAGCAGAATGGTGGAATCGACCCGGCTTCGGGAGTTTGCATCAAGGCGCAGGTGAGGAACGACGAAGGAGGGCATAGCCTGTGCGCTCACGTTCGCCGCAGAGTAGTGCTGAGGCGTTCCCCCGCAAAGCAGGGAATGAGAGAAAAGCCCTCGGTCTCCGGTCGACATAAGGCCCTCCGCGTTACATAAGATATGTTGAAGCCAGTAATTTATTTATATTCAATAACTTGTGTACTATATGGCATGAAAAAGGAAAGCCGGGTCGGTCCGACCGTCACCGTGCGGATAGATTTATAGAAAGCAACAGGGGATAGGCGCGGCGAAACAGGATCTGAGGCCGTATCATACAAGCAAAAGAGACAAAGTCGGCACGCCGACAACCGAAACCGAAAACCTGAGTTCGAAACAAGGCTCGTCGCGGAAACCACTTGAAATGACAGGCCCGCGAAATCGTTCGAACCCGATGACCAGGGGCTCAGGGCGGGACGCGCAGAACATATTCAAGTGCCATGGATAGCATTGCTTGAAGCTCGCAAGCTGATCAGCATGCCATTCAGTTAGCGGGACATAGCGCTCGGCTGAGCGGAAACGAAGCTCGAGGGTTTCTCTCAGTACCGGGAAATCCACAGTTGCCCAAAGGTTGGGCGTCAGGGATATCCACAGACTGTGGAATTCTGTATCTCGCTGAAGCTGAATGAGTAAGGCCTGGCGGGCATAATGAGTCGCATAAGTAATATTATGTCAACTATATCAGGGACCCGTATTGACCGGAGCTCTCAGCCGAAAGATCCCTCGGTAGCCCCTTTAAGCCTGGTTTTTCGGGCCGGCGGCGTCCTTCTGGCGCCTGATCCGGTCGATGATGTCCTGGAGGATCTCTATAATTTCCTGCTTGGTGATCGTCTGCTTCTTGAATTCGAGCCTCATCCGGAACTTGTCGGTATCATCGGGGACGAAATTATAGACGTAATACTTCAGCTTTTTGGTTTTCCCCTTGAGATATTTCGCCAGATCCCGCGTGTCTTCCCGGGTCAGACGCCGCTCAGCGATCTCCTTGGCCAACTGGAGCATGTCGTCTTCGGTTTTCTGCTTGGCGATCTCGATGATCGTCGTCCGGCTGAAGGCGCCCGTTGACTTCATGATGTCCCGGACGTGCTGCGGGATGCGGGCGATGGATAGGATCTCGGTGATCGTCGAACGGGCCTTTCCGATCTTCTCGGAGACCTGTTGATGGTTGTAGCTGTACATGTCGATCATCGCCTGAAGACCGTCGGCTTCCTCGAAGATATCGAGGTCCTTCCTCTGTAGGTTCTCGATGAGAGCGATCTCCATTGCTTCGTTGTCCTCGACATCCATCTCGATGCACGGGATCTCCTTGAGGCCGATGTTCCTAGAGGCGATGAACCGGCGCTCACCTGCGATGATCTCGAACCGCCCTCCCTTGGACCGGACAAGGATGGGCTCGAGAATGCCCTTGCTTCGGATCGAATCCATCAGCTCTTCGATGTTGCCGAGCTCGCAGCGCGCCTGATGCGGGTTAGGATCGATCCGCTCTAGCGGGACCATCCGGATGCGTGGCCCCAAGGACCGGGACGAAATAAGATCTACGAAATGGCCGTCGTGTCTCATGCCGACGGACTCCGGAAGCCCTGATCGCTTAGTTTTTGGCACGGTGGATGATCTCCTCGGCGACTTTCCGGTACTGTTCGGCCCCTATGGAGCCGGGCGCGTAGGTGAAAATCGACTCCTTATAGGCGGGGCTTTCCTCGAGCTTGACGCTTTTCGAGATGAAGGTCTTGAAGAGCTTGTCCCCGAAGACCTTGCGTATCCGCGCGACGACGTCCCGGGCCAAATTGGTCCTCTTGTCATAGAGCGTGATGAGGACTCCCAAAACCTTGAGGTTGGGGTTGGCGATCCGGCGGACCTTTTCGATCGTTTCCAGGAGGTCGTCCGTACCCTCCAAACACAGATACGAGGATTGAATGGGTATCAGGATGTAATTGGCGGCGACCAAAGCGTTAAGCGTTATGAGGCCGAGTGTCGGCGGCGTATCGATGAAGATATATTGATACTTATGCTTGACAGGCTCTAGGGCGTCCTTGAGCCTGAAGTGGCCGTCGAATTCGCCGATCAGCGAGGGCTCCAACTTGGCCATCGAGATCTTCGTGATGGCCATATCGAGGCCCGGGATGTTGGACCGGACGATGACGTCCTCGAGCTTGTCGCCCTTCTTCATGAGCACATCGTAGAGGGATTTGTCGTATCTCTCCGGGCTGGCCACGGTCGAAATGGTGCTGTGGGCTTGCGGATCGGTATCGACCAGGAGGACCTTTTTGCCCATCAAGGCAATCGCCGCCGAGACATTGATCGATGTCGTCGTCTTCCCGACCCCACCCTTCTGGTTAGTGATGGCAATGATCACGCGCGACTCCATCCAAGGCAAATTCCGTCGTGCCGCAGAGAGCATTTTATAACTAACAAAATGAAAAAAAGCAAGGAAAAACAACGAAGGTCCAATTAATAATGTCGGCGTGCCGACAATTTATGTATAATGCACATAATAATATAGTTAGATATGTCTAGAAAAGTACTGACAAGGGTTTTCGCCGACGGACTGGCTGGCCGCAGAAATAGAGGCAAGCAAAAATCCTTGCAACTTATTGATAATAAATGAAATACAATCTTATCAAAAACTATTGATAATAAATAAGTTACGAGCACCCGATGAGCGATCGAAAAATAATTCCAACCGGCGAGTGACGAGGCTAAGGTTTTTTCATAGAATGGGGAACACGGTCCCAAAATGCGGAACGAAACAGGTCCTGGATTCCTGAGACGGCTCAATGTCCTCGACACATCATTCCTTGTCGTCGGGGCGGTCATCGGATCGGGCATATTCATGACGCCCGGCATCATAGCCGCCGGCCTCCCCTCCCCCGGACTCCTTCTCCTCGTCTGGATAGCTGGAGGTTTCATCACGCTGTGCGGGGCGCTCGCGTTCGCCGAGCTGGGGGCCATGTATCCGCAAGCGGGCGGCCAGTACATCTATCTCCGGGAGGCCTACGGGCCGGGAGCCTCATTCCTTTTCGGCTGGGGGTTCTTCGGGTTCATCATGTGCGGAGGTCTGGCCGCCCTGGCCGTGGCGTTCGCCGAATTCCTGGGAGGCTTCCTTCCGGCGCTTTCGACGGACAACGTGGTCCTCACCGTTGGTCTGCCCGGCCTCACGCACAGCCTGTCGGCCGGCCAGCTGGTCGCCGCCGGAGCCATCCTCTCGCTGACCGGGCTCAATTCTCTGGGCATCCGGGCCGGGGTCGCCGCCCAGAACCTTCTGACCGTCTTTAGGCTGGGTTCGGTCGCCGGGCTCGTCGTGCTGGGCATCCTCGTCGGGACCAAGGGCGGAGCGGGCAACTTCCGCCTGCTTTTCCCCCCGGGGCCGGATCTCGTCGACCTCATACGGCCGATCGGAATGGCGTTGGTCGCCGTCTTTTGGACCTACGATGGATGGTACGCCGTCAACTGCACGGCCGAGGAGATCCGGGATCCCGAGCGGACCATCCCCCGGGGCCTGGCGCTCGGGGTCCTGACCGTCATGGTCTGCTACGTCCTGGTCAACGCCGTCTATCTGCTGGCCCTGCCGATCGAAGAGATCGAGGGAGTTGGCCGGATCGGCGAAAAAGCGGCGGCGGCCCTGTTCGGCGGCGGCGGCGCGGCCCTGTTCGCCGCCGTGGTCATGGTCTCGATCTTCGGCTGCCTCAACGCCAACATCCTCTACGGTCCTCGGGTCTACTACGCCATGGCCAAGGACGGGCTCTTTTTCCGGTCTATGGGCCGCTTGAGCCCCCGGTACCGGGTCCCGGCGAACGCCCTCAGAGGACAAGCCGTCTGGTCCGCGCTCCTCTGCCTGTCCGGGACCTACCAGGCCCTCTATGAGTACATGGTCTTCGCGCTCCTCGTGTTCTTCGCGGCCACGGGCGCGGCCGTCATCGTCCTCCGCCGGAAGGCCCCCGGCCGACCCCGGCCCTACCGGGCGTGGGGGTATCCCGTCGTGCCCCTGGTCTTCGTGATCATGAGCCTGGCCGTTTTCCTGAGCATCGTCGTCTCCCAGCCGCTCAAGTCCCTGGGCGGCGCGCTGCTGCTCGGGGCCGGTTTTCCCGCCTACGTGTGGTGGAGATCGCGGAACCGTCCTTCACGGACGGCCGGGAACGACAAAAGGGATACCCCGGGAGCGCGAAATCGAATAGAATAGGGCCCGACGCGAGCGAAGACCGACATGACCGAAGCGCCTTGCATCGTCCACATCCTTCCCGGAGGGACCAAGGTCAAGGCCCGTCCGGGGGAGATCCTGGCCGATGTCCTGACCAGGGCCGGCGTTCCGCTCTCTCTCTACTGCCACAAGAAAGGCCTTTGCGGGAAGTGCCTGGTGCGCGTCGCCGGCGGCCCCCTCCCCTTTCCTCATCCAGCCGAAGAGGCCCTGATCCGGGAAAAGGGGCTCGGCCCCGACCATAGGCTGGCCTGCCTTTTCGAGGTCCGCGGCGACATGACGGTCGAAACGCCGCCCGCTTCTCTTCTCGGCCGGATCGGCGTCCTCGAGACCGGGCTGGCGACAGCCGTCGTCCCCGATCCCGCCGTGAGGAAGATCCCGATGAAGCTGGAGGCCGGCGACACCGCCTCCCCGTCGGCCGCTCTCGAAAGGCTCGAAGCCCGCTTGCAGGCCCCCGAGCTCGCCATGCCCCTGGCGGCCCTCGCCAAGCTCGGCGGGGGCGGGGTCCCTTCCGGGAGCGAGTTCACGGCCGTCCTCTACGGGGACCGGGAAGTCCTCGACATCGAGGCCGGGGACACCTCGGGCGAGGTCTTCGGTCTGGCCGTCGATCTCGGGACGAGCACGGTCGTCGCCGAGCTCGTCGACCTCCGGACGGGAGCGACCGTCGCCCGGGCCTCGGCGATGAACAGCCAAGCCTCCTACGGGGCTGACGTCGTCTCGAGGATCACCTTCGCCTTCGAGGACCCCGACAATCTCCGTCGGCTCCGCACCGCCGTCGTCCAGCTCCTCAACGAGCTCGTCGCCGAGACGACCCGTACGGGCGGGGTTCCCCGGCACAGGATCTACGACGCCGTCGTCGCCGGGAACACGGCCATGAACCACTTCCTCTGCGGCGTGCCCGCGGATTCTTTGGCCCTCGCCCCGTTCAACGCGGTCTTCGCCTCGCTGCCGGCGTTCCCGGCCTCGGCGATCGGCCTCAACCTGGACCCCCACGCCCGGGTCTACGTCGTCCCCAACATCGCGAGCTTCGTCGGCGGCGACATCACCGCCGGCCTGGCGGCCTCGGAGATGGACGCCAAGCCGGGCCGGGAGCTGTTCGTCGACCTCGGGACGAACGGCGAGATCGTCCTCAAGAGGGGCCGGGAGTTCGCGGCCGCCTCGACGGCCGCCGGTCCGGCCTTCGAGGGCATGAACATCAGCTGCGGGATGCTGGCCGTCCCCGGGGCCGTCCATCGCGCGGAATGGGACGGCGGCTTCAAGCTGGGGACGATCGACGGACTGCCCCCGGCCGGGATCTGCGGGACCGGGCTCATCGACGTCCTGGCCGTCGCCCTCGAGCAGGGCCTGCTCGATCCGGACGGCCGGATCGCCGCTCCCGGCAGGAAGATCGCGCTCGCGGAGGGATTGGCCCTGACCC
This sequence comes from Candidatus Aminicenantota bacterium, assembly GCA_037447475.1. Taxonomy (GTDB): domain Bacteria; phylum Acidobacteriota; class Aminicenantia; order Aminicenantales; family Saccharicenantaceae; genus RBG-16-66-30. The sequence continues at coordinate 5,812 of JBBIGP010000065.1, forward strand.
AGCAGGACGTCCGGGACGTCCAGCTGGCCGTGGCCGCCGTCCGCACCGGCGTCACTCTCATGCTCAGGGAGTTCCAGGTCCCTTCCCGCCAGCTTGACCGGATCCTCGTCGCCGGCGCGTTCGGCAGCTCGCTCGACGCCCGGAACGCCATGGCTATCGGCCTCCTGCCCCAAGTCCATCCCGGGAGGATCACGTTCGTCGGGAACTCCTCGCTGGCCGGGGCCCGCAAGCTCCTCCTTTCGGCGCCCGCCCGGAAGGCCGCCGAGTCGCTGGCGGCCTCGGTCGCCCACGTGTCCCTGGCCGCCCGGCCCGGCTTCCAGGATGAATTCGTCAAGGCCATGGCATTCCGGCCGTATCGGATAGGTGGTGAAAAATGAGCCATCTCCTCCTCCGACTCGCCGCGGCCCGCCCTGTCCTTCTCGACGGCGCCATGGGGACGGAGCTCATGGCCCGCGGACTGCCCCGGGGGGCCTGTCCGGAAGCTTGGAACCTCGACCGTCCGGAGGCCGTCGCCGCCGTCCACGCGGATTATTTCGCGGCCGGATCCGACGTCGTCTCCACGAACACGTTCGGCGGCAGCCGCATCAAGCTGGCCGGCCACGGGCTCGACGGCCGGACCTGCGAGATCAACGCGGCCGCGGCCCGGCTGGCCCGGGGCGCGGCGCCAGCCGGCAAGTTCGTGGCCGGGAGCATGGGTCCCACCGGAAAATTCCTGAAGCCCCAGGGGGAATTCACCGAAGAGGAGTTCGAGGGCTCCTTCGCGGAACAGGCCCGCGGCCTGGCCGACGGGGGCGCGGACATCCTCCTCCTCGAGACCCATTACGACCTCCGGGAAGCCCTGGCCGGGGTGCGCGCCGCCCGCCGCGTGACGGACGTCCCCGTCTTCGTGACGATGACCTTCAACGCCCACCGGCGGGGCTTCTTCACGCTCATGGGCGACGGCGTCGCGAAGTGCGCCGCGGAGCTCGAACGGGCGGGAGCCGCGGCCGTCGGGGCCAACTGCACGCTCAACAGCGGGGAGATGGTCGGCGTGATCAAGGCCTTCGAGGAGACGACAGGGCTGCCGCTCGTCGCCCAAGCCAACGCCGGCCAGCCCGTGCTGGGCGCCGACGGGAGCGTCGCCTATTCCCAGAGCTTGGACGACTACGTCAAACACGTCCCGGCCCTCGTCGAGGCCGGGGCCCGTTTCGTCGGAGGGTGCTGCGGGACCGGCCCCGCCCATATCCGGGCCATGGCCCGGTTCGTCGTGAAAGAAGGAGGAACAGCGTGAAGGACGATCTGTACCGGAGCATGAAGGAGGCCATTGTCGCAGGCGACCGGGCCCGGTCCGCCGCCCTGGCCGAAGAAGCCGTCCAGGGCGGCCTGGACCTGTTGGAGGTCATCGAGAAGGGCTATGTCCCTGGCATCCAGGAGGTCGGCCGGCTGTGGGAGGAGGGCGAATATTTCCTGCCCGAGCTCATCACCAGCGCCGAGGCCATGAAAAGGGCCATGGCCGTCCTCGAGCCCGAATTGGCCCGCCGGAGCCTCAAGGCCCGGACGGGGGGCAAGGTCGTCATCGGCACGGTCGAGGGCGACATCCACGACATCGGCAAGAACCTCGTGGCCTCGATGCTCCAGGCTGGAGGGTTCGAGGTCCATGACCTCGGGGTCGACGTCCGCTTGGACCGGTTCGTCGAGACGGCGGAAGCCGTGGGCGCGGACTTCATCTGCCTCTCCGCTCTGCTGACGACGACCATGACCAACCAAAGACGGCTCATCGCGATGCTCCGCGAAAAGGGCCTGCGGGACAAGTACAAGGTCCTCGTCGGCGGCGCGCCGGCCAACGCCAAGTGGGCCGAGGAGATCGGGGCCGACGGCTACGCCGAGAACGCCGTGGCCGCCGTCAAGCTGGCCAAGTCCCTGGCCGGTCAGGGCTGAAGAAGGGAAGGACCGCCACCATGATCGAAGCCAAAAGACCGAAGCTGGAGCTGCTGGACCGGGCCCTCGTCGGGCGCATCGTGGACGAAGGCCTGACGCTCCTCGAGCGCCAGGGGATGATGATCGAGAACCCGGAAGCGCTCCGCCTCCTCGGAGGGGCCGGGGCGGACGTCGACCGCGGGAGCCAACGGGCCCGGTTGAAGCGGGACCTCGTCGAGACCTGCCTGGCCTCGACGCCGGCCTCCGTCAGACTTTACGACCGCAGCGGCGAAAGGGCGTTCGAGGTCGGCGGGGACGAAGTCCACTTCGACCCGGGCTCGGCGGCCGTGACCCTCCTCGACCATGCGACCGGGGAGGAGCGCCGGGCGACGACCCGCGACCTCGTCGACTTCATCAAGCTCGTCGAGACCCTGGAGAACATCCATTTCCAGAGCACGGGCCTCATCGCCTCCGACGTCCCCGCGGCGGCCTCCGACGCCTACCGGCTCTATGTCGGGCTGCGCTTGTCGGCCAAGCCGTTCGTCACCGGGACCTTCCGGGTCGAGGGCTTCAAGGCGATGAAGGACCTGCTGGCCGCGGTCCGCGGCGGGGAAGAGGAGCTCCGCCGCAAGCCCCTGGCCATCTTCGACGCCTGCCCCTCCCCTCCCCTCAAGTGGAGCCACCTGACCGCGCAGAGCCTGATCGACGCGGCCAGGGCCGGCATCCCCTCCGAGCTCATCTCCATGGGCATGACCGGCGCGACCTCGCCGGTGACCATCGCCGGGACCCTCGTCCAGCACGTCGCCGAGAACCTCTGCGGCCTGGTCATCTGTCAGATCGCGAGCCCCGGCGCGCCGGTCATCTTCGGCGGCTCGCCCTCGAGCTTCGACATGAGGAAGGGCACGACGCCCATGGGGGCCGTCGAGACGATGATGATCGACGCGGCCTACGCCCAGATCGGCAAGTCCCTGAACCTGCCCACCCACGCGTACATGGGCCTCAGCGACGCCAAGGTCAATGACCCTCAGGCCGGCTTCGAGACCGCCCTGGGGGCCGCTCTGGGGGCCTTGGCCGGGGTCAACGTCATCTCCGGGCCGGGAATGCTCGATTTCGAGAGCGCTCAGAGCTTCGAGAAGCTGGTCGTCGACGACGGCATCTGCGCCATGGTCTACCGGCTGCTGGCCGGCATCGCCCAACGCGACGAGCCAATCGCCCTGGGATTGTTCGAGGGCTTCACGCCCGACATGCAGTTCCTCTCGCATCCCCATACGCGTCGCTGGTACAGGAAGGAGCACATTTCGGCCGGGCTCGCCGACCGGGACCCTTACGATGCATGGGTGGCGGCGGGACGGACCTCGATCGTCGACAAGGCCCACGCGGATGTCGCCAGGAGGATCGCCGCCTATGCGGCGCCCCCCATGGATGCGGCCCTCGGGAAGGAGCTCGAGAGGATCATGACGGCCTACGCCCGCACCCAGGGCGCCGAGCGGCTCCCCCTGCTGGATGTCTGAGTACGAGCGCGGCCCCGACCGCCTCAGGGCGGTCAGTCGAGGTCCCAAATTTCGCGGTATTCGGGGGCCTCGACGGTCCAGCCCCGTTCCTTGCGGACCCGCTCGGCGAAGTTCCGGACGACCTTGCCGTCCCCGTGAGTGATGAACAAGCGACGGGGAGGAGCCCCGAACGCGTCGAGCCACCGGCCCAGGGCCTTGCGGTCGGCGTGCGCGGAGAACCCGTTGATCTTGGCCACCCGGGCCTTGACCGGCACGACTTGCCCGTGGATGCGGACCTGGGGCTGTCTCTCGAGGATCTGCCGGCCCAAGGTGTCCCGGGCCTGGTAGCCCACGAAGAGGACCGTCGACTCCGGCCGGGAGATGTGGCGCAGCAGGTGGTGCTTGATGCGGCCTCCCGTGCACATGCCCGAACCGGCCATGATGACCGCAGGCCCCTCGACCTCGTTGATGGCCTTGGATTCGTCGGGCGTCTGGACGATGGTCAGCCCCGGGAAGGCGAAAGGGCTTCTCCCCTGCCGGAATAGGGCCTTGGCCTCATCATCGAGAACGTCGAGGTGGCGCTCGAAGGCTTTGGTCACCTCGCGGGCCATCGGGCTGTCGAGGAAGACGGGCACGGGCGGGATGGCCTTCTCCCGGGCGAGGCGGCTGAGATGGAACATCAGGTCCTGGGCCCGCTCGAAGGCGAACGTCGGGATGACGAGCTTGCCGCCGGCCGCCGCCGTCTCCCGGACGATCTCGGCCAGGAGGTCGGCGACGTGCTTTGGGTCCTCGTGGTCGCGGTCGCCGTAAGTCGACTCCATGACGACGTAATCGGCCTTCTCGAACACGGACGGGTCCTCGACGAACGGCATGTCCCACTGCCCGATGTCCCCCGAGAAGACCAGCCGGCGGTCCCTGCCGTTCTCCCGGGCCCGGACCTCGATCATGGCCGAGCCGAGGATGTGACCGGCGTCCCGGAAGCGCACTGTGACGGCCCCGTTGAGCGGGACGTCCTCGTCATAACGGGCCTCCTCGACGAGCGGCATCGTCCCCTGGACGCTCTCGGTCGTGTAGAGCGGGACGACGGGGTGCGGCCCCGTGCGGCCTTCCTTCCGGTGCCTCTTCCTCTTGTAGGCCGCGTCCTCCTCCTGGATCTTGGCCGAGTCCATCAGGGCGATCGACAGGAGATCGGCCGTGGGCGCCGTCGTCAGCACGGTCCCCGAGAAACCGGAATCGGCCAGCCTCGGCAGGAGGCCCGAGTGGTCCAGGTGGACGTGGGTCAGCAGACAGACGTCGATGTCCCCGGGCGGGACCGGGAACTCGTCCCAGTTCCGCTCGAGATAGGGCCTTTCCTGGTAGAGCCCGCACTCGACGAGGAGCTTCAAGCCGCCTATCTCGAGATAGTAGCAGGAGCCGGTGACCTGGCGGGCGGCCCCGAGAAAGCCCAGCTTCAAGGCGCTCAATACGGGTGCATCCTGTAGAATTCCGCCTGGGCCGAGAAGAAGAGGACTTTCGTCCAGATCCGATAGACGACCATGATCTGCATCCAAGAGAGGCTCAGGACGAGGGCCAGCGTCGAGGCCTCGGCCATCCGGCCGGAGACGATGAGGTCCAGGGCCGCCCCGGCCAGGATGGCCAGGACGACGAGAAGATACAAGCCCCAGGCCCGGAAGAAGCGCTTTTTCAGGAAGCCGAGGGCCAGCCGGAGGGCCCGAAAGGCCCGGCGCTCCTCGTCGGCGACGGCGACGATCCTCGCGTAATCGAAGACCATGTGGACGATCGACAGGAGGAGGAGGGCGATCAGGAAGCGGACGTTGGACAGGACGAGAAGGGGCCATTCAGTCCGGGCGCTCTCGACGAACGGCTTGAGACCTGCCGAGAGAAGGCTGAGGAGGCCGCCGAAGAGAACGGCGTAGAAAAGGAGCGAGATGAGGAACAGGCGGAAGAACCTGCCGGCGTAGCGCCCGCAGTCGGCCAGGAACGAGGCCAGAGTCACCGGGCCCTCCCGGTCGAGCAGCCGGCCGATGATCCCCCCGTTGAGGAAGATGTAGAGAAGGACGAACAGGAGGGCCGGCAGGGCCATGCCCGCGGTGATGGCCGGCAAAGACGGACCGTACTTGAAGACCATCTCTCCCAGCCAGGTGATATCGAAGACCCGGATGCCCGAGCCCAGGAGGGAATGCCCGAGCTCCTTCTGGATGAGGGCGAGGACGGGGAAGGCGACAACCAGGGCGAAGGCGACGTTGACGGCCCAGAGGTAGAGAAGGGCCCGTCTCTTGCGGAACGTGTTCCCGATCCCGGCGCCGATCGATCGGATGACGGACATGCCTCCCTCCTCAGCTCCAGGCGCTCAGGGCCTGGAGAACGCACTGGACGTTGGTGAAGAAGCGGACCATCAGCCTGACGACGTTACGCCGCAGGCCGTCCGTCCCCCGGCTGTTGTTGGCGTGGTTCGCGTCGATGAGCCAGACCCCCCAGGGATCGACCCTGGCCCAGTCGACCCGGGCGGGCTTGACGAACTCGAGGCGGGCCCAGCGGTCCTGCCCGTCCCAGAAGCGGGTCTCCGTCGAGCCGTCCTTGAAGCGGACGAGGACCTCGACCCGGGCGTCCCCGCGGACCCGGGCCTCCCCGAAGCGCCGCAGGACGACCGTCGTGACGTATTCCTTAGGGGGCGGGACCCCGGCGTCCGCGGCCGCCCGTTCTTGCTCCGTGATTCTCTTCGACGTCATCTCCTCCTTCTTGCCGTCGACGTCGAAGACGCCCCGGACGTGCCGGGGCCTCTCGATGGACGAGACGGAGGCGACGCCGTAGTCGAAGGTGTGGGTGGCGAAAAGGAGCTCCTCGAAGAACCAGGTCATGTCCGACCCGGCGAGCTCGTTGACGACGGCGATGAAGTCGGCCGTCGTCGGGTGTTTGTATCGATACCGCATGTGGTAGGTCCGCATGATCCGGGACCAGGTCCGCTCCCCGAGCAGGCGTTCCAGGGTCTCGAGAAGGGTGGCCGCCCGCATGTAGACGTTGGCCCCGTAGCTCGCCGAGCTGTAGAACTTCCACGACCAGGTCGTCACCGGGTCGTAAGGCACGACGTTGATGGCCGCCGCCCGGTTGAGCTCGTGGTCGTAGAGCTTCGGCATCCTGAAAATGGCATTCAGGGGAAGATGATTGAAGGAGGCGGGCAACTCCCCCGGTCCGTAGGCGGCCGCCAGGACCCGGCCTGTCGAGTAGGTGTTGAGCCCCTCATCGAGCCAGGCCTCCTCGAACTCGTTCGTGGCCACGAGCCCGTACCAGTAGCCGTGGCCGAACTCATGGACGATGACGCTCTCCGGCGACCAGACGTCCCGCGAGGTCAGGACGCTCGTCCCGGCCGTGAACAGGGTCGGGTACTCCATCCCCCCGCTCCCCGTACGGAACGGAGGATCGACCATGGTCACGGTCTCGTAGGGATAGGGGCCGTACCACAGGCCGTAATACTTGATGGCCGCCCGCAGGGCCCGGAAATGGCGGTCGATCTGCCTGCGGTGCTCGGGAGCGATGAGCAGGGTCATCCGGACGTTAGGGAGCCTGACCTCCTCGAGGGGCAGTCCCAGCAGCTCGGCCGTCCGCTCGTACTCCTCGGCCGTCACCTCCTCGTCGGCGATGAAGTCGCGCTCGACCTTGAGGTAGCGGTCCCCCGCCGTCCAGGCGAAGTCGTGGACCATGGACTGACGGTAGGTGTAGGTCGTCTTGCCGGCCGCCTCGTCGACCCGGATGGCGGTCTGCTTTCCCGAGGCCCCGACGACGAGGTCGCGGGGCACGGTGATGTGGACCACGAAGTCGGCGAAGTCGGCGAAGAACTCGGAGTTCTGGTGGTACTCGTGGGCGTTCCAGCCCCGGCCCTCCTCGTAGACGCCGGGCTTGGGGAACCACTGGGCGACGAAGTAGGAGTTCCGGTAATACCCGGAACGGGCCACGGTCCGCGGGATCTTGTTGCGGAACTCGAGATGGAGGCGGACGCTGTCGCCCGGCTGGACCGGCTCGGGGAAGACGATCCGCATGACGGTCCTGTCATCGGGGTTTCCCGGCTCGTCGGGGCTGAGGAATTCCATGGTCGGGGCGAGGTCGGGCCCGTCGGCCAGCCGGATGCCGGTGACGTCGATCCAGCCCCACTCCCCGTCCCGTGGGGTCGCTCCCCGGCCGAAGAAAGAGTCGGACCGGGCTTCCTGAAGGAACGTGCTGGCCTCGTTCTTGAAGGCGTTCCAGTAGAGATGGAAGACCATGTCGCCGACCGGCTCCCCCGTCCGGTTGGACCAGACGATGTCCTGGCGGCCGCGGAGGGTTTTTGCCTCGCCGTCCAGATCGACCCAGATCTCGTAGCGGAGGACCGGGAGCTCGGGGCCGTCTCCCGGCTCTCCCCGGGTCCCGGCCGCCGCGGAAAGGGCCATCAGCAAAGTCAGGGCCGCGCCCAAGCCGGCGCGCGCGGATATGTTGATCATGGCCGTCCCCCTTGGAACATGGCGGTTTCCCCGGCGGAATCGGCGCTCATCCTCTCAGCCGTTCCTCCCAGACCGAGCGCCGGGGGTAATACATGAAGACGAGAAAAAGCGAGACGAACGCGAGGGCATAGAAATCGATGTTGAACCCGCCGAGAAGGAACAGGGCGAACCCCAGGATCCCGGGTATCTCGCTCAGGGCGAGCGTCAGGAGGCTCGTCCGGTGGAGGCGGGCGAGGACGGTCGCGGGATCGTCCGGCGAGGGCCGTCCGAGGAGAGCCGGCCCTAGGACCCGGACGAGGATGACCGCGGCCATGGCGGCGCCGTAAAAAGCGTAGCGCAGGACGGGGTCGGCGGCCGCGGACGCGAATCCGCTGAAAGGCCTGAGCCGGGACCGGATGAGCTCCACGAAGACGAGCATGGCGATCAGGCTGACCAGGATCGCGGCGGCGACGAGGGAGGCGGACCGGAGACGGGCTCGGAGCTCGTCGCGAACGTCCATGTCGACCTCCCCGGGAGGGGGCCTTCCGGCGGCCCGCTCGATGGGGATTATATGGGAATCGGCGGCGGCAGGCAATCCCGTTGTGTCCCGGGCGCCGGGCGTCTATACCTGATCTATTCACGAGTCGAGGCGGCTGCAGATGCCATCCCTTCGCAACACAG
>JBBIGP010000066.1:0-13919 GCA_037447475.1 Candidatus Aminicenantota bacterium
TTTTCAGGCTCCTCTCAGAAAGACCGGCATTTTCACCCTCCGGGCGAGCCGATCCCGCCGCATCTGCCGTGTTGCGAAGGAATGGCATCTGCAGCCGCCTCGACTCGTGAATAAATCAGGCCGGGCCGCTATTTGTCCGGGGGCCGCCTGTTGCGGTACAATGGCTCCCGGAGGATGGCATGGCCGTCAGGGAGATCATCACCATCGGGCATCCGACGCTGGGCCGCAAAGCGGACCCTGTCGACGGCATCGATGAGGGGATCGTCCGCTTGGCCCGCGACATGGTCGAGACCATGCACCGGGCCCCGGGGATCGGGCTGGCCGCCCCCCAGGTCGACGTCGGCAAAAGGCTCATCGTCGTCGACCTCTCGGCCGGTCAGAACCAAGACGACTTGATCGTCCTGGTCAATCCGGAGATCCTGAGCCAGGAAGGCGAGGACGTCTGCGAGGAAGGCTGCCTGTCCGTACCCGACATCCGGGAGAAGGTCGCCCGGCCCCATCGCGTCCTCGTCCGCGGGAAGAACCTCGGCGGGAAGACCGTCGAGATCGAGGCGGAGGACCTCCTGGCCCGCGTCCTCTGCCATGAGATCGACCACCTCGACGGCATCCTGTTCGTCGAGAAGCTCTCGCCCCTCAAGCGGGCCCTCATCCGCAAGAAGCTGAAGAAGGGCCGGCCCGCCGGCGCCAGGACATGAGGGTCGTCTTTTTCGGCAGCCCTTCGGCGGCCCTTCCTGCCCTCGAAGGCCTCATCCGGGCCGGGCACACCGTGGCGCTTGTCGTCACCCAGCCCGACAAGCCGGCGGGACGCGGACGGAAGCTCGCGGCGTCCGAGGTCAAGAAATTCGCCGTCGCCAACGGCATCCCTACGCTGGAGCCTGTCCGGATCAGGAAGGACGGATCCGCGCTCGACCGCATCCGCGAGGCCGCCCCCGGCGTCAACGTCGTCGTCGCCTACGGGCAGATCATCCCGGACCCCATCCTTTACCTCCCGCCCCGCCGGTCCCTCAATGTCCACTTCTCCCTCCTGCCCCGCCATCGCGGAGCGGCCCCGGTCCAGTGGACCATCCTCAACGGGGACGCCGAAACGGGCGTCACGATCATCGAGCTCAACGACCGGATGGACGAGGGCGACATCCTGGCCCAGGCCCCCGTGCCCGTGCGGCCCGGGGAAACGGCCCCCGAGCTCGAAGCCCGCTTGGCGGAGAGGGGGGCGGCGCTGCTCCTCGAAACGCTGGACGGGATCGACCGGATCGTCCCGGTCAAGCAGGACCCGACCCTGGCCACCCTGGCCCCGAAGATCCGCAAGGAGGACGGCCGGATCGATTGGCAGGCGCCGGCGGCTGCGGTGGACCGCAAGGTCCGGGCCCTGGCCTCGAACCCCGGCGTCTACACGTTCCTGAAGGGCCTGAGGCTCCTCATCCGCCGCGGACGGGCCCTTGCGGACGGCGACCCGTCCGCAAGACCCGGGACCATCCTCCGGTCCGCCAAGGACGGCCTCGTCGTCGCCTGCGGGGACCGGACCTCCTATCTCGTCTGGAGGCTCCAAGCCGAGGGCAAGGCCGAGATGGACGCCTACGCGTTCTCTTTGGGGACAAGAACCGTTCTCGGGGAAATCCTGGGAGGGGACTGAGGACCGGCCCGCGGGCCTATTCTTCGAGCATGTAGTGCCAGGGGTTGACCTTCTTGCCGTCCTTCCAGACCTCGTAATGGACATGAGGCCCGGCGGCCTTCCCCGTCCTGCCGATGTAGCCGATGACCTCGCCCCGCTTGACCTTCTTGCCGGCCTTGACGGCGAACTTGCTCATGTGCCCGTAGACGGTCGTGAAGCCGTTCCCGTGGCTGATGGTCACGCTGTTGCCGAGGTACTTGTCGTTCTGGACCTTGATGACGATGCCGTCCGCGGTGGCCACGATGGGGTTCCCCATGTTCGTGGAGATGTCGACGCCCCAGTGCATCGTCCAAGTCCCGGTGAACGGATCGGTCCGGTGGCCGAAGGGCGAGCTCAGCCAGCCCGAGGCCGGCATGATGGACGGCGTCGAGTCCAGCCGCATACTTTCGCTCTCGAAGTACCCGACGAGGCTGTTGAGGTTCCGCTCGATGCCCTGGGCCTTGTCGTTCAAGCCCTGGACCTCGATGGGCGATAAGACCTGGGCCCCGTTCCGGCCCGGATCCCCTTCGGCGGCCGCCTCCTCTTCCGAGGGACCGCCGCCGATGCCGGCCGGCGAGGTCAGGACGTCAGGCGATCTCAGGCCGGCCATGACGTTGATCTTCTTGGCGTAGCTCTCGAGGTTGGCGACCGTTTCCCGGAGTTCGCCGATGGACTTCTCGTAGCCGGCGATCAGGACCTTCTGCTCCCCCGCTTCCTTGGTCAGGGCCTCGTATTTCCTGCGTAGGGAGCTCATCGAGAAATAGTCGACGAGGACCACGGCCAGGGCCAGGGCGAAAACGGCCGAACCGGCCCCCAGGGCCCGGAGGGATTTCCGGGAGAACGTCAGGGTCCGGCAGCTCGTCTTCGTGTGGGGGACGATGATCAGGGACAGGTGTTTCTTGGCCATGATTCTGGACATAGATTAGCAATCGACGGCGGGCCTGTCAAGGCTTTTTCAGGGGGAAATTCAATCCCCCCGGGGGGTTAGCCATAAAAGGTCATCCGCCGCAGAGAACGGCCCCGCCGTTGACGTTGACGATCTCCCCCGTGATGTGCCGGGCCAGGTCGGAAGCCAGGAAAAGGATGGGCCCGGCGATGTCTTCGGCCGCGGGGATGCGCTGGAGCGGGATTGACAGGCGGACCTTTTCCTTGAACCCGGAGTCGCTGAAGCTGCCGGCCGACATGTCCGTGTCGACCCAGCCGGGGGCCACGGAGTTGACCCTGATCCCGTAGGGGGCGAGCTCCACGGCCAGCGACTTGGTCAAGGCGTGCAGGGCCCCCTTGCTCGCCGCATAATGGGAGTGGAGGGCCTCGCCCCTGACGCCCGCCGTGGAGGTGACGTTGATGATCCATCCCCGGCCCTTGTCCTTCATCCCCGGGACGACGGCGTTGGTCGCGTAGAAAACGCCGTCGATGTTGACGGCGACGGTCTCACGATAGACATCCTCTTCCATCCGGCCCATCTCGAGGTGGGTCCAGATGCCGGCGTTGTTGACCAGGGTATCGACCTCCCCCCAGCGGCCGAGGATGTCCCCCACCGCCCGGTCCAGGGCGGCCTTGTCGGCCATGTCGGCCCGGTAGATCAGGCCTTCCCTCCCGAGGGCCTCGACCCCGGACCGGACCTCCTCGGCCGCCGCCCTGTCCCTGACATAGGTGATGGCGACGTCGGCGCCGGCCCGGGCGAAGAGCAGGGCCGTCGCCCGGCCTATCCCCCTCGAGCCTCCCGTGATGAGGGCCTTCCGTCCGTCGAGCCGGATCATCGGACATATCCCAGGCTGGGATCTTTCATCTCGTCGAACCGCAGATAGCGGTGGATGGATTCGGACGCGGGGCCGATCCTCTCCTGGAACAGCGCGAAGTACTCCTCCGGCCGGGGAAGCTCTCCCTTCACGGCGGCGATCGCCGCCAGCACGGCGGAGCCGAGATAGACCTTGGCCCCATCCCCCATCCGGTCGTCGAAGTTGCGCGTCGAGGTGGACATGACGACGGCCCCGGGGGCGACCCGGGCCTGGTTCCCCATGCACAGCGAACAGCCGGGGATCTCCATCCGGGCGCCTGCGGCGTTGAAGATCGCGTAGAACCCTTCGCGCATGAGCTGGGCCGCGTCCATTTTCGTCGGCGGGGTCAGCCAGACCTTGGCCTTGGCCGGTCCCGCGCCCTCGAAGATCCGCCCGGCCGCCCTCAGGTGGCCGATGTTGACCATGCAGGAGCCGATGAACACCTCGTCGATCCTGCTCCCGGCGACCTCGGACAGGGTCCGGACATCGTCGGGATCGTTGGGACAGGCGAGGATGGGCTCGGTGATCTCGGCCAGGTCGATCTCGAGGACGGCCTTGTACTCGGCATGGGCGTCCCGCTCGAGGAGCGCCGGGGCTTGCAGCCACTTCCGGCAGGCGTCGATCCTCCGGCGGAGGGTCTCGGCGCTCTCGTAGCCCTCTTCGATCATCCGTTCCATCAGGGCCATGTTGCTCTTGACGGCTTGGACGACCTTCTCCGGGGAATGGGAAATCACGGCCGCAGCGGCCGAGCGCTCGGCCGAGGCGTCGGTCAGCTCGTAGGCCTGGTCCACGGTCAGGTCCTCGAGACCTTCCATTTCCAGGACGCACCCGTTGAAGACGTTCTTCTTGTTCTTCTTCTCGACCGTCAGCAGGCCCTGCCGGATGGCGAAATGCGGGATGGCGTTGACGACGTCGCGCAGGGTGATCCCCGGGTTCCGGCGGCCCCGGAACCTCACGAGGACCGACTCGGGCATATCCAGGGGCATGAACCCCAGGGCCCCGGCGAAAGCGACCAGGCCGGAGCCGGCCGGGAAGCTGATGCCGATGGGGAACCGCGTGTGGGAGTCGCCGCCCGTGCCCACCATATCGGGAAGGATCAGCCGGTTCAGCCACGAGTGGATGACGCCGTCGCCGGGCTTGAGGACGACGCCCTTTCGTTGGACCATGAAGGCGGGGAGGGTCCTGTGCATCCTGGCGTCGGCCGCTTTCGGATAGGCGGCGGTGTGGCAGAACGACTGCATGAACAGATCGGTCTGGAACTCCAGGCAGGCCAGCTCCTTGAGCTCGTCGGCGGTCATCGGCCCCGTCGTGTCCTGGGACCCGACGGTGGTCATCCGCGGCTCGCAGGCCGTTCCGGGGAGCACGCCGGGCAGCCCGCAGGCCCGGCCGACGATCTTCTGGGCCAGCGTGTAGCCTTGGCCCTTCTTGGGTTCGGGGTTCTCGATGCGGGTGAAGAGATCCGCGGCCGGCAGGTCCAGGGCCCGGCGGGCCTTGGCCGTCAACTGGCGTCCGATGATGAGGCTGAGGCGGCCTCCCGCCCGGAATTCGTCCTTGAGGGTCGGGGGCTTGAACTCGAAGGCGGAGAGGGTCTCCCCGGCTTCGTTCCGGATGACGCCGGCCCGGGCATCGATGGTGATGACATCGCCCGTTCTCAGCTTCGTAACGTCGGCGATGAGGGGCAGCCCCCCCGAGTCCTCGGCCGTGTTGAAGAAGATGGGGGCGATCAGCCCGCCGATGACGACCCCCGCCCTCCTTTTGTTGGGGACGTAGGGGATGTCCTCCCCGATGTGCCACATCAGGGAATTGCAGGCCGACTTCCGGCTCGAGCCCGTGCCGACGACGTCGCCGGCGAAAGCGACCCGGTGCCCTTCCTCCCGGAACTTCCGGATGGTCTCGATCCCCCCGGGGAAACGGGTCTGGCCCATGGACCGGGCGTGGAGCGGGATGTCGGGACGAGTCGGGGCGTGCCCGGCCGGCGAGAAATCGTCGGTATTGATCTCGCCGTCGACCTTGAAGACCTTGAGGATCATCGTCCCGGGCAGCTCGGGCCGGGACAGGAACCAGTCGCCGGCAGCCCACGACGCGAGGACGTCGCGGGCGTGGGGATTGCTCCTGGCGAGGGAGACGATCGTGTCGAAATGGCCGTAGACGAGGATGATCCTCTTGAGGGCCTCGGCGGCCGCCGGTGCCAGGGACGGGTGGCTCAGGAGCTCGACGAGGGGATCGACATTGTACCCGCCGAGCATCGTCCCGAGCAGGAACACGGCGTCCGTGTCCGGGACCGAAGGGGACTTGATCTCTCCGCGGGCTACCCCGGCCAGCCAGTGGGCCTTGACCTCGGCCGCGGGATCGACCCCGGGGGATACGCGGTCCTCGAGGAGCCCGCGGAGAGGGGACGCTCGATCCCCCGTCGTGGTCTCGAGGCCCCGGCAGACCTCTTCGACCTCATCGGGTGTCAGGGGCAGCGGAGGCACGCCGTTCTTCGTTCTCTCCTCGGCCTTGGCGAAATATGTCTCGAGCATCGAGGCTCTCCCGGTCATGGAATGGGACGCCTGTCCGGACGCTCCCCTATGTTATCGGGTTCCCGCTCCTTTTGTCAAAAAACGCGCCGGGCGCCGGATTCCTGTTGCATTCGACCCCGATAAAAGGTAACATGGGGGTCCGGTTTTTCGTCCAAGATTCCAACGGATGGAGGGATAAAGAAACATGCGCAAGAAGATCGCACTCGTCGGCGGCGGGCAGATCGGCCAGATCCTGGCCATGCTCGCGGCCCAGAAGGAACTGGGGGACATCGTCATCCTCGACATCCCCGAGCTCGAGAACCCCTGCAAAGGGAAGGCTCTTGACCTCATGGAGATGGCCCCCCACGGCAACTACGACGCCAGCATCACGGCGACCTCGGATTACAAGGACATCGCCGGCGCCGACATCGTCATCGTCACGGCGGGCAAGCCCCGCCAGGCCGGCATGACCCGCGAGGACCTTCTGGCCGTCAACCTCGACATCATCACGAAGGTCGCCGAAGGCGTCAAGCAGAACGCGCCCAAGGCTTTCTGCATCATCGTCACCAATCCCCTCGACGCCATGGTCTACGCCTTCTCCAAGCTGACCGGCTTCCCCCGGCACCAGGTCATCGGCATGGCCGGGACGCTCGACACCGCCCGCTGGCGGGCCTTCATCGGCATGGAGCTGAACGTGTCCGTCGCGGACATCGCCGGCACGGTCCTCGGCGGCCACGGCCCCGACATGGTCCCCCTGCCCCGGTTGACGACGGTCGGCGGCGTGCCGCTCACCGAGATCGCGACCAAGGAGCAGATCGACAAGCTCGTCACCCGGACCCGCGAGGCCGGGACCGAGATCGTCAAGCTCTTCGGCAAGGGCTCCGCGTTCTTCAGCCCCGCCTGGAGCGCCATCGTCATCGCCGAGTCCTACCTCCATGACAAGCGCCGCATCCTGCCCTGCGCCGCCCTGTGCGAGGGCGAGTACGGCGTCAAGGGCCTGTTCATCGGCGTGCCGGTCTTGATCTCGGCCAAGGGCATGGAGAAGATCTACGAGATCCAGCTCAACGACGAAGAGAAGGCCATGCTCCAGAAGACGGTCGGCGTCGTCCAGAAGACCGTCGAAGAAACCAAGCTCTGAGCTCCGGCTTCCCTCACGCTCTGACGGCCGGGGGGCGGCGACGCCCCCGGCCTCTTTTCCGCCGTTTCCGCCGATTGACAAAAGCGCGCCGTCCGGATATTACCTAGTTGATCATCACGAAGGAGGGACAGCCATGAGATCGAAGCCCCGTTCCGGCAAGAGCGCGCGCCTGACGGCCCTTGCGGCCCTCGTCCTCAGCGCGCCGCTTGTCATCGCGGCCGCCCAAACCGCCCCCGCCAAACCCGCCCAGCCGGCGACCCAGCCGCTCGTCGTCGAGGCCATCGCCGGAGGCCTGCATCTCGTCAAAGGCGGATCCGGGGCCAACACCGCCTTCTACGTCACGGAGAAGGCGGTTTTCGCCGTCGACGCCAAGATGAGCGTCGAGTCCGCGCGGGCCATGCTCGCCGAGATCCGGGAGGCCTCCTCCGCTCCCCTGACGACCGTCATCATCACCCACAGCGACGGGGACCACGTCAACGGCCTGCCCGGGTTCCCCGTGGGACTGACGATCATCGCCCACGAGAACTGCAAGGCCGACATGGAACGGGCCGCCTCCGGCCTTCCGGCGCTCAAGGACTATATGCCGACCATGGTCCTCGACGGACCCCGTCAGTCGCTCACCAAAGGCGAAGACGGGCGGATCGAGCTCTTGTATTTCGGACCGGCCCACACGAGCGGCGACCTCGTCGTCTGGTTCCCGGGGGAAAGGGCCGTCTTCGTCGGCGACCTGCTGTTCGTCGGACGCGATCCTCTCATCCACCGCCACAAAAACGGGAATTCCTTCGGCTACGTCAGAACTCTCAAGGGCCTGCTCGAGCTGAAGCCGCAGGTCGAGATCTTCCTCTCAGGCCACGCCGATCCCCTGGGCCGCTCCGACGTGGAAGCCCTTATCGCCTCAATGGAGGATAAGCAGAACCATGTCCGGACGATGATCGCCGAAGGAAAGAGCCTCGACGACATCAAGACGGCCTTCGGCATCGAGGACCGCCCGGCGGCGGCCGGCGCCCGCCGCTGGCTGAGCCTGGTCGAGACGATCTACCTCGAGCTCACGGAAAAGTGAGCCCGGCCGCCCCTCCTCGTCAGCCGGCCGAGCCAAGGGAGCCGCGCGGGTGTGACGCGCGGACGGAAAGGAAGTCGCCCGCCATGAAGAGATGCCCGCCCGTCCTGGCCGCCGCGGCCGCCTTCGCCGCCGTCACTGTCGCTTCGGCCTGCCGCTTCACCTCCGAGCCCCTCGGCGCCCGCGTCGAGGAGCGGACCGAGGTCATCCGGACCTATCCGTTCTCGGACCCCGATCCCGTGCCCATCTTCGCCCGCTCGTCCATGTGGGGCCAGGGCGAGCGTCTCTACCCCTATTTCTTCTACGACGGGTTCACGGCCGAAGCGAGCGACCGGGAGTGGTCGGTCGTCCGCCTCTCCAATCCCCACATCGAGGTCGCCGTCCTGCCCCAGGTCGGCGGCAAGGTCTGGGGGGCCGCCGAGAAGGCCACGGGACGCGACTTCCTCTATTGGAACCGGGTCCTGAAGTTCCGCCAGATCGCGCTGCGCGGTCCCTGGACATCGGGCGGCATCGAGTTCAACTTCGGGGTCGTCGGGCATGCCCCTTCGACCGCGACGCCCGTGGACTACATCCTGCGGCGCGAACCCGACGGGAGCGTCAGCTGCGTCGTCGGGGCCATGGACCTCCCCTCCCGGACGCGCTGGAGCGTCGCCATCGCCCTTCCCCCGGACGGGGCCGCCTTCGAGACCAAGGCCCTCTGGGTCAATCCCACGCCTTTCTCTCAGTCCTACTATGCCTGGTCCTGCGCCGCGGTCAGGACGGCCGATGACCTGCGATACATTTTCCCCGGCCGCTGGCACATCGGGCACGACTACTCCGAGCCCCTCGAGCCCTGGCCCGTGGACCGTTCGGGCCGCGACCTCTCCTGGTACAGGAACAACGCGACGCCCGGCTCCAAGAGCTATTTCACGGTCGGCGAATACGAGGACTTCTATGGCGGGTGGTACGAACGGGAGGACGCCGGGTTCGGCCATTGGTCCCCCTACGACGACATGCCAGGCCGCAAGATCTGGATATGGGACCTGTCGCGCTCGGGCGGGATCTGGGTCGACCTCCTGACCGACGAGGATGGACAGTACACCGAGCCGCAGGCCGGACGCCTGCTCAACCAATCCGATCACGGCGAGTTCCCGCCCGGGGCCGCCGACCGCTGGCGGGAGATGTGGTTCCCCTACCGCGGCATCGGGCCGATGGCCAAGGCCTCGGCGCATGCCGTGCTGAGCGTGTCCCGGGGAGGCGACATCCTCTCGCTGGGTCTCTTCCCCCTCCGGCCCGTAGCCGAGGTCCTCACCGTTCGCGCGGACGGCAGGGAGGTCGCCAGGGAGAGCCTGAACCTGCGGCCCGAAGAGATCTGGAAAAAGGACGTGTCCCTGGCCGGGGCCGCCGACGACGACGCCATCGAAGTCCGGCTCGGGGACAAGCTCGTTCACCGCACCGCACCCGAGGCCCGCAGCCTCGAGCGGCCGCTGGATTTCCGCACGATGCGGGACGGCTCGGCCGAAGGCCTTTACCTCCAGGCGGTCCGCCTCGAACGTGAAAGGCGCCTGGCCGATGCTCTCGACAAATACATGGCCTGCATCGATCTCGAGCCCCTTCACGTGCGCGCGCTCTGCCGGGCCGCCGAGCTCCACACCCGCCGCGGCGAACCCTCCCGGGCCCTGGAGCATGCCGGCCGGGCCCTATCGATATCGATGTACGACCCCGAGGCCAACTATGTGTACGCCGTCGCCGCCCGGCGTCTCGGCCGTCTGGTCGACGCCAAGGAAACGCTCGGTTGGGCGTCGCGGTCCGCGCAGTTCCGGGCCGCGGCCCTCATCCAGTCGGCCGAGATCGCTTTAGCCGAGAAGAGGTTCGAGGAGGCCGCGGCCGAGGCCCTCAAGGCCCTCGAGGCCGACGCCAGGAACGTCACGGCGCTCGAGGTCCTGGCGGTCGCTCACCGGCTGGCCGGGAACAGGCTCGCCGCCCGACGGGCGGTCGAGACCGTTCTCGAACTCGATCCCCTCGACCATCTGGCCCGCTTCGAACGCTATCTCCAGGCGCGTTCGCCCCGAGACCTCGAGGCCTGCCGCGCCCTTGTCCGCGGCGAGCTGCCCCACGAGACCTGGCTCGAGATGGCCATGTTCTACGTCCGCAACGGCCTCGAGGAGGACGCCGTGGCGGCTCTCGAGAACGCCGGGGAGCACCCGACCGTCCTTACGTGGCTGGCCTATCTCGAGCGCGACCGGTCGCCGTCGCGGAGCGCCGCCCTGCTCGACAAGGCCCTGGCCCTCTCCCCATTCCTCGTCTTCCCCTTCCGGGAAGAGTCGATCGCCGCTTTCTCATGGGCCGTCGCCGCCCGGCCTTCCGATTGGAAGCCCAAGTATTATCTCGGCCTCATCCTCTGGGGAAAAGGCCGCCTCGAAGAGGCCCGCGACCTTTTCCAGATGTGCGACGATTCCGATTACGCGCCCTTCTTCGTCGCCCGCGGTTCCCTGTTCGAAAAGTTCGACCCGGCGGGGGCCCGGGCCGATCACGCGAAGGCCGTCAGCCTCGACCCGGGAAGCTGGAGGGCCCGGCACGCCCTGACGTCATTCTATCTGAGGTCCGGAGACAAGGCCCAGGCCCTGTCCGCCGCCGAACGGGCCGCCGCGGACTTCCCGGACCATGTCCGGCTCCAAGTCGACCTCGCCGAAGCCCGGCTTGCCAACGGACGGCCCGACGATGCGGCCGCGGTCCTGGACAGGATCGAATCTCTGCCCTACGAAGGGGCCA
Organism: Candidatus Aminicenantota bacterium; assembly: GCA_037447475.1. Lineage (GTDB taxonomy): Bacteria > Acidobacteriota > Aminicenantia > Aminicenantales > Saccharicenantaceae > RBG-16-66-30. The sequence goes on from JBBIGP010000066.1 coordinate 10,874, forward strand.
GCGACGTCCACGGCCTTTACGTCCGGACCCATGTCGCCCGGGGCCTGGCCGCCATGAGCAAAGGCGTCTGGGCTGAGGCCGTCGAGGCCTTCGAGAAGTCGAAGCTCTATCCCGAAAAGCTCGGCACCGGAGCCCCCTTCCATCCCGACACGAGGATGCAGGACTATCTCATCGCCCTTTGCCTGGACAGGATGGGACAAAGGTCCCGGGCCGCGGAGATCCGGGAAGGGATCCGCGAATACACCTTGACCTATTGGGACGAACCCCAGCCCCATGGGTACTTCGGAGGGCTCGCCCTCGATGACCTCGGCCGGCGCGAGGACCGCCTCAGGGCCCGGGAGCTGCTGAGCCGCGGCCGCCCCGCGCCGGAGATCATGGAGATCCTCCGGCGCCTCCGCTAACCCCAGGCCGAAGAATTCAGTTATTCCAGCGTTAATAGGGCACGATCGGTTTCCTGAGACCTCTCGCTCGCTCGCTCATCCTTCTCACCTCTCCTTCGGCCCGCCTTTCTCGAACTCGAGGACGACGTCCTTAACTTGGCCGTCCCTCAGGACTTTGAAGGTGGTTGTGTCGCCGGGCCGGAAACGGGCCAGGTAGGTTCGGAGCTCGTTGATGTCGTCGTAGAACGCGCCGTCCACCGACAGCACGACGTCGCCTTTCTCGAAGCCGGCTTTGGCCGCCTCGCCGGCCATCGGCTTGGGATCGATGACGAGGTTGGTGAGTCTTTCGACATTCTTGAAGGACAGCCCGATGGACGGAAAAGCCGGCCCGGCTTCCTCGGCGATGCCGAGAATGTAGTCGGCGTAGGAACGCGAAACGGTGACGGAGCTCTTTTCCGGGGGCACGGTCACGGCGACGACGGTCTTGAACGGCAGCCCCGATCTCTCGAAAGCCCTTCTGTTAAGTCCAAGATTATAAATGAGATGACCGGACCCCGCGCAGACGACGACCCGCCGGCCTTCGCTCCTCGCACCGCGCACGGCGTTGGCGGCCATGACCTCGTCCCAGGCCGATTGCGACCGGTAGAGGCCCTCGAAAACCTGGTCCAGGCCGGGCCCCTTCATCTGGGGCGGCAGGTCGGAGCTTTCGAAAATGGCCCGGATGAGCGTCCGGTGGTCCTGGTTCGAAACGTCCGGCGGCTCGGGGACGAGGGCCTTTTCCTCGTCGGACAGCGCCTCCCAGCCCCGCATCCGGATCTTGCTGATGATCTCGCGGGGGATGTTGAGGGCGTAAACGGGAAGACGGTGCTCTTTGGCGAAGTCGAAGATCTTCTCGTAGTAGCCGAAGTTGAAGTTCCAGTTGACGTACCAGCGGACCTCGCGGATGAACTCCTCTTTGGTCAGGATGCCCGCGCTCCACTTGTTCAACGTCTCCTGGACGGTCACCGGCAGCATCTCCATCCCGACGGCCAGATGCCGGTCCTGGGCGTGAAGCGCCTCGAGAACACGGAACTGGAGGTCATGCATGGGCATCGAGTCGTGGGTCTCCCCGACGTGGACGAAGCGGCCGCCCCGCATCTCGGCGATCATCCGGTCGAAGCCCACCGTCCGGCCCGTCGCTCCGGACAGGATCGAGCCGGCGGCGACCTCCATGGTCCTTTCCTTGAGCTTGGGGTCCCCGATCTTGAGGGTCAGGGTCGTGTCGGGCTTCTCCGAGGCCGATGCGGCGGCTTCCTGGCATCCCATCGACGGACCGTCCGGCATCATCTCGAGCGGCCCGGCCGCAAAGACCGCCCCGGCCAGCAGACACGTCGCGGCGAAGGCCGCCGGGATCAGGCTCCGTGTGGATCTCATGCGCACCTCCGTCCGGGAATTCGGTCGTATCATACCCGCGGGCTTCCGGACCTGTCAACGCGCGCCTTCGAATATCGTCATGCGATCGGATCCGCGCCGATCGAGGCCGTGATGCGGGAATGAACGGCCGCCCCTTTTCTGCCGAACCGTTAAGCGATACAATCGGGGACTTGGGAAGGGACCTGCCACATGCCCGAAGAGCCGGTTGCCGGGAAGGCCGAGACCCGGCGAACGATGCGGACGTTCGCCGCCGCGTCGTTCCTCAACGACATGGGCTCGGACATCATCTACCCCCTCTGGCCTCTGTTCGTCACGCAGGTCCTGAAGGCCAACATGGCCGCTCTCGGCTTTCTCGACGGCCTGGGCGAGGCCGTCGTCTCCCTCTCGCAGGCTCTGTCCGGCTATTACTCGGACAAGCTCCGCAGGCGCAAGGTCTTCATCTGGGCGGGATATCTCTGCGGCGCCCTTTCGAGACTCGGGTATGCCGCGTCGGCCGTCTGGCAGCACCTCGTCCCTTTCCGCATCCTCGACCGGGCCGGCAAGGTCCGCAGCGCGCCCCGTGACGCCCTGGTCGCGGACATCTCGACCAACGAGAACCGGGGCCGCCGCTTCGGCCTGCTGCGGGCCATGGACAATCTGGGGGCCGTGGCCGGTATTCTCGTCGCCATCGCTCTCGTCGACGTCCTCGGCATCCGGCTGCTGTTCGCCCTGGCCGCCGTCCCGTCGCTCGTCGGGGCGGCCCTCATCCTCGGGAACATCCGGGAGCCGAAGGAGCCCCGAGGCCGGGTCTTCAAAGGCTTTGCGTTCCGCGACATCAACCGCAACCTGGCCCTTTACATCTCCCTCAACGGCATCTTCGCCCTCGGCGCATTCACCTACTCGTTCCTGCTCCTCAACGCCAAGGCGGCCGGGTTCAAGACCGGCTTGATCCCCGTTCTGTACCTCGCTTATTCGCTGGCCGCCGCGTCCCTCTCCTATCCCTTCGGACGGCTTTCCGACCGCGTCGGCCGCAAGCCCGTTTTGTTCCTGGCCTTCGGGGCCTGGGCGGCCGTCTGCGCGGGGGCCGCATTCGTCCCCGGCCTGCCGGCCGCGGCCTCGATCCTCGTCCTGTTCGGCGTCCACAAGGCCGCCCTCGAACCGGTCCAGAAGGCCATGGTTGCCGAGCTCGCCCCGCAGCGCTACCGGGCCTCGGTCCTGGGAGGGTTCCAAATGGTCATCGGGCTGGCCGCCCTGCCGGCGTCGCTGCTGGCCGG
>JBBIGP010000067.1:0-13492 GCA_037447475.1 Candidatus Aminicenantota bacterium
CAGATATCGCAGGACTTAGAGAACACATCGGCATTTTCATGAATAGGTCAGGCTATGTCTATTTCTGTCCCAACTGCCGGAAGGTTCTGGGCGTCTCCCACAGGAAGGGCTTTTGGATGGGTTGACGCTCCTGCGCGTCTGCCGGCCGGCGACGCGGGCCCGCTACCGGATGTAGGCGTAGATCCGGTGCTCTTCTCCGAATTCATTGGGGATCGTCTCGTCGTGGACCTGTTTCGCGTCCCAGCCGGGGATCGTGTAGTTGTGGGACACGATCCGGGTCCCCGGCTTGAGCTGGCGCTCGAAGATCGGCCTCAGGAGGTCGTTCGACTCGGGCAGGAGGTAGAGGGTCACGACGGTGGCTTCGGAGAAATCGGCCTTGGTCGCGTCCGCGGCCACGAACCGCACGAGCTGGGCGACCCCGGCCGCCTCGGCGTTCTTGTTCGACTCGTCGATCATGTTCTGATCGATGTCGATGCCGACGCCCCGGGCGCCGTATTTCCGGGCCGCGGTCACGACGATCCGCCCGTCGCCGCAGCCGATGTCGTAGACGACGTCCCTGTCCGTGACCCGGGCCAGCTCGAGCATCCGGTCGACGACGTTCTGGGGCGTCTGGACCCATGGCGCGAGGTCCTCCGCATCGGCCCGGCCGTGGGACCCGAGGAAGAGATCGATCGTCTCCCCCTGGTCGTACCGGAACGAATAGGGGCTTCCGGCGTCGAGGGAATAGACGATGTCCTGGTCGCCCGACCGGAACTCGATCTCCAGGGCCGTCGCCGTCGGGAAGCGGTCGATGGACCCGGGGGCGATCTCCCGCTCCTCGATGTCTTCGGGGCGCCCGACGGGGAAGATCTTGTAGGCGACCGTCGAATCGGTGACGTTGCGGAGGGTCGTCTCCTTCAGGGCTTGAGGCGCGGCCGCCGGCTGGGCGGGCGCGGGCGTGGTCCGCTCCCGCGAACACTGCGTAAGGGGGACGAGGCCCAGGCAGGCCGCCAGGAGGGCGGCCGCCAACGCTTTCGGGGCCCTGCTATCCATCGTGCCGATCCTTGCGCCGGTCACTTGACTTTTTCCGCCTCTTGGAGGGCCCTGAGGTCGATGCTCTCGACCTTGCCGCCGAGGCTCGCCGGCGGCCGGTCGAACCTCTTTTCGTCCCCGACGACGACGATGATCATCTTCTCAAGGTCCATGTGCTTCCGGGCCGCTTCCCGAACGTCGGCCTTGCTGACCGCGCGGATGTTCTCGATGTAGGCGTCCAGGTAATCGTCGGGGTAGCCGTCGAGCTTGAGCTGCATGAACTGGCTCAGGATCTGGCCCTTCTGCTCGAACCGGAAGACGAAGCTGTTGACGAGGGAGTTCTTGGCCGTGGCGATCTCCTCGTCGGAGACGGGGTTGTCCTGCATGTCGCGGATGATGCTCTTGACGAGGTCGATGGCCTCGACGAACCGGTCCGCCTTGAGCTGGGACCCGATGCGGAACGCCCCGCGCTCCCGGCCGATGCCCTCGGAAACGCCGCCGTAGATCCCGTAGGTCAGGCCGCGGTTGGAGCGCAGCTCCTTCATCAGCCGGGCCGTGAAGCCCCCGCCGCCCAGAATGTCGTTCATGACCTTGACCTTGAACTCGTCCGGGCTCCTGGCGGCGATGCCGAGGTGGCCCATCCAGACATTGCCCTGGGGCGTGTCCTTGGCGGCGTAGTAGACCGTTCCGTCGGCCTTTTCGGCCAGGGGAGGGACCTCCGGGATGGCGACGGTCTTTTTGGGCCAGGACTTGAAGACCCTTTCGAGGGCCGCCCTGGCTTCTTTCTGCGAAATGTCGCCCGTGATGCCCAGAGCGAGGTTGCCGGGCGCGAAATAGCGCCGGTGGAAGTCCAGGAGGTCCTCGCGGGCGACGGCCTGGAGCGAGGCCGGCGTCGCCCTCCGCCCGTAGGGCGAGTCGGCGCCGTAGAGCTTCTCGTTGAAGAGGAGCATGGCGACCTGGTACGGCTGGTCCCAGCGCCTCCTCATGCTTTCGAGCGACTGGTTCCTGGCCAGGTCGATCTTGTCCTGCCGGAATTCCGGGTTCATGATCAGGTCGGCCAGGAGCTCGACGAGCCGGCCGAAGTCCTTCTTGAGCGATCCGGCCCGAATCGAGGTGTTTTGCGGGCCGGTCGAGGACTCGATCGAGGCCGCGAGGAACTCGAGCTCCTCGTTGATCTGGTCGCCCGTGAGCTTGCGCGTTCCGCCCGTCCGGAGGACGGTGCCGAACAGGGATGCGAGACCGACCTTGCCGGCCGGCTCGTGCAGGCTGCCTCCCTTGATCAGCCCCGTCACGGAGACGAGGGGCAGCTCCCGGTCCTCGAGATAGAAGCACCGGATGCCGTTGTCGAGGGTGAAGGTCGCCGGGCGGACCAGCTTGAACGCGAGCTCCGGAGCCGGCCCGAGCTCCCGGGGATGCCTCTGAGCGGCGGCCGTCAGCGACAGGCCGGCGATCACCGCGGCGGCGAAGGTTCTCTTGAGGATCGTTCGGTTGTTCATCGTTGTTCTCCGCTCAGTCGGCCTTGGCCTTTTTGACGAGAACGGCCACGGTCCTGTTCTCCGGCGTCAGGTACGTCCTGGCGAAATCCATGACGTCCCGGGCCGTGACGCCGTCCACGATGTCCTTGTACTTGAGATAGAGCTTCCAGTCCCCGAACAGGAGCTGGTAGCGCATGAGGGTCATGGCCAAACCCATGTTCGAGCTCATGGAACGGACATACGAGGCCCCGATGTTGTTCTTGACTTTCTGGAGCTCCCTGTCCGTGATGGGCTCGGCCTTGACCTTCTCGATGTGCTCAAGGACGGCCGCCTCCAGCTCTTCGACCGTGTGGGGGAAGCGGGGGACGCCGCTGAAGGTCATCAGGTTGGGATAGCGCTGCCCGGGTCCCGAACCGGCGCTGATGGAGACCGCGATCTGCTTGTCCTGGACGAGGTCCTTGCTCAGGCGGGACGTCCGCCCCGAGGTCAGGACGTAGGCCAAGACGCTGGCTGCGGCGTCCTCCTTGGTCAGGAACGCCGGTTTGTGGAAGCCCATCATCAACAAGGGCTCGGCGTCGAACTCGAAGCGCACCCGGCGCTCGCCCAGCTGCTTGGGCTCGACCGTTCGCAGGACGGGCGGGTCCTCCCCGCGCGGGATGTCGCCGAAGTATCTCTCGACGAGCGGCCAGGCCTTGGCCGGGTCGACGTCGCCGGCGATGGCCAGGACGCAGTTGTTGGGCGTGTAGTACCTGTTCTTGAAGGCCAGGGCCTCTTCGAGGGTCACAGAATGGATGTCCGAGGCCCAGCCCACGACGGGGTGGCCGTAGGGGTGGGCCATGAAGGCCGCGGCCATGAACATCTCGCTGAGCAGGCGCGTCGGGACGGCGTCGGTCGTCTGCTTGCGCTCCTCCTGGATGACGCTCCGCTCGGTGTAGAACTCGCGCAGCACGGCGTTCCGGATCCGCTCGGACTCGACGAGGCAGAAGAGCTCCAGCTGGTTCGACGGCAGGCTGATCATGTAGAGCGTCTGGTCCGTTCCCGTCCCGGCGTTGAGCCCGACGCCCCCGACGTTGCTGTAGATGACGTCGATCTCGTCCTTGACGATGAACTTGGACTGCCCGGCCTCGAGCGCGGTCAGCTCCTCCCGCAGGCGGGCCAGCTTGGCCTTGTCGGCCCGCTCGCCCTTGGCCAGCTCCAGGCTCCACTCCCGGCCGACCCGGTCGACGTCCTCCATGATCGGCTTCTCTTTCTCGAAATCCGAGGTGCCGATCTTGGGCGTGCCCTTGAAGGCCATGTGCTCGAAAAGATGGGCGGTGCCGGTGATGCCGGCGACCTCGTCCACGGAGCCGACTTTGAAGCCGTAAACGGTGCTGAAGACGGGCGCCCCGTGCCGCTCGATGAGCAATACGGTCAGGCCGTTCTTCAGCGTCCTGGCGTGGACCTTGTCCTCGAGGTTCTGCCCGGCGAGCGGGCCGAGCCCCAGGACGAGGATCAGCGCCAAGGTCCCGAAGCGAAGGGGATTCCCGGGTTTCTTCATGGCCACCTCCAGATGCTCCCATTATCCCCCCGGCCCGGCTTTTGTCAACTCCGGGGAGGCGAGCCTCCGGCCGCGGCGGAGCCTCCCTTTGGACCGGAACATCGGTTATAATGGGCACCCGCGCCCGAGGAGGAAGACGACGCGAGCGCTCCTGGTCCTTTCCGCCTGTCTGGCCGCCCTCCTCGTCCGTCTCGTCATGGAGAGGCTGCGGCTGGGCAGGGCCCTCCGCCGGGTCCCCCGGCGGATCGCCGTCACGGGATCGAGGGGCAAGTCCTCGACGACCCGGCTCATCGCGGCCGGGCTCAGGGCCTCGGGGGCCCGGGTGCTGGCCAAGACGACGGGCTCGAAGCCGGTCCTGATCCTGCCCGACGGGTCCGAACGAGAGATCCCCAGGGCCGGGCCGGCCTCCATCCGCGAACAGGTCCGGCTCGTCACCCTGGCCTCCCGGATGGGGGCGGATACCTTGGTCACCGAGATGATGAGCATCGGGCCGGAATGCCTGGCAACGGAGTCCCGGAGCATTCTCCGCCCCCAGGTCCTGGCCCTGACCAATGTCCGGCTCGACCACCTCGACGAAATGGGGCCGACCCGGGAGGCGGTCGCCGAGACGTTGTGCGCGGCTTTTCCCCAAGGGGGGACCGTCCTTGTCCCGAAGGAAGAGATGGCCCCTGTCTTCGAGGCCGAAGCCGCCCGCCTTGGAGCGAAGCTTATGCCCGTCGCCCTCTACGCCCCGGCCGCCGGCGCGAACGGGGAAGGCGCCTCGGGACGGCTCGCCTGGGAGTTCGAGCCGAACGTCCGCCTGGCTCGGGCCGTGCTGGGCCTGATGGGCATCGACGACAGGCCGGCGTTCGCGGCCATGGCCGGGGCCGCTCCGGATCTCGGGAGCCTAAGAATCGTCAAGGCCGAGTTCGGATCCCCCCCGCGGCCGGCCGTCTGCGTCAGCGCGTTCGCGGCCAACGACCCCGCGTCCTCCGCCGAGGCCCTCGATAAGGTGCGGGGGCGCGTCCGTCTCGGCGCTCTATCCCCGATCGCGCTCCTCAGCCTGCGGGAGGACCGGGGCGATCGGACGATGCAGTGGCTCGCCGCGGCCCGGGAGGGCTTTTTCGGGGATTTCGAGCGGGTCCTCGTGCTGGGCCCGCCGGCCCGGGCCTTCGTGAGCAGGCTCAGGAGATCGATGGGAACGGGGGCCGACAGGTTCGAGCTTGCGCCCCGCTCCGGCCCGGAAGTCCTCATGGGGGCCGTCCTCGCCCGGGCCGCACGAGAACCCCTCGTCGTAGGGTTCGGGAACATCGTCGGCCCCGGAGAGGCCATCCTTCGATACTGGGACGCCCAAGGAGCCGCTGATGATCATTGAAACCCTGCTCGTCGGCCTCGTCGTGGCTCTTCTCTGGGCCGAGCTGACCGACATCTCGCCCGGCGGCATCATCGTTCCCGGGTATTTCGCCCTCTATCTCGGACAGCCGCTGAGGGTCGCCGCCACATTGACGGCGGCCGTCCTGACCGTGGCCGTTTACAAGTCCCTCGCGGGCCGTCTCATCCTGTTCGGACGGAGGCGGTTCGCGCTGATGGTCCTTCTCGGTGCGCTTCTCTCCCAGGCCTGGTCCCTGGCCCTGCCCGGGCTGTTCGCCGCGCCCCTCGAGCTGCGGGTCATCGGATGGGTCGTTCCCGGCATCCTGGCCTCGAGCCTCGTCCGCCAGAAGCCCCTGCCGACCCTGGCCTCGCTCCTGGCCGCGGCCGTCCTGACTTCCGCTGCCATGCGGCTGGTGACCCTGTTATGAGCGGCGATCATCGTCGGGTTGTCACGGTCCATGTTTACCTCGCCGCTCTCTTGAGCCTCGTCTATCTTCTCCTCGGTCACCATTTGTCCGGCCCCCCGCCGTCGACGCGCCGCGAGATGGCGGAAGCTTCCCGGCTCATGGCCCGGGCGACCGGCGTCATCCGGCACTGCCGCGAGTCGAAGGGTCTTCCGATCGACGCCGAAACCGATCCGAACCGGACCGGTCTCATCGGATCGGAAACTTCGCCGATCACGACCACGACGGGCCACCTCGGCGCCAAGCGGACCTCGACCAACCCGGAATTTGCCGCTCTGACCGCCCTGCTGCTCCGGCAGGCCGGCGTGAAGAAAGGGGACGCCGTCGCCGTCGGCGCCTCGGCCTCCTTCCCGGCCTTGATCCTCGCGACGCTCGCCGCCGCCCGGGCCGTCGGCGCGGAACCCCTGCTCATCGTATCCTTGGGGGCCTCGGAGTGGGGGGCGAACATCCCCGGCTTCACCTGGGCCGACATGGAAGACTGCCTGCGGACCTCCGGCGTCCTCGACGTCCGGCCTGTCGCCCTGGCCCTCGGCGGGGACGAGGATGCGGGGCGGGACATGGAACCTGCGGGCCGCGATCTCCTGGTCTCTCTCGTCCGGGGCCGCGGAGAGCCCTTTGTCGAGGAGACCGGCCTGGAGGCCAACGTCGACCGCCGCCTTCGGCTCTACGATCAGGCCCGCGGCGGCCGGGCCACCGCCGCCTTCGTCAACATCGGGGGCAGTTGGGCCAATATGGGGACGAACGCCGAGGTCCTGAAGCTCAGGCCGGGGCTGGCCCGCGACGTCTTCATCCCCCCCCCGGGGGAACGGGGCGTCCTGCAGGCCATGGCCGCCCGGAACGTCCCCGTCATCCACCTCCTGAACGTCAAGGGGCTCACGGAAAGATACGGCCTGCCGTGGGATCCCCGTCCGCTCCCGCCCCCCGGCCGGCCGGACTTTGCGGCCCCGGCGGCCGGAAGCGAAGCCCGGGAGATCGCGGTCTCGGCGGGCTTTGTGCTCATCGTCTTGCTTATCGCCGCCGCCGGGAGCCGCCGGTCCCGACTTCCCCGATGAATTCCCGATGGCGCCAGGGGAAATGGATCCTCCGGAACTTCGCCTTGACAGGAGGAGACTCCCGGATGGATAATAAGCGAGGGATATAAGCCGCGGCGAACGAACACCGCTCGCGACCCACGAAAAATATATGAGAGGAAGGGAGCAGTCATGACCAAGAGAACCGCGATCCTGGCGATGATCGTCGTCCTGGCGGCCGTGGTGACGGCGCCGGCCTGTGTCTCCAAGAAGAAGCACGTGGCCACGGTCGAGGAGCTGCAGGGCCGGCTGACCGAAGCCAACAGCCGGATCGACGAGCTGCAGGGCCTCAACGCCGAGCTCAACAAGAACATGAAGGACATCCAGGCCGCGCTCGAGAAGGCCAAGGGCGAGAACGCCAAGCTCGCCGGCGACCTCGGGACGCTCAAGGGCCGTCTGGCGGCCCTCGAAGGCGAGAAGGAAGCCCTGGCCAAGGCCGTCGCCGAGGGCAAGGAGAGCGAGGCTTCGGCGGCCAAGAAGATGCGCAGCCTCAACGCCATGATCGCCGGCCTGCGCAAGAACGTGGAGGAGACCGAGGCCCAGATCGCCGCCAAGAACGAGGAGATCGCCGCCCTTCAAGCGAGCGAGGCCGCCCTCCGGGCCGTCGAGGCCAAGCAGAAGGCCAAGATCGCCGAGCTCAACGGGGCCATGGCCGATCTCGAAGCCAAGATGGGCAAGGAGATCTCAGGCAAGAACCGGACCATCCTGATCCTGGCCGTTCTTCTCGCGGTCGCGGTCATCCTGGCCCTCGTCGGGATGCTGAGGAGGAGGAAGTCCGGGGCCGCTTGAGCGCGGCCGGCCCTACTCGTAAACGATCCTCGCCGGGTCGGCGGCCTTGACGTCCTTGAGATAGGCCCCCGTCCCGTTCTCGATGACGTCCGCATAGCGGGGGACGCCGAGCGCAACGACGCCCCTTTCCGGGTTGTCCTCGGACCAGATTTCCAGGATGCGGAGGATGGTCGAGGTGTGGCGGCCGACCCGGACGTCGATGGGCCAGCCGCTCTCGTCGATCCTCTCGAAGAGCAGGCCCCGTTTGCCCGCCCGGACGACGAATTCATCCCGGCCCGTCAGCAGGAGGGCCCGGTCCGTCCGGCCGCGCGTCGCGTCGAGGAAGGGCTGCGGAGCCTCGAGCAGGAGGGAGACGGCCTCGGTGTGATCGCCGATCTCCCGGTGGGACAGGCCCCTGAGGGCCCGGGGGGAATTCTCGACGCCGATGGTGAAGTCCTCCTCGCTGCTGATCATCATGGAGACGAGCGTGGCCAGGTCGGCGCCCTTCTCATGGGCGACTATGGTGCTGATGACCGGGTACTGGAGCTCGGCCTCGTGGAGGTCGACGGCGACGTCGATGCCCTCTTTCCGGATGAGCTCGAGGATGGCATGGCCGGTCCTCTCGGTCAGCGTCCCGCCGGCCCGGCCGGGGAACGCCCGGTTGAGATTGCGGATGTCGATGTAGGCCAGCTCCTGCCGGCTCGGGTAGTGGACATAGACCTCAGGGTCGGGCCACTGGTCCAACGGCCCCGACCAGCGATCGCCCATCCGGAACGTCCGGGCGCCCCAGGGGGTCTCGATGGCATAATCCGGCGGGTAGGCCCCGCCGAGGCGCGTGACCCGCGAAGCGCTGCCGTTGGCCGTGAGGATGACGAAGAGGCGGCCCTTGGCGATCCGAACGTTCTCGGCGAGGATCCAGCAGGCCAGTCTCCCGGCCGGCTCCTCGGGGTGGGTCCCGCCCAGGACCAGGACGGCCCCCCCGGACTCCTCGCCCTCGAGGACATAGACGTTGACGTCGTTGACGCTCCCTGCGAGCGGAGCGAAATACTCGCTGAGCTTCTTGACCGCCGTGACGCCCGGGCCGAGGACGACAGGCTCGGCGAGGTGCCGGCTCCGGTGGAAGCTCAGGCCGGCGGCTGCGGCCAGGACCGCCCCGAGGGCCGCGATGACGATCTTTCTCGTGACCATGACGCTTCCTTTCGAGCTCATTTCAGGCGCAGGAGCCGCAGGAGGATGGGCAGGAGGACGATGACGTACAGGACCTCATCCTGCCATTTCTTCCGGTCGACGAAGTTCCAAACGAGCAGGACGGCGATAAATGCGGTCAGCGCATAATAAAGGAGCGTGATCATCAGAACACCGTCAGAAAGGCCAATTTCTTGCTGAAGACGACCATCAGCGTCCCGGCGGCCGCGATCAAGGCCGCCGGCGCCAGGCAATGCTCGAGGAACCGCCCGTAGGACTCCTTGACCCCGACGGTCGCCGTTGTCAGGCGGCCGATGATGGCCGTCGGCGGGATGGCGTCGCCGAGAGGCCAGATGACGCTCATCCCGGCCAGGGCCACGACGGGATCGAGCCCGATGGTGTTGAAGAGCAGGACGAGCGGCACGCCCAGGACCGGCGCCGCCCCCCACATCAGGACGGCCTCGGAGGCGGGCAGGATCAGGAACAGCGTCAGGAAGACGATCGTGACGGGCAGGGTCACGATCGTGATGGCGATCAGGCCCCGGACGCCGGTCAGGGCCATGATCTGGACGAGGATCCCGGCGCAGGTCAGGGTCCCGATGAGAGGCAGGAGCTGATGGACCGTGTCCCGGGACGTCCGCAGGAACGCCACCCTGACCGGGGACAGGATAAAGGCGGCCAGGGCCGCGGCCATGAACATCAAGGGCAGTCCGAGGATGGGGAAGGAGAACGGGAAGACCCGGCCGGCGAGAACGAGCAGGAAGAAGACCAGGAACGGCCCGGCGACCCGCAGCCAGCTCATCTTCGGCGGGGCCTCGGGGAGCTCCCGGAGGGCCTTCTCGAGGTCGACCGGGCGGGCCTTGCGGCCGAGAATGAAGATGGTCAGCAGCGACAGGACGACGCAGGGGACGAGCAGCGGCAGGAAGAAGCCGACATAGGGCATGTTGACGCCGGCCGCGGTCAGCATGGCCCACAAGCTGACCGGGGGCGCCGCGGCGCTCAGCCCGGCGATGAGGAAGATGATGGCAGCGACCTTGGGCCGGGGGATGTCCATGGTGCCCAGGATCGTGGCGACCATGCCGCCGACGATGAGGACGGTCACGCTGCCCGCCCCGGTCAGGGCCCCCGGGACGAGAAGGAGGAAGGCCAGGAGGACGAACAGGAGGGGCTTCCGGCGGTGGAAGCGGCGGAGGATGGCCCGGACGACGAACGCCGCCCCCCCGGATTCCTTGAGGAGGTTCATGAACAGCGTCGCGGCGACGAAGATCAGGACGATGTCGAAGTAGGTGAAGGCCCCTTCGACGATGTGCCGGGCGGGGATTCCGGCCCTCCCGGCCAGGGCCCCGGCCAGGGCCGCAGCGAATAGCGACAGCTCCGTCGAGATCTTGAGGATCTTGGCCGCGACGTAGGTCGCGACCATGACGGCCAGAACGATGGCGGCGGAGGTCGTCGCGTCCAACGGGCCCGTCCCCGGTCCCTAGCGCCTCTCGACCACGAGGCTGGAGACGCAGGGGAATGTCCCTGTCGTCGTCATATCCCGGCAGATGCCTCGATGAATGGTCAGCCGGCCCAGCTCGTAATTCTCCCAGACGTATTTATCCGCGTCCAGCGACCGTCCCGTGATCGAAGCCAGCTCCCGCACCCCTTCCCGGACCGGAGGCAGCCCGAGACGCTCCAGAACGCGGTTGAGCCGGTCGATGTCCCTGACGGCCAAGGTCTTGCCGCCCTCTTCCATGGCCAGAGGCAGCCGCGGCCCGGGATCGGAGAACGTGAAGGTCGTGACGTACGTCCCGGCCTGGTAGCCCTCCTTCTTTTGATACGTGAACTCCCGTTCCTTGGGCGGGAACAGCTCCTCCTTGACGGCCTTGAAGGACAGCATCTCGAGCTTGGTCTGGTCGACGTAGAGGAGCGCCAGGCCCAAGACCGCGGCAACGACGGCGGCGCGGATGAGGGTCTGCATGTCGTTCTTGATAAGAACGACGACGATCCAGAGGATGGACAGCGCGAAGAGGGCCAGGATGGCCGTCCTTGCCGATTCGGTGGCGATCATGGGGACACCTCCGTCGGATTCACGCCGGGCTCGCCGGGCCGGCGGCTACTTGCCGTAGAGCTTCTCCAGGGCCGGGACGAAATCCATCAGCTTTTCGACCTCGATGAGCGGGATGCCCTTGGCCTCGGAGATGGCCGTGAAGCGGCCGTCGGAATTCCCTTCCTTGTAGACGAGAAGGATGTCGGAGCGGGGGGCCACGGCGTCGATGCTCTGTTCGTCGGTCGTGTCGCCGGCCGCGGCGCCCTGGGCCCGCCGCTTCATCCCCTCGACGTGGGCCCCGATGACCGTGATGCCGGCCTTGCGGGCTTCGGCGATGAGGGCTACGGCCCGCTTGATCTCGTCGTCGATGGAGATCCCGGCCGCTCCCATGCCCTTGAGACTGGCCCCCATGACGATGATCAGGGTCTTGTAAGGATCGCCCTCACGGGCCTTGGCCTGGAGGGTCTCGGGCGAGGCCAGGGGATCCGTATCGCCGGCGAGCTTCAGGCGCTGAAGAACGACCTTGATCGTGTTCGGGCCCGGGCTCTGCCCGCAGGAGGTGACGAGGACGGGGGTCTCCGCCCTGACGGCCTGGTCCCGGCCGGCGTAGGCCAAGACCCCGAGGGCGAGTAGGGCCAGGGCCAGGGGGAGGACCGGCGCTCGAAGGGCTTTAGGCATGTCAAGCTCCTTTCGCGATGATCGAGTCCTGACGGCCTTATGGTATGACAAACCGCACCCGGGGTCAACGGCCGCCGGACGGATGGCTGCGTTTTGACCGTGTTTTCCAGCCTGTGATATCATCTGTCGCCCGGAAGGGACCGAAGCCGATCGAGGAGGGGACATGAACGAGCTCAGGATCCGGGGATTTGCTGTCTGTGCCGCGGCCCTGGCCGTCCTGGCGTGCTGCGGACGCTCTCCCGAACCCGCTCCCATCACGGTCGGGGAGATCGAGGCCCACATCAGCTTCCTCTCCGACGATCTCCTCGAAGGCCGGGCGGTCGGCAGCCGGGGCATCGAGCTCGCGGCCCGCTACCACGAGGATTATTTCCGAATCTGGGGTCTCGAGCCGGCCTTCGACGGCAGCTACCGGCAGACCTTCCCGATGAAGGCCGCCCGGCCCGACCCTGCGGCGTCCCTTGAATTCGCCGGCCCCGGAGCGCTGCTCACACCCCGCCTGTTCGAGGATTTCGTCGTCCGCACCGAGCGCGAGGACGCGCCCCGGGAGGCCGCCGGCGAGGTCGTCTACGCCGGGTTCCTCATCCAGGCGCCCGAGAGGGACTGGGACGACGTCAAGGGGGCCGATCTCCGGGGCAAGGTCCTCCTCGTCGAGGTCAACGAGCCGGGCAACCGTCCCGGGGGGATCTTCGACGGCGAGGACATGACCTATTACGGCCGCTGGCCCTACAAGTTCGAGAAAGCCGGCGAGCTCGGCGCGGCCGGAGTGCTCATCGTCCACGAGACCAAAGGCGCCGCCTACGGGTGGGAGGTCGTCAGGAACTCCTGGTCCAACGAGAGCTTCTTCCTGCCCGGCAAGGACCCGACCCTCCATTTCCAGGGATGGATCAGCGGGCCCGCGGCGGACCGCGTCTTCGCGGCCGCCGGGCTCGACCGCCAGGCCCTCCGGGCCCGGGCCGAGACCTCCAGCTTCGCCCCCGTCCCGCTAGGTCTGAGAGCCAGGGTCCGGCAGGGGCCGGTCTTCCGGACGGTCGAGGGCGCCAATATCGCCGGCATCGTCCGGGCCAGGCGTCCGGACGCCCGAAAAAGGATGATCATCCTCTCGGCCCATTACGACCACCTCGGCCGGAGCGGGTCCCTCGAGGGCGACCGGATCTACAACGGGGCCGTGGACAATTGCTCGGCCTCGGCCGCCATGCTGGCCTTGGCCGGCTGGGCCGCGCGGAACCCCGGCCGGCTCAGGGACGACCTGTGCTTCGTCGCCGTCACAGGGGAGGAGATGCTGTTCCTCGGCTCGGACCATTTCAACCGGCACCTGCCTTTCCCCAAGGGAACCGCCGTCGCCAACATCAATTTCGAGATGACCAACGTCTGGGGCGAGACCGAGGACGTCTTCGCCATCGGGGGCAAGCACTCCGAGCTCGACGAGGTCAGCCGGCTGGCCGCCGAACGGATGGGCCTCCGCTACATCCCCGAGCGCAACGGCCACCTGGGCTTCTTCTTTCGCTCCGACCAGCTGAGCTTCGCCCGGGCCGGCATCCCCGGCGTCTGGCTCCACCAGGGGATCGTCTCCAAGGGCCCCGACAAAGGGCTCGTCCAGCGCATGTTCGAGGACTACCAGAGGACGAAATATCATCAGGTCGGCGACGAGATCCAACCGGACTGGGACCTCCGCGGAACTCTCCAGATCATCGATTGGGCCAGGGAGATCATCGCCGTCCTCGGGGAGCGCGAGGCCTTTCCCCAGTTTCGGCCGACCAGCTCGTTCCGCCGGGCCGAATAGGCGGGCGATAAAAAAGAGGATCTTCTCCCGTTTCCGGGGATCCTGGAACAACAGGTGGCGATAGATGTCCCCCTGAAGACCCCCATAGCGGAGGGGGGCCCGTCGGCCGCCGACGGGGGAACCGTCGGGACTGGTTCCCGGGGGT
>JBBIGP010000068.1:0-13140 GCA_037447475.1 Candidatus Aminicenantota bacterium
GGCTCCTGAGCGGAGCCGCCGACTTGCGCGGGGAGGGGATCAGGACGTTCCGGGTTCCTGGCCCTCGGGCCCGGGTGTGCCTTCCTCCGGGCTTTCCCCCTCGGCCGTCCCTTCGGCCTCTCCGGCCTCGCCGGCGCCATCCGGCACCGGCTCTTCCCCCTCGAGCGGAGGGCCTAACCCTTTCTGTTGGCGCCTCAGCCTCTTGGCTTCCTGCTTCTTGAGGCGCTTGAGCTCCTTGCTTCTTTTCTCGCTTTTATATGCTTTTCTGCCTCTGGCCACCAAGCCTCCTTGCTTTCGGATTCGGCCCCATCATACAAAGAAACGCCCCCCGGTTCAAGCGCCCGCAAAAAGCGCCCGCTCCGGATGACGCGGTCCGTGAAGGCCTTGCCGGGCGCTCCCCGGCAGCGGCCTGCCGTCAGAGGCTATAGTCCCCCGCGGCCTCCGGCTGGTAGAGGACGGACTCCACCTTGAGCACGCGCGTCCCGTCGGGGACGGCCAGCTCGATCGTGTCGCCCGCCTTGTAGCCGAGCAAGGCCGTCCCGATCGGGGCCAGGACCGAGATCCTGTCCTTGGTGATATCGGCCTCATGAGGGTAGACCAGCGTGTAGTCCTTCGTCTCGCCCGACTGCATGTCGCGGACGCGGACCTTGGAGTTCATGGTGACGACGTCGGCGGGGATCTCCTCGGGCTTGACGATGCGGGCCTTGTCCAGTTCTTTGGCCAGGTCGCCCAGGTGTTCCCGGTCGCGCCCGGTCTGGTACCCGTGCGACTCCAGGATGGCCCTGAGTCGCGTCCGGTCGAATTCGGTGATGACGATGTCCGGCCTGTCCATGACACCCTCCACATCCTTCCGGGGCCTCGGGGCCGTTGCCCCGGCGCCGCTTCGTCATTTTACCCGAGTTCGTCAGGGATACCAAGGTTTTTCCGCCGGGCCCGCGACCCGTGAGGGGTGCGGGACGCGTCGCGTCCGGGCTTCACCGGCCGGCAAGATTGGATTATAATCCCCTGCGGGATGCAGTTCCTGACAGATCGGAGACGCCTGAATTGAGGCGCCCTGAGCGGCGACGAACGGTCCGTGCCGGGACGCCTGCGTGCCTCGCATCCGTCGCCATCCTCGCGCTCCTCGCCGGGCCGCTGTCCGCCGGGGCGGCGGAGGCGGTCGGGGGCGGCGTCGAGGGTTTCACGCTGGCCCGCCGGTCCTCCGCCGAGGCCTGGACATTCACGGACGGCCGTGGTGCTCCCTCCGCCTTCCGCCCCATCCGTCCGTTCTCCCTTGTTCCGCCCGCGTCGTGCCGTTCGCCGCTCGGCGCATGGGAGACGAGATCGTCCGCCGCGTCCCCTGGGCGGGCGCCCGCGTGGACCCCGCCGGGCATCGCCGGTGAGCCGGCCGTCGCACCCGGCGATAGGGAGCAGGCCGGCCGCAAGCGGCCCTGGCTAGCCGGCGCCGAGGTCTTCGGCTCCAACATGATCTTATGGGTGTACAGCCGCTATGTCGCCAAAGAGCATTGGGCCTACATCAGCTGGGAGACCGTCAAGGCCAACTTCCGCAACGGGTTCGAGTACGACAACGACGGGTTCTTCACCAACTTCTTCATGCACCCGTACAACGGCAGCTTCTACTACAATGCCGCCCGGTCGCTGAACATGAGCTTCCTGGAGTCGTCGCTCTACACGCTGGGCGGCAGCCTAATGTGGGAGATGTTCCTGGAGAACCAGTACCCGAGCACGAACGACCTGATCACGACCGTCGCCGGCGGGGTCTATTTCGGCGAGGTCTTTCATCGGATGTCGTCGCTCCTCCTGGGCGGCGAGGCGAGCGGCGGGCGGCGGACCTGGCGCGAGATCCTGGTCTTCCTCATCAATCCCATGCGAAGCCTCAACCGGCTCGCTTTCGGGGAGAGGGGGGGAGCGGGCGGCATCGATCGGCTGGCCGGGGTCCCTTTGGAAGGCCACGTGGCGCTGACCGGGAATTTCGTCATCGGGTCCGCGGGGTCGTCCTGGGCGGGCGCGGGAACCGCCCTGGAGCTCGATTTCCTCTATGGGGAGCGGTTCTCCTCAGGGGCCCGGAGACAGCCCTTCGACCTCATCTTGTTCGATCTGAGGGTCCGCATGGCGGGGCGCCGGGCCTATCCGGACATCGATTCCCTCGCCCTGATCTGGGGCCGGGAGCGCTACAACGGGAAAGGCCGCGGGCATCTGGTCGGCCTGTTCCAGCACTTCGACTACCTGGACAACGAGCTGATATCGATCGGCGGGACGTCCCTGGCCGGCGGCGTGGTCTCGTTCTTCCCGCTTGACGAGGGAGGGAAGCTCGAGCTCAGGACCTCGGCCCAGTTGGGCGTCTCGCTCCTCAGCGCAACCGACAACGTCTATTACACGGGGGAGAACAGCGAATACCATTATGGCATGGGGCCGATGGCCAAGTTCGAGACCGTCCTGTCCCACAAGAGGTGGGGCTGGCTGTGCCTGCGGTTCCATCATCTGAGGCACTACGCCATCCAGGGAGTGAACTCCGCGGACCGCGTGAGCTACGATTTTTTCAGCCTCCTGAGGGCCCAGTACGGGGTGGCCGTCCGCAGGGGAGTGGGGTTCCGGGTCGAGTACGCCACCTATTTCCGGAGGAACCATTTCGAGGGCAGCGGGCGGACCGCTACGTCGCTGTCCCATCTCGGGCTGTCGCTGATCCTGAGCTTCTCATGACCCATGCATGCCGAAAAAGCGGCCGTTTTAGCCCTAAAAACGCCGTTCAAGGCGATCTCATAAGTTTGATGGATTTTGTATCTTTAACGATATCAGTGATATGGAACAGCCAAGGCAGCTGAGGAGGGCGCTGGGCCGATGGGACCTGACGGCCATCGGGGTCAACCAGGTCATCGGCGGGGCCATCTTCCTGATGCCGTCCCAGGTCGCGGCCCAGGTCGGCGCGTGGAGCCCGCTGGCCTTCCTGGCCATCGGATTCGCGTCGCTCCTGGTGGCCCTCTGCTTCGCCGAGGTCGGCAGCCGTTTCGAGGGCACGGGCGGGCCCTACCTCTATACGCGGGCGGCGTTCGGGCGGTTCGCGGCCTTCGAGGTCGGCTGGATGCAGTGGTTCACGAGGGTCACGAGCTACGCCTCGGTGGCCAACGGCATCGCCCTGGCCCTCGGCTTCTACTGGCCGGCGGTCAAGGGCGGGTGGGCGCGGGCGGCGATGCTGACGGCCCTGATGGGGACGCTGGCCGTCATCAATGTCCGGGGCATCAAGCAGAGCGCCTGGACGGTCAACATCCTGACGGTCGGCAAGCTCGTCCCGCTCGCGGCGTTCATCGCCGTCGGGCTGTTCTACGTGGACCCGGGGCGGCTCGGGCCCCTGCCGCCGGTCGACGCCGGGTCGGCCGCGGCGGCGGCCCTGCTGCTCATCTTCGTCTACGGCGGGTACGACGTGGTCCCGGTGCCGGCGGGGGAGGCCACGGCGCCGCGGCGGCACGTGCCGTTCGCCCTCGTTTCGACCATCCTCATCGTGGCCGCGGTCATGACCGCGGCCCAGGTCGTGGCCATGGGGACCCTGCCGGGGATCGAAGGATCGGCGACGCCGCTGGCCGACGCGGCCCTCCTGTTCATGGGCGGGGCCGGGGCCCTGATGATCGGCGTCGGCTCGATCGTCTCGATGACCGGCAACAACGCCGGGCAGGTCCTGACCGGTTCGCGGATGCTGTTCGCCCTGGCCGAGCACGGCGAACTGCCGCGGTTCGTCGGGAAGATCCATCCCGTCTACCGGACCCCGGCCAACGCCGTCCTCATCACCACGGCCGTGGCCCTCGCCCTGGCCCTCTCGGGGACGTTCGTCTGGCTGGCCATCGCCAGCGCCGTGTCGCGGCTCGTCACCTACACGGCGTCGTGCGCGGCGACGCTCGTCCTGAGGAGCCCGCGTTTCGAAGGCCGGGTCGCCCCGGCGACGTTCGTGGTCCCGCTCGGTCCGGTCGTGCCGGTCCTGGCGCTCGGCGTCTCGGCGGCCGTCCTGGCCGGCGCGACGCTCGCCCAGCTGGCCGGCGGCCTGGCGGCCCTGGCCGCCGGCGCCCTCCTCTTTGCCTTGGCTGCTATAACACGAACAAAATAAAGTAAATAGTTGAATTTCATGCCATGAAAAAGGGCCTTAATTTGTCAATTCCCGGCCTTCCGCGTTATGCTGACCGGCCGATGTATCCGTATCTCCGCGTCGCCCGGAGACATCGACACCTATCCCGAGATGAACAACGGCCGCTTCTGGACGGTCATGGATTTCGGCCGCTACGACCGGGCCTTCCGGAGCGGCCTCATGCGGATGGCCCACCGCAACGGGTGGTTTTTCGTGGCCGCCGGCGGCAGCATCCGCTACCGGCGCCGGACTGACGGTTGCTTTTTGACCGCGCATGGGTTAAAAGGACCTTCGTAAGGAGGAACGACCGACCATGAAAAAACACGCCGCCGCTACCGCCATTATCTTTATCGCCTTCGGGCTGCTTCTGCTGCCCGCGATATCGTGCAAATCCGAGGCCCCCGCGCCGCCGGCCGCGCCCCTGTCCGAGTCCGCCGCCGCGGCCGCCGCCCAGGGCAACCCGTTCTTCGCGCCCTACGGCACGCCCTTCAACGTCCCGCCCTTCGACCGCATCGAGACCGGGCACTTCCTGCCGGCCATCGAGGAGGGCATCCGCCGCGAGCAGGCCGAGATCGAGGCCATCGTCTCGAACCGCAAGGCCCCGACCTTCGAGAACACCATCGCCGCCCTCGACCGCACGGGGATCTTCCTCTCGGAGGTCAACGCCGTCTACGGCGCCCTCCAGGGCGCGCTCACCACCAAGGAGCTCCAGGCCCTGGCCCGCCAGACCGCCCCCATGCTGGCCGCCCATCGCGACAACATCGCCCTCAACGAGAAGCTCTTCGCGCGCGTCAAGGCCGTCTACGACAAGCGCGGCAAGCTCAAGCTCGACCGCGAGGAGCTCTTCCTCCTCGAGAACGCGTACCGCGATTTCGTCCGGGCCGGCGCCCTGCTCGGCGAGGCCGACAAGGCCCGCCTCCGGGAGCTCAACCAGGAGCTGTCGCTCGAGACCGTCAAGTTCGGCGAGAACATACTGGGCGAGATCAACGCTTTCCAGCTGGTCATCGACAGGAGGGCCGACCTCGCGGGGCTCCCGCCGTCGGTCGTGGCCATGGGCGCCGAGGCCGCCAAGCAAGCCGGGCTCCCGGGCAAGTGGCTGTTCACCATCCACGTCCCGAGCATGACCCCCTTCCTGACCTATTCCGAGCGGCGCGACCTCCGCGAGAAGCTCCACCGGGCCTACTTCATGAAGGGCGACAACGACAACGAGCGCGACAACAAGGAGATCGCCAAGCGGATCGCCGACCTGAGGCGGCAGCGGGCCGCGATCCTCGGCTACGCGAGCCACGCCGCCTTCGTCCTCGAGACGAACATGGCAAAGACCCCCGAGCGGGTCGACGCCTTCCTGCGGCAGCTCTGGGAGCCGATCGCGGTCAAGGCCCGCGAGGAGGCCGCCGCCCTCCAGACCCTCATCGACCGCGGGCGCGGGAGGTTCGAGCTCGCGTCCTGGGACTGGTGGTATTACACGGAGAAGCTCCGCCAGGAGAAGTACGCCCTCGACGACGCCGCCCTGCGGCCCTACTTCAAGCTCGACAACGTCCGCGAGGGGATCTTCGCCCTGTGCGGGAAGCTCTACGGGCTGCAGTTCGTCGAGCAGCCGGAGCTGCCGCGCTACCATCCCGAGGTCCAGGTCTATGAGGTCCGGGAGGCCGACGGCTCGCACACCGGCGTCCTCTACATGGATTTCCATCCGCGGCCGAGCAAGAGAGCCGGGGCCTGGTCGGGCGGGTTCCGGCGGGCGTGGTACGACAAGGGCGTGCGCGTGCCGCCCGTGTCGACCATCGTCTGCAACTTCACGGCCCCGACGGCCGACGCCCCGTCGCTGCTTTCGACCGACGAGGTCGAGACCTTCTTCCACGAGTTCGGCCATGCCCTGGCGACGCTCTTTTCGCAGGGCCGCTACCGGAGCCGCACCGTGGCCCGCGACTCCGTGGAGCTGCCGTCGCAGATCATGGAGCACTGGGCCTTCGAGCCGGAGCTTCTGGCCCTCTACGCCAAGCACTACGTGACGGGCGAGGTCATCCCCGCCGAGCTCGTCGACAAGATCGAGCGGAGCAGCCTCTTCAACCAGGGCTTCATCACCGCGGAGTACCTGGCGGCCTCGATCCTCGACATGGCCTGGCACACGCTGCCGAACCCGGCCGAGATCGATGTGCGGGAGTTCGAGAAGGGCCTGATGGACGGGATCGGCCTCATCCCGGCGATCCAGCCGCGCTACCGCTCGACGTATTTCAACCACATCTTCAGCGGCGGGTACTCGGCCGGCTACTACGCCTACATTTGGTCGGAAGTGCTGGATTGCGACGCCTACGAGGCCTTCAAGGAGAAGGGCATCTTCGACCGGGCCACGGCCGAGTCGTTCCGCAAGAACGTCCTCGAGCCCTTCGGCACCGAGGACCCCATGACCCAGTACGTGCGCTTCCGCGGCGCCGAGCCCAAGATCGACGGCCTGCTCCGTAAACGTGGGGTCGGACCACAGAATAATTAATATAATCAACAAGTTAGATGCTGTTTTGGGCCGCCTCCAAACTGTACGCGACGCGTTTTTGGCCCCAAAAACGATAAAACCGAAACCCGTGTCTGGAGTCGAAACATGAAAAAGCCGCTGGTCTCCATCGCCCTCCCGGCTTGTCTCCCCGCCCTGATCCTGATGACCTTGGCGGTCTCAGGCTCCACGCCCCGCACGCGTCATTCGCATCTTTCGCCCCCCGCCCCCGCCTCGAATCCCTACGCCCCCGACATCCCCGAGCCCGGCTCCGTCGAGGCCATCGCCAAGTTCACGACCGAGCCGCGCTTCTCGAGCCCCTGGGTCGCCTACGTCCCGGCCTCCGACACGGTCGTCTCGCCGGCCCGCTACCTCGGCCGCGTCGTCGGCGCCGCCGGCGAGCTGTCGTCGGTCTCCCAGATCTACGGCTACTTCCGCAAGCTCGCCGAGACCTCCCCGCGCGTCCGCCTCGAGACCATCGGCCGAACCGAGGAAGGCCGCGACATCCTCCTCGCCGTCATCTCCGACGAGGCCGGCCTCCGCGACCTCGACCGCCTCAAGGCGGCCACCGCCGCCCTGGCCGACCCGCGCCGCACGTCCCCCGAAGCCGCCGAGGCCCTCATCGCCGCCGCCCGCCCCATCTACTACTTCAACGCCGGCCTCCACTCGCCCGAGCTCGGCAGCCCCGAGATGGTCATGGAGCTCGCCTATCGCCTGGCCGTCTCCGAGCAGCCCATGATCCGCCGCATCCGCAGCGAAGTCGTCGTCCTCATCAACCCCGTCTCCGAGCCCGACGGCCGCGACAAGCAGGTCGAGTGGTTCTATCGCCACCTCAAGGGTAAGACCGATTACGAGAGCCTCCCCCCCGTCTCGCCCCCTTACTGGGGCCACTACGTCTTCCACGACAACAACCGCGACACCCACCAGTCGGCGCTGGCCCTCTCGAAGGCCGTCAGCCGGATGTTCTTCGACTACCACCCGACCGTCTTCCACGACCTCCACGAGTCCATCCCCCTCCTCCAGACATGGAACGGCACGGGGCCCTTCAACGCCCACATCGACCCCATCCTCATCAACGAGTTCTTCGCCATGGCCTTCGCCGAGGTCGGCGCCCTGACCTCGCTCGGCATGCCCGGCGTCTGGACCTGGGGCTTCGGCGAGGGCTGGGGCCACCACTACCTCGACTCGATCGCCGTCAACCACAACAGCATGGGCCGCGGCTACGAGACCTTCGGCAACGGCACGGCCGAGACCGTCGAGCGCGTCCTCCGCCCCAACGAGGAGCGCTACGTCGACCGCCCCGTGACCAGCCGCGAATGGTACCGCCCGCTCCCCCCGCCCCGCAAGTTCCTCTGGTCGCTGCGCAACAACGTCAACTATATGCAGACCGGCTGCCTGGCCATCCTCGACTACGCCGCCAAGAACGCCAAGGAGATGCTCCGCGACTTCTACCGCAAGGGCGCCAACTCGTGGCAGAAGGGCGTCCGGGGCGGTCCCCACGCCTTCGCCGTCCCCGCCGACCAGGGCGACCGCCGCCGCGTCGCCGAGATGATCGAGCTCCTCCTCGCCCAGCGCATCGAGGTCGGACGGGCGACGGAAGCCTTCAAGGTCGAGGAAGGCGAGTTCGCCGCCGGCACCTACGTCGTGCGCCTCGACCAGCCCTACCGCAACTACGCCGTCGACCTCCTTCTCCCCCAGATGTTCCCGCCCGACGCCCCCTACGAGCCCTACGACGACGTCTCGTGGTCGCTTCCCGTCCACTTCGGGATCGAGGCCAAGCGCATTGACGATGCCAAGATCAAGGACGTGACCCTTGCGCCCCTCGCCGCCGGCTTCTCGTTCACCCTTCCCGGCCGGGTCGAGGGCGCGGGCCCGGTCTTCCTGATGAAGGACACCGGCCAGGAGGCCCTTCTCGCCCTCCGCCACCGCCTGGCGGGATTCCGGGTCGAGATCGCCGAAAAGGCCTTCAAGTCCGGCGGGACTGACTATCCCGCGGGCTCATGGGTCCTGCCGCCGCAGAAGGGGCTCGCCGATATCCTGGCCCGCGCCTCCGCCGAGCTCGCCGTCGACTTCGCGAGCGCCCCGGCCCCGCCCGACGTCCCCCGCCACGAGTCGAAGTGGCCGCGCCTCGCCGTCTGGCACACGTGGGCCGACACCGAGGCCGTCGGCTGGGTGCGGCTCGTCCTCGACCGCCAGAAGGTCCCCTACGCCTACATTCGCGACGACGATATCCGGGCCGGGCGCCTGAACGAGAAGTACGACGTCATCCTGTTCGCCCACACCTATCTCGGCCTCCAGGACCAGATCCACGGCATCGACCGCAAGTTCGGGCCGATGGCCTACACGAAGACCAAGGAGTATCCGAGCCACGGCGTCCCCGACGGCTCCGAGGACATCACCGGCGGGATCGGCTGGGCGGGGATGGCCAGCCTCGAGCGTTTCCTCGCCGCCGGGGGCACGCTCATCACGCTCGGCAACGGGTCCGCCCTGGCCCTCGACGGCGGGCTCGTCCGCGACGTGCGCCGCAAGTCGGGGACCTTCTTCACGCCGGGCTCGGAGCTGCGCGTCAAGTTCGTCCGGCCCGACCATCCGCTGGCTTACGGGATGCCGGAGACGGCGTCGGTCTTCCGGACCGCGATGCCGGTCTACGACGTCCCCGTCGCGGCGCGCGGCGCGGTCGTCCTTCAGTGGGGGACCAAGCTCCGCAAGGAGGACCGTGAGGACGAAAGCCCCGAGGCCCTCGCCGCGCTGACCAAGGCGGAGCGGGAGGCCCGCGAGAAGGCCAAGAGGGACGAGCCCAAGATGCTCGTGAGCGGAGCGGTCAAAGGCGACGACGACCTCGAGGGCCGTCCGGCAGTCCTCGATTTCGCGGTCGGCAAGGGTCGGATCATCGCCTTCAACTTCAATCCCGTCCACCGGGACCTCAACCGCTCCGACCACCGCCTGCTCTGGAACGCCCTGATCAATTGGGGTCAAATCTCCACATATTAAATTTTCCGGCAGGTCTCTCTTGCCGCGGTCGAAATAATTAAAATGTGGAGATTTGACCCCTTCCCGATCAGGAGCCGCCGAGCTTGACGTGGCTCACGAGGACCGTCGGCGAGCCCACGGTCTGGAACCAGGTCAGGTCGCTCGCGACCTTGTCCACGGCCTTCAGCAGCTCGAACAGGTTGCCGCCGATGGTCACGCCGCGCACCGGGAACGTCTTCCGGCCCTTCTCGATCATGAACCCGGCCGCCGGGATCGAGAAATCCCCTGACGCCGTGTCAATGGCCGCGTGCAGCCCCAGCACGACCGTCAGGTAGAACCCCCGGTCGACGCCGGCCAGGATCTCCTCCGGCGCGACATCGCCCGGCTGGAGATAGAGGTTCGTCGTCCCGACGCCCCCCGCCGAGCCGTATCCGCTCCGCGACCGGTTGCCCGTCGACTTGGCCCCGCCCTTGCGCGCCGTATAACAGTCGTAGAGATAGGTCTTCAGCACGCCGTCCACGATGAGCGGGGTCGTCTGCGTCGCGACCCCCTCGCCGTCGACCGGGGCCGTGGCCATCCCGCCCTGGCGCCGCCCGTCGTCGACGAGCGTGAAGCCCTTGGCCGCGACCTCGCTCCCGATCTTGCCGGCGAACAGCGACCGGCCCTTCTGGACCTCGTCGGCCGACAGCATCCCGGCGACGAACGACCACAGCTCGGTGCCGATCTCGGGCGGGACGACGAGGGGCAGCTCGGCCGACGGCACCGGCCTCGCCCCGAGCATGCCCAGGGCGTTCTCGGCCGCCTTCCGCCCGACCTTCTCCGGGTCGAAACCGTCCCAGCGGACCGAGCCCTGGACGAAGCTGCCCGACTCGCGCGCCTCGCCGTCGACGGCGGTGAACTCCACGCCCCCGCCGCACCCCGACTGGCGGTGCCATCCGCTCAGCCCTTTGGAGCTGGCGAGATAGGTGAAGGACGCCGCGTCCTGGTAGACGGCGAACATCGAGCCGGCGATCTTCGGGCTCGTGTCGAGCCCGGCCGCCTCCATCCGCAGGGCCCTCCCGACCTTCTCCTGGACGGGTGTCCCGGCCACCTGCGGATCGTAGTTGGCCAGCTCCGCCGCGCCCGCATAGCCCGCCGCCCCGCCGGCGTCGCCGCCGATCGCGCCGTCCTCCGCGCCGGGGACGACGTGGAACTCGTCGGCCGTATGGTAGACGGCCTTTTTGACCAGGCCCTCGACGAGGTCCCGGACCGCGCCTTTCGACAGGTCGTTGGTCGACCCGAAGGCCATCCGCCCGTCGCGCAGCACGCGCACCCCGATGCCCGCCTCCTTGACGGCGTTCATCTGTTCGACGGCCCGGCCGCTGACGTTGACCTGGATCGACTCCGTGTCGACGACGCAGGCCTCGGCCTCGACCCTCCCGCCCTTGGCCGCGGCCGACCGGGCCGCCCGCTCGACCGCGTAGGCCGCGATATCCAGATAGCTCTTCTTGAAGTTCATCCCCGGCCTCCCTTCGCGCCCTCGATGTCCGTCCAGGCCTCGCCCTTGCCGCCGACGAGGATGCCGCGGACCCGGATGGTCGGCATCCCGAACCCGACCGGCGCCGTCTGCATCTTGCCGCACCGGCCCGCGCTCGGGAACATCGCCAGGTCGTCGCCGACCAGGTCGATGGACTTCATGGCCTCGATGCCCATGCCCGAGATCGTCGCCCCCTTGATGGGCCGGGTGACCCTCCCGTTCTCGATGAGGTAGCCCTCGCCGACGCCCATCATGAAATTGCCGGTGATGACGTCGACCTGCCCGCCGCCGCTGACGTCGGCGACGTAGATGCCGCGCTTGGTCGCGGCCACGATGTCGGCCGCCGGCACGCCGCCCTTCTCGATGAACGTGTTCCGCATCCGCGGGATGGGCGGGTAGCGGAACGACTGGCGGCGCCCGTTGCCGGTCGACCGCATCCCCAGCTTCGCGCCCCAGATCCGGTCGCACATGTAGCTGCGCTGGACGCCGTCCTCGACGAGGACCGTCCGCTCCGACGCCACGGCCTCGTCGTCGAAGGCGTACGAGCCGGGGAACTCGGGGATGGTCCCGTCGTCGACCAGGGTCACCCCTTTCGCGGCCGTCCGCTTCCCGATCTGGTCCTTGTAGTTCGAGCCCTTGAAGACCAGGTCGGCCTCCATGCCGTGGCCGCACGACTCGTGGAACAGGACCCCGTTCATGCCCGGCCCGAGGACGACCGGGAAGACCCCGCGCGGCGAATCGACGGCCTCGAGGAGCTTGAGGGCCTTGGCCGCGGCGGCGTCGACGACCTTCTCGAAGGCGTTGTCGCCGGTGAAGAAGCCGCGTCCGGCGTAGGCCCCGCGCTGGTCCCAGGCGGCCTGGAGCTGGCCGTCGGCGCCCTTGACGTAGGTCTGGGCGATGAATTCCGTGAGGCCGAGCGTCTGGCGGGCGATCGCGCCGTCGGACGTGGCGATGTTGACCTGCCGGATGATCTCCCGCAGGAACTGGACCGCCTGGACGACGCGCGGGTCGGCCGACCAGGCCCGGTCCGTGAGGGCCTTGAACAGCTCGATCTTTTCCTCGACTCCGACCTCCGACGGGAGCGGCCTGATAGGGAACGACAGCGGCGAGCGGAGCGGCGCCAGCGCGACGAGCGGCGGCGCCGTGGAGGCGGCCGGGGCCGCGGCGGCGTCGGCCACGTAGCGGGCCGTCTCGTAGACCCGCTCCGGCTCGAAGCTGTCGGTGTAGGCGTAGAACGTGCGCCCGTCCTTGACGGCCCGCAGGCCGACGCCCTTCTCGATGGTCGTCGTCGTGTTGATCTTGCGGTCGTCGCTGCGGACGGCGTCGAAGGCGGCCCGCTCGACGTAGACGTCGCCGAAGTCGGCCCCCCGCGACATCAGGTGCGAGACGGCCCTGGCCAGGACGTCGTCGGGCATGATGACGTCGGACGCCGCGGCCCCGCCCGGGCCGGCCTTGCAGCCCGTCGTGGCGAGCAGCGCCTCGAGCAGGGCCGACGAAAAGGCCACCGAGGCCAGGCCCGCCGAGCCGCGCCCGATGAACGTCCTCCGGGACATGTGTTTCTGGGACATGAACAGCCTCCTCCATGAGGTGGGTTTCGTAGAGATTATACGACATTTCCACCGGCTTCGTCCTCTCTCGTGCCTTGGCTGCTCCAAAGCACAGATAATAAATTAGATAATATGTTTTAGGGGGATGCTGTTCAGGCTAAATGGAGGTTTTTCCGGGCCGAAAAAACGATATCGTGGCCGTTTTTCGAGAGGAGGGCGATTTCAATTTCGATGCGGATTCGGCGAGACAGGCCGCGGCCCGCCGCGTTGTCAATTGACCGGTCATGGCCCCTGTGCTATATAGGGAAAAAGGTCATCCTCGATGCGCCCGGAGATCAAGGTTGTCGAGAGCGTCGACGACGCCATGGCCGCCGTCTATCGCGAAAAAACGCCGCTCGAACGGCTTCGGATCGCCTTCGGGCTCTGGTCATCCGCGCGGGATATGCTTGCGAGCGTTCTCCGTTCCCGGCATCCCGATTGGGACAACGAGAAGATCGGGCGGGAGGTCGCC
>JBBIGP010000069.1:0-12871 GCA_037447475.1 Candidatus Aminicenantota bacterium
GAGGGTTCCAAATGGTCATCGGGCTGGCCGCCCTGCCGGCGTCGCTGCTGGCCGGCTTCCTTTGGGACAAGGCGGGCCGGCAGACGCCTTTCATCGTTTCGCTGGGGTTGACGGCGGCCGCCGCCCTGTTTCTCCTCTTCGTCAAGGAAACCCGGAAGCCGGTTTAGTCTTCCTCTTCGGCCTTGACCCGGCCTTCCTTGACGGCCTCGGCGACGATCTTCTGCTGGATGTGGGACGGGGCCTCTTCGTAGTGCGAGAATTCCATGAGGAACGAGCCGCGCCCGCCGGTGATCGAGGTCAGGGTGGGCTCGAAATCGAGCATCTCAGACATCGGCACCTGGGCCTTGAGGACGCGCATGGAGCCCTTCTGCTCCATGCCCTGGACCTTGCCCCGGCGGCCGTTGAGGTTGCCCATAATGTCGCCCATGTAGGTCTCGGGCGTGTAGACCTCGACGTTCATGATCGGCTCGAGAAGGGTCGGCTTGGCCTCGCGGATCCCCTTCTTGTAGGCCTTGCTGGCCGCGATCTTGAAGGCGATGTCCGACGAGTCGACGTCGTGATACGAACCGTCGTAGAGGATGGCCTTGAAATCGACGGTCGGATAGCCGGCCAGGACACCCTTCTTGCGGGCCTCCTGCAGGCCCTTCTCGACCGAGGGGATGAAGTTCCGCGGGATGGCCCCGCCGAAGATCTTGTCCTCGAACTCGAAGTCCTTGCCGCGCGCCAGGGGCTCGAACTTGATCCAGGTGTCGCCGAACTGGCCCCGGCCGCCGGTCTGCTTCTTGTGCCGGCCCTGGACGTCGGACTTGCCCTTGATCGTCTCGAGGTAGGAGATCTTGGGCGGCTTGAGGTCGACGTCGACGTTGTAGCGCTTCTTCAGCCGTTCGGTGATGATGCGGACGTGGAGCTCGCCGTTGCCGGAGATGAGGAGCTGGGAGGTGTTGGGATCGCGCTCGATGCGGACCGTCGGGTCCTCCTCGGTGATCCGGTGGGTGGCCTGGGAGATCCTGTCCTCGTCGGCCCGGGTCTTGGGCTCGATGGCGAAGGAGATCGAGGGCAGGGGGAAGCTGATGGCCGGAAAGGCGATCCCGGAGCCCTTGGCGGACAGGGTGTCGCCGGTCGCCGTGGCCTTGAGCTTGGCCGTGGCCACGATGTCGCCGGCCTTGGCCTGGCCGGCCGCGACCTGCTCCTTGCCCTGGAGGAAGAAAAGCCCGCCGAGCTTCTCGTCGGCGTCGCGGGTGATGTTCGTGACCGTTCCGTCGGGATTGGTCCGGCCCGAGAAGACGCGCATCAAGGAGATGCGGCCGGTGTAGGGATCGGAGATGGTCTTGAAGACCAGGGCCGCGAACGGGCCGTCGGCCGACGGCGCGACCGTCTTGTCCTCGCCCTTGATCGCGGCCCTGACCGCCCCGGCCTCGACCGGAGAGGGCAGGTAGGCGATGATGCCGTCGAGCAGCGCCTGGGCGCCGATGTTGGCGGCCCCCGAGGCCGCGAACACCGGGAAGATCTGGTGATGGCGGATGCTCTTCTTGAGGCCGGTCTTGAGCTCCTCCGGCGAAAGCTCGCCCTTGTCGAAATACTTCTCCATGAGCTTCTCGTCCGACTCAGCGACCATCTCCATGAGCTCTTTGTAGCGTCTCTCGACCTCGTCGGCGAGATCGGCGGGGATCGGCCCCTCGCTCATCTTGCCGCTCTCGTCCTTTTCGAAGACGTGGGCCTTGCGCTCGACGATGTCGACGACGCCGGCGAAGTTTCTTTCTTCCCCGATCGGCAGCTGGACGGGCACGGCCTGGCGGCCGAAGAACTCGTGGACCGAGGCCAGGGCCCGGCTGAAGTTGGCGTTCTCGCGGTCCATCTTGTTGATGACGATCAGGCGGGGCAGGCCGAATTCCTCGAGCATGCCCCAGACCTTCTCCGTCCCGACCTCGACCCCGGCCACGGCGTCGACGAGCATGGCCGCGCCGTCGACGGCGCGCAGGGCGGCCCGGGTGTCCCAGAGGAAGTTGCTGTAGCCCGGCGTGTCGACGACGTTGATCTTGTGGTCTTTCCACTCGCAGAAGCAGGGCGTGGCGTTGATGGAGATCTGGCGCTCGACCTCCTCGGGCTCGTAGTCGGTGACCGTATTGCCCTTGTCGACCTTGGTCAGGCGGCTGGTGGCCCCCGTGACGAACAGGAAGGCCGCGGCCAGGGACGTCTTTCCGGACGAGCCGTGCCCGACCAGGGCGATATTGCGCATGTTTTGGGCGGAATAGTCTTTCATCCTCGAGCCTCCTGGGATTCTCGGCGGGAACGAAGGGGTATTCTACCCAAAACGGGGCATTTTCTCAAGTCGTGAGTTCGCGCTCGATGACCGCTTCAAGGTCGGGGGGCAGGGGCGAGGCGAAGGTCACCCGCTCGCCCGTCGCCGGGTGGAGGAAGGACAGGGTGTGGGCGTGCAGGAAGAGGCGGGGGAACCGCCCCCCGTCTTTCTTGCGGCCCCGGCCGTAGATGGGATCGCCGACCAGGGGATGTCCGGCCGCGGCCATGTGGACCCGGATCTGATGGGTCCTGCCGGTCACGGGCCGGATCTCGAGCAGGGTCGTCTCGGCGAACACCCTCTGGACCTCGAAGAAGGTCTCGGCCTTCTTAGGGCTCCGGGTCTTGATGGAGATCCTCCCGCCGTCTTTCGGGTGCCTTCCGAGCGGCCAGTTGAGACGGCCCTCCTCGGCCATCACCCGCCCCCAGGCCAGGCCGAGGTAAGTCTTCCAGACGACGCGCGTCTTGAACTGCCGCGTGAGCTCCAGGAAAGCCCGGGCCGACCGGGCCGCGACCATGACCCCGGAGGTGTCCTTGTCGAGCCGGTGGACGATGCCCGGCCTGTCCTCATGGCCGACCCTGGCGACCTCGGGAAAGTGATGGAGGAGGGCGTTGGCCAGGGTCCCCGAGAAGTGGCCCGCCCCGGGGTGAACGACCAGGCCGGACGGCTTGTCGATGAGGGCGACGTCCTCGTCGACATAGATGAACTTGAGCGGGATGGGCTCCGGCAGGATCCCCGGCTCGGGCTCCGGGATGTCGTAGTCGAAGACGACGTGCTCCCCCACTCGCAGCCTGTGCCCCGGCTTGGCGACTCGTCCGCCGACCCGGGCGCCGCCCCCGTCGATGGCCCGCCGGACCTGGGTCCTCGTCAGGAAGGTCACCTTCCCGGCGAGATAGACGTCGAGCCGCGTGCCCGCCTCGGTGTCGGGCCCAACGGAGAACTCCGCCTTAGGCACGTTCCCGCCGCCTGAGGATGACGGCCAGGGCGATGCCGGCGATGACCCCCAGGATGCAGAACAGCTGGGGCAGGGACAGACTCGTGAGGGCCGTGGCCCCGCGGAGGAAATAGACGCCCTCGTCGTGGTCGCCCCGGAAGTACTCGGTCACGAACCGGATGATCGAATAATTGATGATGTAGAACGAGAAGATCTGGCCGTCGAACTTTTTCCGCTTGAGGATCAGGAACAGGACCCCGAAGTTCAGGAAATTGAGGGCCGCCTCATAGAGCTGGACGGGGTGGACGGCCGTGTTGAGGGGCACGCCCGTCAAATGGGCGGCATATTCGTTGCGGAAGACGGAGGCCCAGGGTAGCGCGCACTCGCTCCCGTAACAGCACCCGGCGCTGAAGCAGCCGATGCGGCCGAAGCCGTGGCCCAGGGCCAGGGCCGGGCCGATGATGTCCGCCGCGGCCCACGTCGGGATCTTCTTGCGGCGGAAATACCACAAGGCGAAGATGACCCCGAAGGTCAGCCCGCCCTGAAAGACCCCCCCCGACCGGGCCAGGGAGAAAAGCTCCCGGGGGTTGCTCACGTAGAACGAGATGTTGCCGGCGAGAAGGATGAGCTTGGCCCCGATCAGGGAGACGATGATCGTGTAAAAGGCCGCGTCCATGATCCGGGGGGCGTCCAGGCCCGCGTTCTTCGCCTGGACATAGAGGAACCACAGCCCCAGGGCCACGCCGAGGGCCATCATGAAGCCGTAGGTGTGGATGGTCAGGGGTCCGATCTTCAAGAGGATGGGGTGCATGCCGGTTTTCTCCTGAAACAGATGACCAGCATCAGGAGCGCGCCGACGGTGATGCAGGAGTCGGCCGCGTTGAAGAACGGCCAGTGCGCGTTCCCGATATGGAAGCCGAGGAAATCGATGACGTGGCCGCGGAACACCCGGTCGATGAGGTTGCCCAGGGCGCCGGCCAGGATCAGGGAGAGCGAGATCTTCAGCAGGCGGTCCGAAGGCGGCGTTTTGAAGAAATAGACGACGACCAGGGCCAGGGCGGTCAGGGAGGCCAGCGTCAGGGCCCAGAAGACCATCCGGTTGTCGGCCCGGGCGAAGGCCCCGAAGATGGCCCCCTTGTTGTGGATCCGGGTGATGTTGAAGAACCCGGGGATGACGATGACGGACTCGTAGAGGTCCACCGCCCGGGCGACGAGGAGCTTGGTGGCCTGGTCGAGGGCCACCAGGGCCGCAATGAGGAAGACGTAGGGCCCGTTGTTCCTCAAGACCGGTCCTCCTCGACCGCCCTCTCGCAGCGGGCGCAGAACGTGGGATGGCTCCGGCTCTTTCCGACCTCGGGCAAGTAGTTCCAGCACCGCTCGCATTTCTCCCCGGGGGCCCGGGCGACCGAGATCTCCAGGCCCTCTCCCCGGCCCTTCTCGACGGCCACGGCAGAGACGATGAACAGGGCCGCGAGGTCGGCCCTGTTGTCATCGAAGAAGGCGGCCTCGGCGGCCGGAGCCTTGAGGGTGACGCAGGCCTCCAGGGAATTGCCGATGAGCTTGGCCTCGCGGGCTCTCTCGAGCTCCTTGAGAACTTTGTCGCGGACGGCGGCCAGGCGCTCCATCTTGTCGAAGAACGCCGCCCCGCGGCCGGCCAGCCAATCCCGCCCCGGCGGGAACTCGCCGAGATGGACCGACTCCTCCTTGCCTCGATAAGGGGGCAGATGGCCCCAGGCCTCCTCCGCAGTGAACGACAGGATGGGGGCCATGAGCAGCAGGCTGTCCCGGAGGATGAGGAACATGGCCGTCTGGGCCGAGCGTCTCAGCCGCGAGCCCTTGGCCGAGCAGTAGGCCCGGTCCTTGACGACGTCGAGGTAGAAAGCGCTGAGGTCGACTGTGAAGAAATCGAGGACGGCGTGGAGGACGGGATGGAACTCGAAGTCCGCGTAGGCCTTGACGACCCGCCGGCGGACCTCCTCGAAGCGGTGGAGGATCCAGCGGTCGAGGTCGATGAGTCCGGCTTCGGCCACGGCCTCGCGGTCGGGGTCGAAGTCGGAGACGTTGCCGAGGAGGAAGCGCCACGTGTTGCGGAGCTTGCGGTAGGCCTCGACGAGCCGCTGTTCGATCTCCGGCCCGAACCGGGCGTCCTCCT
Source organism: Candidatus Aminicenantota bacterium (assembly GCA_037447475.1). Lineage (GTDB taxonomy): Bacteria > Acidobacteriota > Aminicenantia > Aminicenantales > Saccharicenantaceae > RBG-16-66-30. The sequence goes on from JBBIGP010000069.1 coordinate 5,383, forward strand.
TGAAGTTCAGCATGGCCGCCCAGAGCCGGACGATCTCGGCGCCGCTGCGGGCGATGACCTCGGCGGGGTCGATGACGTTGCCCATCGACTTCGACATGGCCCTCCCCTGCTCGTCGAGGATGAAGCCGTGGGTGATGCAGGTCCGGAAGGGGCTGCCGCCCTTGGCCCCGACGCCGATGAGGAGCGAGCTCTGGAACCAGCCGCGGTGCTGGTCGTGGCCCTCGATATAGACGTCCGACGGCCAGGCGTGGCCGCTCTCGCGCTCGAGGATGTTGTGGGAGGCGCCGGCCTCGAACCAGACGTCGAGGATGTTGAACTCCTTGTCGAACTCCCGGCCGCCGCAGGAGGCGCAGGCGGCCCCGGGCGGGACGAGGGCCCCGGCCTCGCGGACGAACCAGGCGTCGGAGCCCTCGGCGGCGAAGATCCCGGCGACGCGGCGGCAGACGGCGGCATCGGCCAGCGGGGCGCCGCAGGCCCGGCACTTGAAAGCCGGGATGGGCACGCCCCAGGAGCGCTGCCGCGAGATGCACCAGTCGGGCCGGCCGGCGACCATGCCGTCGATCCGCTCCCGGCTCCACTCCGGGATCCAGGCGACGCGGCCGATGGCCTCTCGCGACTTGGCGCGCAGGCCGCCCTTGTCGAGCGAGATGAACCACTGCTCGGTGGCCCGGAAGATGACCGGCTTCTTGCAGCGCCAGCAATGAGGGTAGGAGTGGGTGATCTCCGTTTCCCCGAGCAGGCTGCCGTCGGCCTTCATATCGGCCGTGATGCGCGGGTTGGCCTCGAAGACCTGCAGGCCGGCGTAGCGCTCGACCTCGGGCGTGAACCGGCCGTCGTCGTCGACCGGCGTGTAGATGTCGAGGCCGTAGGAAACGCCGGTCAGGTAGTCGTCATGGCCGTGACCGGGGGCCGTGTGGACGGCGCCCGTGCCGTCCTCGAGCGTGACGTACTCGCCGAGAACGAGGTGAGAGTCCCGGTCGATCCAAGGATGGCGGGCCTTGAAGCCTTCGAGCTCGCGGCCGCTGAACGCGGCCAGGACCTTGGGCTCGGGCCAGCCGAGCTCCTCGGCGACGACCGGCAGAAGACGCCGGGCCAGGACATAGACGTCGGCGCCGACCGCGGCGGCGACGTACTCGGAGTCGGGGTGGAATGCGATGGCCAAGTTGCCGGGGAGCGTCCAGGGGGTCGTCGTCCAGATGAGGACCCAGGCGCGGCGGCCGCCGAGGGCCGGGATCTTGGCTTTCAGGCCGGGCCCGGCGGGGAAGCGGACATAGATCGAGGGCGACGTCTTGTCGTGGTACTCGATCTCGGCCTCGGCCAGGGCCGTCCGGCAGCTGGTGCACCAGTGGACGGGCCGCTTGCCCTTGTAGACCTCGCCGTTCTCGAAGAAGGCGGCCAGGTATTCGAGGACCTTGGCCTCGTAGGCCGGATGCATGGTCAGGTACGGGGCGGGCCACCTGCCGAGGACGCCCAGGCGCTTGAACTCGTCGCGCTGGATGCCGATGAACGTCTCGGCGTACTTGCGGCATTCCTCGCGGACGGCCGTCACGGACATAGACGTCTTTTTCTCGCCGAGCCGGCGGTCGACGTGGATCTCGATGGGCAAGCCGTGGCAGTCCCAGCCTGGGACGTACGGGGCGTAGTGGCCGAGCATGGAACGCGACTTGACGATGAAGTCCTTGAGGACCTTGTTGAGGGCCGTGCCCAGGTGGATGTGGCCGTTGGCGTAGGGCGGCCCGTCGTGGAGGATGAACGGGGGGCGGCCGTCGGCGGCCCTCTTCTCGAGGATCCGCTCGTAGAGCCGCTCCTCCTCCCACTTCCGGATGACCTCGGGCTCCCTTTGGGCCAGGGAGGCCTTCATGGCGAAGGCGGTCCGGGGCAGGTTCAGCGTGCTCTTCACGTCGGGCTTGTCGGCCATGGAAGTCTCCCCACGATCGGGTATAGTTGGCTATTATAGGACAACTCGGCCCTCACCGCCACCCCCCCCTGCATTGAACCATCTAACCTGCTGCCTGGAAGATCGGGCGCGATAGGCTATGGATGGATAGGGGATCGCGCGAGCCAGACCGGGGGCCTGAGCGAGGGCATAGACCGCAGGTGCGTGTCCCCGTTTTCACTATTTCTTGATATAGTGCGCGCCGCGGCTGACCGGGTTGCTCAGCGCGGCGTGGGTGATCATCAGGGCGACCTGGATGCCGTGGCGGAGGCCGACGATGGCCGGAGCGATGCGGGCCTCCCGGTAGAACTTCTCGATGCGGTGGCGGAGGTACTCGAGGTCGGACTTGGCCCGTTCCAGGCGCTTGCGGGTCCGGATGATGCCGGCGTAGTTCCACATCGTCGAGCGGATGGTCAGCCAGTCCTGGTTGATGAGGGCCGGGTCGAAATCCTCCGCCTGTCTGACATGATACCAGCGGTGGATGTCGGAGGCCCGGTAGGGGCGGGCGTCCTCGAAGCGGGCGGAGATGTCGCGGGCCGCCCGGGTCCCCCAGACGAGGCCCTCGAGGAGCGAGGTCGAGGCCAGGCGGTTGGCGCCGTGGACGCCCGTGCAGGCGACCTCGCCCACGGCGTAGAGCCCCTCGAGGGAGGTCCGCCCCTGCCCGTCGGCCAGGACCCCTCCGCACATGTAGTGGGCGGCCGGGACGACCGGGATGGGCTCGCGGGTGATGTCGAGGCCTTCCTCGAGGCAGGTCCGGGTGATGGTCGGGAACCGCTTGCGGATGTCGACCTTGGCGTAGGAGGCCAGGTCGAGGAGGACGTAGCCGGAGTTGGTCTGGATCATCTCCTCGTAGATGGCCCGGGAGACCTCGTCGCGGGGCGCCAGCTCCCGCTTCGGGCTGTATCTCTCCATGAACGTCCGGCCGTCCTTGGTCTTCAGGCGGGCCCCCTCCCCCCGGACCGTCTCGGAGATCAGGAAGCCTTCGCCGTTGCCGCGGACGAGCGTCGTCGGGTGGAACTGGACATATTCCATGTTCCCGATCCGGGCCCCGGCGCGCAGGGCCATGGCGTAGCCCGAACCGTCGGCGCCCGAGGGATTGGAGGTATGGAGGTAGACCGCGCCGCAGCCGCCCGTGGCCAGGACCGTGAAAGGCGCGAAGATGCGCAGAACGCGGCCCGTCCTGTTCTCCAGGACGTAGGCGCCGATCGTCCGGGGCTCCCGGTAGTAAGCGATGGGATTCTTCGAATGGTGGGGGACGGTCAGGAGGTCGACGGCCGTGTGTCCGGCGAGCAGAGTGACGCGAGGGCTCCTTTTCAGGGCCCGCAGGAACTTGTCCTCGATCGTCCGCCCGGTCGCGTCCTCGACGTGGAGGATGCGGCGGCGGGAATGGCCGGCCTCCTGGGCGAAGTCGAGGGCGTCGGGGGCGCTCTGGGTGAAGGGGATCTTGAGGTCGCCGATGAGCGTCTTGCGGACGAGGGACGGGCCGTCCTCGACGAGGATGTCGACGGCCCGGGGATCGTTGATCCCGTCGCCGGCCTCGATGATGTCGTCCTTGAGGAGCCGGGGAAGGTCGTCGGGGCCGAACGAGACGATCCCGCCCTGGGCGTAGAGGGTGTTGGACTCCTGCGGCTCGTCGGCCTTGGTGATGACCACGGTCCGCAGCCCGGAGCGGGCCGCCTCATAAGCGGCGGCGGCCCCGGCGATGCCGCAGCCGATGACCAGGACGTCGGCCCGTATGTCGTGTTCGGTCATGGCGCCCTCAATCCAGGAACTCCAGGCTGATGTCGACGGCCCGGACCGAGTGGGTCAGGGCCCCCACGGAGATGTCGTCGACGCCGGTCTCGGCGACCGACCGGACGCGCTCGAGGCTCATGTTGCCGGAGGCCTCGAGGCGGACCCGCCCGCCGACGGCGGCCACGGCCTCGCGCATGGCCTCGAGCGGCATGTTGTCGAGCATGATCATGTCGGCGCCGGCGGCCAGGGCCTCGCGGACCTGGGCGACGTCGTTCGTCTCGACCTCGATGCGGACGCCGGGTCGGACCGCGGCCCGGGCCCGGCGGACGGCCTCGGTGATGCCGCCGACGTGGCGGAGGTGGTTGTCCTTGATGAGGACCATGTCCGAGAGGCTCATCCGGTGGTTCGCGCCGCCGCCGGCGGCGACGGCGTATTTCTCGAGGGCCCGAAGGCCGGGGGTCGTTTTCCGGGTGTCGAGGATGCGGGCCCGAGTGCCCTTGACGGCCTCGACGAAGCGCCGCGTGGCCGTGGCGATCCCGCACAGCCGCTGGAGGAAATTGAGGGCCGTCCGCTCGCCCTTGAGCAGGACGACGGTCGGGCCTTTAAGCCGGGCTAGTGCGTCGCCTTTTGCGAAGGCCGCGCCGTCCTCGAACTCGGCCACGAATTCGACGCCGGGGCCGAGCTTCTCGAACACCCGGCGGGCCACCGGCAGGCCGGCCAGGACGCCGTCCTCCTTGGCCAGGAAGATGGCCCGGGAAACGGCCCCGGGCGGGACGACGCTTTCCGAAGTGACGTCCCCCTCGGGCATGTCCTCGCGCAGCGCGGCGTCGATGACGGCGTCGAAATCGCGGGCTTCCATGGCACGGCGAATTATAGGCCTTTCGCCCGACACCCGTCAAACCGCCCAGAGCCCGGCGACATGTACCGCAGCTGCGTGTCCCCGTCTGGGAGTTGGGGACACGTACAGTCAATTGCGCCGGCCCGGGAAATGTGCCATCATGGCGCCGCCATGAGCCGCAAGCCCGCGAGACCGGAAAAGGCCGGGGCGCCCGACCGGCCTTGGGCCGACCCTTTCGGACTGTCCCCCGCCGACCTGCGCGCGGCCCTGGCCCTGGCCCTTTCGAACGGCGGCGACTTCGCCGAGGTCTTCATGGAGCGCCGGACCTACGACTTCGTGACCATGGAGGAGGACATCGTCAAGGAGTCCGCCGAGGCGGTCAGCCTGGGTCTCGGCATCCGGGTCCTGGCGGGAGACAAAACGGGGTTCGCCTACACGAACGACCTCGCCTTCGACAAGGTCCGTCAGGCGGCCGGGACCGCGGCGGCCATCGCCTCGGGACGGGCCAAGGGGCCTCTCCCCCGGGTCCTCCGTGAGAAAACTCCGGCCAAAAGCGTCTATCGTGCGGCGTCTCCCGCCGACAGGGCCGGGCTCAAGGTCAAGATCGGGCTCGTCCGCCAAGCCTACGAGGCCGCCCGAGGGTTCGACCGCCGCATCGTCAAGGTCAAAGCCTCCTTCCAGAACAGCCTCCAGCAGGTCTGCGTCGCCAACTCCGACGGCCTCCTCGTCCGGGACACGAGGCCGATGGTCAAGCTCGTCTGCACCGCGATCTCCGAGAAGGGCGGGTTGCGGGAGTCCGGCTATTGGGGCGGCGGCGGCCGGGTCGGGCTCGAATGCTTCCAGGGCGAACTTGCGCCGCGGCGGATCGGCGAGCAAGCCGCCCGAGAGGCCCTCATCCTGCTCGAGGCGGCCGACGCGCCGGCGGGCGAGATGCCCATCGTCCTTTCTCCCGGTCACAGCGGCGTCCTCATCCACGAGGCCGTCGGTCACCTCGTCGAGGCCGACTTCAATCGCCGGAAGACCTCGGTCTTTTGGAACAAGAGCGGGCGGAGGGTCGGCTCCGAGCTGGTGACGATCTATGACGACCCGACCATCCCCGGATTCCGGGGCTCGTACTCCGTCGACGACGAGGGCACGACGCCCCGCAAGACGCTGCTGATCGAAAAAGGCGTCGTCCGGGGCTTTCTTCAGGACCGGCTGTCGGCCAAGCTCATGAAGCGGCCTTTGACGGGGCACGGGCGCCGCCAGGACTACACCTGTCCTCCCATCCCCCGGATGGCCAACACCTACATCGCGGCCGGAGAAGAGGCGCCCGAGGACATCCTCCGCTCGGTCAGGAAGGGTTTCTATGTCTCCAGCCTCTCGGGAGGGCAGGTCGAGGATTCGGGCAAGTTCACCTTCTCGGTCAGCCTCGGCTACCTCATCGAGGGCGGGCGCCTGACGGCGCCGGTCAAACAGGCGACGCTCATCGGCTCGAACATCGGGATCCTGAAACGGATCGACCGGGTCGGAGCGGACCTCGAGTTCGGGCTGCAGACCGGGACTTGCAGCAAGGAGGGCCAGGACGTGCCGGTGACCGACGGCTGCCCGACCCTGCGGATCTCGAAAATGACGGTCGGGGGCCGCTCGTGAGGACGAGGCGGCCGAGGACGGCCCCGGCGCTCGCGGCGCTGGCCGAATCCCTCGTCGCCTATGCCCGCAAGTGCGGCGCGGACGAGGTCGAGGTCTCGGTCGTCGACGGGGACGAGTTCAACGTTGATGTCCGCAAAGGGAAGATCGAGCGGCTCATCGAGGCCGGGTCGCGGGTCTGCGGCCTGCGGATCATCAAGGACAAGCGGACGGCCTTCGCCAGCTCGTCCGATCTCGACCCCGCCACGCTCCGGCGGCTCGTCCGCAACGCCGTCCGGAGGGCCGGGCTGGGGAACCCCGATCCGTTCGCGGGGCTGGCGCCCCTCTCCAAGAAGGCCGTGGACGCCGCCGCGCTCCGGCTCTTCGACCCGGAGGTCGCCGGGCTCGACGCCCAGACCAAGGTCCGCCTGGCCCTCGAATGCGAGCGGATCGCGCTCAGCGACAGGCGCATCACGAACTCCCACGGGGCCGGCTTCGTCACCAACGTCGTCCGCTCCGTCCTGGCCAACTCGAACGGGTTCCTCGGCGAATACGAGCAGACCTATTGCGGACTGGGGGTCGGGCTGCAGGCCGGCGGAACGGACGGCCGGGTCGAGGACTCCTGGGCGTCGTCCAAGCGCCGCTTCCGCGACCTCGAGAGCCCGGAGGCAGTCGCCCGCAAGGCCGTCGAGCGCACAGTCCGCCAGCTCCGGCCCCGGAAGGTCCGGACCCGGAACGTCCCGGTCATCTTCGAGCCGGCCCAGACGGCGTGGCTCATGGGCTTCCTCTTTTCGTGCGTTTCGGGGACGGCCGTCTACCAGAAGTCGACGTTCCTCGCGGCGAAGCGCGGCCGGCGCATCGGGAACGGCCTGGTCACGGTCGTCGACGACGGGCTGCTGCCGGGCGAGCTCGGGACGAGGCCCTTCGACTCCGACGGCGTTCCGTCGCAGAGGACGATGGTCGTCGAGGGCGGCGTCCTCAGGAGCTTCCTCTGCAACGCCTACGCGGCCCGCAAGCTCCGGCTGAAGTCCACGGGCAACGCCGACGGCGGCGGGGTCGGTCCCAGCAACTTCTATCTCTTGCCCGGCGCCGGCTCTCCGGAGGACATCGTCAAATCGACGAAGGAAGGATTGATCCTCATCAGGACCCTCGGGCACGGGCTCAATCCCGTCACCGGCGACATCTCCCGCGGGGCTTTCGGATTGTGGATCGAGGGCGGAGAGGTCGCCTATCCCGTCGCCGAGATCACCATCTCGGGCAACCTCGGCCGGGTCCTGGAAAACATCGAAGCCGTCGGCCGCGACCTCGAGTTCCTGGGCCCCGTGGCCGGCCCGACCGTCAAGGTCGGCGAAATGACCATTGCCGGCCTCTAG
>JBBIGP010000070.1:0-12773 GCA_037447475.1 Candidatus Aminicenantota bacterium
CCGCGGGTTCCTGAGAGCCGGCCGCCGGGAGGCCGCCCCCCCTTCCGAGGAGGCGGAGCGGGAGCCCGCCGGGGCCGCCGAGGAACGGGAACCGCCCGCTGAGCGCCTCCCTTTCGACATCACCGCCGCCCTGAGATCCAAGGCGTTCGACCTCCTGTTCGTCGGGGTCTTCTGGCTCGCCGCGCTCTGGCTGGCGGCCCACGCCGTGGGTGCGACCCTGTTCGGCATCCTGGGCGCGATGTCCGGCTCCATGCTCCTCCTCTACGCGGTCCTCGGCCTCCTCTACTTCTTCTTCTTCAAGTTCTTCCTGGGGGAAACGCTGGGCGACCGCCTGTTCCGGCGGCGCGAGTGAGCGCCGGGCCGGCCTAAATACCTAGGCTCAACCTCTCGGCCAGCGCCGGGGGAAGCCCCGCGCCGATGATCTTCCTCTTGGCGTCCTCGATGCCGTATTCCACGCGGTGGAATCTCACGATCCGGGCCTCCGAGTCGTAGACGGCGAAGGCCGCTCGGGGGTTGCGGTCGCGGGGCTGGCCGATCGAGCCCGGATTGATGAGGTAGCTGACCCCCTTCTCGAGACGGACCGCGTTGGCCTGCCCCTCGAGGAAGGTCACCTCGACGGCCCCTTCCCGGTAGCTGTAGACGAAGGGGAAGTGCGTGTGGCCGAAGAAGCCGACCGGCGTCTGGAGGTGCTGGAACGCTTCGGCGGCGTCGAACTCGCCGAAGATGTAGTAGTCCTCGTCGAACGGCGCGCCGTGGCAGATGGTGATCGTTCCGTCGACGACCTTGGGGCCCTGCTCGAGCCGGGTCAGGAAGTCGAGGTTCTTGGCCGTGATGTTCCTCTTGGTCCAGAAGATGGCCGAGGCGGCGATGGGGTTGAAGGTCTGGACGGAGTCGAGGCCCGAGACGGCCTTGTCATGGTTGCCGCGGATGATGGACAGGGGCCTGAGGGCCGCGATCCTCTGGATGACCTCGTTGGGCGAGGCCCCGTAACCGACGAGGTCGCCGAGGAAGATGTAGTGGTCGATGCGCTTCTTCTGGATGGCCTTGAGCATCGCCAGGAGCGCTTCCAGATTGCCGTGGATGTCGGTGAAGATCAGGTACCGCATGGAAGGACTTCCCTTTCTCGAACGGTCCGGTGCATGCGAGCGGCCTCGAAGGAGCTCCGGACGAGGGGCCCGGACATGACCTCCGCGAACCCGGCCGCCCGGGCCGCCGCGCCGAGCGAGGCGAACTCGGCGGGCGTGTAGTATCTCGCGACCGGGGGATGGGCGGCCCGCGGCCTCAAGTATTGGCCGATCGTCAGGAGGTCGCAGCCGGCCCGCCGGAGGTCGGCGAAGGTCCGCAGGACGTCCTCCTCCCGTTCGCCCAGTCCGACCATCAGCCCGGACTTCGTCACGGCGCCCCGTCTCTTGGCCGCCGCCAGGACCTCCAGGGACCTCCGGTAGTTCGCCCGGGGCCGTCCGATGGCCGGGTACATGGCTTCCGTCGTCTCCAGGTTGTGATTGAGGACGTCGGGCCCGGCGTCGAGGACCGCGGCGAGGGCCTCCCGGCCGCCCTGCAGGTCGGGGATGAGGACCTCGACCCGGGTCCCGGGGCTTTTCTCCCGGATGGCCCGGACGGTGGCGGCGAAATGGGCGGCGCCCCCGTCGGGGAGGTCGTCGCGGGTCACGGAGGTCACGACGGCATAGGACAGGCCCAGGGCGGCCACGGCCCCGGCGACGCGGCCGGGCTCGTCGGCGTCCGGCGGGGCGGGCCGGCCCTTGGCCACGGCGCAGAACGCGCAGTTCCGCGTGCAGATGTCCCCCAAAACGAGGAACGTCGCCGTCTTGCGCTCCCAGCAGGCCCCGATGTTCGGGCAGCGGGCGCTCTCGCAGATCGTGTGGAGGCCGCCCGTCCTCAGGATCTCCGAGACGAGGAAGTAATTCCCGTGGGAGGGAAGCCGGACCTTGAGCCAGTCGGGTTTGTGCGTCGCCGGGCTCCCTTTCTCAATAATGGGCCGCGCCCCTCGCGGGCGCGCGCAGTCACGGAACAGGACTCAATAATCGATGTCGCGCTCTCTCTTGATCCGCCGCCTCATGCGCTTGCGGGCCTGGGCTTCCTTCATCCGGCGCTTCTCGCCGGGCTTGAAGTACACGGAGTGCTTCTTGATCTCTTTGATGATCGCTTCCTGCTGGACCCGCCGCTTGAAACGGCGCAGAGCGGACTCCAGGTTTTCACCTTCGTCAAGAATGACAAAAGCCAATGAAATTCACCTCCTCACGGGGGGGAAATCCCGCACTTTTATACCGGAACGGGGTCCCGAAGTCAATACCGCCGCGCCGCAGTGTCATTTAAAGATTGAACGTGGACCGGGAGGCCGGGCACAGCCCTTCAGCCGGGCGCCGGCGAGCCGGACGGCGGCCCGGGCCCCGATATCCATGGGCTCGACGAGCGGCACGGGAAGGTCCGCGGCGCGGACGGCGAGAGGGACCTCGGTGCAGCCGGCGAGGAGGACCCGGGCGCCGCGGCGGACGAGCGCCGCGGCGACCGCGAGCAGGGCCTCGCGCGGCGGGCCCGACGTGACGCCCGCCTTGACGCCCCGCTTCCCGTAGATCGCGGTCATGACCTTCCTCTGCTCCGCCGCGGACGGGGCGACGACGCGGAAGCCGGCCGGCTCGAGGCGGTCGTGGACGATCCGCGACCGGACCGTCCCCGTCGTGGCGATGAGACCGACGGCCCCGGCCGCAGGGCGCAGGCGTCGAAGGGCTTTCAGGGTCTCGTCGAGGAGGTCGAGGACCGGCAGCGGGGACCGTGCCGCCAGGGCGGGCCGGAAGTAGTGGGCGCTGATGCAGGGCAGGACGATGAAGTCGGCCCCTGCCAGGCGCAGGGCCTCCGCCCCTCGGAGGAGCGCGGGCAGAGGACTGCGGCCTCCGTGCAGGATGGCCCTGGTCCGGTCCGGGATCCGGGGCCGGCTCAGCACGACGACGGGAACGTGGCCCTGGTCAGAGGCGGCCGCGGTGTTGGCCAGGATCCGCTCGAAGAAATAGCCGGTGGCCTCCGGGCCCATCCCGCCCAGGACGCCGATCGTCTTCAGCCGGCGCGGGCTCACTTGAGGATCTCGCGCAGGCGGTCGAGGGGCAGGGCTTCGGCCACGCGTCCGTCCCGGCCTTCCGTCCGGACCGCCTTGAACAGGGAGTTGAGAATGGCCTCCTCGGCGGCCTCGGCCGCGGCCTGGAAGAGGGGCGATGCGGCCTCGTCGCGGAGCAGGGTGACGGCGCGGGCCAGGTCCCGGGAGCCGTGGGGGACGCGGACATCCGGGGCCGTGGAGAAGGCCAGGGCGTAATCGCCGCTGCCGTTCGAGAAATACCCGCCGGTCCGGGCGATGCCGAGCAGGGCCCGCTTGGCCAGGCGTTCGAGGTTGCGGGCGTCGAGGGGGGCGTCGGTGGCGGCGACGATCATGCACGAGCCGTCGCCCGCAGCCTCCTCGGGGCCCTCCTTCGCGCCGAGAAGGCGGCCGACGGGCCGGCCGCCGATCGTCAGGGCGCCGCCGAAGTTCGTCTGGACCAGGATGCCGACCGTCCAGCCGCCCCGGGCGGCCGAAAGCCGGCGGGAAGCCGTCCCGATGCCTCCCTTGTAGTTGAAGCAGGTCGTCCCCGTGCCGGCCCCGACGGAGCCCTCGGCCACGGGCCCCCCGGCGGCCTTGCCGACGGCCTCGAGGACGTGGGCCTTGGTGACATGCCGGCCGCGGATGTCGTTGAGCCAGCCGTCGTTGGTCTCGCCGACGACGGGGTTGACCGAACCGACCCGTTCGTTGCCGGGAAGCCCCAGCGTCCAGTCGACGAGGGCCTCGGCCGCCGTCCAGACGCTCAGGGTGTTGGTCAGGACGATGGGCGTCTCGAGCGTCCCCAGCTCGCGGACCTGGGTGACGCCGGTGAGCTTGCCGTAGCCGTTGGCCACGGAGATCCCGGCGGGGACCTTGTCCTGGAAGAGGTTGCCGCCGTGGGGCAGGACGGCCGTGACCCCTGTCCGGACGTCCCGGCCTTTGGTGACGGTGACGTGACCGACCCGGACCCCGGCGACGTCCGTGATGGCGTTGAGCGGCCCGGGATCGAGCACGCCGACGACGACGCCGAACTCCCTGACCCGGGGCCGTTCCCGGTCCTCGAGGCGGAGGGCCCCGAAGAGGACGAAGGACAGAAAGAAGCCGGCGGACAGGATGAGGATGACGGCGAGAGACATCGGTTGTTCCTTCACGGGCATTGTTCCTTCATCATACGAGGACGGGAGGCAATTGACAAGCGCCGGCCCCGCGAGGCCGGCGCCTTGGCCCCGCCGGCCTTTTCCGGATATACTGAGGCCATGAGCGATGAGGCCCGCCCCTATCTGACGGTCCCCCGGCTTTCGGGCCTCCCCTGGCTCGTCCACGGATTCGGCACGGCGGGCTGGCAGGAGGACGATCTCCGGGCGGCGGCCGGCTTCGGGCGCTTCCGGCCGGTCATCATGCGCCAGGTCCACTCGAATGCCGTCCACCGGATCGAGGAAGCGCCCGAAGGCCGCCTCGAGGGCGACGCGCTGATGACCCGGGTGCCCGGGCTGCTGCTCGTCGTCCGGACGGCGGATTGCCTGCCCGTCTTCCTCGTGGACGAGAGGACGCGAGCCGTGGCGGCCGTCCATTGCGGATGGCGGGGGACCGCGGAGCGTGTCCTCGAGAAGGCCGTCAGGGCCATGGAGAAGGACTACGGCGCGGTCCCCGGCGGCCTGCTGGCCGCCATCGGCCCCTGCATCGGTTCGACCTGCTACGAGGTCGGCCCGGAGGTCCGGACCGTGTTCCTGCGGGCGGGCTTCCCGGAGGACGTTCTCGCCGAGTGCCCCGGGGGGCGCGGCAGATACCTGCTCGATCTGCGGGCCGCCAACACCTGGCTCCTCGAAGGGCTGGGCCTGAAGCGGGAGGACATCCTCGACACGGGGCCGGCCTGCACCCACTGCGAGCTGTCGCTCCTGTCCTACCGCCGCGACCGGGGCGAGGAGCGCCGCATGATCAACTTCATCGGCCTCCTCCCGCCGCCCGACGCCGGTTGAGCGGACGGAGACGACCGCTGAAGACCGGGCCGCGGGCGTCGTCGAACGAGCGCTCATGGGCCTTGGTCAAGCGGCCGAACGCACGGATCGAGGGCGGCGGCGACGCCGCGGGGCTCATTTGCATTTTGGGGATGGTTCCTTTATCCTAGGGGGACCACAAAGGAGACTCCCATGGAACGCCCGATCGGTGATGTCGAACTGTCCGGCATTCCCCTTTACAAGAAAGGAAAGGTCCGCAACGTGTTCGCGGTCGACGACCGGCTGCTCATCGTCGCAACGGACCGCGTCTCGGCCTTTGACTGGGTCCTTCCCTCCCTCATCCCCTACAAAGGGAAGGTCCTGATCCAGCTCTCGAAGTTCTGGTTCGACTTCGTCCGTTTGGTCTGCCCCAACCACCTCATCGCGACCGACATCAAGGATTTCCCCGCCGCGCTGCTCCCCCACAAGGACGTTCTCGAGATGCGGTCCATGCTCGTCCAGAAGACCGAGGTCATCCCCGTCGAGTGCGTCGTCCGGGGCTACATCTCGGGCTCCGGCTGGAAAGAGTACAAGGCCACGGGCAAGATGAGCGGCCTCAAGCTCCCCAAGGGCCTCAAGGAGTCCGACCGGCTCGAGGAGCCCCTGTTCACGCCCTCGACCAAGGCCGAGCACGGCCACGACGAGAACATCTCGTTCAAGGACGTCCAGAAGATCGCCGGAGCCGAGACCGCCCAGAAGCTGCGCAAGGTGAGCCTCGAGCTCTATCAGAAGGCCGCCCTCTACGCCGTCTCCAAGGGCATCATCATCGCCGACGCGAAGTTCGAGTTCGGGTTCGACGGCGACGACCTCATCCTCGTCGACGAGATCTTCACGCCCGACTCCTCGCGCTTCTGGCCGCTCGCGGACTATGAGCCGGGCCGGCCCCAGGCGAGCCTCGACAAGCAGTTCGTCCGGGACTACCTGGAGACGACGGACTGGGACAAGAACTCGCCCCCGCCGCCCCTGCCGGAGGGGATCGTCGCCAAGACGTCGGAAAAGTACCTCGAGATCTACCGGCTGCTGACCGGCCGCCGCGACCTCGCATGAGCGGCCGAGTCGACTTTCATATCCACTCCAACCGGAGCTGCGACGGCGATTTCTCGCCGGCCGAGCTCGTCGCCATGGCCCGGACGAAGGGCTTCCGGGCCATCTCCATCACCGACCACGACACCTTGGCCGCTTATCCGGAGGCCGTCGAGGCGGGGCGGGCGGCCGGGATCGAGGTCATTCCGGGCATCGAGGTGACGACCCTCTTCGGGGACCGCGAGTTCCATCTCCTTCTGCCCTTCGTCGACCGGGACAGCCCGGCGATCGCCCGGGTCATCGACGGTCAGACGCGCTGCCGGATGGACGAAGCCCGCGAGCGGGTCGACAAGGTCCGCGGCATGGGCTTCGCCCTGACATGGGAGGAGGTCCGGGAGGGGTCCAACGGGGCGGCCCCGCTCGGGGTCAAGATCGCCCAGATCCTCCTAGACAATCCCGAGAACGCGAAGAACCCGGCCCTCGAGTTCTTCTACCGGAAGAAGAACCGGGCCATCGCCCCCTACCTTTTCTATAAGGAATATTTCGCCGAGGGCCAGGCCGCCCACGTCCCGAAGAGGTTCATCGGCCTCCTCGAGGTCCTGGACCTGGTCCCGGGGACGGGGGGCGTCCCTGTCCTGGCCCACCCGGGGGCGTATTTCCAGCAGACGACCGCCGAGGACGCCCGCCTGCTCAAGGACCGCGGGCTCGTCGGGATGGAGGTCTACACATTCTATCACGAGACCGCGCAGGTCGCGTTCTACCGGGACCTGGCCGCGGAACTCGACCTCGTGCCCACGGCGGGATCGGATTTCCACGGCCGCATCAAGCCTCACGTCGCGTTCGGGGCCCTCCGGGAGGGAGACTATGGAATGGTCGAGCGGCTGAGGGCGAAAGGGGGGAAGACCGCATGAGCTGGCTCGATGTCGTCCTGGGTGTTCTGCTGGCGGCGACGACCGTCTGGGGGCTCGTCCGGGGGCTCGTCCGGCAGGTCGTCGGCCTCGTCGCCGTCGTCGCCGGGCTCGTCCTGGCCGCCTTCAATTACCGGGCCGCCGCCGCGCTCTTCCGCCGGTTCATGGAAAACGACGTGATGGCGAACTTCCTGGGGTTCGTCGCCGTCTTCGCCGCCGTGCTGGCCGCAGGCGGCCTCGTCGGGTGGCTGCTGACGAAGGCCATGAAGGGCCCTTTGGACATCGCGAACCGGCTGCTCGGAGGGGCCTTCGGGTTGCTCAAGGGCGTCCTGATCTGCGGGATCCTCGTCTTCGCCCTGCTGGCCTTCGACGTCGAGCGGCCGGCCCTCGAAAGGTCGCGGCTGGCGCCTTTGTGTTTCGGAATCACCCGGGCCGCCGTCAACCTCATCCCCCAGGACTTGAAAGAGAAGTTCGATTCCTCGTATAAAGAGATCACGGAGCGTGGAGGGAAAGATGGACAGAAGATCTAGCGAGCCGAACCTCCACCAGAAGCTGGAATCTCTCATCAAGGAGATGGTCGACAAAGAGATCGATCTCAAGAACGCCCTGCGGGAGTTCGAGAAGGTCTTTTTCGAGCAGACGGCCAAGAAATGCGAGGGCAACAAGACAAAGATGGCCAAAGCCCTGGGAATTCATCGAAATACGCTCAGCAACAGAGCTAAAATATTGAAGATCAAGAAGAAAATCTAGCAATCAATTACATAGACTGCTAATTTTTGGATCATTTCCCTCTTGACAAATCGGCCGGAATCCTATATAATTAGCACTCACGTTTATTGACTGCTAACCATCAATATCACACAAAGGAGGTTTTTAATGAAAGTTCACCCTCTGTATGACAGAGTGCTCCTCAAGAGGCTCGAGGAACAGGAAGTCAAGAGAGGCGGGATCATCATCCCGGACACGGCCAAAGAGAAGCCCCAGGAGGCCGAGATCATCGAGGTCGGCCAGGGCAGGGTCACGGACGAGGGCAAGACCATCCCCTTGGCCGTGAAGAAGGGCGACAGGGTCCTCATCGGCAAGTACAGCGGCACTGAGGTCACGGTCGACGGCGTCGAGCTCGTGATCGTCCGCGAGGAAGAGATCCTGGCCGTCATCGGCAAGTAACAAGGAGGCATCATGGCAAAACAGATCCTGGCTGGAGACGAAGCGAGACAGGCCCTGCTCAAGGGCGTCAACATCCTCAGCAACATCGTCAGGGCGACCCTCGGCCCGCGCGGCAAGAACGTCGTCCTCGACAAGAAGTTCGGCTCGCCGACGAGCACCAAGGACGGCGTGACCGTGGCCAAGGAGGTCGAGCTCAAGGACCCGTGGGAGAACATGGGCGCCCAGCTCGTCAAGGAAGTCGCGTCCAAGACCTCGGACGTGGCCGGCGACGGGACGACGACGGCGACAGTCCTGGCCCAGGCCATCTACAGCGAGGGCCTGCGGTTCGTGACGGCCGGCTCCAATCCCATGCTCATCAAGAAGGGCATCGACCAGGCCGTCGACGCAGTCGTCAAGGACCTCCGGAAGATGAGCCGCGAGGTCAGCGGCGAGATGATCGCCCAGGTCGGGTCCATCTCGGCCAACAACGACGAGTCCATCGGCAAGATCATCGCCGAGGCCATGGACAAGGTCGGCAAGGACGGCGTCATCACCGTCGAGGAGGCCAAGGGCCTCGAGACGACGATGGAGACGGTCGAGGGCATGCAGTTCGACCGCGGCTACCTGTCCCCCTATTTCATCACCGACCCCGACCGCATGGAGTGCGTCCTGGAGAACGTCCTCATCCTCCTCCACGAGAAGAAGATCAGCAACCTGCGGGAGCTCCTGCCCCTGCTCGAGAACGTGGCCCGCTCCGGCCGGCCCCTGATCGTCGTGGCCGAGGAGGTCGAGGGCGAGGCCCTGGCGACCCTGGTCGTCAACAAGCTCAAGGGCACGTTCATGTGCGCGGCCGTCAAGGCCCCCGGCTTCGGCGACCGCCGTAAGGCCATGCTCGAGGACATCGCCGTCCTGACCGGCGGCAAGGTCATCACCGAGGACATCGGCGTCAAGCTCGAGAACGTCACCATCGACTGGCTCGGCCAGGCCAAGAAGGTCGTCATCGACAAGGACAACACGACGATCGTCGAGGGCCTCGGCAAGACGGCCGACGTCCAGGCCCGGATCAAGCAGATCCGGACCCAGATCGAGGACACGACGTCCGACTACGACCGCGAGAAGCTCCAGGAGCGGCTGGCCAAGATGGTCGGCGGCGTCGCCCTGATCAAGGTCGGCGCGGCCACCGAGACCGAACTCAAGGAGAAGAAGGCCCGGGTCGAGGACGCCATGCACGCCACGAAGGCGGCCGTCGAGGAAGGCATCGTGCCCGGCGGCGGCGTGGCCCTGCTCCGCGCCCAGAAGGCCCTCGACAAGCTCGAGCTCGAAGGCGATCTCAAGATCGGCGCCCGGATCGTCCGCCGCGCCGTCGAGGAGCCGCTCCGCCAGATCGCGGCCAACGCCGGCTACGAAGGCTCCGTGGTCGTCGAGAAGGTCAAGGAGCTCAAGCAGGACATGGGCTTCAACGCCCTGAACGAGAAGTACGAGGACATGGTCAAGGGCGGCATCCTCGACCCGACGAAGGTCGTCCGGATCGCCCTCCAGAACGCGGCCTCCATCGCCGGCCTCCTGCTGACGACCGAAGGCCTCGTCGCCGAGCTCCCCGAAGAAGAGAAGGGGCCCAAGTACCCGACCCCTCCCGGCGACATGTATTGATCGCCCGTTCGGAAAGAAGCGGAAGCCCCGGGCACGGCGCCCGGGGCTTTTTTTTAAGAAGGGGTCAAATCTCCACTTATTAAATTTTCAAGATGCCTTCCTGGAAGCAAGGCGTAGATTTAATAAGTGGAGATTTGACCCCTTCTTGTTTTATAGTTGGGCTGCATGCCCAAGACCGTCGACCGCTACGTCTTCCGCGAGATGGTCCCTCCGTTCCTCGTCGGCCTGCTCCTGATCGTCTTCGTCCTGCTCATGAACCAGGTGCTCCTCCTGGCCGAGCTGTTCATCGACAAGGGCGTGCCCGCCGGGGAGGCTCTGCGCATCCTCGGCCTGCTCCTGCCGTCCATCCTGACCTTCGCCGTGCCCATGGCCGTGCTGACGGGCATCCTTGCCGGGCTGGCCCGCCTGTCCGCCGATTCCGAGATCGTCGCCCTCCGGTCGCTCGGCATGAGCGCCCGTCGCCTGGCCCGCCCCGTCCTCCTCTTCGCCCTCTGCGGCTGGACCGTCACCTCCGCCCTCGCCCTTTCCATCGCGCCCCGGGCGAACCATCGATGGGTCCTGGCCATGACGGACTCGGTCCTGGCCCGGGTCCGCCTCAAGGTCCATCCTCTGGAGTTCAACGAGACCGTCCCGAACATGGTCTTCCTCGTCCAGGACGTCGACCGGGACGGCGAGTGGCGGAACGTCTTCGCCTTCTTCGGACGGGACCCCCTGGACCGCCGTGTCGTCATGGCCCGCCGGGGCCGGATCCGGCTCTTCCCCGACGAGAAGCGGGCCGTCCTCGAGCTCGCCGGCGGCTTGGCCTACTCCGCCTCCCCGGTCGAGCCCGAAAAGGACAGCCTGACCGCCTTCGAAAAGCTCGAGGAGGAGATTCCCGTCGAAAGCCTGTTCGCCTCGATCTCGAGCGAGAAGAGGGTCCGGGAGAAGGACATCGCGGAGCTCCGACGGGACCTGGCGGCCCTGCGGGCCCTGCCGGACGGCGGCCCGCCGCGCGAGGTCCGGGCCCACGCGGTCGAGATCCACAAGAAGTTCTCCCTGCCTTTCGTCTGCCTCATCTTCGTCCTTCTCGGCCTTCCGCTGGGAATCCGGACGGGCCGGGCCGGCCGCATCGGCGGCTTTTCCCTGAGCCTGCTCGTCATCCTTCTCTACTACGCTCTCCTCACGGCGGGGGAGAAGCTGGCCATGGACGGAAAGCTCGGCCCGTGGCTCGGCATGTGGGGGCCCGACATCGTCCTGGCCGCCGCCGGTCTGTTCCTGTTCCTCCGGGCGGACCGCGAACGGCCCGGGTGGGACGGCCTGGCCCGCCTCCTCTTGAAGCCGGCGAAGGACGAGACCGTCGCCCGGCCCCCGGCCCCCGCCGGCGGCCGCGGCCGGGAGATCCGCTTCCCCCGCCTCCCCTTTCCCGACATCCTGGACCGCTACGTCGCCCGGAAGTTCGCCGCCGTCCTGGGCCTGGTCTTCTCGGGCCTCGTCGCGGCCACGGCCCTGGTCATGTTCTTCGAGCGCCTGGACGACGTCCTCCGCCGCGGCAAGCCTCTCGGCCTGCTCGTCGCCTACGTCGGC
The DNA here is from genome assembly GCA_037447475.1 of Candidatus Aminicenantota bacterium. GTDB lineage: Bacteria > Acidobacteriota > Aminicenantia > Aminicenantales > Saccharicenantaceae > RBG-16-66-30. The sequence goes on from JBBIGP010000070.1 coordinate 11,367, forward strand.
TTCCGGCTCCCGGAGTTCCTGGCCTTCATCCTCCCGGTCGCGGTCCTGGCCACGGCGCTCCTCAGCCTCGGGCTGCTGGCCCGGTCCAACGAAACGCTGGCCGTCAGATCGTGCGGGATCAGCCTCCACCGCCTGGCCCTGCCGGTCCTGGCCTTGGCCGCCCTGGCGAGCGGCGCGGCATTCCTCGTCCAGGAGAGGGTCGTCCCGGCGGCCCACGCGAGATCGGAAGCGGCCTGGAGCCGGATCACGGACCTGCCGCCACGCAGCTACAGCTACCTCAACCGGCACTGGATCCTGGGCCGGGACGGGGACCGGATCTATCACTACGACTATTTCGACCCGGCCGCCTCCGAGTTCAGCCGCCTCTCGGTCTTCGACCTCGACATCGACGGCTGGTCCCTCCGCCGGAGGACGTTCGCCGAAAAGGCCGTGCTCGCTTCGGACGCCTTCCTCTTCGAGCGGGGCTGGTCCCGGGACTACCAGGGCGGGGACGGCCCCGCCTTCGCCCGCCGGCAAAGGGGGGAGATCGCGACGCGCGAGGGCCGGACGACTTTCCTCAAGGCCCGCCGCGACCCCCTGCAGATGACCTGGAGCGAGCTCAGGGGCTATGCCGCCGAGGTCCGGGCCATGGGCTTCCGCGCGATCCGCCTGCGGGTGGAGCTCGGCCAGAAGACCGCCCTCCCGTTCGTCAGCCTGGTCATGGCCCTCCTGGCCGTGCCGTTCGCCTTTTCCATGGGCCGGAAAGGGACCCTGACCGGGATCGGGGCGAGCGTCGTCATCGCCATGGCCTATTGGGGGGCGTTCGCCGTCTTCCGAAGCCTCGGCACCACCGAGGTCCTGCCTCCGTGGCTCGCCGCGTGGGGGGCCAACCTCATCTTCGGGCTGGCGGGTGCGGCCGGGTTCCTCCGGCTGAGGACCTGATCACATCTTGTAGCGGCCGAAATCCTCGGGCCGGAGGGTCTCGAGCCACCGCAGGAGCCGTTCGGCGGAATCGCCGCCCTCGTCGAACTTCAGGCCGTTGGCCTTCTGGACGACATCCTCCTCGACGTAGATCGGCGAGCTCATGCGCAGGGCCAGGGCGATGGCGTCGGAGGGACGGGAGTCGACGACCAGGGGCCGGCCCTCCCGGAGGCAGTGGATCATGGCGTAGAAGGTGTTGTTGCGGACGTCGTTGACGACGATCTTCTCGATGGCGATGTCGAGCTTGTCGAGGAAGCTCTTGAGGAGGTCGTGGGTCATGGGCCGCGGGGTCGGGACGTTCTCGATGGTCAAGGCGATGGCGTTGGCCTCGAAGACCCCGATCCAGATGGGCAGGATCTGCTCGTTGCGGGGGTTCTCGAGGACGACGATGGGCATCTTCGAGATCGGGTCGACGACCAGGCCCTTGACCTTCATCTCGATTTCCAT
>JBBIGP010000071.1:0-12566 GCA_037447475.1 Candidatus Aminicenantota bacterium
CCCGCTCCTTGGACCGAGCCCGCAGCGCGGCGAGGAGCAGCAAGAAGAGGGCGGCGACCAATCCGAAGTGATACCAGAGCCAGCGCGGCAGGGCCAGCCAGCCGAGGCGCGCATCGCCCCAGTTCCAGAAATCGCAGGCCAGCGCGAAGAGGGCGGCGAAGCCGGCGGCCCAAACCGGCCAGCGGCGCGGCGGTCCGATCACCGGCTCCGAACCGCCGGGCCGGACGAGGCTGCCGGCGACGAGGACCAGCGCCGCGACGGCGACCGCCGGGATCGCCGGAAGGAGCCCGAACGCGGGCAGGAGCTTGAAATGGTAGAGGACGACGACCGTTTCGCCGGCGATGATCGAGGCCAAGCCGGCCCAGGCATTCGTCCGCCGCCACCAAAGCGCGGCGACGGTGACCGGGAAAAGGACGGCCAGGCCGGAGAACGCCTCGGTCACGATCTGGAGGAAAGGCCCCCACGGGCGCAGGGCCAGAAGGTAACCCGTGAGGGCCAGCCCGACAATGGCGGCGGGGCGCGACAGGAACCGCCGCGGTTTAGCCGCGCCGGACAGGGCCGCACCGTCACGGATGACGATCGAGCTGAGGGTGAGGAGCTGCGAGTCCATCGTCGACATCAGCGCTGCAAGGACCGCGACGAGAGCGACGGCGCCGGCCCACGGCGGCAGCAGCTGGGCGATGAGGCGGGGGACCACCGAGTCGGCCTCCTGGGCCTCCAACCCGGGCAGGGCCAGCCGGCCGATGACGCCGAGGGCCACTGGCAGGAAGAAAAGAGAGCCGGTGATGAGCGGGTACAGGAGGGCGGTCGTCTTGATCACCCGTGAGTCCCGAGCGGCCAGGAACCGCTGGAAAAGCTGAGGGAACATCGGGTTGCAGAGCGACCAAAGGAGCATGTAGGAAAACCAGACGCCCGGCGTGAAGACGCCTCCGCCTCCGGGCCGGCCGAAGAGCTCAGGCGCGGCGGCGGCGGCGCTCGCACCGGCTGCGGCGAACCCGCCGAAGGCCCTGGCCGCGGCGAAGAGCAGGAGGGCGAGGGTCCCCAGCATCAACAGGCCCTGGAACGCATCGGTGAAGACGTCGCCGCGCAGGCCTCCGATCAGGACATAGGCGACCCCGACGGCGACAACCAAGCCGGCGCCCCAGGCATAAGGGATCCCGGCCAGCTCCTGTAGGGCGTAGCCTGCGCCCATCGGCTGGATGGCGAGGTAAGGGAGAGTGAAAACGACCATCACGAGCGTATAGGCGGCGTGGAGCGCACGGTTGGGCAGCCGCAGGCGGATGAGCTCCGGAGGGGTCACCGCGCCGAGCTCCCGGGCCGCGCGCATCGCCGGGATGCCGACGATCAAAAAGGACAGAGCGATGAACCCGGTGCCGAAGGCCATCACCGGGTAGTAGGCCCAACCGATGCGGTAGCCGGCCCCGGAGAAGCCGAGGACGGTGAACGAGGAGAAATTCGTGGCGGCCATCGTCAGCAGCAGCAGGATCGGGCCGAGAGCGCGGTTGGCCAGGAAGAACGCTTCGTGGGTCGGGCCCGATCGGCGGCGGGCGAGCGCGCCAAGCCCGACGAGAACGCCGAGGTAGGCGGCGATGATGACGACCGTCAGGCTCACTCCTCCTCCGGGACTTGCGCATTTCCCGGGAAAGCGAACGCCGTCCCGGGCCGGCCGGGATGGCGCGAGCCTGGCATAGCCGGCGGCGGCATGATAGTCCAGGCCGGGGACGTCTGTCAACGGCCCGCGGCCCTGAAGCTTGCTATTCCGTCCCGCTGTTGATAATATATCGTTCCAATACCAGGGGAGCTCCGATCATCCGGGGCTGAGAACCGCGGGAGAGCCGCGGGACCCTATGAACCTGATCAGGTTAGGACCTGCGGAGGGAAGAGCCATGAACGACCGAGAACTCCCTGAACTCGGCAAGATCCACCCCGATTTCTTCGACCGGGTCATCTACCCGAAGCTGGGGGCCGGCGATCCCCGTGTCGTCATCGGCCCGAAACACGGCGTGGATTACGGCGTCATCCGAATGGGCCGGACATGCCTGGCCTTTTCCACGGACCCCTTCTTCATCGTGCCCTCGTTCGGGTTCGCCAAGGCCGCCTGGTTCGCGTTCCATATCATCTTCTGCGACGTCGCCGTATCCGGCCTCGAGCCCCGCTATCTGACCATCGACCTCAATCTCCCGCCGGAGATGAAGGAATCCGAGCTCGAGGAGATGTGGGACGCCGTCCACGCCGAGGCCTGTAAGTACGGCATCAGCATCATCACCGGGCATACGGCCCGCTACACCGGCTGCACATATCCCATGGTCGGAGGAGCGACGTCCATCGCCGTCGGCCCCGAACGGGACCTGCGCGGCCCCCACCGGGTCAAGGAAGGAGACCTCCTGGTCGTCACCAAGGGCCCGGCCATCGAGACGACCGGCCTCTTGGCCGTCCTCTTCCCCGACCGGTTCATCGACGCCGGCGGGGCCGATTTCCAGCGTGAGGCGGCCGGCGTCTTCTCCCAGATGTCGGTGATGGACGACTGCGCCGTCGCCCGGCGATTCCCCGGCGTCCACGTCATGCACGACGCGACCGAATGCGGCATCTGGGGAGGGCTCTACGAGATGGCCCGGGCGGGGAACTACGGGCTGCGGATCGAAGAGGGTCTCATCCCCGTCCAGCCCGTGATCAGGAAAACGGCCGATCTGTTCCGGTTCGACCCTTTCTCCGCCATCAGCGAAGGGACCCTTCTCGTCCTCGTCGACAAGAAAGAGGCCGATCGGCTGGTGGAGGCCTTTCGGGAGGACGGGATCTTGAGCGCCGTCGCCGGCGAGGTCGTCCCCGCCGATGCCGGGCTGAAGATCGTCAGCGGCGGCGGCGAAAGACCCTTGGAGCATCCCAAGGTCGACCCTTATTGGATCTTGGCGGCCCGCTTCTCAGAGTAGGCTTTCGACCCTCTAGCTCAAGTCGGCGAGGCTTCGCTCGAGGAGGGCGATCTCGCGGCGGGCGGCTTCGAGGCGGCGGCGCTCCTCGGCGACGACCTCGGCCGGGGCCTTTTCGACGAAGCCAGGGTTGGCGAGCTTCTTATCGGTCCGTTCGAGGTCCTTGCGCCATCTGGCGAGGCCCGCTTCGAGCCGCTTCCGCTCGGCTTCGACGTCGATGACGTCGAGGAGGAAGATCTCCAGGCCGCTGTGGACGACCTTGGCCGCGGTCTTCGGCCGGTCGAACTCCGCCCGGATCTCGAGGCCGGAAAGCGCCGCGAGGTGCGAGATCCCGGGCGCCGTACGGACGAGCGCGGCGGCGTCTTCGCCGCCGGCCTTGACGACGGCGGCGATCTTGCGGGACGGCGGGCACCCGGCCGTAGAGCGCCAGTTGCGGACGGCCCGCACGACGCCCTGGAGAAGCCCCATGTCGGACTCGGCCCCTTCGTCCCGCCAATCCGCCCGCGCGACAGGCCACGCGGCCGTGATGAGCGGCCCGCGGCAGTCCAGCTCCTCGTCCGCCCCGCGCCGCGGCCGGAGGCCGCCCAGGCTCTCCCAGAGGGCCTCGCTGATGAACGGCACGAAGGGATGGATGAGGCGCAGGACCTGGTCGAGGACGAGGGCCAGGACGGCCCCGGCCCGGCGATCGGCCGCCCCCTGTTTGAGGCGGGGCTTGATGAGCTCGAGATACCAGTCGCAGAGCTCGCCCCAGAAGAACTCCCGGGCCGCGCCCAGGGCCTGGGACGGATTGTAGTCCGCGAGCCCGGCAGTCACGGCCTCGACGGCCCGCCGGAGCCGGGCCAGGACCCAGCGGTCCTCGGGCTCGAGCTCGGCGAAGCGGAACAGCCGGAAGTCGCCGGCGGGCTCCTCCTCCAAGCTCATCAGGGCGAACCGGGCGGCGTTCCAGAGCTTGGTGCAGAAGGCCCGGCCGACCTCGAAGCGCTCGCTGATGATCTTGGCCACCGGCAGGTCGGGGATGGTCCCCAGGACGTCGAACTCCTTGCCCGTCTCGGGGTCCACGTAGGTGAAGACGGTCCGTCCGTGGCGGGCCGTGGCCAGGTCGACGAGCTTGCCGGTGTAGGGACTGACGGCCTGGACGGGCAGCCGGATGTCCTGGGTCCCGGTCTGCATGTCGCAGAGGACGTAGCGCATGGCGTCGGCGCCGTACTTCTCGATGATGTCCGCGGGGTCGATGCCGTTGCCCTTGCTCTTCGACATCCGCTCGCCTTTGCCGTCCTGGATGTTGGCGTGGATGAAGCAGTCGGTGAACGGGACATCGCCTAAAAGATAGAGACCCATGAGCTGCATCCGGGCCACCCAGAGGGTGATGATGTCGCGGCCGGTCACCAGGCACGAGCCGGGGTAGTAGGTGCTCAGGCAGTCCGGAGCGCCGTCCTTTCCGCCAAGCCCCGGCTTGCCGGCCTCGACCTCGGCCGTAGCGGGGTCCGGCCAGCCCAAGGTCGAGAACGGCCAAAGGGCCGAGCTGAACCAGGTGTCGAGGACGTCGGGGTCCTGGACGAGCCCCAGCTCGGCGAGGGCCCCCGCCCAAGCCTTCTCGGCGGCGGGGTCCCGCAGGCAGGCGAGGAGATCGAATCGCCCCTCCGCCGGCAGGTCCTCGTCGCGGGGAGGAAGGAGATTCCCTTCCTGGTCGGCGACCCAGACGTGAAGCTCTTCGCTCGAAGCCGGGGGCATTTTCTTCAGGATACCGCCGAGAGCGCTCCGGTCGAAGCTCCCGCGCCAGATGGGGATGCGGTGCCCCCACCAGAGCTGGCGGCTGATGCACCAGTCGCGCTTTTCCGCCAGCCAGCTGACGTAAGTGCCGCGGTAGCGTTCCGGGTCGGGATGGAACTCGAGCCTCCGGCCGGAGGGGGACCTGTACGCGGGATCCGTCGCGTCGATGGCCGCCTGGGCCAGACCGGGGGCCCGGAATTCCTTCTTCGTCCCCCGGCCGCACAGGATGCCGCTCTCGACCTCCCCCATGCGGACGAACCATTGCTTGGAGAGATAGGGCTCGATGGGCGTCTTGGACCGGTCGGAGTGGCCGATCTCGATCTCCCGGTCCTCGACGGCCTCGATCCGGCCCCCGGCCTCGAGGTCGGCGACGACCTTGCGCCGGGCCTCCAGGCGGTCCATCCCGGCGTAGGGTCCGGCGTTGGCGTTGAGCGTCCCGTCGGGATTGAGGATGTTGACGATGCCGATCTCGACCCGGTGGCGCTTCCAGACGTCGTGGTCGTTGGGATCGTGGCCGGGCGTGATCTTGACGCACCCGGAGCCGAGCTCGGGCCGGGCCCACTCGTCGAGGATGAGCGGGATGGGCCGGTCGAGGAGCGGCAGGAGGACCCGGCGCCCGTCGGCGGCCATGGTCCTCAACAAGAGAAGGTGGGGCAGCAGCTCGTCCTTGCGGCGGCGGGCCTCCTCGAGCCCGGCCTCGAGCCCGGCCCGGTCCCTGGCGGGCGCGGCGGCGATCCTCGCCGGAAGCTCCGTGATGAGCCGCTCCAACTCGCCGGCCGGATCGGGGTGGACGGCCACGGCCGTGTCGCCCAGCATGGTCTCCGGCCTGGTCGTGGCCACGGTGACGAAGGGCGGCTCGCCGGGCTTGGGCTCGATGACCGGGTAGCGGATGTGCCAGAAATGGCCCTGGATGGTCTCGTGGACGATCTCGTCGTCGCTGACAGCGGTCTGCAGCTGGCAGTCCCAGTTGACGAGGCGGTCGCCGCGGTAGATGAGCCCGTCACGGAAGAGCCGGAAGAAGGCCTCGCGGACGGCCCGGGTGCAGACCGGGTCCATGGTGAAGCGCTGGCGGTCCCAGTCGCACGAGCAGCCCATCTCCTGCTGCTGGCCGATGATCCTCTGCTGGTACTCCTCTTTCCACTCCCAGATGCGGCGGACGAGGCCCTCGCGGCCGATGTCGTGCCGTGTCTTTCCCTCGAGCTCGAACAGGCGCTTCTCGACGACGGCCTGGGTGGCGATGCCGGCATGGTCGGTGCCGGGCATCCAGAGGGTGTTGTCCTGCAGCATCCGGTGCCAGCGGATGAGGAGGTCCTGCATGACGTTGTCCATGGCGTGGCCCATGTGCAGGGCGCCGGTGACGTTCGGCAGGGGCATCATGACGACATAGCGGCGGTCCTCGCCCCGGCCGTCGGGGAAGGCGGCGAAAGCCCCGGCCTCGAGCCAGCGGCGATAGATGGGGCCTTCCGTGGCTGCCGGGTCGTAATGCTTGGCGATCTCTTTCTTCATATCCAAGTCCGTGAAAACATGTCTGATAACAAACGACTTAGCTAGGCTATCCCACCTGAGGGGATACGACAGACTAGCATAATCGCCCGGCCTGTTCAAACGCACCGGGTTCGGGGCGCCGTCCCTATTTTCGAACGGATTGCTTTCGGCACGGCCTCGTGCTAATCTGGCCCGCAGCCAAGGAGGACGGCCATGGACGAGCCGGAACGCCTGCATCGCATCCACGCCCACATCGACGACAACTTCGACGCCCATCTCGAGAGGTGCCGGGACTTCCTGAGGCAGAAGAGCATCTCGGCAACGGGCGAGGGCATCCGGGAGACGGCCGCCATCGTCAAGGGCTTCATCGAGGAGATCGGCGGGACCGTCCGCTACGGAGGTGCCGAGGATTTCCCCATCGTCTACGGCCGGGTGGACGCCGGCCGGCCGAAGACCCTCATCGTCTACGGGATGTACGACGTCCAGCCCGTCGAGGAAGCCAAGTGGACCTCGCCGCCTTTCGGGGCCGAGATCCGCGAGCTGCCGCGGCTCGGACCTTGCGTCCTCGCCCGGGGGGCCGTCAACTCCAAAGGCGCCCTGGCCGGGGTCTTCAACGCCCTGCGAAGCATCAAAGCGGCGGGCGAATTGCCGGTCAACCTCGTCTTCGTCGTCGAGGGCGAGGAGGAGATCGGCAGTCTGCACATGGAGCCGTTCATCCGCGAGCGCAAGGACGAGCTTCGGGGGATCGGGGTCGTCGATTTCGACTTTTCGCAGGATTCCAACAAGAAAGTCTCCCTTCACCTCGGCCTCAAGGGCATCGTCTATCTCGACCTCAAGTGCCGCGGGCAGAAGGCGTTCGGCCCCTCGGAATCGGTCCACAGCTCGGTCAGCGCCTGGATCGCCTCGCCCGTTTGGAGGCTCGTCCACGCCCTGGGCTCCCTCGTCGACGAGAACGAGGACATCACCATCGAAGGCTTCCATGACAACGTCGCCCCGGTCGGCGACAAGGACTTGCGGATCCTCGAGGACCTGGCCCGGACCTTCAACGAGCGGGAATTCCTGCGGGAGATGAAGGGCCTGGGGTTCAAGCACCAGGCGAGCGGGGTCGAGCTCCTCAAGAAGGGCCTCTACTCCCCGATCATCAACATCGACGGCCTGACGGCCGGGTATTCCGGCGCGGGGACCAAGACCGTCCTGCCTCGGGTGGCCTCGGCCAAGGTCGACATCCGCTTCGGACCGGACATGGAGCCCGCCGAGGTCATCGAGAAGTTCAAGCGGCACCTCGCCCGGCGGGGCTTCGAGGACATCGAGGTCACGGTCCGGGACAACTACACCTGGTCCAAGACGGGCGCCGACGAGGACATCGTCGAGCGGATGGTCGGCGCCTACCGCCGGCACGGAGTCGAGCCCGAGATCTGGCCGATGGCCACCTGGGCCGCGCCCTATTTCGTCTTCTCGCGCATTCTCCGGCTGCCCCTCGTCTCGGGCGGCCTGGGCCACGGCGGCCGCCAGCACAGCCCCGACGAGTACATGACCGTCGCGGGCCTGCGCGACTTCGAGAAGTTCGCGGCCACCTTCCTCGACCTCCTCGGCCGCTAGCCCAAGATCCTTTCGGCGATTATTCGCTCCAGCGGGGTTTTTATCCCGCTCGGACAAGAGGGCCCCGTCGGCCGGACGGATGAGGGCCGGGAGCGGCGGCCGGCGCCTCCGGCGGGCCCTTGACAGGGTCTGCGCAATATGAAAACGGCGATCTGGTTATTGTACGTAACATTTCCGGTTATGAACCAATACGAATGGGGATTTTTAAGTTCTATGGTATTATGGAAGCCGAGTGAGGGTCGCGTCAACAGAAGTTCGCAATTTCGGGGCCATCATAACTCCCATCAGTTAGCCGCTTGAGCCATCAGCTCATGAAGCCTGTCCAAAGATCCGCGGACCTTGTCCTCCCGGATATAGCTTCGATCATTCTCCCAGTCTTCCGAGTATTCGATGAGATAGCAGATGGTCAAACGAACATAGGACTCCATCGAAGGGAAGACTCCGACCACCCGGCTTCTGCGGCGGATCTCCTTGTTCAGTCGCTCCTGCCCGTTGGTCGAGGAGATTCGTTTCTTATCGACCTCCGGGAAGTCATAGCACGAGAGAGAGTCCTCGAGACCCTCTTCCAGACAGGAAAGCGCTTCGGGGAACCGCTTCCCATAGTCTTCGACGAGGGCGTCGGCGGCCCGTCGGGCGCTTGTCTTGTCCGGCTGTAGCCAGATCTGTTTCAGATGGGCCGCTAAGCGGCCTTTTTCCCGATGAGGCACTCTGGCCAAAATATTCCGCATGAAGTGAACCTTGCATCGCTGCCAGGAGGCGCCCAGCCATTCCCTCCGAACCGCAGCCTGGATGCCCGCATGAGCGTCGGAGATACAAAGAGCGGTTCTCTTCATCCCTCGGGCCTTAAGCTTGCGGAAAAAGAGACACCATGAGGCCTCGGATTCGTCGAACATCGGTTCGACAGCCAGGATCTCCCGAGAGCCGGCCGGATTGACACCACAGGCGATCATGACAGCGACCGACACAACCCGCCCATCGACCCGAACCTTCTGGTACAGAGCATCGATCCATAGGTGTTCCGATTTTCGCCTCCACCTCGATTCTCATCAGTTCCGTCATCACCCACTTGAGCATGGCCAGGAAGGGATCAATCTCCGTGATGAACTGCAATAGCGCCTTTTTGAAGAGTGCCTTATAATGCTGTTGGGCCATCGTAGTAATATTCCTCCTCTCATTCGGTTTTGCGGCCAATGAGAGTTTACGATGGCCCACCTCCTATGTAAAATTGCAAACATCACTGTACACTAGCCCGAGTGAGGGATCCATGAAAATCCGCTATATCAACGGAAACCGGTTGTTTCACGCCGTTTTGGCTGGGGAAAACGCCGTCATCGAGGACCGGGACTATCTCAATAAAATCAACGTTTTCCCTGTTCCGGATGCGGATACGGGAACGAACCTGGCTTCGACAATGCGGGCCATCGCCGAGAAAGCCAAAGCCTTCCCTTCCGTTCAGCCGACCATGGAATCCATCGCCGACGCCGCGATCGCCGGCGCCCGGGGGAATTCCGGCTTGATTTTCGCCCAGTTTCTCTATGGCCTCAGCCGGGAGATGCGAAACGAAGTGAAGTTGACCACGCGGGTCTTCGGAGAATCCGTGAGAAAAGCGGCCCAGCACGCCTATAAGGCGATGCTCAAACCCGTTGAAGGCACCATGCTGACCGTCATCAAGGAATGGGCGGACGATGTTCACGCTCGTTGCCTGCATGTTTCCGATTTCTCCGAATTGCTCCCCCGATTGCTGAAAGCCGCCGAAGCCTCGCTGAAGCGGACGCCCGAAAAGCTGGCCGTCCTGGCCAGGGCCGGTGTCGTCGATGCCGGCGCCCGGGGCTTCTTCGATTTCCTTCAGGGCGTTGCGGATTTCATCGGCCGCGGCAACCTGCGGGCCCTGTCGCGTTTTCGCAAAGCGATTCCGGATGCCGATGCGGGGGCGCCGGCTCACACCTCGGCCGAGGGTCTGGAGCAGCGCTGGTGCACCGAAGCCCTGATCGCCGGCGAAAACCTCGATCCCGATGTCATCCGGAATGTTGCGGCGTCTTTCGGCGAATCGGTCATCGTCGCCGGTTCCGGTACGCGCGTCCGGATTCGCTGCCATACCGACCGCCCGGCCGAGATGTTCTACAACATCAAGGATTTCGGATCCGTGATCGATATCAAGGCCGACGACATGCTGCGCCAATACCAGGCCGCCCACCGGAGGCTCGGCGACATCGCCCTGGTGACGGACTCTTCGTGCGATCTTCCCCAGGACGTCCTGGACGCCCATCAGGTTCACGTCATCCCCTATCACGTCGTCTTCGGCGAAAGCCTCTTTTTGGACAAAGTCACCCTGACGCCGGAAAAATTCTACGAGATGCTGGAGACGTCCCCGGTCATGCCGAAAAGCTCCCAGCCGACCCCCAAGGCGGTTCAGGACATGTTGTCTTTTCTGACGACGCACTACGCTTCCGTCATCGTCTGGACCATCTCGGAAAAGCTGTCCGGATTGAATGCGATGTTTCAGACGGCCGCCGGGGAATATCCTGCCGGAAAGGTTTCCGTCTTCAATTCCCGGCAGCTTTCGGCGTCCCTGGGTCTCATTGTCCTCAGAACCGCCGAGGCCCTGCGCGAAGGTGCAAGCGCGGCGGAGATTGCGGCCTCGGTCCCTGACTGGGTGGGAAAGACGCGGATCTGGGTCGATGTCCGCACCCTGGAATACATGGTTCGCGGCGGGCGCGTCAGCCCGCTCAAGGGACTTCTAGCCAAGGTCCTCAACATCAAGCCCATCGTCACCCTGGACGCCCAGGGGAAAGCCGCCGCCGCGGGGAAATCCTTCAGCCGGAGCGGCAACATGAAAAAGATCGTCTCGCTCATCGGACGCGAAGCCGATAGCGGCAAAGTCTGGAAATACGGCCTGGTTCATGCCCGCAGCCGGGATCGGGCGGAGGAATATGCCTTGCGGCTGAAAGGGCGTCTCGGTCTCGAACCGGCTTACATCGTCAACATCTCCCCCGTCATCGGCGTTCACAACGGCATCGGCGCCGTGGGCATCGCCATGATGATGGAATAGTTCGGGGGCCCGGCATGACCTCTCTTCTCGGACTCGCGGCCGCTGGCGTTTTTCTTTATATGACCGCGGCCTTCGCGTATGCGCTGCTCCGCAAGGATAACTCCGTCGCCGACATCTTCTGGGGTCCGGGATTCGGGCTCGTCGCTGTCTTGACGGCGGTCACCGCGGAGGCCTGGTCGCCCCGCCAAATCCTGGTCAATCTGCTCGTGCTCGTCTGGGGAACGCGCCTTGCTCTCCATATCGCTCTCCGGAACAGAGGCCGCGGCGAGGACTATCGCTATGCCAAATGGCGGCGCGATTGGGGGCGGCTGTTCATTCCCCGCACCTATCTTCAGGTTTTTCTTCTTCAGGGCTTTTTTCTGCTGATCATCAGTCTGCCGGTCGTCACGGTCAATCACCGCGGCGACGGTTCGCTGACCGGACTCGACGTGTTCGCGGCCGGGTTCTGGCTGGTCGGATTCCTGTTCGAGGCCGTCGGCGATTTCCAGCTTCGCCGTTTCAAGAGAAACCCGGAAAACAAGGGCCGGATCATGACCCGGGGATTATGGAGCCTCACCCGTCATCCGAACTACTTCGGCGAGGCCGTCATGTGGTGGGCGATCTTTCTCTTCGCCGTCCAGACGCCCAACAGCTGGATATCGATCATCGGCCCGGCGCTCATCACCTTTCTTCTCATGCGCGTCTCCGGCGTCACGCTGCTCGAGAAGAAATATGCCGGAAACCCCGAATATGAAGCCTACGTCAAACGCGTCAACGCCTTCTTTCCCGGCTTCCGTCGGAAGCCTTAGACAACTATTTTTCGGTTCAAAAACAGCGTTCTAACGATTTTTTTAAACAGATGAATAATTGGATATGTCCCGTTATCAATAACTTGTTGAAGCCAAACAACGTTTATTAAAAGCGGATTTGGGCGCCGACGGTCAGGAAATGAATCCAGGCGAAGTTGTAGACTTCCTCGACGTCCGCCCCGCCCTCGACGAACCGGTATCCGGCCTTGAGCCGAATCTCCGGGGCGATCTGAGCGGATATCCCGAGAAAAACGTCCTCGGCCCGGCCCTGGGGGGCGGCCAGGGCGTCGCCTTCGAGGAGGATGGAGACTTTGTCGCTGAATCGGCGCTCGGCCCAGAACCGGATCAGGGGCACGAATCCGACATTCGTTTTTTCCGAAAACAACCCGCCGCCGGTCAGGCTGATGGAGGCGTCCCGGATCTTGGCCGTGAATCCCGCGCCCAGCCGCCATTTGTCGGAATCGGTAAAAACGTACATCCAGGACAGGCGATAGGAATTGAAGCGGTATTTTCCCCGAAGCGGAACGCCCTCGGGAAATTGAACCCCATTGAAAGTGATCGGAAGAGGCGCATTCCCGACTGCAAAAAGGCTGAGCGGCGCATAGAGGGCGGAGATGTGATGCCGGGGGTGAACTTGAACTCCGATACGGATTCTCTGAAACCACTTGGATTCCGGATCGAGGTCTCGCGACAACGAGAACCGGGTTCCGGTGCTGCGCGGGATTTGGATGTCGTTATACCCGCTGAAGGCCAGACCCGTCTCCGCTTCGATCGTCCAGGGAGACGGTTTGTCGGCCGCTTCCGCAAAAAAACCCGCAACAAGAATCAGTACGGATAAAAGAATGACTTTAGGCATGGTCTTATTTCCTCTCCACCATAATCGATTCACGATCGAATATCTAAATCAGGCGAACCCGTCCCTTCAGAATCCCGGGGAAATTGTGAACTGGA
>JBBIGP010000072.1:0-6261 GCA_037447475.1 Candidatus Aminicenantota bacterium
GTATTGTAGATCAATACGTTAGGAGGGGAAACAGCTTTTTTATGAATAATTCAGGTTAGAATCCAATACATCTGGCCAAAAAAGCAGAGGCTAAAGAATATCAGCCCAACTTATTGAGAGAAGTTCTATTGGCTATGCACTCCAGATTTGTAAATTAGCAAGAGCTTTCCCGGATAGTCCTTTTTAAGTTCTGGTCACCCCCTCACCCCTAGGGGTGATAAAAGCCCCCTTTTTATCACCCTTGAATTAACCCCTAGGGGTGATATACAGGGGGGAGGGGTCCGATTACCCTGACCGCGTAATGCTAAGCCATATCAGTGTGTCCAAATATCGGGCACAAGAAGAAAGGAGCCTTCCCCTGCCATGAACGTCCCCTTTGTCGATCTCAAAGCCCAGTATCTGACCATCAAGCCCAAGATCGATGCCGCTATCCAGGCGGTCATCGACAACACCGCCTTCATCGGCGGCAAGCCCGTCGAGGCCTTCGAGAAGGTCTATGCCGAGAAGTACGGCATGAAGCACTGCATCAGCTGCGCCAACGGCACGGATGCCATCTATATCACCCTCAAGGCTCTGGGCATAGGCTTCGGGGACGAGGTCATCACCGTGGCCAACAGCTGGATCTCGACCTCGGAGACCATCACCCAGGCCGGGGCCCGGCCCGTGTTCGTGGACATCGACGACTACTTCCACATCGACCCGGCCAAGATCGAAGCCAAGATCACCAAAAAGACCAAGGCCGTCATCCCCGTTCACATTTTCGGCCAGCCGGCCGACATCAAGGCCGTCCGGGACATCTGCGAGAAGCATAAGCTGCATCTCATCGAGGACTGCGCCCAGTCGCACTTCGCCACGGTCGGGGGCCTGAAGACGGGGACCTTCGGCATCGCCGGGACCTTCAGCTTCTACCCCGGGAAGAACCTCGGCGCCTACGGCGACGGCGGGGCCATCGTCTGCGACGACGAGGACTTCGCCCGCCGGGCGCGCCTGTTCGCCAACCACGGCTCGCTGCAGAAGCACATCCACGAAATCGAGGGCATCAACAGCCGTCTCGACGGCATCCAGGCCGCCATCCTCCAGGTCAAGCTCGACCATATCGACGAATGGAACAAGGCGCGCCACGAGCGCGCCCTGAGATACAACGCCGTCCTGGACGGCATCGAACAGGTGAAGTGCCCCAAGTTCCGGCCCGACACGACCCACATCTTCCACCTCTACGTCATCCGGGTGCCGCGGCGCGACGACCTGGCCGCCTTCCTCAAGACCAAGGGCGTCTTCACGGGCATCCACTACCCGGTGGCCCTGCCTTTCATGCCGGCCTACCGATATCTGGGACACAGGCCGTCGGACTTCCCTGTCGCCTACCAGTGCATGGGCGAGATCCTGTCGCTGCCTATGTATCCTGAGATCACCGACGAACAGATCGCCTACGTCGGCCACTGCATCAGGGAGTTCTACAGGGGGTAGGCCTTGCTTGACATGAACGATTGTGCTAATATCTTGTCCACAGGAGCCCGCCCTTCGCCAAGGGGTGGCGCCGGGGAATGGGAACGAATGAACGGGAGCGGGCTTAAATGATCAGCATCGGTGTCATCGGGTACGGGTATTGGGGGCCCAACGTGGCCCGCAATTTCCACGCCGCGGCGGGGACGAAACTCACGGCGGTCAGCGATATCTCAGACAAGCGCCTCGGGATGGCCCAGGCGCATTACCCCTTCATCAGGGTCTCGAAGGACCCGCTGGAGGTCATCAAAGCCAAGGACGTGGACGTCGTGGCCGTGGTCACTCCGGTCTTCACCCACTTCGAGCTGGCCAAGGAGGCGCTCCTCGCCGGAAAGCACGTCTTCGTCGAGAAGCCGTTCACGACGACGAGCGCCCAGGCCAAGGAGCTCATCGACATCGCGGCCCGCAAGGGCCTGAAGATCATGGTCGACCACACCTTCCTGTTCACGGGCGCGGTCAAGAAGATCAAGGAGCTCATCGACTCGGGCGAGCTGGGGCGGCTGCTCTTTTACGACTCGGTCCGGGTCAATCTCGGACTTTTCCAGCACGATATCAACGTCATCTGGGACCTCGCCCCCCACGACCTTTCGATCATGGACTACCTCATCGGCAAGAAGCCGGTGGCCATCACGGCCCATGCGACCGTCCATTTCAAGGGCGGGTTCGAGGACATCGCCTACATCTGCATCGAGTTCGCGGACGATGGCTTCATCGCCCATTTCCATGTCAACTGGCTGAGCCCGGTCAAGGTCCGCCGGACCCTCATCAGCGGCGACAAGAAGATGCTGGTTTGGGACGACCTCAACGCCGACGAGAAGGTCAAGATCTACGACCGGGGCGTCGACGTCAAGAACGCCAACGGTGGCAAGAACGGCGTCCACGACCTCCTCGTCAGCTACAGGACGGGCGACGTCCACGTGCCCAAGCTCGACGGCACCGAGGCCCTCAAGGCCGAAGTCGAGTATTTCGTGCGGTGCTTCGAGAAGAACGAAGAGCCGGTCAACAACGGGCAGGCCGGCCTCCAGGTCGTCCGCCTCCTCGAGTGCGCCGACGAGTCCATCAAACAGGGCGGGAAGAGGATCGAGCTTTAAGGAGCGCCTATGGAATTCTGCAGGGTCGCGCCCGACGTCAAGCTGGGAAAGAACGTCAAAATATTCGCCTTCGTCAACCTCTACGGCTGCACGATCGGGGACAACAGCAAAATCGGGACGTTCGTCGAGATCCAGAAGAACGCCTTCATCGGCCGAAACTGCAAGATCTCCTCGCACACCTTCATCTGCGAGGGCGTGACCATCGAAGATGACGTCTTCATCGGCCATAACGTGACCTTTATCAACGACATGTACCCACGCTCGACGGTCGAGGGCGGGGGCTTGCAGACCGAGGCCGACTGGAAGGTCGTGCCGACCTTCATCAGGAAGGGCGCCTCGGTCGGCTCGAGCGCCACCATCCTGGCCGGGGTCACGGTCGGAGAGGGGGCCATCGTCGGGGCCGGGGCCGTGGTCACCAAGGACGTCCCGCCCTGGACCATCGTGGCCGGCAATCCCGCAAAGGTCTTGCGAAAGATCGAAAGAAAGTAGATAATGCGAGAGCTTTTCGGTAAGGGGAGTCCGACGCGATGCTGAAGGAAAAGGAAACCGTTCTCCGCCGGTTCCTGCTCGCCGTCGATGTGGTCATCGTCGCCCTGGCTTACCTCTTCGCCTACGCCCTCTCCCATTTCGGGGGGCAAAACGGCATCTCCCTCGGGGAACACGCCGTGCTCGTCCTGATGGGGGCCCTGCTCTGGACGATGACCCTCTACGCCAACGACATCTACGGCCCGATGCGGACCCGCTCCTATCCCGAGGTCCTCTGGGCCATCGCCAAATCGGCGTTCATCTCCACCCTGGCCTTCGGCACCTTCGTGTTCATGCTCAAGCTGATGGAAATGCGGCGTCTTTTCTTCACGCTCTTCGCCGTCTTGAGCGCCCTGTTCATCCTGCTCGAAAAGACCATCCTTTTCCTGACCGCCCATTACTTCCGGCAACGGGGCCTCAACACCCGAAGGCTGCTGGTCGTCGGCACGGGCAAGCGGGCCACCGAATTCGTCAAGAAAGCGGACAGCCACCCCGAATGGGGCTTCGAGATCCTGGGCGCCATCGACGACGAGCCGGGGCGGGGCGTGCAGAAGGTGGGCCGTCTGGACGTCGTCGGGACGCTCGAGGACATCCCCCGCATCTTCCACAACGACGCTGTCGACGAGGTCGTTTTCGTCGTGCCGCGGTCACGGCTGAACGCGCTCCAGGAGACCATCCACAACTGCGAGACCGAGGGCGTGGTCGTCACGGTCACAGTCGACCTTTTCGACACCAAGCTGGCCAAGTCCTCGGTCACCGAGCTCGACGGCCTGCCCCTCCTCCATTTCAAGACCACTCACGCTCGTGAGTGGCAGCTCCTCGTCAAGCGCATTTTCGACTTCTCGGCGGCCAGCTTTTTGATCCTGATCCTCTCCCCCGTTCTGCTGCTTTTCGCCATCCTCATCAAGATGACATCGAAAGGCCCGGTCTTCTTCAAGCAGACACGACTGGGGTTGGCCGGGCGGAAGTTCACGCTCTACAAGTTCCGGACCATGAAGCTGGGAGCCCATGACGTGCTCTCCCAGGTAACCGACCTCAACGAGATGACGACGCCGGAGTTCCAGAAGAAGAAGAAACAGTGGATAACCCCGGTGGGGCGGTTGATGCGGAAGCTCAGCATCGACGAGTTCCCCCAGCTCTTAAACGTCTTCGTCGGGCACATGAGCTTTGTCGGCCCGAGGCCGACCGTCCCCGACGAGGTCGACAAGTACAAGGCCTGGCAGAGGCGCCGGTTCTCGATGAAGCCGGGCATCACCTGCCTGTGGCAGGTCAACGGGCGGAACAACGTGGCCTTCGAGGAGTGGATGAAGCTCGACCTCGAGTACCTCGACAACTGGTCGCTCTGGCTGGATGTAAAGATCCTGGCCAAGACCGTGCCTGTCGTCCTGTTCGGCATCGGGGCCTATTGACCCGGATTTGCCGGCAAACCGAGTCGGGGAATAGCGGGACATGAACGGAATCTCTGGGTTTTGTATCATGTCCCGCGAATTCTCCCTCCCAGAGGGCGCCGGCCGATCGGGAAGAATCGGGTTCTTGACGGGAGATAGACTTATATAGGAATATGCAGGATCATGAGAAAGAGCTTTCATGCTTTTGCCGGGCTGGTCATCGCAGCCCTGATCATCGGCGTTCCGCAAAAGTCCTACGGGCAAGGCCTCACCTGGACCGGCGCCGCCCTCCAGCAGATGGTCGAGGCGGCCCGGTGGAAGTTCGGGCCCCTGAGGGTCAACGCGGCCTTCACGCTTGCGAACGCAGGCTATGACTCCGACGTCTATTACGGCTACCTGGACGACCCTGTGCCCGATTTCACGCTGTCGGCCGGGGCCCCGATCCAGGTGCTGTTCCCCGCCGGAAAGAAGGTCGTCTTTGACCTCTACGACTATCCGCAATACATGTTCTACCTTGATACTGAGAGGGAACGGGCCTGGAACAATATCTTCCGCGGCCATGCCCATATCGCCTTGGAAAGGTTCTATATCCAGGCCGGAGGCGGCCTCTCCAATGTCCGTCGGCGGCTGAGCCCCGAGCTGGACGTCAACGTCCGGGAAAAAACGAACAGCCTCGACGGTCTCATCCTGTGGCAGGCCTCGCGTCAAGCCTCCTTGGCTTTGATCTATGGTTTCGCCGATTTCGACTACGGGGACCCCGAGTTCGGAGCGGCCGGACTGGCTGAGATATTGAACCGGAAAGAGAGCCTTTTTGACCTGGTGGCCTATCTTCAACCCAATCCCAGGGTCCGGTTCTTCATCGACGGGCAATACGGCACCTATGCGTTCAAGGAAGAGGCGGCCGCAGGTCGCGACGCCCGGAGCTACGGGGTCTTCGGTGGCCTCGAATTCATACCCAGGGAAGGCGAGCTGGTGCCGGCCGCAAGGATCAGCGGCCGGGCCAGCCTGGGATACCTCCGCTTCGATATCAAGGACCCTCAAGCCGTCGATGGTTCGGGATTGGCCGGCGCGGTCGACCTCTCCGCCGAGATCTTCAGAAAGACCGTCCTCAGGGGGTTTTTTTCCCGGGGCTTTCAGTTCTCTGTCTACTCGGGAGCCAGCTTCTATTTGTCGACGAGCTACGGGGGCGGGATCACCCGGCTTCTGTCGAGGCGGGCCTCCCTCTCCTATGCCCTGTCTTTCGGGCTGAGCGATTACCCGGAGGAAGAAGGGGCGGGCGGCACGCTCCCCGGATTCTCCTACCGCTATGCGACCCACTCGGTCAATTTAGCTCTCCAATTGGCACGGAACCTGTCCGCGACATTGTTCGGGACCCTCGGAAAGCGGACCGAGGCCGTATCCGAGATTTCCAGGAACCGCAACTTTGTCGGATTCAGCCTGACCTATGGGTACCCGCCGGCCGGCGCGCCGACGGCCGTCAGGGGAATGGGCCGCTGACTGGCTCCACCGCAGTCTGGATTGTTCGACTAAAGGTATATATAATAGGCCCGGTTAGAGGAATTCATGCCTAATTCGCAAAAACGGCCTTTCGGTTCGATCATCCGTGGTTTCTGCTCCTTGGCGGCGGTCATATTCTTGAGCATGCTCGTCGCCGGCCGCGTGGAGGGGGCGGCGTCCGTCCAAGATGCGCAGTCCCTTCCCGTCAACGACTATCGCATCGGCGCCAAGGACTTGCTGGAGATCAAGGTCTTCGA
>JBBIGP010000072.1:6361-7701 GCA_037447475.1 Candidatus Aminicenantota bacterium
GGATCGTCATCCGACTGGAAGACCTCATCGTCAGCGGCAATCAGGACCTCAACATTCTCCTCCAGCCGAAGGATGTCGTCACGGTCCCCATCGACCAGATCCAGAACGTTTTCGTTTATGGCGAGGTCCGCACCCCCGGGGCCATCCCATTCATGGCTTCAAAGAAGATCACGCTGCTCCAAGCCATCGCCCAAGCGGGAGGGCCCACGGAATGGGCCAAGAAATCCGGCGTGGTCATCAAGCGCAAGGATAAAAAGACGGGAAAGGAAGTCAAGATCCCGGTGAACCTGAAGAACATGATCAGGGGACGCATCGCGGACATCGTTCTCGAGGAGGGGGACGTCGTTATCGTCCCCTGAGCGGAAACCGGAACCGAGGAAGGCATCCATGGTCGAGCCCGGCGGAGAGTCGAAAAGCGGATTGCTGGCCCAGGCCCAGCATTACTGGCATGTCCTCCTCAGATGGAAATGGACGGCGCTGCTGTTCTTTCTCGTCGCGGTGTCGGCCGCGACGATCTTCAGCTTCGCCGTAGCCCCCGTCTACACCGCCAGCGGCAGCATCTGGATCGAGGACGACCCCAATATCCTGCCTTTCGAAGACATTCAATCGTTCGGGGCCGGGACCGGCCTCCAGAGCCACGCGCGGCTTCTCCAGAGCCGAAGCCTGGCCGCGGACACCATCGAGAAACTGAAACTGTACGAGAACCCGGATTTCGCGGGGCGGCCTGATAAAAAGGGCCCTCCTCAGGACCCGAACGACCCCGTCTTCAGGGAAAAACTCATCATTAGTTTTCTCGAAAACACTTCAGTAGCCTCCGTCGAGCGGACACGCCTCGTCGACGTGAAATTCAGCAACCGCAACCCGAAGCTGGCCGCCGACGTCTTGAACGCCCTCTTCGACGGCTACATCGACATGATCGTCCGCAAGAGGTATTCCGCGTCCGAGCTGGCTACGGAATTCTTGGACGCCCAGATCGCCGAGCTCCGCACCGAGATCGAGACGAGAGAGCGCGAGCTCAACAAGCTGGGCTCGGAGAAAGATATTCTGCCGCTGACGGCGGCCGAGGCGCCCGCCGTTTCCCGGATCGCGGAGATCAATTCGGCCCTCACGAACGCGACTATTGACAAGATCAACAAGCTCAACTTATACGACCAGCTCAAGAACGCCCCTCTCGGGGAGATCCCCAACGTCCCGGAAGGGAGCCTCATTCAGCGCCTGCGCGAGCAATATATCGCCCTCAGCCGGCAGTATGCCACCCGATCCGCCGCGGTCAGGCCCGAATACCCCGAGATGCGGCGAATCAAGTCGGAGCTCGACGCGGCCACCGAAGCCCTCCAGAA
>JBBIGP010000072.1:7801-12286 GCA_037447475.1 Candidatus Aminicenantota bacterium
TGAACAACAGCGTCAAGACCTCCAAGGATGTGGCGGCCGCTACGGGTCTGCCGACCATCGGAGCCATCCCGGCGTTCGAGATGATGATGCGTCCCAAGACGCCTTTCGCGGAATTGCGGCGGCTTATCGGCATAGTGGAAGGGAAAGCGCGGCTGGAGCGGCCGAAAAAGCCGAAGCGCAGGCAAAGAGACGATGCTCCCGCCTGGCTGAGGACAGCCAGAGTGGGCAACGAAAGCGCAAATAAAAATAATGACAACCACTCCATCGACCTGATCGCTTCGCGCGAGCCGGCCTCGATCCAGGCGGAGAGCTTCCGCTCCATCCGCACGACCCTGCTCGTCTCCTCCCCGCCGGGACGGGTCAAGAGCATCGCCGTCACCAGCCCCCTGGCCCAGGAGGGCAAGTCCTCGGTCGTGTCCAATCTGGGCATCACCCTGGCCCAGGCGAACAAGCAGGTCGTCATCATCGACGCCGACCTTCGAAAGCCCAAGCAGAGCGCCATCTTCGGGATCGGGCGGTCCGGCAAGGACTGGGGACTGACCAGCTATTTGAGTTCCTTTATCAAGGAAACGGAGGTCATCAAGGGGACGGACTTCCCCAACCTTTTCGTCATCCCCAGCGGGCCGATACCCACCAGCCCCATCGAGCTGATAACTTCGGAGAAAATGGACGGTCTCATCGCGACTTTGAAGAAGAACTTCGACTTCATCCTGTTGGATACTCCTCCGATCTTGGCCGTGTCCGACACCTTGGCTATGGGGCCGATGGTAGACGGGGTGATCATCGTGGCCAAGGCCGGCGAAACGCCAATGCCCGCCCTGAAGCAGGTCAAACAGAAGCTCGATACCCATAAGCTCAAATGTCTCGGCGTCATCCTGAACGGCGTGGACTTGGTCGAACAGGACGGCTACTACGCCCGCCAGTACTACCACTACTCCAAGTCAGATTAGGGTCGGACCACAAAATTTTCTTTTAAATCAGTTAGATAGCAATCCTAAGGCTTTGACGTTCAGCTTTGGGGCCGTCATTTCTCACTGTTTTTACGGTAAAAAATGAAACGGTCGTGCCGCTAACGATTGCCGCCCCGGAGCCTTCCGGAGCCGGAGCATACCGGACCGGAGCTAGCGGCCGTCCCAGCCGGCCAGGCGGGCCCAAAGCCACCAGGCCGCGTAAGCATTCATGTTGGCGTTGAGGGGCTGAGTGTGCACCGCCGCACAGGGGAAAGCAACTTCTAGCCTGTCACGGACGTATACCTAAGTGTTCTCGGACTCGCCACGTTCGTGCACCCGGGCAACAGATCGTTGACGCAGAGGAGCTGAACATGAGGAAATTAGCGCCGATCGCCCTAGCGTTCACCTTCATACTGGCCATAGCCTCCGCCAACGCCATCCGCCTCCAAGCTGCGCCCTCAAGCCTTGACCAATCCGTCGCACCGGCTACAACCATCGAGAAGAAGCCCGGCCCGAACTCGGCCGCTGCAACTTCCGACAACGCTTCTCCCAGGACCAGTCCTGCCGCTGCCTCCTCGGCCGCTCCATCCACAACCCCCAAAAGTTCTTCCCCCAAACCCTCCACCAAGCCCAGCTCCACCAGGCCCACCGCCAAGCCCGCCACCAAAACCACCTCCAAGCCCTCCCCCTCCCGCGCCCTCCTCCCCGACGAGAAGACCGTCACCGCCGTCCGCGCCGAATCCCCCATCACCATTGACGGCCGCCTCGACGAGCCCGTCTGGCAGACGGCACCCGTGGCGACCGGCTTCACCCAGAACAACCCCGAAGACGGCTTGCCCGCGACCGAGCCGACCGAGGTCCGCGTGGCCTACGACGACCGCGCCCTCTATGTGGCCGCCTTCTGCCACGATTCCGAGCCCGCCAAGATCCGCAAGCGCCTCGGGCGCCGCGACTCGCAGACCGACTCCGACTGGTTCGCCGTGGCCGTCGATCCCTACTTCGACCGGCGCTCCGGCTTCGTCTTCTACGCCAATCCGGCCGGGTCCATCACCGACGCTGCCCTGTCGAACGACATCAACGAGGACGACTCCTGGGACGGCGTCTGGGAGAGCCGGGCCGCCATCCACGACGACGGCTGGGCCGTCGAGTTCCGCATCCCCTTCGACCAGCTCCGCTTCACGAAGAAGGACGAGTACGTCTGGGGCGTCAACTTCAAGCGCATGATCCGGCGCAAGAACGAAGAGTCGACCTTCAACTGGTCTCCCCGCGACGAGGCCGCCTTCGTCTCGCGGTTCGCGCGCCTCGAGGGGCTGAGCGGCATCAGTCCGGGCCGCCTCATCGAGTTCATGCCGTACGCCGTCACGCAGGCCCAGCTCCGCCCCGCCGAGGAGGGCAATCCCTTCGAGACGGGGCGCCGGGCCCTGGCCAACGCCGGCTTCGACCTCAAGGTCGGGCTCAAGAGCAACCTGACGCTCGACGCCACGGTCAACCCCGACTTCGGGCAGGTCGAGGTCGACCCGGCCGTCCTCAACCTCTCGGCCTACGAGACCTACTATCAGGAGAAGCGGCCGTTCTTCATCGAGGGCGCCTCGCTGTTCAACAATTTCGGGCGGGGCGGGGTGTTCCTCAACGCCAACATCAACTGGCCCATGCCGCGCTTCTTCTACAGCCGGCGCGTGGGACGGTCGCCGCAAGGTTACGCGACCGAGGACGGGTACGTGCGGATGCCCGACCGGACGACCATATTGGGCGCGGCCAAGCTGACCGGGCAGCTGGCCGGGGGCTGGAACGTCGGGTTCCTGAACGCCGTGACCGGGCGCGAGCTGGCCCAGATCGACCAGGACGGGGTGCGGTTGAGCCAGGAGGTCGAGCCGCTTTCGTACTACGGCGCGCTGCGCGTCCAAAAGGACATCGCCGAGGGGCGGCGCGGGTTCGGTCTGATGGCCACGGGCGTCATGCGCGACCTCGAAGGCGGGGGCGGGACGAGCGGCGGTGGAACGGGCGACGGGATGAGCGGCATCGTGCCGAACGACGCGCTGGCGGCCATGCTCAACCGCAACGCGTTCACGCTGGCGGCCGACGGGTGGGCATTCCTCGACAAGGACAAGAGCTGGGTCGTCGGCGGCTGGGTCGGGGGGACGCGCGTGGAGGGCGGCGTCGACGCCATCTGGCGGCTGCAGAACTCGTCGGTCCATTACTTCCAGCGGCCCGACGCGACCCACGTCGAGCTCGATCCGGAGGCTACCTCGCTCAGCGGCTGGGGGGCGCGGCTGAACCTGGCCAAGCAGCGCGGGAACGTGCTCGTGCTGTTCAGCGCGGGGGCCTTGTCGCCGGGGTTCAATCCGAACGACGCGGGATTCCAGCAGGGCGCGTCCGACGTCATCAACCTGCAGTTCCTGCCGGGGTATCAGTGGACCAAGCCGGGCAAGGTGTTTTTGAGAGCGCTCGCGGCCGCGGGATGGTTCCGCAACTACGACTTCGGGGGCAACAAGAACTGGGACGGGGGGCTGGCCATCTTCGAGGGGCAGCTGCGGAACTTCTGGGGGGTGAACGCGATGGTGGCCTATAACCCCGATACGATCAGCAAGAACCTGACGCGGGGCGGGCCGCTGGCGCTCATCCCGTCAGGGTGGCAGGTGGAAGCGGGGGTGACGACGGACAGCCGCAAGCCGGTCGTGTACGAGGTTTTCGCGATGAACTACCGGCGGCCGCGGGACGGCAACGAGTGGTTCGGACGGGTCTCGGCGCGCTGGAAGCCGGGGTCGAACTTCAGCCTGTCGGTCGGGCCGACGGTGGGGCTCGAGACGAGCGAGATCCAGTGGGTGCGGCGGGTCGCCGACGAGCTGATGACGGCGACCTACGGCGCGCGGTACGTGTTCGGGCGCATCGACCAGAAGGTGCTGGGGGCCGAGGTGCGGCTCGACTGGACGTTCACGCCGCGGCTGACGCTGCAGGCCTATGTGCAGCCGTTCCTCGCAGTCGGGCACTACGACCGGTTCAAGGAGCTCGCGGCGCCGAGGACGTACGATTATCACGTGTACGGGGAGGGGGGAGATACGGGCGGGATAGCGGTCAATGGCATGAACAGTGCAGGAATTGGCATCGGGGGAATAAGCGGAACTGGCGCTGGCGATGTTGGCGTGAAGGGCGGGATGTCGGCAGGCACGGGGAGCGTAGGGGGAAGCGTGACGGGAAGCGCGGCCAGCGGAAGTGGCACAGGGACGGCGGCGACGGGAGCGGCGGCAGGGGAAGCGGCGGCGGCGTCAACGATCGTTTACGACCCAATGAGCGACGCCTACACTGTCGATCCGGACGGAGCGGAAGGAGCGGCGACGCCGTTCACGTTCGGCAACCCCGATTTCAATTATAAGTCGCTGCGGGGGACGGTCGTCCTGAGATGGGAGTACCGGCCGGGCTCGCTGCTCTATTTCGTGTGGACGCAGAACCGGGCCGATTTCGCGAACCCGGGGAATTTGCGGCTCGGGCGCGACCTGGGCGACCTCTTTGCCGCCCCCGGCGACAACATCTTCCTCCT
>JBBIGP010000073.1:0-12070 GCA_037447475.1 Candidatus Aminicenantota bacterium
CACTTCCATCTGGTGACCTCGGACCCGAAAAAGGCCGAGACCGCCCTGCGGACCCTGGGGTACAAGGTCAAGGCCAAGAAGGTCATCACGGCCCTCGTCACCGACCGGATCGGGGTCGGGGCCGAGATCGGCGCCCTGCTCGGCAACGCCGTCATCGACATCCGATATTCATACGGCTCGTCCTCAGGAGAGGGAAAGACCCTTCTCGTTTTCCACACGAACCGCAACAAGAAGGCCCTGGAGACCCTGAGATAGCCGACAAATCCGTTGACAAGGGCGTCCGATTGCCCTAGAATAGGTTCTTAGTACGCATCAAGGAGGCTCGTATGGCTAAAGCCGAACCCAACGTCGTACCTCTCTGCGACATCCTTCTGGTCCTGCTCATCATCTTCATGGTCATCACGCCTCTCGTCCAGAAAGGCATCGATGTCAAGCTGCCCGAGACCCAGTCCGACTCGTCCGGGGGCGGCCAGCCGACGGGCCTGATCGTTCTGACCGTCAAGGAAGGCGACTCGGTCGAGATCAACAATATCAATTACGAGATGCGCGGCCTCCTCGAGGAGCTCCGCCGGCTTTACTCCACGCGCCAGGACAAGACGATCTTCATCCGCGCCCTGGCCAAGCTCCCGTTCTCCCGGGTCATGGAAGTCCTCGACATCGCCCGCGGCGCGGGGGTCGAAACGCTGGCCCTCATCCCGGAATACATCGAGTAGGCCGGCCGCGGCCTTCCATCCCTAGCGGCTCCTGATGGGGCCGATCACTTCCCGCGATATGACCAGCCTCTGGATCTCGTTCGTCCCCTCGTAGATCTGCAGCAGCTTGGAGTCCCGCACGAGCTTCTCCACCGGATAATCCTTCATGTAGCCGTACCCGCCGAAGATCTGGAGGGCCTCCATGGCCGCCTTCATGGCCACGTCCGACCCGAAGCATTTGGCCATGGCCGACTCCTTGCCGTTGGGCTTGCCCTGATCCATCAGCCAGGCCGCCCTCCAGACGAGAAGCCGGGCGGCCTCGACCTCCATGGCCATCTGGGCGAGCTTGAAGGCCGTGGCCTGGAGCGTCGCGATCGGCTTGCCGAACTGGACTCGCGTCTTGGAATAGGCGACGGCGTGCTCGAGGGCCGCCCGGGCGATGCCGACGCCCGCCGCGCCGACGGCCGCCCGCGTCTTGTCGAAGGTCTTCATGGCCACGTTGAAGCCCAGTCCCTCCCGTCCGAGGATATGATCGGCGGGAACGCGGACGTCTTCGAAGAACAGCTCGGTGGTGTTCGACGCCCGGTGCCCGAGCTTGTCCTCGACCTTGCCGACGGTGATCCCGGGGGTCTCCCGGGGAACGAGGAAGGCGCTCAGTCCGCGGGCCCCTTTTTCGGGCGCGGCGTTGGCGAAGACGACGTAGAGGCTCGCGACGCCCCCGTTGGTGATGAAGCACTTGGACCCATTGATCACGTAGGAGGCCCCGTCCTTGCGGGCGGTCGTCTTGATGGCCGTCGTATCCGAGCCCGCCTCCCGCTCCGTCAGGCAATAGGAGGCGAACGCCAGGCCCGTGACGAAAGGCGCGAAGAACGTCTTCTTCTGGTCCTCGGTTCCGAAGAGCAGGATCGGGGTAAAGGCCAGCGAGTTGGCCATCATCGTCGTATACATGCCCGCGCAGCCCCAGGCCAGCTCCTCGCTGACGAGGGCCGTTTCGAGGTCGCCCAGGCCGCCGCCGCCGTACTCGGCGGGGACCGTACACGTCAGGAACCCGACCTCGAAGGCCTTCTTCATGACCTCCTCGGGGAAGTCGTGGCCGCGGTCGTACTCGGCGGCCCGCGGGCGCATCTCCTTCTCGGCGAACTCCCGGGCCATGTCCCGAAGGGCGATCTGGTCCTCGGTCAAGCTGAAATCGATCATGGCGTCTCCTTCTCCGTCCGGATGCGGTCTATGGGATATCTTGGGAAAGCGCCGGCAAGTTTAGCGGATTCGTGGGCCGCTGTCAATTTGCGCCGGGCCGAAGGACGATGTCGTCGCGCCGGAGAAAGAAGACGGGGTTCTCCGTCCCCAGCACGGCGGCCACGACGTCCTGGGGCCGGGGCCCTCGGCCCGGAGGGTCCAGGCGCAGGACCAGCCTCCGGCCCTTGAACTCGTACTCCAGGCCGGCCGCCCCGGGATTGGCCGCCTTATAGGCCTCCAAAGACCTCGCGAGGGCCCTCCTGTCCCTGAGCTTCTCCCCGGCCTCATCAGGACCGCCGTCCGTCCCTTCACCGGCCCGGTCCAAGGAATAGACGAGCTTCTCGACGGCTTCGTGCAGCGACGGCGAACCCTTCTCGAGCCTGTTCAGCCCGGAGAACCGGATCCCGGCGGGCAGGCTCCTGTTCGCACGGGCCAGGAACGGCCCTTCCTCCATGATGCGGGAGGAGCGGAACTCCAGGACTTCCCTCAGGCCTTCCATGCCCAGCGGCAGGGCCGGGCCGTACGCGAAGTCCGGTTTGGGATGGAACCCCTCCGTCATCCGCACTCCGATGCCGGCCCGACGGAAGCCCCGCTGGAGGACCTGGATGAGGTCGATGTGCGAGAGATATCGCGCCCGTCCGCGCTTGGCATAGACGGCCCGGTAACGAAGCGCCTCCTCCGCGGGCTCCCCGAGGGGCGGAGCGGGCGGCGGCAGCTTGGCGATCCGAGGCGCCCGGGCCGGCTTTTTCCAGAACCGGAGGTCGCATCCCCCGCACTCGGCGCAACTCCGTTCCATGCAAGCGGCGGAGGGCTCTCCGGCAAGGGCCAGATCGAGCTCGCGGGCCAAGTGGGCCTTGGTCAGGCCCGTTTCGATGTGGACCCAGGGGAGGACCTCCTCGCGGCCCAGGGGCTTCAAGTAATCCCGATGATCGAGCCCCTCGGCCTCGAAAGCCTTCAGCCAGAGATCCGGTTCCAGCCGGTCGTCCCATCCGTCGAACCGGGCGCCCATGGCCCAGGCCCGGGCGAGGACCGGCCCCAGTCTTCGGTCGCCCCGGGAGAAAACGGCCTCGAGGACGGACGCCGCGACGGAGTGGGCCTTGAGCTCGACGGACCGGTGGCGGCGGAGGCCGGCCCGGATGAAATCCTGTTTTTCGAGGAGGCTCCGCTCGTCCTCCATGCCGAGCCACTGGAACGGCGTGTGGGGCTTGGGGATGAACGAGGACAGGCTGACGTGGAGGCGCGGAGGGGGCCCGAGGAGGGACCTCCCGAGGTCGAGGCTTCTGCGGACGAGGGAGACGATGGCCGCCAGGTCCTCCTCGGTCTCGGTCGGCAGCCCGATCATGAAATAGAGCTTGACGAGCTTCCACCCTCCGCGGAAGGCGGAGGTCAGGGCCTCCATGATCTCGGCGTCGTCGAGTTTCTTGTTGATGACCTTGCGGAGGCGCTCCGTCCCCGCCTCCGGGACCAGGGTGAAACCCGTCTTCCTGACGCGTTGGATGCTGTCCACGAGGTCCCGCGAGAGCTTGCCCGGGCGGAGCGACGAAAGGGACAGGGAGATCTTGTCCCGGGCCAGATCATCCATGAGGCCGCGGACGGCCGTTTCGAGATGAGGGTGATCGCCGATCGACAGGGCCGACAGGGACGCGTCCTCGTAGCCTGTCCGCCGGAGGCTCCGGACGACCGTTCTGTGGAGGACGTCCGCGTCCTTGGGCCGGTGGGGGAAATAGATGCCTGCGGCCTGGCAGAAGCGGCAGTTCTGGGGGCAGCCGCGGGCGGCTTCGACGGCGACCCGGTCGAAGACGATCCGAATGCCGGGGACGACGATCCCCTCCGGGAAGGGAGACCTTCCGAAATCGCGGAGGACCCTCTTGCGGACGCGGGCCGGAGCGCCAGGGCCGGGACGGGGGGCGACAAGCGACGAACCGGCGTGCATGACGGCCTCGTAGAGGCCCGGGACGTAGACCCCCTCGATCCGCGAAAGCTCGCGGAGAAGGGCGGACCGTTCGAGTCCGTCCTTCTTCAGCGCCCGCACGGCGCGGACGATCTCGGGGAAGGCCTCCTCCCCGTCGCCCAGGACGAACAGGTCGAAGAACCCGGCCAACGGCTCGGGATTGAAGGCGGCCGGGCCGCCGGCGATCACGAGGGGATGGCCGTCTCCCCTCTCGGCCGCCCGGAGCGGGAGGCCGCCGAGGTCCAGCATGGTCAGGATGTTGGAGTCGTTGAGCTCGTAAAGGAGCGAGAACCCGACGATGTCGAAGTCCCTGAGCGGGAGGCCGCTCTCGAGGCTCGCCAAGGGCATTCCCGCCACCCGGAGCGCCCGCTCGAAGTCCGGCCAGGGGGCGAAGACCCGCTCGGCGAGCACGTCCGGGTCCCTGTTCAACAGCGAGTAGAGGATCTTCTGCCCGAGATAGGACATCCCGATCTCGTAAACGTCGGGAAAGGCCAGGGCCACTTTCGTCATCCGCGGGGAATGTCTTTTGCGGACTTGGTTCCACTCCCCCCCTATGTAGCGGCCGGGCTTCTCCACGCGGGAAAGGACCCTCCGAAGCCCGGGGCGCTCAGACATTCGCGAACCGTCTCATCCTCACGTTCAGGATCAACCCGCAGGCGATGAAGCTCACGAGGAGGGACGACCCTCCGTAGCTCAGGAACGGGAGGGTGACGCCGGTGACCGGAAAGAGCCCGATGATCATGAGGATGTTGACGAGGAACTGGAAGGCGATGAGGAGGGCGGCCAGGAAGGCGATGTAGACCCCGGCCCTGTCCCTCGCTTTGGTCACCGACCGGAACATCCTGGCCAGCATGAGAGAATAGAGGAGGATGACCGTGAACACGCCCAGGAACCCGAACTCCTCACCGGCGACCGAGAAGATGAAATCGGTGTGGCGGGCCGGCAGGAAGCGGAGCTGGACCTGCGTCCCCTTTTTGAAGCCTTTGCCCGTCAGCCCTCCGGAGCCGATGGCGATCTTGGACTGGATGATCTGATACCCCGCCCCCTGGGGGTCCTGATGAGGGCTCAGCAAGGTCGTCAGCCGCTTCTTCTGGTAATCCTTGAGGCCGTAGTGCCAGCCCCCGAATCCCAGGGCCAGGGTCAGGAGGAGGAAGATCACGACGGTCTTCTTCTTCAATCCCGCAAGGACCAGGGCCCCGGCGAGGACCGCTCCGAAGACCATGGCCGTCCCCAGGTCGGGCTGGAGGACGATGAGGGCCCATGGAAGGCCGGCCAGCAGGAGGGCCCAGGCCGTTTGACGGGACGTGAGGAACGGGCTCTTGGTGCCGGCGAAGAGTCGGGCGAGGGCGAGGATCATGACGATCTTGGCGACCTCGGACGGCTGGAAGCGGAATACGCCGAAGGCAATCCAGCTCCTCGTTCCCGCGATGACCCGCCCGAAGACGAGCAGGCCGGCCAGCAGGGCGACGGTCAGGCCGTAGAAATAGGGCGAAAAGGAAACCAGGAACTTGTAATCGACGAGGGCGACGAGGACGAGGGCCAGGAGCCCGGCGCCGATCCAGAAGACCTGCTTGAGGGCGTACGCCCCGGGAACGAAATGGGACGCGCTGTAGATTAAGAGCGCCCCGATCAGAGAGTTCAGGAGGACGAGCCCGACGAGGACCCAATCCACTTCCTGAAGGAGGCGCCGGTCGATCATCATCGGCCGCCAACCTCCGCGAACAGGGAGAAGATCCGGCCGGCCAGCGGGGCCGCCGTCTCGCCTCCCCCGCCGCCGCGCTCGACGAGGACCGTCACGACGATGCGGGGGTCGTCCCGGGGGGCGAATCCCGAGAACCAGCTGTGGGTCTTGATTACGATGCCGGCCTTGGCCAGCTTTTCGGCCCGCTCCCGTCTCATGACCTGGGTCGAGCCCGTCTTGCCGCAAACGTCCAGGCCGGCGACGAAAGCGCCCCGTCCCGTCCCCATATCGTTGACGGACCGCCACATCCCCTCGACGACCGGTCCGAACGATGACGCCTTGAACGGCGCCCTTTCGTCCTTCGCGGCGGGGGCCCCCTTGAGGAGATGGGGCCGGACGCGGACGCCGCGACGGGCGATGAGAGCGGTCATGGCCGCGATCTGGAGGGGCGTCGTCTGGAGCTGGCCCTGGCCGATGGACACCGAGATCGTCTCGCCGGGGAACCAGGGCGTTTTGAGGGTCCTCATCTTCCACTGCGAGCTCGGGACCAGGCCGTCCTTTTCCCCGGCCAAGTCGATCCCCGTGGGCCCGCCGAGCCCGGCCCGCTCGCTGGCCAAGGCGATCATGTCGATCCCCATGCGCCGGCCGAGCTGGTAGAAATAGATGTTGCAGGAGTTCTTGATGGCCTCGACGAGGTCCATCGCGCCGTGGCCCGGCTTGAACCAGCAGGCGAACGGCTGGCCGTAGATGACCGTCGAACCGCTGCAGAAGACGGTCGCCCGTTCGTTGACGTAGCCGAAATCGAACCCGCCGAGGGCCATAACGAGCTTGAAGATCGAACCCGGCGGATACAGGCCCCGCAGGGCCCTGTTCTCGAGCGGCGAGAGAGGGTCGTTGACAAGCTCGAGCCATTCGGAGGGGGTGAAACGGGTGATGAAGCGGTTGGGATCGAAGGTCGGAAAGCTGGCCAAGGCCAGGACCTCGCCCGAGCGGGGGTCGAGGGCGATGATGACGCCCTCCCTGCCCTCGAGGAGCTCCTCGGCCCTGGTCTGAAGCCGGATGTCCAGAGAGACCGCGACATCCCGCCCCTGCACGGGGTCCCATCTGTCCCTTTCTCCGTGGGCCCGTCCGAGGCTGTCGACGATCTCGACGACCGACCCGTCCTCGCCCGTCAGGATCCCGTCGTATTCCCGCTCGAGGCCGGTCCGCCCGCCCATCTGGCCGACGCCCGACCGCCCGTCCCGGAGCGCGGCCGCTTCCTCGGGGGCCCTCTCCTGCAGGTATCCAAGGGCATGGGCGGCCAGCGGACCGTGGGGATAGAAGCGCTGGGGCTCGGCCTCGACGACGAGCTCGGGGAACTCCAACCGGCGGCTCTCGATCGGCGCGACGTCCAGGGTCCGCAGGCCGTCCTTGATGACGATGGGCTCGAACGCCGGCAGGCTCCGGAAACGC
This sequence comes from Candidatus Aminicenantota bacterium, assembly GCA_037447475.1. Lineage (GTDB taxonomy): Bacteria > Acidobacteriota > Aminicenantia > Aminicenantales > Saccharicenantaceae > RBG-16-66-30. The sequence continues at coordinate 7,013 of JBBIGP010000073.1, forward strand.
TCGACCCGCTCCCTGAGCGTCCCCTCGTCGATCGCCAGGAGGTCGGCGACGGCGGCGTAGGACCGCTCGGCGTCAACGATGTTCTCCCGGACGAGCGAGACCTTGAACGAGGCCCTGTTGTCGGCCAGGATGACGCCGTTGCGGTCTCGGATGAGGCCCCGGGGAGCGGGCAGGACCCTCGTCCTGGTCCGGTTCGATTCGGCCAGGGTCCAGTATTTCTTGAACTCGAGGATCTGGACCTTCCAATAATACGAGAGCGCGAGGACGATGAGGACGGCGACGACCCGGAAGACGGTTTTGGCCCTGGCCAGCACGGTCGACAGGTCCTCGTAGATCTTCCCTTCCGTCATGACCGGCCTCAGGCCTCCCGCCTCCGGGCCAGGAAGCGGCGCTCGGCGAGGAAGAGAGACGTGCCCAGCAGCGCCGTGACCAGGGGCTGCACGAGAAGGAGCCCTCTATGGAGACCGACGGCCTCCTGCCGGACGGCCCACGAGAGCAGGACCCAGGCGCCCAGCTCGAACGTCGAGACGACCAGCAGGAAGGCCGCCATGCGCGGGGCCGGGGAGACGTCGATCCGCCCGGCGACGTAACCCGTCAGGAAGCCCAGCAGGGTCTTGGTCAGGCCGGCCGTGCCGAAGACGCTCAGCGAGAACGCGTCCTGGACCAGCCCGCAGGCCGTGCCCGCGAAGGCCCCGAAGACCTCTCCCCGGCGAACGGAAAAATAAATGACGACGACCGAGAAAGCGTTGAAGGCGACGAGCACGGAGGGCCCGGCGGCGCCGGCGAGAGAGTAGAGGAGGACCGCGGCGGCGGTCGCCAGCACGGCCCGGAAGACGTCCTTGAGGACCGTCTCCCTCATTTCTCCCCTCCTTGGACCTGGGGCAGGACGGCCACGGCGTCCAACGTGTTGAACTGGAAGAAGGGCCGGACGCGGATCTTCCGGAAAAGCGGCAGGGACGGGTCTTTCTCGATTGACCGGATGGCGCCGACGCGGATGCCGGCGGGGTAGATGCGGTCGTGCCCGGTCGTCCGCAGCTCCTCCCCCTCCTCCCCTCCCGTCGTGCTGGCCAGGACGTATCGCAATTCGCAAATCGGGCCGGACGTCCCCGTCAGCGACCCGACCAGCCTGCCCTTCTCCGACATGACGTTGACGCTGCTCTCCTTGTCCGTGACGAGCTGGACCATGGCCTCCCGCAGGCTCACCGGACCGATCGTCCGGCCGACGAGGTTCCCGAACTTGTCGCACACGGCCATGTTCGCCTTGACGCCGTCCAGGCTGCCCTTGTCCAGGACGAGCGAGCGGTACGGATTGGCGCTGTCGATGCCGATGACCCGGGCCGGGATGAGGTCGTCCCGGAAGCGCTCGAGACTCTCACGGATGCGGGCCTCGGACCGGAAGAGTTCGAGGCGGTCCTGGAGGAAGCGGTTCTCCTGGTGGAGGAAGAAGAGCCGCTCCTTGAGCTCCCGGTTCTCCTTGTGCGCGCCGCGGAGATCGAAATAGTCCTTCCAGACGGACCGCACGTTTCGCACGGCCCCGACGGCGGCCCGCTGGAGGGGCGAATAGACGAAGAAGACGGATTTCTCGAACAGCGACTTGTCCGCCCCCCGGGGGATCTGGATCGAGATGAGGAGGAGGTGGAAGACGACGAGGCCTGCCAGGATGACAACGCTCTGCCGCTTGTCCCAAAGGGGCATGGAACCTCTCGCGCCCTCGAGGCCAGGCCTCAGATGAGGGAGATTTTCTTCAGGAGCTCGAGGTCGTCGAGCATCTTCCCCGCACCGAGGACGACCGTCGTCAGCGGGTCCTCGGTGATGAAGACCGGCAGCTGGGTCTCCTCCCGGATCCTCTTGTCGAGGTTCTTGAGGAGCGCCCCGCCGCCGGTCAGGATGATGCCGCGGTCGATGATGTCCGCCGACAGCTCCGGGGGCGTCCTCTCCAGGGCGATGCGGATGGCGTTGATGATGGCGGCCACGGTCTCCTCGATGGCCTCGCGGATCTCCTGGTCGTCGACGACGACGGTCCTCGGGATGCCTTCCCGGAGGTCGCGGCCCTTGATCTCCATGGTCATCGGCTCGTCCAGGGGATAGGCGGACCCGAGCTGCATCTTGACCGCCTCCGCGGTCCGTTCCCCGATCAGGAGGTTGTACTTCTTCTTGAGGTAGTGGATGATGGCGTCGTCCATCTCGTTGCCGGCGACCCGGACGGAGTGGTTGAAGACGATGCCGTCGAGCGAGATGACGGCGATGTCCGTCGTCCCGCCGCCGATGTCGACGATCATGTTCCCCGTCGGCTCGGAGATGGGCAGGTCGGCGCCGATGGCCGCCGACATGGGCTGCTCGATGAGATAGACCTCGGAGGCCTTGGCCCGCATGGCCACGTCCTTGACGGCCCGCCGCTCGACCTGGGTGATGCCCGTCGGGATGCCGATGACGATCCGCGGCCGCAGCAGGAAGCCCCGGTTGTTCATGGCCTTCTTGATGAAGAAGTCGAGCATCTTCTCGGCGATCTCGAAGTCGGCGATGACGCCGTCGCGCATGGGCTTGATGGCCATGACGCTCGTCGGCGTCTTGCCCAGCATCTCCTTGGCCCGGCCGCCGACGGCCTCGACCTTGCCCGTCAGCTTGTTGACGACGACGATGGACGGTTCCTGGACGATGATGCCCTTGCCCTTGAGGAAGACGAGGGTGTTGGCCGTTCCGAGGTCCACGGCCAAGTCGCAAAAAAGCCTGTCTTTCAGCCAGCTGAGAACGCTCATGGGGTCACTCTCTTCACCGGGAGATATTTAGCACAATTCCTTCTCCGGCGCAATCGCCGCCTTGACTTTGGCCTCGGACTTCCCATATACATAGGGCAAATCCCCGGCAAGGAGCGCGCGATGAGCTATCAGCCTTATGTCCCCGAGAAAACGGACATGAGAGAATTCACCATCCGGGCCCTTGTTATCGGCCTGGTCCTGACCGTCGTCCTCGGCGCGGCCAACGCCTATCTCGGCCTGCGGGCCGGCATGACCATCGCCGCCACCTACCCGGCGGCCGTCATAGGCATGGCCGTCCTGCGGATCCTGCGGGGCTCCATCCTCGAGGAGAACATCGCCCGGACCGCCGGATCCATCGGGGAATCGGTGGCCGCCGGGGCCATCTTCACCATCCCGGCCTTCCTCATCACGGGGGCCTGGCTGAAGTTCAACACCGTCGAGGCCTACATCAAGTCCTCGGCCCTGATGTTCGTCGGCGGGGTGCTGGGGATCCTGTTCGTGACCTTCCTGCGCAGGGTCATGGTCACCGACCCCGATCTCCCCTTTCCGGAGTCCGTGGCCGCGGCGGAAATCCACAAAGCCGGGCAGAAGGGCAGCCAGGGAGCCAAGTTCCTGTTCCAGGCCATGGGCCTCGGGGCGCTCCTCTACGGGCTGGGGGTCGTCCAGCTCTTCGCCGCGAGCCGGGACATCATCCTCAAGGTCGGCCGGATCGGGGCCAGCTTCGTCCGGCTCGGGGCGGGCCGCGAGGCGCCCACGCTCGGCGCGGGCGGCACCGTCGTCGTTTCGGGCCCGGGGGTCTATCCGGCCTACATCGGCGTCGGCTACATCATCGGGCCCCGGCTGGCCTCGCTGAACTTCGCCGGAGGCGTCCTGGCCTGGGGGCTCTTCGCCCCGCTGCTCATGTTCTTCCTCGGTCCCCAGCTGATCGAGAGGTTCTACGGGCCGGGCGCGGCCATGGCCGACGTCGACTGGCCGGACATGGTCATGAACGTCTGGAAGTTCATCATCCGGCCGATCGCCGTCGGCGGCATGCTCGTCGGCGCCGGCTACACCCTCTACCGGATGCGGAAGAACCTGGGCGCAGGCATCAAGAGGTCGCTCGGCGACATCAAGAAGGCCGCCGGCCAGGCTGAGGTCTCGTCGCGCCTCGAAAAGGACCTCAACATCAAGTTCGTCCTCGCCGGGCTCGCCGTCATGTTCATTGCGATGGCCTTCGTCTACAAGGTCTTCGCCGGCAGCTGGGTGGCGGCCGTCGTGGCGGCGGTGGTCATGGCCATCGCCGGATTCTTCTTCGCCGCCGTCTCGGGCAACCTCGTCGGGACGATCGGCTCCTCCAACAACCCGATCTCGGGCCTGACCCTGTCGACCCTGATCATCGCCGCCCTGCTCATGGTCGTCGTCGGCGCCTCGGGGATGAGCGGCGTGGCCGCCGTGCTCGGCGTCGCCACCGTCGTCTGCGTCTCTTCGGCCGTGGCCGGCGAGATGCTCCAGGACCTCAAGGTCGGTCACATCCTCGGGGGCACGCCCTACAAGATGCAGGCCGGCAACATCATCGGGGCCCTCCTCTCGGCCCTGGTCATGTACTTCCCGTTGATGCTTCTCCACGGGGCCTTCACGTTCGGAAGCAAGGAGCTGCCCGCCCCCCAGGCCGGGCTCATGGCCGCCCTGTCCCAGGGCATCGTCGGCGGCGAGATGGCCTGGCCGCTCATCATCGTCGGCATGCTCATGGGCTTCGCGATGATCCTCGTCCAGGTCCGGTCCCCGATGCTCGTGGCCGTCGGGATGTACCTGCCTCTCGAGACGACCTTCGCCATCTTCGTCGGCGGCATGATCAAGGGGATCGTCGACAGGCTCGGCGCCAGGCGCGCGCTCAACGAGGCCCAGAAAGCCCGCGTATCCAACATCGGCATCCTCCTGGCCGCCGGGCTGATCGCCGGCGAGGCCCTGACGGGGCTCGTGCGGGCCGCCTGGAAATTCTTCTTCCTGCAGGGCGTCTTCGGCATCGACATCCCCGAGATCTTCAAGAGCGCCGCCTACTTCGGTGGCGTCGACCGCTACTTCGGCGGGCTCGTCATCCTCGTCCTCATCGCGGTCTACCTCGTCCGGGTCCCGTTGCGCAACGCCGGAGCGGCCGACGAGCCACCTCCGCCGTCAGCGATCATCTAGCCTGATCTATTCATAAGAATACCGATGTGTTACCTAATCTGACCTATTCATGAAAATGCCGATGTGTTCTCTAAGTCCTGAGATATCTGAAGGATCTCCGGCTTTCCGATTTTTGCCAGGGCTTTTTCAGGCTCCT
>JBBIGP010000074.1:0-11199 GCA_037447475.1 Candidatus Aminicenantota bacterium
GGGGCTGCTCGGTCGACGACATGGTCAACGTCGCCGCCATCTGCAGCCTGATGGCTTGATTTCTTGACAGGGCGCGCCGGAAAAAGATATAAAAAGGTTTCTCGATAGAAGGGACATCGACACAGGCGGCGCGAGGAGAGGCCGCCCCCGCGGATCCATGAATCTGGAAAGATCGTCCGTCAGTCAGGAACTGTGGACGGATTTCTTCGGCGGCAGCCGCCTGGCCTGCGCCCGCCTCATCTCGACCGTCGAGAACGACCCGGACCTCGTCCCCGAGGTCCTCGACCGGATCATCCCCCGCCAGCGGGGCGGCCTCCGCATCGGCATCACCGGCCCCCCCGGCGTCGGCAAGAGCACGGTCACGGCCGCCCTGGCCCGCCGGGCCGTCCGGGTCGGGCATGCCGTGGGGATCCTGGCCGTCGATCCGACCAGCCCCTTCTCGGGCGGGGCCTTCCTGGGGGACCGGGTCCGGATGCAGAGCCTCGGCGACGACGACCGGGTCTTCATCCGCTCCATGGCCTCCCGGGAGGGGCACGGCGGCCTGTCGCCCGCCACCCCCTACGCCGCCGACGTCCTCGACGCCTTCGGCCTGGACCGCATCTTCATCGAGACGGTCGGGGTCGGCCAGGCCGAGCTCGACGTCATGAGCTCGGCCGACCTCGTCGTCCTCGTCCTCCAGCCGGGGACGGGCGACGTCATCCAGGCCCTCAAGTCGGGCATCATCGAGGCCGCCGACCTGTTCCTGGTCAACAAGGCCGACCTCCAGGGCACCGAGACGCTCCTCGACTCCCTGCGGTTCCTCATGGAGATCGGGACGGGCCCCCGGAAGAAGGCCCTCCCGCCGGTCCTGCGGGCCTCCGCCCTCCAGGACAAGGGCCTGGACGAGGCCTACGCCGAGATCGAGCGGCTCATCGACGGGCTGGTCTCATCCGGGCTCTACCGGGAGAAACGCCGCTCCCGGCTCGAGGCCGAGATCCGGGCGGCCGTCGGCCGCGGCCTGTGGGAGAAGTACGCCGCCGCGGCGAACGCCGGCGAGGTCATCCCGGCCGTCGTCGGCGAGCTCCTCGCGGAGCGGCGGTCCCCCTATCCCTATATCCGCGAGGCCCTCTCGAGGGTCCGCATCTCCGTCGACGACGAAAGGGCGCCCCGTGAAGAACCCTGATAAGAAGACCTGGCAGGAGCAATACGAGAACGGCGGCCTGAGGGACGCCGACTTCACCTCGATCTCCGGGCGGCCGCTCGAGCCGCTCTACACGCGGGAGGACCTCGAGGGCTTCGATCCCGGCGCCAAGCTCGGCTACCCGGGGTCCTATCCCTACACCCGCGGCGTCCACCCCTCGATGTACCGCGGGAAGCTCTGGACCATGCGCCAGTTCGCGGGCATGGGCACGGCCGACCAGACCAACGCGCGCTACAAATTCCTGCTCGAGAAGGGCCAGACGGGCCTGTCGGTGGCCTTCGACAACCCGACTCTCTACGGCCGGGACTCCGACCACCCCCTCTCGGCCGGCGAGGTCGGCAAGACCGGAGTGGCCGTCTCGTCCTTGGCCGACATGGAGCGCCTGTTCGCCGGCATCCCCCTCGACCGCGTCTCGACGTCGATGACCATCAACGCCCCGGCGGCCTGGATCTTCGCCATGTTCCTGGCCAACGCCGAGAAGCGCGGCATCCCGTTCAAGGTCCTGCGGGGGACCCTGCAGAACGACATCCTCAAGGAGTACATCGCCCAGAAGGAGTGGATATTCCCCCCCGAGCCCCATCTGCGGCTGATCACCGACCTGATGGCCTTCTGCGCCCGGGAGGTCCCCCAGTGGAACACGATCTCCATCAGCGGCTACCACATCCGGGAGGCCGGATCGACGGCCGCCCAGGAGCTGGCCTTCACCCTGGCCGACGGCTTCGCCTATGTCGAGCACGCCGTCGCGGCCGGCATGGACATCGACGACTTCGCCCCGCGTCTGTCGTTCTTCTTCAACTCCCATCTCGACTTCTTCGAGGAGATCGCCAAGATGCGGGCCGCCCGCCGCATCTGGGCCCGGGCCATGAGAGACAAGTATAAGGCCAAGAATCCGCGCTCCTGGCTGTGCCGGTTCCACGTCCAGACGGCCGGCTGCAGCCTGACCGCCCAGCAGCCCGAGGTCAACGTCGTCCGCACGGCCCTCGAGGCCCTGGCCGGGGTCCTCGGCGGCTGCCAAAGCCTGCACACGAACTCCATGGACGAGGCCCTGGCCCTGCCCTCCGAGAAAGCCGTCGAGATCGCCCTCCGGACCCAGCAGGTCATCGCCTTCGAGAGCGGGGCGGCCAACGTCATCGACCCTCTCGGCGGGTCCTATTACGTCGAAAAACTGACCGACGCCCTGGAGGAGGAGGCCGAGCGCTATTTCCGCAAGATCGACGAGATCGGCGGGGTCGTCCCGGCCATCGAGCAGGGCTTCTTCCAGCGGGAGATCACCCGGGCCGCCTACGAATACCAGATGGCCCTGTCGAAGAGGAAGAAGTTCCACGTCGGGGCGAACGAGTTCGTCAACCCCGGCGAGACGCTGGAGATCCCCCTCCTCGAGATCGACGAATCCGTCGAGCGGGACCAGGTCGAGCGCCTTCGCCGTCTGCGGGCCGAGCGCGACAACGCCGCCGTCGGGGAGGCCCTCCGGGATCTCGAGGCCGCGGCCGCCGGGGGCCGGAACCTCATGCCGCCGCTTCTCGACTGCGCCCGCCGCTACGCGACGCTCGGGGAGACGAGCGAGGCCCTGACCAGGGTCTTCGGCGAATACCGGGAACAGCCGTTCTTCTAGCCCTGGAAGCGAGGATGCGAACATGACGGACCGCAGGATCAAGGTCATCATCGCCAAGCCCGGCCTGGACGGCCACGACCGGGGCGCCAAGGTCGTCGCCCGGGCCCTCGTCGAGGCCGGCATGGAGGTCGTCTACCTCGGTCTCCAGCAGACGCCCGAATCGGTCGTCCGGGCCGCCATCGAGGAGGACGCCGACGTCATCGGCCTGTCCATCCTGTCCGGGGCCCACATGACCCATTTCCGCCGGGTCAAGGAGCTCATGGAGGCCTCCGGCCTCGGCGACCGCCTGCTGACGGGGGGCGGGATCATCCCGACCAAGGACCAGGCGAAGCTGCGGGACATGGGCATCGAAAGGGTCTTCGGGCCGGGCGACGACCTCCAGGCCATCGTGGACTACATCCGGGAGAGGGCCGGGCGGCCCTCGAAAGGATGACGAAGGCGCGCGGGCGCCGATACATATCCGCAACGTGGAAGGAGTCATCATGGATCTCGAACTGAGCGAAGAACAGAAGATGGTCATCGACGGGGCCAGGAAGTTCGCCGAAAAGGAGCTGGCTCCGGGCATGGAGGAACGCGACCACAAAGGCGAGTTCAACCTCGAGGCCTTCAAGAAGCTCGGCGAGCTGGGCTACCTGGGCATGACCGTCCCCGAGGGCTACGGCGGGGCGGAGCTGGGGGCCGTCGCCTACGTCGGGGCCCTCATGGAGTTCAGCAAGGCCGACAACGGGCTGACGGTCGCCGTCTCGGTCCAGAACTCCTTGGTCAACGACGCCCTCATGATGTTCGGGAACGAGGAGCAGAAAAAGGCCTATCTTCCCAAGCTCGCGTCCGGGGAGTGGGTCGGCTGCTTCTCGCTGACCGAGGCCGACGCCGGCAGCGACCCGGCGGGCGTGCGGGCGACGGCCGTCCGGGACGGCGACCATTTCGTCCTCAACGGGGCCAAGACGTTCGTCTCCAACGGCGGCTATGCCGATCTCGTCATCGGCTTTTTCAGCACCGACCGGGAAAAGGGCGCCCGGGGCATCTCGGCCATCCTGGTCCCCAAGGGGACGCCGGGATTCACCGTCGGCAAGCACGAGAACAAGATGGGCATCCGGACGTCGAACACCGCGGAGCTCATCTTCAGCGACTGCCGGGTGCCGGCCGCCAACCTCCTGGGCCAGGAGAACAAGGGACTGGGCATCGCCCTGGCCACCTTGGACTGCGGCCGGATCGGCATCGCCGCCCAGGCCGTCGGCCTCGCCGAAGGGGCCCTCGAGGAGGCCGTCCGCTACGCCAAGGAACGGGTCCAGTTCGGCAAGCCGATCGCCGAGCTGCAGGCCGTCCAGTTCATGCTGGCCGACATGGCCACCGAGGTCGAGGTCGCCAAGGCCATGCTCTACCGCGTCGCCTGGATGAAGGACAAGGCCGACCGGAAGTTCACGGCCGAGGCGTCCATGATCAAGCTCTTCGCCTCCGAGATGGCCCACCGGGTCTGCCACAAGGCCCTCCAGGTCCACGGCGGCTACGGCTACATGAAGGAATACAAGATCGAGCGCCTTTACCGGGACCAGAGGATCACCGAGATCTACGAAGGGACCTCCGAGATCCAGCGGCTGGTCATCGCCCGGTCCGTGTTGACGAAATAAGGAGGACGCCATGAACTACGAGATCCTCAAACAGGAAGCGGCCGACGGCGTCGTCGTCGTCACCGTCTCCCGGCCCCAGGCCCTCAACGCTTTGAATACGCGTTTCTTCGGGGAGATGGACGCGTTCGTCGCCGAGGTCGGCGGCCGGGCCGACGTCAAGGCCGTGGTCATCACCGGCGACGGGAAAGCCTTCGTCGCCGGCGCCGACATCGCCGAGATGGTCGACAAGATGCCGGAGGAAGGCTCGCGCTTCTCGCGGCTCGGGCAGGCCACGTTCCGCTCGCTCGAGCTCCTCGAGAAGCCCGTCATCGCGGCCATCAACGGCTTCGCCCTCGGCGGCGGCCTGGAGCTGGCCCTGGGATGCGACATCCGCATCGCCAGCTCCAAGGCCAAGTTCGGACAACCCGAGGTCAACCTCGGCCTCATCCCCGGCTACGCGGCGACCCAGCGCCTGCCGCGCCTCATCGGACTCGGCAACGCCCTGTTCCTGCTCATGACGGGCGAGATGATCGGCGCCGACGAGGCCCTGCGGATGGGCCTCGTCCAGAAGGTCGTCGAGCCCGAGGCCCTCCTTCCGGCGGCCGTCGACCTGGCCAAGCTCATCGCCTCCAAGGGGCCCCAGGCCGTCCGGCTCGTCAAGCGGGTCGCCCGGGAGGGCCTCCTGGGGGACTTCGAGAGCGGCTGCGAGCTGGAGTCGGAGATGTTCGGCTCGCTTTTCGGCAACGAGGGGGCCGAGGGCATGAAGGCCTTCCTCGAGAAGCGCAAGCCCGATTGGAGCCGGTCATGAGCTACGCCGACCGGCTCGAGAACGTCACCGTCCTGGGGGCCGCCGGCAAGATGGGCAGCGGCATCGTCCTGCTCACGGCCCTGGAGATGGCCGACCTGGCCCTGGACCCGGCCCACAAGGACCGCGAGTTCACCCTCAACGCCGTGGACATCTCGTCCAAGGCCCTGACCGGGCTCGTCAAGTACCTGCGGACCCAGGTCCTGCGGACGGCCGAGAAGAAGACCGTCGCCCTGCGCGCCGCCTACGCCGGTCGGGCCGACCTCGTCGAGAACGAGGAGATCATCCGCCAGTACGTCGAGGACGTCCTGGCCCTGGTCCGGCCCACGACCCGCATCGAGGCCGCCCACGGCTCGACGCTCGTCTTCGAGGCCGTCAACGAGAACCCCGGCCTCAAGGTCAAGCTCCTCGCCGGGATCAAGGAGCACAACGCGAGGGACGCCTGGTTCCTGACCAATACCTCCTCCATCCCCATTTCCGAGCTCGACGCGAGAGTCGGGCTGGGCGGCCGGATCATCGGCTTCCACTTTTACAACCCCCCGGCCGTCCAGAAGCTCGTCGAGGTCATCCGGGCCGCGACGACCCTTCCGGAGCTGAACGAGTTCGCCGCCCAGTTCGCCAAGAAGCTGCGCAAGACGGTCGTGCCCTCGAACGACGTGGCCGGGTTCATCGGCAACGGGCATTTCATGCGCGACGCCCTCCACGGCATCGCCGAGGTCGAACGGCTGGCCGGCGAGCTCGGGTTCGTCGACGCCGTGTACATGGTCAACAAGGTCACCCAGGAGTTCCTCATCAGGCCCATGGGCATCTTCCAGCTCGTCGATTACGTCGGGCTCGACGTCTGCCGGTTCATCCTCGGGGTCATGAACGAGAGGCTGCCCGGCAAGGGCCTTCACAGTCCTCTCCTGGACGGCATGCTCGGGCTGGGCGTTGCGGGAGGCCAGTTCCCCGACGGCTCGCAGAAGGACGGCTTTCTCAAGTACGAGAAAGGCCGCCCGGCCGGGGTCTTCGATCCCGAGACGAAAGCCTATGTCCCGGTCGCGGCGATCACCGCGCGGTGCGACGGGCGGCTGGGCCCCCTGCCCGCCTCGGCCAAGCCCTGGAAGGCCGTCATCGGCCTGCCCGAAAGAGCGGCCTATCTCGACGGCTATTTCCGCGAGCTCTTGAAGATGGACACCCTCGGAGCCAAGCTGGCCCGCGATCACGGGCGGCGGTCCAAGGAGATCGGGCTGGGCCTCGTCGGCGACGGCGTCGCCGCCCGCGACGAGGACGTCAATACGGTCATGCTGACGGGCTTCTACCACGCCTATGGGCCGATCAACGGCTACTTCGATTGAGAGAGGACGGACGATGAAAAAGAACCGGCGTAAAGTCTACATGGCCGCGGGGCATCACACGGTCTCTCTCGGCACCGGACGCAATGAGTTCAACCCCCGCAAGGCCCGGCCGGGCCTCGAGGAATACATCCAGGAGGCGGGCCGGGCCGTGCTGGCCGGGATCGGCGGCGGCAAGAACGTCGACGAGGGCGTCATCGGCAACTTCATGGCCGCCCGCTTCAACAAGCAGGGGCACCTGGCGGCTTTCATCCCCTCGATCGATCCCGACCTCCGCTGGAAGCCCTGCACCCGGGTCGAGTGCGCCTGCGCCTCGGGGGGAGTCGCGCTGACCGCGTCCATCAGGAGCGTCCTGGCCGGGACGGCCGACGTCGTTCTGACGGTCGGCGTCGAGGTCCAGAACACGGTCAAGGCCGTCTACGGCGCCGACATCCTTGCCGGGGCCGGCTGGTACCGGGGGGAGAGGAAACAAGGCCACGCCTACTTCTTCCCCGCCCTGTTCAGCGACCGGGCCGGCGCCTACTACGAGAAGTTCGGGCGCGACAAGGCCCGGCGGGCCTTCGCCCGCTGGTACCGCAGCGCCGTGGAGAACGCCCGGCTGTGCGAGACGGCCCAGGAGTTCCACAACACCTACGAGGACCTCGAGGCCCTGGCCATGACCGAACCCAACCCGAGGTCGTTCGTCGACCACCTCAACGTCTTCGACTGCTCCAAGGTCTCCGACGGGGCCGCGGCCATCGCCGTGTTGTCCGAGGAGGGCCTCGAGCGGTGCGGCATCCCCAAGAACGAGGCCGTCGAGGTCGTCGGCTGGGGCCAGGTCGAGGCCGACCTGACCGTGCCGCCCGCCGACTTGACGGCGCTCGAGACGACCAAGCGGGCCGTTCAGAAAGCCCTGGACAGCGCGGGGATCAAGCTGGACGAGATCGGCACGGTCGAGTGCCACGACTGTTTCACCATTTCCGGGATCCTGTCGGTCGAGGCCATCGGCCTCGCGGGCCACGGCGAAGGCGCCGACTATGTCCTGGCGGGCAAGACCTCGCGCAAGGGCGATGTCCCGTTCAACACTTCCGGCGGGCTCATCGGCTGGGGCCATCCGACCGGCGGCACGGGCGTGCGCCAGGCCGTCACCGTTTGGCAGCAGCTGACGGGCAACGCCGACGGCTGGCAAGTGAAGATCTCGCGCAAGCGGCCCTACGCTTTGTCGGTCAACATGGGCGGCAACGACAAGACCGTCGTGGCCATCGTCTACAAGAAAGCGGGCCGTAGGCCCAGGGCCAAGGCGTAGCCCTCGATCCGTTCTGCTGGGGAAGTCCATCGTGAGGCGGCGATGGATGTCGCCCTGACGACCCCCATAGCGGAAGGGGACCCGGCGCTTCTGCGCCGGGGGAACCGTCGGGACTGGTTCCCGGGGGCGTGGGGGGCTAAGGGCGATATCCTTCGCCAAGCCGAGCCGCCCAAGCTCGTCCGGAGGACCGAGCCCGACTACCCCGAGATCGCCCGCCAGGCCCGCATCGAGGGCACCGTCATCATCGAGGCGACGACCGACGTCAGGGGCGCCGACGCCTCTATTCCGGCGTAGACCATCGCGACAAGGACCGCGGCCGGGGCGCTGGTGCGGTGAAGCTCGAACATGAGCTTCTAGCCGGGGGTGCTTAGGAGCGGCATCCGCCGTTTCCATTCTCTTGGCCGGGGCGGCAACGGCTGTTGACGTTTTCTCGACCTGATTCGCCCTTCCGGGCCGCGGTCATCGCTGCTTTCCAGGGGGACGCGGTCCGGTCCATGACATTGGCCCGGTTCTTGAGGCTTTTCTCCTGCTATGGCGGGAGTCTATCGTCCTCGACATCCGGAGCGGACGGTCCTTTACCGGGTACTCTTCCATCATTTCGACAGGTTCCTGACGGAGTATGAGAGTCGTTTCGAGCGGGAGTACGGTTATTTCCGGCCGGTCGTCAATGAGGTGGTCGAGAAGTATCTCTGTCTGGAGTTCATCGCCCGGGTAACCGCTCACATTCCCGACAAGGGACAGGTCAAGGTCCGCACCTACGGCTCTATGCCAACGCCCACAGGGGGAAGGTCCGGAAGGCCAGCCTTGAGGCTTTCCCCCTTCGGATGGCGGAGGAGGAGCTCCGGCCCATCACCTCCCAGGGCTGGGCCGAGATGATCCGGAAGGTCTATGAGGTGGACCCGATGGTCTGCCCCAAGTGCGGCAGCCGGATGAAGGTCGTCGCCTTCCTCACGGAGCATGCCGTGGTGGACCGCATCATCGATCACCTGAAGCTGACCTTTGTCGCCGAGAGGCCCCTCCTCCCCATATCGCTTATCAGGAGCATCTGATGGCGGCCGAGGCCCCGGCTGACTATTTTTCGTGACCCTCTCTTTTCCCCGGGCCCGGAGATCCGGCTGATTTCCGGCTCTTTTGCCAACAGGAGCGGCTTGCCGATGTCATCCGCACGGCCAAGCTGCGCTTGACATCTTTGGCGGACACCTTTTATGCTTCCTCACGATGGTTGAAGGGGATAATAACGGCCAAAATGCGACCGCTGCCAGCCGACCCCCAAAACCAAATTACTATCCTTCCGGCGTCTTTAATCCACATAGGTGCACTGATAATGATATAAGATCGTTGCGCAATGATTGGTCTTAATGTAGAATGTCGCCTTCCCGTTTCTTGTCCCTGGCGGGAATTTTCCGGATAAAACCACAGAGTCATTTCTTTTGACATATTGACCATTCTCGGCACTGACTCCGGCAAACCAGACATTGGGATTATCCGATTTCTTAAATGGCCGGCCCGGCAAGAAACCGGCTTCTATGGCTCCCCCCATATGATTGAATTGACCTTTCCAGGCGTAATTATCTATATTGATACTCACAGAGATATCCACGTTCTGTCCCGCGGAGATGATTTTTCCCGGCTCGGTAAAGGAAAACGAGAGTTTGAATTCCTCGTCATTGTCAAATCGTCTGTATGTCCCGCTTCCCCTGTTGAGAGTGTATTGTTCACCCCCGGTATCCGGACATTTTTGGATGTCAACTGAGGTGAGCTCCCAGTATGAACCTTCCCTGACGACCCGCGGCTCGACGGCGGGCTGCTCAACAGGCCGTTCCACCCATTCATAGATGTAAGAGACGACTCCAGCCCCATCGCAATAAACATAAAAAACGCGCTTCGCACCTGGAGTCCCCGCAGGAAACTCACCGGATACGCTCCTGGATTCGCTCTGATCGAGAATATCACCCTTGAAGCTGGAAACGCGGGCATCAGCCCTATCGTTGGCATCTCGCAATAACTTCCCCTCATCGAAGCCGGCGATGATCATATCGGAAAAATCGTCGGGTTCTTCACTATACCAGGCGTAGTCGACTATCTTGATGCTGAGGGTGAGATGAACACTCTCGCCGGCCCTGTATCGATCCTTCGGCTGAGTCCAAGAATAGGATGTCCCGAACGCTCCGTTCCCCCTGGGTGTCGGATAGGTCATCGAATACGTCCCGCCTCCGTTAAAGAGTGTTGTTTTCTCGCCTGGGCTGTGCGGGCGTTTCTGGACATCAACGGAGGCGAGTTTCCAGTATCCTTCCGCTGATTCCGAGGGCCCCCCTCTTTTCGGCCCCGCATAGCTTTCTCCGCAAACGGTCAAAAGAATGATCGCGATAATCAAATAGATCAGTGCGTTTTTCACTAAGATCTCCTTTGGCAATGATGGATAATCATTTCGCTCTCTGCCGTGCCGTCCGTTCCCATTCCTGAGCATCCCTCCGGCTTCGTCGAGGTGTGCCGAATGATAATATACGGCACTTCGAAATGTCAAATTGAGCCTGGGGGCTCAAAGAGGTGTCCAGGACAGTCGGGAATGTGGGCCTCACGAACAAAGGCCTTGAGTATCGAAGCCGGCCAGGTCGAGCGCATCCAGAAGATCTTCGCGGAGAATTGGATCAAGGGGGCCAAACCCGGCCGGTGGGTCCGGCAGGAAGACGGCGCCTGGGTTAAGAAGGGATAGAGGAGGGATTTGCGGGCCGGGATACGAGTCAGCGCCGGGACCGCGGGATGCTGGAGACGATTTTCTTGAACTGAGACCCCTTCATCATCTTTTTCATCTCCAGGAACTGCTTGAGAAGTTGGTTGACTTCGAAGACCGGCCGGCCGCTGCCTTGGGCGATCCTCAGGCGCCGCCGGCCGTCGATGATCTTGGGGTCCTCCCGCTCCCGGAGGGTCATCGATCCGATGATGGCTTCATAGTGGAGGATTTTCTTGTCGTCCATCTCGGCTCCGGCCATGTTCTTGAACATGCCGCCGGTCGGGAGATACTTCAGGAGATGGGAAAAAGACCCCATCTTTCTTATCTGCTTGAGTTGTTTCCGGAAATCCTCGAGGGTGAATTCCTCTTTTCCCAGCTTGCGGGCGATCTCCTCCGCCTCCTCTACGTCCGCCTCCTGTTCGGCCTTCTCGATCAGGCTGAGGATGTCTCCCATGCCCAGGATCCGGGAGGCCATACGATCCGGGTGGAAGACCTCGAGCTTGTCGAATTTCTCGCCCGTGCCCACGAACTTGATGGGCTTTCCGGTCACCCCGACGATGGACAGTGCCGCTCCTCCCCTGGCGTCAAACCCGGGGATAGGAGAATCGTCCAAGAGATGGAAGCAAGGAGAAGCCATCAGCCGCT
>JBBIGP010000075.1:0-5143 GCA_037447475.1 Candidatus Aminicenantota bacterium
TGGGCCCGCTTGTAGGTCTGGATGTCGACGAAGCGGCCCTTGCTGTCGCGCACGGCGTAAAGCTTGGTCCCCTTGACGCTCCGGTGAGTCGTTCTTTTGGTCGGCATGTGTCCTCCTTCCCTGAGTTATTTCCCTAGGGCCTTCTTGACGGCCCCGATGATGCCCATCAAGGCGCCGCCGCCGACACCGCCGGCCGCGATGCTGCCGATGATGCCGCCGAGGTCCATCCCCCCGCCTCCTGTTCCGATCCCCAGCAGGCCCAGCAGCTGGCCGCCGAGGCCGCCGCCCACGATGCCGAGGATGGAATTCAGCACGGTTCCCAGCGAGAGCTTCTTCAGCAGCGAACCGGCGACGTTGCCGCCCACGGCGCCACTGGCCAGTTGAATGATCAACGGCACGATGTTACCCATGACACCTCCTCATACAAGGTAGATTCCCTTTTGAGATCAACGGAAATTACCGAACGCGTGGCTCTGGCTGACATGAACTTTGCTCGATCCAATTATAACAGGCAGGCGTCCGAAAGCCTACATTTATTTTTAGAGGCGTGGGCAGCGAATCGCCCCGGGCCCGGGTTCCTGCTGCAGAAGAGTCCAAGCGGCCAGCCGTTCGGCCGGTCCGATCGCTGAAGAGCGGGGGCAAAGAGCAGGGAGGATCCGGGGACACGTACTGGGGGGATATGCCCCCCGCCGCTTCCCGTTGACTCATCTCAGTTACCGGCCCGTGACCTGGACCCAGACCTTGCGGGTCCGCGGGCCGTCGAACTCGCAGAAGCAGATCCCTTGCCACGTGCCGAGCTGCAGGCGGCCGCCGGCGACGATGACGGCGACCGACGAGCCGACCAGGCTCGATTTGACATGGGCCGGGGAGTTTCCCTCCGCGTGCTCGTAGGACAGCGAGTCCGGCACGGCCTTCCGCAGGGCCGTCAGGATGTCGGCCTTGACGTCGGGGTCGGCGTTCTCGTTGATGGTCACGGCCGCCGTCGTGTGGGGGACGAAGACGAGACACAGCCCTTCCTGGACCCCCGAGGCCGACACCGCTCGGCCGATCTCGGCCGTCAGATCGATGACCTCTTCGCGTCCCCGGCTCCGAATTTCCAGTGTATCCATGGCCTCCTCAACGACTTAACTAAAAATTCACAAAAAGGCTTGACAAGCCGATTTTCGAGGTGTAGAGTTTCCTCGGAAAATACAACATTTGGTATTTTCCCGAGAGTAGCCACACAATATATGGGATAGGCCGCCAAGGCTTTTTCTTTTGGCCATGGTTTCGGGAAGGGTTGATTGTAGCACGTTCCCGGCGGAAATCCCAGGGCTTTGAGACCGGGGCGAGAGAAGGAGGTTTTCGATGGTCAGCGCGGTCGGCAGGATCAAGAAGCGGGACGGAACGGTCACGGATTTCAACCAGGACAAGATCACCAACGCCATTTTCAAGGCCATGCAGACCCAAGGCGTCAAGGACCGGGTCATCGCCCAGAACGCCTCCGACATCGTCTGCTTCATGATCGAGGAGAAGTTCGGCGGCTACACCGTCCCGTCCGTCGAGCAGATCCAGGACATCGTGGAGATGGTCCTCATGAAGCAGGGCTACCACGAGGTCGCCAAGTCCTACATCCTCTACCGCGAGAAGCACAAGGGCATCCGCGAGGCCAAGCGGGTCGGCATCAATCTCGAGCGCCTGGTCAAGGACTACCTCAGCAACGCCGACTGGAAGATCCGCGAGAACTCGAACGAGGGCGTCATGAGCTTCGCCGGCCTCAACGCCCGGGTCTCGGGCGAGGTCCTGTCGAACTTCGCCCTCAACCAGATCTACACGGAGGAGGCCAAGCGGGCCCACGAGGAAGGCGAGTTCCACATCCACGACCTCAGCTACCCCATCGTCGGCTACTGCGCCGGCTGGTCGCTCGAGAACCTCATCCGCAAGGGCTTCGGCCACGTCCCGAACCAGGTCCACTCGAACCCTGCCAAGCACCTCGACACCCTGACCCTCCACATGGTCAACTATATCGGCACCATGCAGGCCGAGTTCGCCGGGGCCCAGGCCTTCTCGAGCGTCGACACGTTCCTGGCGCCCTTCGTCCGCCACGACAAGCTCGGCTACGAGGACGTCAAGCAGGACATCCAGAAGCTCATCTTCGGCCTCAACGTGCCCTGCCGCTGGGGCTGGCAGACGCCCTTCTCCAACCTGACCTTCGACTGGACGATCCCCGAGGACATGAAGAACAAGAGAGTCGTCGTCGCCGGCGAGGAGCTCGACTCCTGCTACGGCGACTACCAGAGGGAGGTCGACTGGATCAACCAGGCCTTTCTCGAGATCATGATCGAGGGCGACCTCAAGGGCCGGGTCTTCACCTTCCCCATCCCGACCTACAACCTCAGCCGGGAGTTCGACTGGGACTCGCCCAAGGCCAAGCTCCTGTTCGACGCCACGGCCAAGTACGGCATCCCCTATTTCCAGAACTACATCGGGACCAACATGAACCCGGGCGACATCCGGGCCATGTGCTGCCGCCTGAACCTCGACCAGCGCGAGCTCATGCGCCGGCCGGGCAGCATCTGGGGCCCCGGCGACTCGACGGGCTCGATCGGGGTCGTGACCGTCAACCTCAACCGCCTTGGCTTCGAGGCCGCCTCGAGGGCCGACTTTTTCTCCCGGCTCCGGGAGCTGATGATCATCGCCAAGGGGACCCTGGAGACCAAGCGCGAGATCGTCAACACCATGCTCGACAAGGGCATGATGCCCTACACGAAGGTCTACCTCGGCCACTTCGAGAACCACTTCTCGACGATCGGCATCTGCGGTATGCACGAGGCGTCCATGAATCTCCTCAAGAAAGGCATCGGGACGCCCGAGGGGCGCGACCTGGCCGTCGAGACCCTCAACTACATGCGCTCGGTCCTCCGCGAGTTCCAGGAGGAGACCGGCCACCTCTACAACCTCGAGGCCACGCCGGCGGAGTCCACGGCCTACCGGCTGGCCCGCCTCGACAAGCAGAAATACCCCCGCATCCACACCTCGGGCACCGACAAGTTCCCCTACCTGACGAACTCGACCCAGCTCAACGTCGACGCCACCCGGGACATCTTCGAGGCCATCCAGCACCAGGGGGAGATCCAGCCGCTGTACACCGGCGGGACGATCTTCCACGCCTTCCTGCCCGAGGCCATCGACGGCGAGACCTGCAAGAAGCTCGTCCGGAGGATCGCCCAGACCAAGCTCCCCTATTTCTCCATCACCCCGACCTTCAGCGTCTGCATGAGCCATGGATACATCCGGGGCCGTCATCTCGAGTGCCCCGACTGCGGCGACGAGACCGAGGTCTACAGCCGGATCGTCGGGTACATGAGGCCGGTCCGGACCTGGAACGACGGCAAGCAGCAGGAGTTCAAGGACCGGGCCACCTACGACAAGATCGGCTGAGCCCCGGAACGCATCGTTCGAGGCGGAGACGACATGGATTACCTTCTGTTCACCTACCCGAACTGCCACAAGTGCGACGCCCTCAAGAAGCGGCTGGCCGATTCGGGGACGCCGTTCGCGGAATATCTCCTGACCCAGGCGCCGGGCAAGGCCAAGATCCGCGAGTTCCTCAACGTCATCAAGAGGGACGACAAGGGGGCCATCATCCTGCCGACCCTCGTCGCCCACACCCAGGGCATCGTCCGGGCCGTCCTCAACACGGCCGAGGAGTTCGACGGGTGGTCGAGATCAAGGGAATAGAGAAGTTCTCGAGCCGCGACTTCCCCGGCCACATCTCCTCGACGGTCTTCCTCGGCGGCTGCAACTTCCGCTGCCCCTACTGCCACAACGCCGAGCTCGTCCTGCGTCCGGAGACGCTCCAGACGACCCCGATGGATATCTTCCTGTCCTACCTCGACGGCCGCCGGGGATGGCTCGAGGGCGTCTGCCTGACGGGCGGGGAGCCCCTCCTCCACGACGACGTCGAGGACCTCGTCCGCGTCGTCCGGGAGCGGGGCCTGCTCGTCAAGCTCGACACCAACGGCTCCTTTCCCGACCGGCTCGAGGGGCTGCTCGCGGCGGGTCTCCTCGACTGGGTGGCCATGGACGTCAAGGCCCCCCTCGAGCGCTACCGCGAAGTGACCCGCTCGAGCGTCGACCTCGAGCGCATCGTGAGGAGCGTGGACATCCTCCGCCGCTCCGGCGTCCGGCACACTTTCCGGACGACGGTCGTGCCCGGGCTGGTCGACAAGGACGATGTCGAAAAGATCGGCGAATGGCTGCGGGACGTCGACATCTACACCGTCCAGCCGTTCGTGCCCAGCAACCCCATCGATCCGGCCTACCTCGAAATAAAGCCCTTCAGCGGGACGGAGATCGAGGCCATTCTCAACGCGGCCCGGGGGTACTTCCGGGACGTCCGGCTCGAGGAGGCCTGAAACGCGGACGAAGGACGTGACCATGGAATTGAAGGTCAAGCGCATCCATGCCGAAGCCCGGCTCCCCGTGGTCGGCCATCCCGGCGACGCCGGACTGGACCTCTTCTCGGTCGTCGACTGCAAGATCGGGCCCGGCGAACTCTTCGCCGTACCGACGGGCATCCAGATCGCCGTGCCGGAGGGCCACGCCGGCCTCATCTGGGACAAGAGCGGCATCTCGCTCCAGGGCGTCCACCGGCTGGCCGGGGTCATCGACGCCGGCTACAGGGGCGAGGTCCGGGTCGTTCTCGTCAACCTGGGCGCGGCGCCGTTCGCGGTCCGGACGGGGATGAAGATCGCCCAGCTGCTGGTGCAGCCTGTGGCCGCGGTGTCCGTGGTCGAAGTGGGGGACCTCGACGGGACGACGCGCGGCGAGGGCGGTTTCGGCTCGACGGGCCTTTTCTGAGGACCGCCGGCCGGGAGAACGGCCATGATCATCAGCGCCAGCCGCCGGACAGACATCCCCGCCCTCTATGCGGAGTGGTTCATGGGCCGGGTCCGGGAGGGCTTCTGTGAAGTCCGGAGCCCGCGCCGCTCCGGGCAGGTCTCGCGCGTCTCGCTGCGTCCCGAGGATGTCGACGCCGTCGTCTTCTGGACCCGCGACGCGGGGCCGCTCATGGGAAGCCTGAACGAGCTCGACCGGCGGGGCTTCCGGTATTATTTCCAGTACACCATCCTCGGCTACCCGAGGATCATCGAGCCCGGCG
>JBBIGP010000075.1:5243-7856 GCA_037447475.1 Candidatus Aminicenantota bacterium
CCCGGCGCACCGTCCCTTGCGGCGCGGCCAAAATAGATGATGACAAAAAGACTCGCCGGTGGAATAATGGGAGCTTCATGGAAAGAGCAATGACGGAACGCAAAGTGGTCTGGATCGTTTTTCTGTGCGCACTCTTCCTCCCGTCGTTCCTGCCGGCCCAGGACGACGCCGCCCGCTGGCGGCTCATCTTCGTCGAGCGCTTCCGGTTCGAGGCCTGGGATAACGCGGTCAGCCTCGACGACGCCGCCGCCGACGCGACCGCCTACACCCGCAATCGGACGACGCTGGGCCTGAGCTGGAAGCCCGCCGGCAACCTCGAGGTCCTGGGCAAGGTCACCAACGAGTTCCGGGTCTATCTGGCCCCCAAGGACAAGCCGTTCAACGCCCACGAGGTCTTTGTCGACAATCTCTACGTCAAGTGGACGTCGCCCGGCCGCCGGCCCTTCACCGTCACGGCCGGGCGCCAGGACATCAGATTCGGCGAAGGGTTCGTCATCGCCGACGCGACGCCGCTCGACGGCTCCCGGTCCTATTACTTCAACGCCCTTCGGTTCGACGCCGACCTCGCCTCCGACCGCCGGCTGACAGCCTTCGTCCATGCCATCGAAACGACCGACGCTTATCTTCCCGTTATCAACGAGCGCCCCCAGGCCCTCGTCGAGCAGCCCGAATGGGCGCTGGCGCTCTACTATTCCGGAAACCTGGGCAAAGCCCGGACGGACGCCTATGTCATCCGCAAGACGACCCGCTCCACGGAGCTTTGGCCCCTGGCGGCCAGGGTCGACACCGTCGGGGCCCGGATCCAGGCCCCGCTTGCCGGCCGCCTGGCCATGACCGCGGAAGGGGCCCTTCAAGGGGGCCGGCACGGAGAGTCCGGCCGGGCGGCGTTCGGCGGCCTCTTCCACCTCGATCATGACCTTAAAGGGCTCCTGCCCGTCCTCAAGACGGCGACCGTCGGCGGGGTTTTCCTGAGCGGCGACAAGCCGGGCACGGACAGGATGGAAGGCTGGGACCCCGTCTTCAGCCGCTGGCCCAAGTGGAGCGACAGCCTCGTTTACACCTTCACCAGGGAGAGCCGCTCGTCCTACTGGAGCAACTTCATCTCCCTCTACGGCTCCTTGGCCCTCGACCTGGGCGACCGCGCCGACGGCGCGCTGACGGCCCATCGGCTGGGCGCCTTCGAGCCCCAGCCGGGGCCCTTCCCCGGAGGCGCCGGGAGCATCCGGGGCACTCTCCTCCAAGGCCGCTTGAACTACAAGGTCAGCAAGTATCTATCGGGCCGCTTCATCTGGGAACACTTCCTGCCGGGGGATTTCTTCTTCCCGGGGGCCAGCCGCTTCCACTGGCTGCAGTTCGAGATGATCTTCAAGCTCTGAGCGGCTTCCCGCTCTTCGCCCGGCGGACAAGGGCGACGATCAAGGGGCCGGAGCAAAAAGAAACGATCATGCCGATCGTCCCGGCCTCGGCGGGCGGCATCTTCAGGGCCCAAAGGTACAGGCAAACCCCGAATCCCAGAAAGCCCGACACCATGGCCCCGAGCTTGGTCATCCTCCGGCTGATGAGCCCCCAGACGAACGGCCCGAGGAAGAACGATCCGATGGCCCCCCAGGAAACGGATAGGATGGCGACGATCGATGCCGGCCGCACGTAGGCCAGAACGACCGAGAGGAGGATGAAGACCGCGGAGGCGGCGCGCATCAAGCGGGTCAGCGTAAGATCTGACGCCTCCGGCCGGATGAATCCCCCGTAGAGGTCCTTGACGACCGACGAGCTCGAGATGAGGACCAGGGCGGCCAGGGTCGACATGGACGCCGAGAGGATGAGCAGCATCATGAGCACGCCGAGCGACGGCGGGACGACCCGGGCCAGGAACTCCGGCATCAGGACGTCGAAGACGGGCCGGCCCTCGGCGAACGCCGCGGGCGCGCTCTCGGGCGTCAGGAACAGCCGGGCCGCGGCCCCGATGAAATAGGCCGTCCCGGCGATCAGCGCGGCGAAGGCCGTCGAGGCGATCATGCCCCGCCGGATGGCCCGTTCGTCCTTGATGGCGTAGAATTTCTGGACGAGCTGGGGCATGGCGAACGGAGCGACGCTCGTCAGGAAGACCAGAGCGAAGAGAGGCCAGGCCCCGCCGGGGCCGACCGCGGCCGTGAGTCGCGGGTCGATGGCCCTGAGACCCGAGACGACGTCGGGGAGCCCGCCGGCCTTGCCGACCGTGCCGGCGACGAGCACGGCCGAGCCGAGGCACATGATCATCCCGAAGACGACGTCGATCATGGTCATCGACTTGTAGCCGCCCAGGACGAGATAGAAGGCCGTGAACATCCCCATGATGATCAGGGCCGAGGCGAAGGGCATCCCGAAGTTGGCTTGGAACAGATAGGACAGACCGATGAACACGGCGGCCGAGTAGGGGACGAGGAAGACGAAGATGGCCAGCGAGGAAGCCAGCTTGAAGGCCCGGCTCCCGTAGCGCTTCTCGAAGAACTCCGGCATGGTGGCCACCCCGAGCTCGATCGACATCCGCCGGATGCGCCGGCCGAGAAGGGCCCAGACGGCGAGGACCCCGATGACGGTGTTGGCCGCCGCGATCCACAGCCCGGACAGGCCGAA
>JBBIGP010000075.1:7956-11151 GCA_037447475.1 Candidatus Aminicenantota bacterium
GCTCTTTTGATATGATAGGCGGCCAGGCGAGCCATGAACGGGATCGGGAGCGGAGTCCTCGACGTCGCCGTCATCGGCGGCGGGGTCGTCGGCTGTGCCGTTCTCCGGGAGCTTTCACGATACGACCTCAGCATCCTTCTTCTCGAGAAGGAGGGCGATCTGGCCGAGGGCGTCTCCAAGGCCAACAGCGGGGTCATCCACGCCGGGTTCAACGTCCCCGCCGGTTCGCTCAAGGCCAGGACCAATGCGGCCGGCCTGCGCAAAATCTACGGGCTGGCCGAGGAGTTCGGCGTCCCCTATAAGAAGACGGGGAAGCTCGTCGTCGCCCTGTCCGACGAGGACAGGCCGCGCCTCGAGGCCCTCAGGGCCGAGGGGGAACGGAACGGCACGCCCGGTCTGGAGATCGTGGCCGCCGCCCGCATCCGGGAGATCGAGCCGCTGGCCAGAGGGCGCTGGGCCCTGTTCTCGCCGCACAGCGGCATCATCTCGCCCTATGAGTTCACGGCCGCCCTGGCCGAGTCGGCCATGGAGAACGGCGCCGCGGCCCTCCTCGAAGCCCCCGTCCTGTCTGTTTCCTGCGAAGAGGGCCTGTTCCGGCTCGGGACGCCGAAGGGAACGTTCGCCGTCCGCCGCGTGGTCAACGCCGCCGGCCTGTTCTCCGACGACGTGGCCCGGATGGCCGGCATCGACGACTACCGCATCTTTCCCTACCGCGGCGAATACCTCATCACCGACAAGGATTGCGGTCTTCGGCTGCGGCTCCCCGTCTATCCCGTGCCGCCGAAGGACGACCCGGGTCTGGGCATCCATATCACGCCGACCATGGAGGGGAATATCATCCTGGGCCCGAGCGCCGAGGCGGTCGGGGACAAGTGCGACGTGGCTTCGACCCGCACGGTCATGGACCAGCTCAAGGCCGAGGCGGCCCAACTGATGCCCGAGCTCGCCGGGGTGTCCTTCATTCACAGCTACGCCGGGATAAGGCCCAAGCTGGTCGATCCGGAGGGGCGGGAGAAGTTCTCCGATTTCGTCATCGAGGAAAGCGCCGTCCGGCCGGGTTGGATCAACATCGTCGGCATCGAATCCCCCGGGCTGACCGCCGCCCCGGCCATCGCCGACATGGTCGTGGGGATGATCGGGGCGGGCAGGCCCTTGAAGCCGAAACCGGTTTTCAAACCCGGGCCGAGGCGCGAGGCGCGGTTCGCCGCCCTCGACGACAAGGCCCGGGCTGGCCGGGTCGCCGGCGACGCCGACTGGGGCGAGATGGTCTGCCGCTGCGAGCACGTCACGCGGGCCGAGGTCGCGGCCGCCCTGCGGAATCCCTTCGGGGCCCGGACGATGGACGCCGTCAAGCGGCGGACCCGCTGCGGGATGGGCCGCTGCCAGGGCGGCTTCTGCACGCCGCGGATCGTCGAGATCATGCAGGACGAGGGGCTGCCCCTCGAGAGGATCACGAAGAGGGGAGGCGGGTCGCGGATGTTCTTCGGACGGATCAAGGAATGACCGATGCCGGGTCGAGCGAATTCATCGAAGCCGGCCGTCGAGACGCGTGATGTCGTCGTCATCGGCGGCGGTCCGGCCGGGCTGGCCGCAGCTTTGGGCGCCCGGCGGGCCGGGGCATCGGATGTCCTCGTCGTCGAGCGCGACCGGACGCTCGGCGGCATCCTCAACCAGTGCGTCCACGACGGCTTCGGGCTGTTCCTGTACAAGGAGACGATCAGCGGTCCGGAGTATGCCGAGCGCCTGGCCGAAGATGTCGAGCGCGAGGGCATCGGCGTCGAGACCGGGGCCATGGTCCTCGACCTCTCGTCCGACAGGGTCCTGCGGATCAACTCCCGCCGCGGCTACAAACTCGTCCGGGCCAAGGCCGCGGTCCTGGCCATGGGCTGCCGGGAGCGGACCCGGGAGATGATCGAAATTCCCGGGACGCGCCCGGCCGGCGTCTTCACGGCCGGCTCGGCCCAGAACCTCGTCAATCTCCAGAACGTCCGGATCGGCAACGAGGCCGTCATCCTCGGGTCGGGCGACATCGGCCTGATCATGGCCCGCCGGCTGACCTTCGAGGGCCTCAAGGTCAAGGGCGTCTTCGAGCTCATGCCCTGGCCGGGGGGCCTCGAACGCAACGTCCGGCAGTGCCTGATGGATTTCGGCATCCCCCTCGAGCTCTCGCACACGGTCGTCGAGATCAGAGGGCGGGACCGGGTCGAGAGCGTCGTCGTGGCCGCCGTAGACGGCGGCGGGCTCCCCGTCGCGGGCACCGAGCGGGTGATCCCGTGCGACACCTTGCTTCTTTCGGTCGGGCTCATCCCCGAGAACGAGCTCTCGAAGCGGGCCGGCGTCGAGCTGTCGCCAAGGACGGGCGGGGCCGTGGTCGACGAAACGCTGATGACCTCGGTCCCGGGGATTTTCTCGTGCGGCAACGTCCTCCACATCCACGATGTCGCCGACTGGGCATCCTTCGAGGGCTTGGCCGCCGGCGAGTCCGCGGCCCGCTGGGCGGCCGGGGAGAGAAGGGAACCGGACAGGCTGCAGGTCTCAGCGGGAAGCCACGTCCGCTATGCCCTCCCTCAGCGCCTGGCCCGGGGGGTGAAAAATTTCGAGATCTCCTTCCGAGTGACGGAACCCATCCGCGAGGCGACGATCGTCGTGCGGGAGCGGGGGGCAGGCAAGGTCCTGGCCCGCAAGAAGTTCGGCCGCGTCCTGCCCTCCGAGCTCCAGAAGATCAAGGTCCGGGCCGCGGTCGAGGAAGACCTGGAGGTGTCCTGCCGTGGATGAGCGCGCT
Source organism: Candidatus Aminicenantota bacterium (assembly GCA_037447475.1). Lineage (GTDB taxonomy): Bacteria > Acidobacteriota > Aminicenantia > Aminicenantales > Saccharicenantaceae > RBG-16-66-30. The sequence goes on from JBBIGP010000075.1 coordinate 10,739, forward strand.
CCGAACCGCTCCGCCTCCGGCCTCGTCGACCGCCTGACCTGCATCCTCTGCCCGGTCGGCTGCGAGCTCGAAGTTCGCAAGGGCCAGGCTGGAGAGCTGCAAGTCCAAGGTCATCAATGCGATAAGGGAGTGCCCTTCGCCGTCGAGGAGATCCTCTATCCGAAGCGCAACCTGGCCACGTCGGTCCCGGTCAAAGGCACGGCGACGAAGATGGTCTCGGTCCGGCTGAGCGGCCCCGTGCCGCGCGACATGATCTTCCCCATCTTGGCGGAGATCTCGAAGCTCCGGCCCGAGGCCCCGGTCCGCCGCGGCCAGGTCCTCATCGCCGATGTCTGCGGCACGGGCATCGACATCATCGCCACCCGGACCGTCGGATGACCCTCCCGCGGGTCAAGGGAGCCCAACTCTTGAGG
>JBBIGP010000076.1:0-10847 GCA_037447475.1 Candidatus Aminicenantota bacterium
ACGGATCGCTGATGATGACCTTCGGCGGCAAGACGATCCACGTCGATCCCTACGGGGAGGTCGCCGATTACGGCCAACTCCCCAAGGCCGACCTCATTCTCGTGACCCACGACCATTACGACCACATGTGCCTCGAGTCCGTGGGCCGCATCCTCGGGCCGGACACGAAGCTTGTCGGCGGCCCGACCTGCGCTGGCAAGCTCCGCGACGTGGTCATCATGAAGAACGGCGACACGCGGACGGTGATGGGCCTGCCCATTGAGGCCGTTCCGGCCTACAACATCGTCCACAAGAGGCCGGACGGCGGCCCCTGGCACCCCAAGGGGGACGGCAACGGCTACGTCGTCACCTTCGGCGACAAGAGGATCTACATCGCCGGCGACACGGAGAATATCCCCGAAATGAAGGTTCTCAAGGACATCGACGTCGCCTTCCTGCCCATGAACCTGCCCTACACGATGACCCCCGGGATGGTCGCCGAGGCCGCCGGCTGGATCCGGCCGAAAATCCTCTATCCCTATCATTTCGGCGACACCGATACGTCCGCGCTCGTCCGGCTGCTCGAGAAGCACAAGGACATCGAGGTCCGCATCCGGAAGATGAGCTGAGCGGGGCTCACTCCCCGCCAGCGCCGGTCCTCAGCTTGTCAGCCCGGCCTTCCTCGATGTGGTGCTTGATCGTCCGGCCCTTGACCATGTAGATGACGTCCTCGCCGATGTTCGTGGCGTGGTCGGCGATCCGCTCGAGGTGCCGGCCGACGAGAATGAGGTCGACGGCCCGCGTGATCGTCGCCGGGTCCTGCATCATGTAGGTCAGCAGCTCCCGGAAGATCTGGTCGTTGATCTCGTCGACCTGGTCGTCCCGTTCGCAGACCTCCTTGGCCAGTCTTTCATCCCCGTTGATGAAGGCCGTCAGGGCGTCCCGGAGCATCGCCTGGGCCAGTTCGGCCATCCGGGGGATGTCGATGAGCGGCTTGAGATGGGGGCGCTTTAGGAGATCCAAGGCCCGCTCGGCGATATTGACGGCCAGGTCCCCGATCCTTTCCAAGTCCGTGCCGATGCTCATGGCCGAGGTGATGAACCGCAGGTCCGCGGCCATGGGCTGGCGGAGGGCCAGCAGCTTCATGGCCATCTCGTCGACCTCGATGTCGAGCCGGTTGATGGCCGCCTCGCGCTCGAGGACCTCGCAGGCCAGGCTCTCTTGGCGCTCTTTCAGGGCCCGCACGGCCAGGGCGATCTGCTCCTCGGACCGGGCGGCCATCTCCAGGAGCTTCTCCTTGAGGGCCTTGAGCTCCTCGTCAAAGGGACGTTCCGCTTTCGACATGGCTCCTCCTTGGCCGGTCCGGCAGGCGGCCGGACTTAGCCGAACCTTCCGGTGATGTAATCTTCCGTGAGCTTGTTGCCGGGGGTCGTGAAGATCCTCTCCGTGACCCCGAACTCGACGAGCTGCCCGAGCATCATGAAGGCCGTGTAGTCGGAGACGCGCGCCGCCTGCTGCATGTTGTGGGTCACGATGACGACAGTGTAGCGTTTTTTGAGCGTCTCAATCAAGTCCTCGATCTTGGCCGTGGCGATGGGATCGATGGCCGAACACGGCTCGTCGAACAGGATGACCTCGGGCTCGACGGCCAGGGCCCGGGCGATGCACAGACGCTGCTGCTGCCCTCCGGACAGGGAGAAGGCGTTCTCGTCGAGCCGGTCCTTGACCTCGTCCCAGAGCGCGGCGCCCCGGAGGCTGGTCTCGACGACAGCCTCGAGCGTCCTCTTGTCCCTCATCCCGTTGATCCGCAGGCCGTAGGCGATGTTGTCGAAGATGGACTTCGGGAACGGATTGGGCTTCTGGAAGACCATCCCGACCCGGCGCCGGAGCTCGACGACGTCGACGTCCGGCGAACGGATGTCCCGGCCGTCGAGGAGGATGGTCCCCTCGATCCTCGCGCCCGCGATGACGTCGTTCATCCGGTTGAGGGTCCGGATGAAGGTCGATTTCCCGCACCCGGAGGGGCCGATGATGGCCGTGACCCGGTTCTCGTAGCAAGCGATGCTGACCTTGTCGAGGGCCTTCTTGGTCCCATAATAGAAGTCCAGGCCGCGGGTCTCCATGCGGATCTTCAAGGCGTCGGCGCTCATCGGTGTTTCCTTCTCAAGCGGTAGCGGACGATGACGGCGGTCATGTTCAGGCCCAGGACGAGGACGATCAGGACAAGGGCCGTGCCGTAGGCCAGCGGCCGGACCTGGACGATGGCGTGGTGCTGGGTGGCCATGATGTAGAGGTGATACGGGAGGGCCATGAACTGGTCCCCCAGGGATCTCGGGAGGATCGGCAGGAAGAAGGCCGCCCCGGTGAACATGATGGGGGCCGTCTCGCCGGCGGCCCGGGCCAGCCCCAGGACCGTGCCGGTCAGCATGCCGGGGACGGCATAGGGGAGGACGTTGGTCCGGATGGACTGCCACTTGGTGGCCCCCAGGGCCAGGGCCCCTTCGCGGTACGAGTTCGGTATCGTCTTCAAGGCTTCCTCGCTGGCCGTGATCGTCCAGGGCAGGGTCATCAGCCCCAGGGTCAGGCCGGCCGACAGGATCGAGGTCCCGAAGCGGAGGATGTTGACGAACAGAATGACCCCGAAGAGGCCGTAGACGATGGACGGCACTCCGGACAGGTTCCGGATCGACAGGCGGATGAGGCGGGTCAGGCGGGTCTGCTTGGCGTATTCGTTGAGATAGATCGCCGAGCACATGCCCAGCGGAACGGCCAGGACGGCCGTGATCAGGGTCACGAGGAACGTTCCGATGATGGCCGGATAGATGCCGCCCTCGGTCATGCCCCGGCGGGGGGCCGTGGACAGGAATTCCCAGCTTATGGCCCCGCCGCCCTTGCCGCCGATGTCGTAGAGGAAGAGGAGCAGAACGGCCAGGACGAGGAACAGGCAGCAGCGCAGCAGGAAGAAGCCGAAGAACTGGACGACCTTCTTCTTGGTCGAAGCCTTCATAGCTCCCGCTCCTGGTACTTGTGGAGGACGACATCGGCGACGAGATTGACGACGAAGGTGATGACGAACAGGACGAGGCCGATGGCGAATAAGGCGTAATAATGCGTCGTGTAGTAGGGCACCTCGCCGAGCTCGATGGCGATGTTGGCGGTCATCGTCCGGACGGACCGCAGGAGGCCCTGGGGGAGCTGGGGGAATGTTCTGGCGTTGCCGGTGGCCATCAGGACGGCCATCGTCTCGCCGATGGCCCGGCCCATGCCGAGCATGCAGGCAGCGATGATCCCCGAGAGGGCCGCGGGCAGCTTGACCCGGAACAGGGTCTGCCAGCGCGAGGCGCCCAGGGCCAGGGAAGCTTCCCCGTAGGCCGGGGGGACGGCGGTCAGGGAATCCTCGGAGATGCTGATGATCGTCGGCAGGGCCATGATGGCCAGCAAGACGCTTCCGTTCAGGGCCGTCAGGCCGTGACCGATATTGAAGATCTTGGCGATCGCCGGGGCGAACAGGACGATGCCCAGGAAGCCGACGACGACCGAGGGGATGCCGGCCAGGACCTCGACGACCGGCTTGACGATCTCACGGACCCGCCAATGGGCGACGTCCGAGAGATAGGCCGCGACGCCGACGCCGATGGGCACGGCGATGATCAGGGCCCCGAGGGTGACGATGAACGAGCTCATGATCATCGACAGGATGCCGTATTCCTCTTTCTCCGGGGAGGTCGGGTCCCAGCTCTTCGACAGGAGGAACTCCGAGACCTTAATCTCCTTGAAGGCCGGGAAGGACGTGGTGATCAGGGTGGCGAAGATGCCCAGCAGGACGATGACGGCCAGGACCCCGCAAGCGAAGAAGAAGGCCCTGATCGCGGCTTCCTTGAGGCGTTCCCGTTTTCTCTTCGTCATCCTGCGACCAGCGCCTTCTTTTCACTCGACAATCTATGCGAAGAGCCGTCCTGCGGTCAAGGGCGTCCTTACCGGAGGTTCTTCTCGTTCTCGGCCTTGTGGGCCGCGCTGATGGGGAAGAAGCCTTCCTTCTCGACGATCTTCTGGCCCTCGGCGCTCATCTCGAAGCGGATGAAGTCCGCGACGGCCTGAGAGGGCTTGCCGGCCGTCGCCTGGTACAGGGCCCGGGCCACGGGATAGTCGCCGCTGTCGACGGCGGCCTTGTCGAGGGGCGAGAAAGCCGGTCCGCCCTTGGCCTTGGAGACGTTCAGGACTTTGAGGCCCTTGCGGACATTGCCGCTCGCGTCGAACAGGTAGCCGACCCCGACGTAGCCGATGCCGCCCTCGTCCTGGAGGATGCCTTCGATGATCTGGGCGTTGCCGTTCATCTCCATGACGTCGGGCGAGAAGTTCTTGTTGCCGAGGACATGCTCCTGGAAGAACCCGTAGGTACCGGAGTTCGATTGCCGGCCGTAGAGCGAGACGGCCTTGTCGGCGCCTCCGACGGCCTTCCAGTTCTTGATCTCGCCGCGGTACATGGCCCCGATCTCACCCATGGAGAGATGGGTCAGGGGGTTCTTCTCGTTGACGACGATGCTGATGCCGTCGACGGCGATGACGAAGAAGCGGGGCTTGACGCCCTTCTCCCAGGCCTGGGCGATCTCCTTCGGCCGCCACTCGCGGGAGTGATTGGCGAGGTCGCAGGTCCGGTTGATGACGCCGGTGATGCCCGTTCCGGACCCGCCGCCGAGAACGGCCAGGGCCGTGCCGGGATTCTTCTCCATGTACTGCTCGGCCAGGATCTGGACGAGGTTGACCAGGGTGTCGGAGCCCTTGATCTGGATCATCTTCCCTTTCTGGGCCAGGGCGGCGCCGCCCAGGCCGAGAAGAAGGCCGGTGATCACCAGGGCTGTCGTGATGAGTCTTTTCATGTTGCTTATCTCCTTTGACTTATTCTCTTAGAACGACAGGGCGAAGGTCAGGTTGAAGACCAGATCGCTGTCCTTCGTCGCGTTCGTGTTGTAGCGGACGCCGTGGGTGTAATTGTAGAACCAGACGTTCGGCTGCAGCTTCCAGCTCGCGTGGAAGGGGGTCCAGTCGAAGCCGGCGATGACCAGGCTCATGTCGAGGTCGCGGTCGAGGCTGTTCGGCACGTAGCTGTCGTAGCGGCCGAAGATGGTGACCTTGTCGGGAACGACTGTATAGCGGCCGAAAACCGACCAGCCGCTGACGTCGTATTTCTCCCCGTCCGTCCGGTAGAGGTCGTTCTTGAAGACGAACCATTCGCCGCCGACGACCAGGTTCTTGACCATCTCGAAGAAGGCGTCGACCTTATAGATCGACTGCGTCGGCTTCGTTTCGAGCGGCAGAGAGGCCACGGGGAGCTTCTGCTCGTAGTCCCAGTACCCGACGATGGAGAAGCCGGGGACGGGAGTGATCTGGGCTTGGACCTGGACCTCCTTGAACTGGTCATTCTCCTCGCGCGTGTACTGGGCCCCGTTGTAAATGCCCGCCGCCAGCCGGAAGAACTTGGCGAAGGAGTACTTCAGGGTCGCCCCGATGTCGGCGCTCGAGACCTCGATGCTCCTCTTGGTGATGTCCCGGTAGCCGTCGAGAAGGGTCTTGGCGACGCTGCGGTATCCCCAGCGGTCCTCGGCCGGCTTGAAGGTCAGGGTCTCGATCATCCCGACGTTCAGGGTCATCATCGAGACGAGGAAGTTGTCGTGCTGGAGGTAGAGGTGCTTCATATAGGGCCTGAGCTTGCCGTCCGTGGTCGTCGAAACCCCCGATGCGGGAGAGCCCGTCAGCGTGACCCCGGTGACGTTGCGCGTGTTATCGGCGTCCAGCCGGAAACGGAACCTCAAGTTGTCGTTGATCTTGTTGTCGTACGTGAAATAGGCCCGGCGGAACAGAAAGGCGTTGCTGAGGTAGGCCGTCGTCGGGGCGGCGGGCTTCAGGGTCACGGGCCCTTCGTTAGATAAGAAGTACTTGTAGTCGAACCAGATCGTGGTGACGAAGGTCTGCTGGGCGAACGAGGGCGCGAAGCAAGCCAGGACCAGGGCGGCGAGGATCCCTCCTCGGATGAAACCGTTCGGTGTCATGTCTGTTTTTCCTCCTGCGTGATTCAAGAAGTCTTCCCTCGACGGCCGGGAGGAGGGCTGGTGCACCCTGACGTCCCTCGTCTCGGTCCGTTCGGGGGGGACACGGCCTGTGTCCACGGGCAGAATAGGCGAAGCAAATCAAGATTCGATTAAGAAGACATCAATTCTCCGTGAATAACGAGGCCGACTTCGTGTCCTCCGCGGGTTCTGGCCCGACGTGGACCGATATGCTATAGTAAGATTTCGACATATCCTCAGGAGATCTCCCCATGCCGACCGTCGATCATCAGGGACGAAAGCTGGAGCTGAACGAGGAGGGCTTTCTGGCCAACCCGGACGAATGGACCGAGGACATCGCCCTCGTCCTGGCCAAGGACCAGGAGAACCTCGACTCCCTCACGCCCGAGCATTGGGCCGTCATCCGCTTCATCCGCGCCTATTACCTGGAGAAGAAGCTGGCCCCCATGGTCCGGGCCATCTGCAAGACGACCAACCTGCCGCTGCGGCAGATCTACGAGCTCTTCCCCTCAGGCCCGGCCAAGGGCGCCTGCAAGCTGGCCGGGTTGCCCAAGCCCGACGGCTGCGTCTGAATCCCCCCATGGCGGCCCTCGATCTCCTGCGGACGCTGACCCTGGCGGCCGCCGGCTTCTGCGTCGCGGCTCTGACGTTCCTCATCGGGCGGACCTGGGCCGTCGGGCGGCGCAATTACCTCTCCGCGCCCCGCGGGCACGCCGGCCGCGGCATCATGTACGCGTTCGGCCGGGGCATGGTCGAGAAAGAGAGCGTCTCTCTCCACCTGCCGACGTTCATCGGCGGCGTCCTCTATCACGGGGCGGTCTTCGCCTCGTTCCTCTATCTCTTCTGGACGGTCCTCTTTCCGGGGACGGTCGTCCTTCTGTGGGCCTTTCGGGTCGTCCTGCTCGGCGGGGCGGTCGTAGGGCTGTTTCTGCTCATCAAGCGGGCCGCCAAGCCCCATCTAAGGCGCCTCAGCTGCCCGGACGACTTCTTCGCCAATCTCTTCGTCGACGCCTTCCTGCTCCTGGCCTTCGCCCACACCTTCCTTCCGTCCGTCGAGCCCGCCTGGCTGGCCGTCGCCATCCTTCTCTTCCTCTACATCCCTCTGGGCAAGATCCGCCACTGTTTCTTTTTCATCGCGACGCGCCTCGCCTTCGGCCTCCATTACGGCCGGCGGGGCGCCCTGCCAGGTTCGTCCCGAGAGGCCTGACCATGGATGTCCCTGTCGTCAAAAAGGACCCGTACGAAGAGCGGCAGGACGACCTGACCGACGCCGACCTCGACAAGATCCTGGCCGAGCTCCGCCGGCGGTTCCGGGCCGAGGACGTCGCCGCCGTCCACACCTGCGTCCGTTGCGGCCTGTGCGCCGACGCCTGCCACTACTACCTGACGGACAGGGAGCTCGAGAACCTGCCCGCCTACAAGCTGAACCTCGTTCTGGGCGTCTTCAAGCGCCATTTCACTCCGGGCGGAAAGCTCCTCGGCGGCTGGACGGGGGCCAGGAAGCTCGACCGGGCCTTGGTCCGGGAATGGATCGATGCCCTGTTCGGCCGCTGCTCGGGCTGCGGCCGGTGCACGATGAACTGCACGTCCGGGATCAGCATCCAGGCCCTGATCCGGGCCGCCCGAGGGGCCCTGGCCGCGGCCGGCTTGGTCCCGCCCGAGCTGCAATCGACGGTCATGACGGCCGTCGAGCGGGGCAACAACATGGGCATCCCCCGGGAGGAGTGGCTGGAGACGTTGGCCTGGATCGAAGAGGAGCTGCGGACCGAGACGGGCGATCCCGAGGCCCGCATCCCGGTCGACGTCAAGGGGGCCCGTCTCCTCTACACCGTCAATCCCCGGGAGCCCAAGTTCTTCCCCCTGTCGCTGCTGGCCGCGGCCAAGATGTTCTACGCCGCCGGGGAGAGCTGGACGTTCTCCTCGGACCGTTATGACGTGACGAATTACGGGCTCTTTTCGGGCGACGACGCCCACGCCGGTCTCCTCTCCGGCCGCCTGGCCGCGGCCATGGAAGAGCTCGGGTCCGAGGTCCTCGTGCTGGGCGAGTGCGGCCACGGTTTCGCCTCGACCCGTTGGGAGGCCCCGCAGTGGCTGAACCGTCGCTTCCCGTTTCCCGTCCGGAGCATCCTCGAAGTGGCCGCTGATTACGTGAAGGCCGGACGGATCACGCTCGATCCATCCAAGAACAAGAAGCCCGTGACCCTCCACGATCCCTGCAACCTCGTCCGGCTGGGAGGGGTCGTCGAGGAGCAGCGCGTCCTCCTGAAAAGCGCCGTCGAGGACTTCCGGGAGATGACCCCGAACCGCCGGAAGAACTACTGCTGCGGAGGGGGCGGCGGCCAGCTCTCCATGACCCGCTTCGCCAAGCGCCGGCTGGCCGTGGGGGGCATCAAGGCCGACCAGATCCGCAAGACCGGGTCCAAGATCGTCTGCGCGCCCTGCCACAACTGCATCGACCAGCTGACCGAGCTCGGCCGGGAGTACAAGCTGGGGACCGAGGTCAAGACGGTCATCGAGGTCGTCGCCGACGCGATCGTCCTGCCGGAGAAAAAATCCGCGCCCTGATCCCCTCGCCTATTTCCCGGCCATCATGGCCGCGACATCCTCCTCGACGGAGCCGATGGGCTTGATGTCGAACTTGTCCACGAGGACCTTGGCCACGTTGGGCGACAGGAAAGCCGGCAGGGTCGGTCCGAGACGGATGCCTTTGACCCCCAGGGCGAGCAGGGCCAGGAGGACGGCCACCGCCTTCTGCTCGTACCAGGCGATGTCGAAGGAGACGGGCAGGGCGTTGATGCTCTTGAATCCGAAGGCCTCCTTGAGCTTGAGGGCGATGAGGGCCAGGGAATACGAGTCGTTGCACTGGCCGGCATCGAGGACCCGCGGGATGCCGCCGATGTCCCCGAGGGCCAGCTTGTTGTATCGGTACTTGGCGCACCCGGCCGTCAGGATGACCGCGTCCTTGGGCAGCGTCTCGGCCACCTCGGTGAAGTAGGCGCGGGTCATGTGCCGCCCGTCGCAGCCGGCCATGACGACGAAGCGCTTGACGGCCCCCGACATTACGGCGGCGACGACCTTGCCGGCCAGGGCCATGACCTGGTTGTGGGCGAAGCCGGCCGTGATCGTCCCGGACTCGAGCTCCACCGGCGGCGGACAGGCCTTGGCCAGCTCGACGAGCGGCGAGAAGTCCTTGGCGCCGCCTTCCTGTCTGTCCGCAATGTGCCGGGCCCCGGGGTAGCCGGCGATGCCGGTCGTGAACAGCCGGCCGAGATAGGTGTTGGTTTTCTTGAGCGGGACCAGGCAATTGGTGGTCAGCAGAACGGGCCCGTTGAAGGTCTCGAACTCCTCGTTCTGCGTCCACCAGGAACCGCCGTAGTTGCCGGCGAGATGGCCGTACTTCTTGAATGCGGGGTAGCAATGGGCCGGCAGCATCTCCCCGTGGGTATAGACATCGACCCCCGTCCCTTCGGTCTGCTTCAGGAGCTCTTCCATGTCCTTCAGGTCGTGTCCGGAGATGAGGATACCGGGATTGTTGCGGACGCCGATGGGGACCGCCGTGACCTCGGGGTGGCCGTAGGCCGAGGTATTGGCCTCATCGAGAAGGGCCATGGTCTTGACGGCCGCGTCTCCCGCTCTCAGAACGAGGGCGACCATGTCGTCCGCAGACAGGTCCTTGGTCGTCGAGGCCAGGGCCTCCAGGAGAAAGCCGTAGATGTCGTCGCTCTCCTTGCCCAGGACCATGGCGTGTTCAGCATACGCGGCGATCCCCTTGCAGCCGACGACGAGCAGCTCGCGGAGAGAGCGGACTTCCTCGTCCGCGGCGGCCGTGATGCGGACCTCGGGCGAGCCGGCCTTGGCCGGGATGGCCGCGTCGTCGGCCGGAGTCCAGGTCGCGCAGTCGGGGAGCTCCCGCGGCAGGGCGGCCCCGGCCTTGGCCCGGACCGCGGCCCGGACGCCGAGACCTTCCTTGATGCGGGCGATGATGGCCTCGTCGTCCCACGACGCGTTGGTGATGGTCGTGAACAGGGCCTTGCAGACGAACCGGCCCGCGTCCCGGTCCGCCGGGCCCGATCTCTTCGCCGCCTCGCCGCAGACCGCGATGCCTTTGCAGGCGTAGACAAGCAGATCTTGAAGAGCGGCCGTCCTTTCCGTTTTTCCGCACGCGCCGACGACCGTGCACCCTTGGTTCTTGGCGGTCTCCTGACACTGGAAGCAGAACATGATCACTCTCCTTGCAGGGGGGAAGAACGTGGCTCCTCGGGCAGGACTCGAACCTGCAACCTAGTGGTTACAAGAGCCCCGGGATTTCTCCCGGGCTTGGACTATCTCTTCACCCGTCCCGTTGTAAGGGCTGAGGGTGCCGGGCGCTTCCTCCGAAGAGGCTCCGGAGTACGAGCTTGCGCTCTAGTCTCTGCACCTTCCCTGTCCCGCCGGGACAGGGCTTGGCTCAGGGTTACCTTTCTTCATCACGCGAAGGGCAGGCTTCCCTGAATTCACCCGGTTTTTCAACCACGATCTCTCGTGGAAGCTGCATGAATACAGCCACCCGCTCTGCCTATTGAGCTACCGAGGAGCAGGCACCGGCAACTATATCACCCGATAGCCCAAAAATCAAGATGATGACGACGTAGAGGCGCGTGAACGCTTCGCGTTTTATAATCTGATCTACTCACGAGTCGAGGCGGCTGCAGATGCAAGGCGTGGAGGGTGAAGCTGTACTCCTAGTACTGCGAACCCTTCGCAACACGGCAGATGCGGCCGGATCGGCTCGCCCGGAGGGTGAAAATGCCGGTCTTTCTGAGA
>JBBIGP010000077.1:0-6949 GCA_037447475.1 Candidatus Aminicenantota bacterium
AGAGGAGGGGCCCGCTCAGCCCTTCGAGATGAGAGAAGACGCCGAACATGTCCAGCGACCTGAGGATCTCTATGAAATCTTTCCGCCGGCCCAGGAGATAGCGGACGTTGTCCGACGGAGGGACCGAATCGGGCTGGTCGAACTCGATCCGCAGGGAGCCCTCCCCCAAAACGACGATCCTGACCTTCGGGGCCCGCTCGCGGACGATCGCGGCCGCCTCGAGCAGGGCCCGGTGCCCAAGCTCGTCCTCGAGCGGCAGAAGGAGCCCGGCCACGAAGTCATCGGCGGCCAGCCCGAGCTCCCGGCGGACGAAGTCCCCGGCCTCCCCCTCCGTGACCTCGGCGAAATCGGTCCCCAGCGGCACGACCTCGACAAGCTTCTCGGGCATCCCGCTCCGGACGAGGACCTTCTTGAGGCCGTCCGACGGGGCGATGACGGCGTCGATGTCCCGAACGGGCGCCCGCCCCTGCACCGGCGCGGATCCCACGGTCCACGACAGGATCCGGACCGCGACCCCGGCCGAAGCGGCCGCGGCCATCCCGATCCCGGCCCCGACCGGATCGTGGAAATGGGCCAGCCGGCAATCCGACCTGCGCATCATCCGCGCCAGGCGCTTCCGCGACAGCCATTTCAGGCCGCTCCGCATCCGGAGGGGCGTCGCCGGCAGGCCTTCCGCCGCCGCTTTGGCGTGCAGAGGACTGTCCGGTTCGACGACGAGACGGCACGGATATCCCTTCCGCCGGAGCTCCCGGGCGAGGACGAGGACCCGCCTCTCCTCGTCCCGCCACTCCCGGCCGGCGTCGATCTGGAACAGGCTCAAGGCGCTTCTCGCTGCATGTCGTCTCCGCCGCCACAGGACCATGGGGCGGTCGTCAATGTAGCACAGCGAAAAGGAATTTAAAAGGTGATGTTGCGCGTCTCCAGGTTCGTCCCGGTGACCCGTTCGATCCGGGCCAGCGACAGATTGTAGTCCACGAGGGCCTTGAGCTCCATGGACCGGGCGTTGGCCAGGGCCTCCTGATACTGGAGGACGAAGTAGTTCGTCGTCAGGCCGACGCCGAGCTTCTTCATCTCGGCCTCGAGCCTCTTCTCGGCCAGCTCCCGGGCCACCCGGTAGGCCTCGACGCGCTTGGCGTCCGTCTCGACGCTGCGGACCGCGTCGGAGACCTCCAGCACGATCTGCTGCTCTTGGAGCTTGAGCCGGGCCTGGGCCTGCTGGAGGTCGATCCGGGCCAGGGCGTAGTTGGACTTGCTGACGATGTCGCCGATGGGGACGGACAGGGTCAGACCGACGGACCAGTTCTTGTAGAGGAACTTCGTGGCGTCCCGGAGCGCCTGCCACGAGCTCCCTTCCTCCTTGCCGATGACGATCCCGGTGAACGGATCGTCGTTGAGGTACAGGATGCGGTCGCCGGAGATCCCCGGGCTGATGTAGGACAGGCTGAGGTCGAGGCGCGGCAGGAGCTGGTTGCGGGCGAACGAGAAATTGACCTGCTTGGTGTCGATGTTGGCCCTGGCCGTTTCCACGTCCGGCCTCTTGAGCAGGGCCTTGGCCAGGGCTTCGTCGTGGGTCACGGCGAAGGGCCGGAAGGCCGGCATGTCCGCGGGCACGACGCTCGCGGCCTCGCCCGGCATGTCGGCGGGCAGGTTGACGATCATCCGCAGGACTTCCTCGCTGCGCCTGACGAGGGCTTCGGCCTGGAGGATGTCGGCCTCGCGCTGGGCCACTGTCGCCTCGGCGTTGAGGACCTCGATGGGCGCCGTGTGGCCGACCTCGACCTCCCGCCGGGTCTTGGCCAGCAGGTCGCGGCCGAGCTTGAGGGACTGCTCCCGGACCTTGAGGTTCTCCCGGGCGTAGACGAGGTTCCAGTAGGCGTCCTCGACGGCGTAGACCGTCTCGATCAGCGTCGAGCGGAGCTGGCTCTCGGAGGCCCGGAAGTTGTTCTGGGCGACCCGGATCTCGCGCCGGGTGATCTTCGGGCCGAAGTTCCGGAGCAGCGGCTGGGTGAGCCCGAAGGTCAGGGCGCTCCGGTAATAGGGGTTGATGAGGGAGAACAGCTGGTTGGTCTCCGATCGCATGGAGAAATAGGAGAAGCGAAGGCTCCCGCCGGTCGGGATCTGCTGGGCCACGGTCGCCGAGTAGTCGAGGGTCTTGCTGATGCTCGTCCCCGAGCCCTGCAGCCACCAGGTCGAGGGCGACTCGGAGCGGTCGTTGCCGAAATCGAAGTCGACGCGGGGCAGGAAGATCTCCCGGGCCCGGGAGAGGCCCGCCTCGGCCATGTCGGGCCCGAGGACCTCGACGGCCACGTTGAGGTTGTTCTTGAGGGCCTTGACGATGGCCTCCTCGAGGGTCAGCGGGACCTCTTTCGGCCCCTGGGCGAAGGCGGGGCCGCCGGCGAACGCCAGGATCATGAGCGCCGCAAGTATCCGTAGCATTTTCATGTCACTCCTCCATGCATATGGCGTCGTTCCTGCCTGCATTATACAAAGTCTTCGACCAAATACGTTATACGAGTTCGGGAGACTTCCGTTCATGGCGGCCGGCGGGACCTGGGATCGCGTCTTTCCGATAACCGCATTCCCGAAATGGACGTATAATGAAGTGCGGGTCTTCGTATGCCCGCCGAACGAGGCCCGCTCCGGGCCCCTCCGGCCGCGGTCCGGCGCCGGAGGGGCCGCCGACGGATCGAAACCGATGGAGGCCGACGATGAGAATTATCAAGCTAACGGCCGCCCTGGCGGCGCTCCTCGTCCTGACCGCGACACCGTTCGCCCAGGTCCAGGAATCCCAGTCCATGAAGCTGCTCCGGCTCAAGAGCGCCCAGCTCCAGCTCGAGCAGAAGAAGGCCGACTTCGACCGGGCCCTCGACCTCAAGGAGGACGGGCTGATCTCGGAGGCCGAGTTCTCGCTGACGCGGACCTTCTACCTCCAGGCCCAAGTCGACTACCAGCAGGCCCTGATCAGCTTCATGGGCAGCGAGGCCCGCATCTCGGTGGCCAGCGCGGTCAAGTACCAGGACCGGGCCGGCAAGAAGTTCGTGCGGGTCGGCCTCCGCTATTCGTCCAAGGAGCTCAAGGAGCTGGCCAAGCTCAATATCAGCGCCGAGGACCTCTTCCCGCTCGACTTCATGAAGGAGATCAAGGACGTCCACGTCTCGCTGCTCTCGGAGGGCAAGATCATCTCCGATCCCTACGAACGGACGGTCGCCTCGATGCCGCTCGAGACCGAGCGCGAGGCGACCTTCCAGCTCTTGCGCGACGTCGAGAACCTCGACATCAGCGTCTCCTATTCGGGCAAGACCGAGGTCACGGCCGTCTATCTCCAGAAGGGCGTCAGCGCCAACATGGTGACCGTCAATTCGGCCCAGTTCTCCCAGGAGGCCGACCTCGAGAGCACGGCGACCTACGACCTTTCGCTCGAGAAGTTCAGCGGCGAGGCCAACGTCTTCAAGCTCGAGGCCGTCAATCTGCCTCCCCAGATCACCTACGAGTTCTCCGATCCCCAGACGGGCGCGCGCCTGTCTCAGATCAAGTTCAGCGAGGGCGTGACCAGCCTGAAGCTATCCCTCAAGCTCTACCTGCCCAAGAACCCGGACAGCCGGGTCGTCCTCGACAAGCCGCTCGAGTTCCACGTCCTGGCCCTCGACAACGAGCAGACCATGAAGCTCCGCGAGATCGAGGCCCGCGACGGCGACGGCCTGGTGACCGCCGAGGAGGTCGAGAGCCTGAAGTCGGGCGGGGCCAAGCTCGAGATCATCCCCCGCGGCGTGCCCCGGGTCGAGGTCCAGGCCCTGAATCTCTACCATGAGATCCGGGTCGGCGAGACGGTCTCCATGGACGTGACCATCAAGAACACGGGGACCCGCACGCTCAACAACGTGCGCGTTTTCTGCGACCTGCCGTTGAACTGGCGCGTGGAGATCGCGCCCGACCTCATCCCGGTCCTCGTCCAGAGCAAGGACGAGGTCGTCCGCATCCGGTTCATCCCGCCCGCAGACGTCTCCGTGGGCGACTACGAGCCCAAGATCCGGACCGACTCCATCGCCGAGAACCGGAGGGTGGAGTCCCTCGACAAGATCGTCCGCATCCATGTCGCCTCGAAGACCAACGTCCTGGGCATCGGAGCCCTGGTCCTTCTGTTGGTCGGCCTGCTCGTCGGCATCGTCGTCTTCGGCATCAAGCTGACCCGGAGATAGAAGGAGACCGACATGACCAACCTGCAACCCATCCTGAAGGCCGAGGACCTGTCCAAGCGCTACGAGGATGGGGTCCTGGCCCTGGACCATCTGAACCTCGAGGTCCGTCCCGGCGAGGTCTACTGCCTGCTCGGGGCCAACGGCGCCGGCAAGACGACGACCATCAACCTGTTCCTGAACTTCATCCCGCCGACGACCGGGACCTGTTTCATCAAGGGCATCGACGTCAACAAGGACCCGCTCGAGGCCAAGAAACATGTCGCCTTCGTCTCCGAGAACGTCATGCTCTACGGCAACTTCACGGCCCGCCAGAACCTCGACTTCTTCGCCAAGCTCGGGGGCAAGACCGCCCTGACCAAAGAGGACTATTACCAGGTCATGCGCCGGGTGTCTCTGCAGGAGAAGGCCTTCGACCAGCGGGTCAAGAACTTCTCCAAGGGCATGCGGCAGAAGCTGGGCATCTCCATCGCCATCATCAAGGACGCTCCGGCCATCCTCCTCGACGAGCCGACCTCGGGCCTCGACCCCAAGGCGGCCACCGAGTTCCTGGAGATCATGGCCGAGCTCAAGACCGAGGGTAAGGCCATCCTGATGTCGACCCACGACATCTTCCGGGCCAAGGAGATCGGCGACCGGGTCGGGATCATGAAGGAAGGCCGCCTGGTCATGGAGCGGACCCGCCAGGAGCTCCAGTACGAGGACCTGGTCAAGATCTATATCGACTACATGAAGTCCGAGCCCCTTTCGTCCGCCGCTTAGCAAGGAGGAATGATGACCGGGGCGATCGTCAGGAAAGAGATCCTTTCGAACCTGCTCAGCTACAAGTTCTACATCGTCATCCTCCTGACGGCCGTTCTCGTGGCTACGAGCTTCTTCGTCATGGCCCGGGACTACAAGGAGCGGCTGGCCGACTACCAGCTCATCCGGCCCAAGCCCGGCGAGCCCATCGCCGTCAACCCGCCCAATCCCCTGGCGATCTTCGCCAAGGGCCTGGACGAGGCCATGGCCCGGTCTTTCGAGGTCAGCGTCATCGGCGTCGATGTCCGGGCCGGCCAGAAATCGGGCAACGCCATCTTCGCCTTCTTCCCCGCCCCCGATTTCCTCTACGTCGTCCGGGTCGTACTGTCCCTCGTCGCCCTCCTGTTCGGTTTCGACCTGGTCAGCCGAGAGAAGGAGGCCGGCACCCTGCGTCTCATACTGGCCAATCCGGCCTCGAGGGCCCGGGTCCTGGCCGGGAAATGGCTGGGCAATTTCCTGACCCTGGCCGTTCCTTTCCTCCTGGTGACTATGCTCGGCGCGGCCGTTCTCAGTCTCGATCCGGCCATCCGTCTTTCGGCGGACCAGACCCTGAGGCTGGGGCTCATCCTCGTCCTGACACTCCTCTATATCGCCTTCTTCCTCAGCCTGGGGATCCTCGTTTCGACCTTGACCCGGAGGGCTTCGAGTTCTCTGGTCATTCTTCTTTTCGTCTGGACGCTGCTCGTTTTCATCCTGCCGAACCTGGGAACGCTCGTCGCCCGTCAGGCCGTCGATGTCCCCTCGGTCCGGGCCCTCAGCGAGAAGCGCCGGCAGGTCTGGACCCGGGAGATCCTCCTGCGCATCCAAGGCCGGGGAGACTTCGCGGAGCACATCCGGGCCATCCGCGACGAGAACGACCGCCTCGAGGAGGATTATCGCCTGAAGTTCGACCGGCTGGTGGCCCTTTCGAAGGCCGTCAACCGCATTTCGCCCGTGGCCGGTTTCGTCTACGCGGCGACGGAGCTCGCCGGCACGGGGATCGGCGAGGAGGGCGCTTTCAAGCGGGAGCTCGTCCGCTACAAGAACTCGGTCATCGACGGGATGCTCGCCGCGCCGGACTTCAGGGACGCGGAAGCCCCCGCCTTCCGCTACGCCTACCGGCCGCTCGATGTCGTCCTCGCCCGGGGCGCCCTCTTCGACGCGGCCTGGCTGGCCGCCTTCAACGTTCTCTTTTTCGCCTTCGGCTGCGCGGCTTTCGTCCGCTACGATGTCCGCTAAGGAGGGCCGGGGAAAGACATGATCAAAACTCTCATCCACAAAGAGATCCTAGCGAATATCCTGTCTTTCCGGTTCGTCGTCTCGACAGCCCTGCTCCTCGTCATCGTGCCGGCCACGGCCCTCATCCTGACCAACGATCATCTGAGGCGGGTCGACGAGGCCTCCCTGCGCCGGGCCGAGATCGAGACCTACATGCGGAGCTACGCCCACTTCAACAGGATCGGAGCCGTCGTACGGCCCGAAGAGGAGCCCATCCCCTTCCATGCGCTCGTTCGCGGCCTATCTCCTGACGTCAACTTGGGGGAGTTCGACAACGACCCCCTGCCGGTCATGTTCCCGCTCATCGACCTGGTCTTCATCGTCACCATCGTCATGAGCCTGGTGGCCCTCATCTTCGGCTACGACGCCGTCAGCGGCGAAAAGGAGGACGGCACCCTGAAGGTCGTCCTGGCCAACGGGCTGGCCCGGCCCAAGGTCGTTCTGGCCAAGATCGCCGGCGGCGGATCGACCCTCCTCGTTCCATTCGCTCTGTCCCTCGTCGTCGGCCTGATCGTCATCCTGCTCCGGCCCGGCGTCGCCTGGAAGGGACAGGACTGGGGGGCGGCGGCCATGGTGGTCCTGGCGACCACGCTCTACGTGATGGTCTTCTACGGCCTCGGCGTCTTCATCTCGGCGCGGCACCACTCGAGCCCGGCCTCGATCATGACCGCGCTCCTCGTCTGGGTCCTACTCGTCCT
>JBBIGP010000077.1:7049-10448 GCA_037447475.1 Candidatus Aminicenantota bacterium
TTCGACGCGGAGACGAAGGCGGTTCAAAGCGCTTGGGACGAGGCCAACCGGATCCAGAGCGAAAAGATAGCGGCCGTCCGGCGCCAGGCCGACCTCAAGGAGGAAGCCCAGACGCGGCTGGCCAGGGCGATCTCCATGGTCTCGCCGCTCGCCGTCTACACTTTTGCTGTCACCGACCTGACCTCGACCGGATTGCGGAACCAGGCCCACTTCGGAAGGTTGAGCGGCCTTTGGGGACAGGCCTTCAGGGACTACTCGAGGCATAAGATCGCCGCCCTCCAGGCCAAGGACCCGACCGTGGACTGGTGGAACACGCCCGTGGACATGAGCGACCGCCCCCGTTTCGAGTACCGCGAGGAGGCCCTCGGCGCCCGCATCAGCGCGGCTCTTCCAGGGCTCGCCCTCCTTCTCGGATACGGACTCGTCTTTTTCGCCCTGGCCTACGTCTCGTTCGTCCGCTACGACGTCCGCTAGGCGGTGACACAAGGACGATCGCACGGGGCGTTTTTCTCTCCCTGTTCAGCCTCTGATCGGTCCTGTCTTACCGGCCGTGACCGGGAACCAATCCGTATAGGCTGTGTGTCACCGGAAATACTTGTCGTAGAGACGCGCGATCTGGCCCTGGAGCTGCTTCAAGCGCGGGGCGGCCGAGGCGTCGCCCGCCAGGTATTGGAGCATGAGCCGGCCCTCCTCGAAGCAGAGCTCGTCATGCTGCGGGAAAACCTCCCGGAGCAGGAACTGGGTGAGCTTCACGTACCGGAAGGGACCGTAGGCGCGCGGCAGCCGCCCGGCCGGGGCCTCGACGGCCACCGAACGGAGGTCCTTGATCGCAGCGACGAGATCGGGCAGGTCCGGAGAAGGGGCGAAGCACACCGTGTAATATCGGCCGAAGGCGTCGCTGCGCTCGACGCCGTGGGCGTCGCTGATGCCGCAGACGGCGACGCGCCGGCCCTTGGCCCGCTCCTCGTGGTAGCGGGCCAGCTGAAGGGCGTTGACGTCCATGGCGTTCAGCTCCTCCCAGCCGAAGCCGCTGATGAGCTCCAGGGCGTCGAACACGCCGCGGTCGAAAAAGACGTCCAGGATCGGCTCCTCGACGTTGTGCCGGAGGCCGGTCACCCAATAGGGATGGCAGAGCATGCTCAGGCCGCCACGCTCGCGGATCCGTTCCGAGGCCCAGACGCACGCGGCATAGTGGAAGCGGTCGACGCCGGGAGGCGTCGGGGGGAGCGAGGCCATGAGCGCAGCCACGTCGCGGCGGTAGGCCGTCTCATCGTCACGGTAGAGGTCCGAGATGCCCGAGCGGGCCCCGAAGCTCAGGATGTGGACGGGATTGTCCGGTGTGTGGACTTCCTCGGCCGGGTGGATGCGGAGGTCGACGGGGACCCCGGCGTAGGCCTCGGCCGCTTCGAGAGAGGGCGCATAACTTTGGTGATCGGAGAGGGCGGCGAAATCGAGTCCGGCCCGGCGGCCCGCCGCCACGACGTAGCCTGGGGACTCGATGCCGTCGCTCTTGTGGCTGTGGAAATGGAAATCCCCCTTGTAGGGGCGAAGACCGTACAGGTCCGCGGCCACCGAATAGACGCGGAAATCGCCCACGGCCTTGTTCTTGTCCCCGCAGACGGCGTCGATGACCAGCCGGTGCTCCTGTTCTCCTTCGAAGAGCATCGTGATCCGGAAGCCCCCGTTCTCGGGGACGAGGGCTATCTTCGTCCGCGGGGCCGGGCCGCCGCGGAGGGGCGGATATTCCATGGGCGCGTAGGTCAGCTCGTAGGCGCAATCCGGGTCGAACCGGACGTGGTCGAAGAGCGGGACGATCTCGACGGTCGACGTCTTGTCGGCCGGCACGACGCGGGGCAGGACATCGAAGTAGCGGTTCTCGGCGCGGATCCGGGAGCCGCTCGCAAGCTCCGGGGTGAAGAGCTGGCCGGACGCCGATGTGACGACGACGGCGGCGATGGCCGTGATGATGGCGGCGTTGACCGGTTTGCTCATGAGGACTCCTTTCGCTCCGCTTGGGCGGCTTGCTCGGGCTCCGGCGCGCGCGCGCCGCGCGTGATGAGAGTCAAAGCTAATCCACGGCGCCCATGATGTCAACCTTCCTTGACATCCTCCCGCCCCTTGAATTATTCTGCCGACACCAAGATGAAATCGAGCATCGGCGACTTCGGGGCGCACGCCGGCCGGCGGCTGACCAGCTTGGACGCCTTTCGCGGCTTCGTCATCCTGACCATGGTCTTCGTCAACTATGTCGCCGGGATGAAAGGCACCCCTTTTCAGCTCCAGCACGCCCCGGCGGAGATGGATGTCTTCACCCTGACCGACGTCGTCTTCCCCGGCTTCCTGTTCATCGTCGGCGTGTCCATTCCTTTGGCTCTGGCCAAGAGGAAAGCCGAAGGGACGGCCCTCCCGGTCGTCATCGGCCACGTCCTCGTCCGGACTCTGGCCCTTCTCTTTCTCGGCGTCCTCCTGGTCAACGAGGACCGGTATTCGGCGGCGGCGACGGGGCTCGGCAAGGAGCTCTGGATATTCCTGGCCATGGCCGCCGTCTTCACTCTGTGGGCCGTGACGCCGAAAGACGCGGCGCCGTTGAGGAGGCGGACCCTCGGAGCCTTGAAGATCGCCGCGGCCGCCGGGCTCCTCGTGCTGGTCATCATTTTCCGCGGGCAGGACGCCGGAGGCGACGTGACCTGGCTGCGGACGTCCTGGTGGGGGATCCTGGGCATGATCGGCTGGACCTATCTCGCCGGCTGTCTTGTCTTCCTGGCCGTCCACGGGAACAGGACAGCCTTGGCCGGGGCCATCGGGCTGATGACGGCCCTCTTTATCGGGGGCCGGCACGGCGGGCTCGACTTTCTCGGGCCCGTCAATTCGTACCTCAACGTCGGCAGCCTGTTCGGGTCGCACTCGGCCATCGTCGCCGCCGGGATGCTGGCCGGGACCGTCTTCCTCCCCGGGTCGGACGTCGCCGCGCCGAGGGCCCGCATCCGGTTCATCTTGACGCTGGGGGCGGCCCTGCTGCTCGCGGGCTACATCCTGAGGCCCCTGCACGGCTTCAGCAAGACCGGCGGGACGGAGTCCTACGGCTTGGCCACGGCCGGCATCTGCGCGCTTGCCTTCCTGGTCTTCTACGTCCTTCTGGACGTCGCCGGCATCAGGAAGCCGGCGGCCGTCCTGGCCCCGGCCGGAAGGAACCCGCTCCTGGCCTACTTGCTGCCCGATTTCATCGATGCCGGCGTTCGTCTCCTGGGCGGCCTGCTCCACATCGATCTTTGGCGATGGCTCTGGCCCTTCTGGGAGACGGGAGGCCTGGCCGGCATCCTCAACGCGGCGGCGATGACCGGCGTCATTCTGGCTATGACCGCGTTGCTCGGGAGGGCCGGACTCGTCCTCAAGCTCTAG
>JBBIGP010000078.1:0-8160 GCA_037447475.1 Candidatus Aminicenantota bacterium
CTTATCGATCCCGGCGCAAGACCCGGCTTTCGCCTCCGGATAGAGCTTACGGACTTGGGCGTCCGCCGGCCTCCCCGGTTTGGGGATCACGACCCTGACAAGCCTGAAAGAGCCCTTCTCCATGGCCCAAACCAAGGCCACGGGCCCGAACGGCGTCGGCTCCACGACCCGGACCTTCATCATGTCTCTCCTCGTCCCTGCATTGCTGATACTATGCCCGTCGGAGTGATGTCAAGGGGAAAAGCTAGTCCAACGTCTTGCGGAAGCGGATGACGGCCAGGGACAGGATGAGCGTCCCCAGGCCCAGCAGGGCGGCGGCCTGCGGCCAAAGCTCTCTCAGCCCCACGCCCTTGAGCATGATGCCCCGGATGATGACGAAGAAGTAGCGGGCCGGCACGGCGTAGGTCAGGGCCTGGAAGAACCGGGGCATGTTCTCGATGGGAAAGACGAAGCCGCTGAGCAGCATCATCGGCAGGATGAAGAAAACGGCCGAGAACATGGCCTGCTGCTGGGTCCGGGAGACCGTCGAGATGAACAGCCCAAAGCCCAGGGTGTTGAGCATGAAGACCAGGCTGAGGACGTAGAGCAGGGGGACGCTACCCCGGACGGGCACGAGGAACCCCCACCGAGCGACGGACAGGACGAACGTCACCTGGACGAGCCCGATGAGGACGAAGGGCAGGAGCTTGCCGGCGATGAGCTGGGAGGGCCGGATGGGGGTGACGATGAGCTGCTCCATGGTCCCCATCTCCTTTTCCCGGACGAGGCCGATGGAGGTCATGACGGTCGTCATGATGAGCAGGATGAGCCCGAGGATGCCCGGGACCATGAAGTTCCGGCTGCGGAGCTCGGGATTGTACCAGACGCGGACCTCGGGCTCGACGACGGCCGGCCGAAGACGACTTCCCTTCAGCCGCTCGAATGACTCGAGCAGGATGCCCTGTGCGTACCGGCCGGCGATCATGGTCGCATAGTTGACGCCGATCGTCGCCGACTGGCTCTCCGAACCGTCGACGATGATCATGACCGAGGCTGTCCTGCGGGCGGCGAGGTCCGCCCCGAACCCCCGGGGAACGACGATGGCCGCGGCCGCGACCCCGTGGTCGAGGTGACGGTCGATGTCCTCCATCCGCCCGACCCGGGCGGCGGTCGTGAAATACCCCGAGTTCATGAAGCCGTCGACGAACTCCCGCGCAGCCGCGGACCGGTCCAGGTCGCAGACGACCGTCGGGATGTTCCGGACGTCGAGGTTGGCCGCATAGCCGAGGAGCAGGAGCTGCAGGACGGGCGAAATGAACATCACAGGCAGGAGCCGCCGGTCCCGCCGGAGCTGGAGGAACTCCTTGCGGACGATGGCCGTCAGGGTCCTCATCGGGCCCCCCTGCGGAACAGGGCCACGCTGGCGCCGACGCTCATGGCCGCGAACCCGGCCAAGAACACGACCTGCTCCCAGAAGGCGGCCATGCCCGCGCCCTTCAGGACGATGGCCCGCAGGGCCGATAGGAAGTACCTGGCCGGGACGAGGTAGGTGACCGCCTGGATGACCGGGGGCATGTTCCGGATCGGGAAGACGAAGCCCGAGAGGATGAACGTCGGCAGGAAGGTCGTCAGCACGGAGAACAGGAAAGCGACGATCTGGGTCCGGGTCACGGTCGAAATGAGGAGACCTTGCCCGAGCCCGCCGACGAGGAAAAGGACCATCGTCAGGAGGAGGAGAAGGTAGCTGCCTTTGACGGCCACTCCGAAAAGCGCCCATCCCAGCCCCAGGACGAGATGGGCCGAGACAAGGGAGATGACGGCATAAGGGACGATCTTGCCGAGGATGAGCTCCCCGCCGCGGACGGGCGAGACGAGGATCTGCTCCATGGTCCCCCGCTCCTTCTCGCGGACGACCGAGAAGGCCGTCGAGACGGTCAGGATGACCATGAGGATGAAGGCCATCAGGCCCGGGACGAGGAACTTGGCGCTGCGGAGCTCCGGATTGTACCAGACCCGGACCTCGGTCTCGACCGGCATCGTCACCCCGGCGGCCCCCCGGCGCTCGAGGGCCTCGAGCGTGACCCGCCGGGAGTAGCTCTGGAAAATGGAGGCGGCATAGGCGGCCGCGGTCGTCCCGCTCATGGCGTTCGCGCCGTCGATGATGACCTGGGCCGAGGGGCTGCGGCCCGCCAAGAGATTGCGGGCGAACCCCGCCGGGATGACCAGGGCCGCACGGACCTTGTCGCGGCCCATCAGGCCGTCGATCTCGTCCGTCTTCGCCGGCCGGGCCTTGACGTCGAAATATTCCGTCGTCCCGAACCTCGCGGCGAGCTCGCGGCTTTCCGGCGAGCCGTCGAGATCGACGATCGCCAGAGGGATCCGCTTGACGTCGAAGTTCAGGGCGTACCCGAAAAGGAGAAGCATGACGGCCGGGATGAAGACCAGGAACAGGAGGGACCGCACGTCCCGCCGGATCTGACGGAACTCCTTCCTCATGATCGGGCCGATGCAGGCGAACGGGGACCTCCTCACGCCGCCGCCTCCCCGGCGCCGGGGCCCCTCTCGAGGTCCTCGATCCGGCTGATGAAGACGTCTTCGAGCGAGGGAAGGACGCGCTCGATGCGCTCGGGGACGATCCCCTCCCGGGCCAGGCGCTCCCCGATCCGTCTCCGGCCATCCACCTCGTCGGCGACGCTGACATGAATCGTAGTCCCGAAGATCGAGCACCCCAGGACCCAAGGTTCTTTGCGCAGGGCTTCGAGAGCGTCGACGGCCCGGTCGCCCGCGACCTCGAGGATGGGATGGCGGATGGTCGCCTCCTTGAGCCCTCGCGGGCTGCCGCCGGCCACGATGCGCCCGTCGTGGATGAGCCGGATGTCTTTGCAGTATTCGGCTTCGTCGAGATAGTGGGTCGTCACGAAGACCGTGACCCCGCCGGCCGAAAGATCGTTGATGAGCTCCCAGAAACGCCGCCGCGAGGCCGGATCGACGCCGCCCGTCGGTTCGTCGAGGAAGACGATCCCCGGCTCGTGAAGGATCGCGCAGCCCAGGGCCAGCCTCTGCTTCCAGCCCGACGAGAGCGTCCGCGCGAGACTCCCTTCGCGGCCCCTGAGACCGGCCATCTCCAAGATCCGGTCCAAGCGCGACTCGACGGCCCTCTTCGGCAGCCCGTACGCCCCGCCGAAGAAGCGGATGTTCTCGGCCACCGTGAGGTCCTCGTAAAGGGAGAACTTCTGCGACATGTAGCCGAGGGCCCGCTTGACCTTCTCGGGCTCCCGGCGGATGTCGAACCCGCCGACCGTCGCCGTCCCCGAGGTCGGATCGAGCAGGCCGCAGAGCATGCGGATGGTCGTCGACTTGCCGGCCCCGTTGGCGCCGAGGAAGCCGAAGATCGCCCCCCGCTCGACCTCGAAGTCGACGGAGTCGACGGCCGTGAACGCGCCGAACCTCTTCGTCAGCCCCTTGACGAGGATGGCCGGCTCAGGCACGGCCGTCCTCCCCGGCGCCGGGCCCGACCAGGGACATGAAGACGTTCTCGAGCGATGGCGGCAGGGCCCGGCTCTGGAGCGGCGGCAGCCCCTCCCGGCGGAGCGCCGCTTCGATCGCCGGGAGCTCGCGGGCCGGGTCCTCGACGACCGCGTTCAGCCGGTCGCCGAAGAGCTGGACCTCCCGGACTCCCGGCACGGACTTGAGGACGGCGGAGGCCCGGCGGGCCTCCGGGCAGACGAGCTCGATGACGGTGCCCCGCATCAACCGCTTGATCGCCCGGGGCGTGTCGACGGCCATCAGGCGGCCCTCCGAAAGCAGCCCGACCCGCGAGCACCTCTCGGCCTCGTCCATGTAGGGGGTCGTCAGGACGATGGTGATGCCGGACCGCAAGAGGGCCGACAGGATGGCCCAGAGGTCCCGGCGGGACACGGGATCGACGCCCGTCGTCGGCTCGTCGAGGAGGAGGAGGCGGGGGGCGTGGATGAGCGTGCAGGCCAGGGCCAGCTTCTTTTTCATGCCGCCCGAGAGTCTGTCGGCCAGCCTCGTCCGGAAAGAGGTCAGCCGGGTGAACTCGAGCAGCTCGTCCCGCCTCTCGCGGAAGTCGCGGACGAGGTGGATCTCGGCGAAGAACTCGATGTTCTCGTCGACCGTCAGGTCGCCGTAGAGGGTGAACATTTGGGAGAGATAGCCGAGGCCGCTCTTGAGCCCGCCGGCCCGGGCCGGGATGTCGTGCCCCAGGACCTTGGCCGTGCCGGACGTCGGGGCGAGAAGCCCGGCCAGGATCCGGATGGCCGTCGTCTTTCCGGCCCCGTCGGGCCCGACGAGGCCGAACAGCTCGCCCTCCGGAACCTCGAGATCGAGCCCCCGGAGAGCCTCGACCCCCTCGAATCGCCGGCTCAGGCCTTTCGCTTCGACGGCCAAGACGCTCATGGGGAAGCTCCCCCCTTTCCGGCAGGGATCTCAGGGGATCCCCAAGCCGCTCTTGATCACGGCGTCGGCCGGCAGCCCGGGCTTGAGCAGGCCCTCCCTGTTCTCGATCTCGACCTTGACCCCGAAGACAAGCTTGACCCGGTCCTCGCGGGTTTGGACGTTCTTGGGCGTGAATTCGGCCTCGGGCGAGATGTAGGTGACCCGCCCCGGGAACGCCCGTTCGGGGAAAGAGTCGATCCGGACCTCGACGGCGTCGCCCAACCGGACCCGGCCCAACTCCTGGGCCGTGACGTAGATCATGACGTGGACGCTGTCGAGGCGGGAGATGGTCACGACGGTCGCCCCCGGCACGGCGAGCTCTCCGGCTTCGAGGCCTTTGCGGGTGACGACCCCGGCGAACGGGGCCGCGATCGTGCAGTCGGCGATCGTCTTTTCCAGGAGCTCGGCCGCCGCGAGGGCCTGGGCCAAGCGGGCCTCGGCCGCCCGGATCTCCTCGGGCCGGGCCAGCCTCCGGAGCTTGTTCAGGGCTTCGACCGCGGCGTCGCGCTGGGCCCGGGAGACGATGAGGCGGGCCTCGGCGTCGTCCCGGAGCTTCATCGAGACGCTGCCCCCTTCGTAAAGCTCCCTCATCCGGCGGGCGTCGTCCCCGGCGACCTTGAGCGAGGCCTCGGCCTGCTTCAGGACCTCCTCGGCCTGCTGGATATCCTCCCTCCGGGCGCCGCTCCGCAGGAGGTCGAGCTGGGCCCGAGCGAGCTCCGCCCCGGCCTGGGCCTGGCGGAGCTGGATGTCGAGTGCGTCGTGATCGAGGACCGCCAGCCTGTCGCCCGGCTCGACACGAGCGCCTTCCTCGACGCAAAGCTCCCGGACCTCGCCGGAGATTTTGGACCCGACGTTGACGGAGACCGCCTCGATCGTCCCCGACGCGGAGATTCCGTCGCGAGGGCCCCGGTCCCGGCAGGCCGCTGCGGCCAAAACGAGGGCGCCGGCGAGGATGATCTTGGCTCTCATGACGAGCCCTCCTTTCTCCCCGCGAGGCCGCCGGGCCGCCGCCGCGCGCGGGACCACCCGGCCGGTCCGCTCACGCCTCGACGATGCCGAGCGGCGGGGTCGTCTTCCACTTGCCGCGCGTGAAGTCGGGGATGGCCACCGGCTTGCCCTTGGCCGCGACGCTCCGGCAGCTCGTCTCGACGATGACGCTCCAGGCGGCCGCGTCGTAGACGTTCTGGTCGAGAGGCTCCCCTTTCCGCAGGGATTGGATGAGCCGGTAGTCTTCGATGTAATCCATGCCGCCGTGGCCCCTCCCCTCGCCTCTCGAAGCGATGGCCTTCCAGAGGGGGTGCTCGTATTCGGCGGCGAACTTCTCGAAGTCGTCCCAGCGGTGCGGCCGGTCGGCGAGGCCTTCGATGTAGATGCGGTCGGGCCACTTGTGAGCGACGCCCTTCGTTCCCTGGACCAAGTTGATGCGCGTGTAGGGCCGGGGCAGGTTCGTGTCGTGGATGAGGATGATCGTCTTGCCGAGCTTGGTCTTGATGAGGCTGGTGTTGACGTCTCCCAGGACGAATTTCTCTCGGGCCTGGGGGGAATCCGGGCCGAAGGTCGTCACGGCGTACTCCTGGAGGCCCCGCGACGGGCTGCTCATCGAAACGAGGTAGTCGAAGGCGTCGCCGCGGTTGATGTTCATGCACTCGGCGACCGGGCCCAGGCCGTGGGTCGGGTAGAGGTTTCCGTTGAGCTTCCGGGACCAGGCCCTCCGCCACAGCCCCTCGCCTTGGCTCGAGAACTTGACGCCGCGCAGGTCGTGGAGATACCCGGCCTCGGCATGGAGGACCTCGCCGAGAAGCCCCTTGCGGACGAGGTTCAGGGTCATGAGCTCGATCCGGTCGTAGCAGCAGTTCTCCATCATCTGGCAGTGCTTCTTGTACTTCTCGGCGGCCTCGACGAGGGCCCAGCAGTCCTCGATGGTCATGGCCGCCGGGACCTCGGTCGCCGCGTGCTTGCCGTTCTTCATGGCCGCGAGGCAGACAGGAACGTGCCACTCCCAGGGGGTCGCCGTCAGGACGAGGTCGAGGTCCTCGGTCTCGCACATCCTCTCGAAGTCCCGGAGGCCGTTGGAGTAGCCCGTCGGTTTGGGCTGGCCGGCCTCCTCGACCCACTTCTGGGCCCGCTCGACCTTGGCCGGGACGATGTCGCAGATGGCCTTGATCTCGACGCCCTCGATGTTCAGGAAATTGAAGACGTGGACCGAGCCCATGCCTCCGACGCCGACGAAGCCCATGCGGACGGCCGGGATGGGCGGGACGGCGAACCCCGCCACGCCTTCGCCGGGAAGCCCGGCCGGGCCCCCGCAATCGATGCCGAGGCCGGCCGCGGCGGCCCCGAGGCCGGCGGCGGCGCCGAGCTTGAGGAAGTCGCGGCGGCTTTGGTTTCTCTCGTTCTCGTTCATGGGACCTCCTATGATCCGGAAGACGGGTCCGCGCAGGCCGCTCAAAGGACCCGCGTCGATCTGGAGACGGTCGAGGATGGTCCAGACCGGGCCCTGGTCCTTGAGGATCTTGACCAGGCTGACCGGCCGGGATTGGGGAAAGGAGAAGACGAAGAGAAGGCCGCATGCCCAGAAAACCGGCAGGAAGACCTTCGCGCGTCTCATGCGGCCCTATTTAATCAGAACATGGGCGGCCCGGTCAACCGAGCGGCTTCCTCCCCTCCTCCGCGATGCGGCGCGGGGCTTCCCCTCCGGGAACAAGGCGGATATAATCGCGGCGGGTCCTGGCCGCCGCCCGCAACACCGTCCTTCGGGACGACGCCGCCTGCCATGCCGAGGTCAACGCCATCCGCAAGGACTCGAAGAGGAGTGCCTCGAGCCGTTCGAGGCCTGGGCGGCCATGCCGGGCAGGCGAAGCTACTGACCTCCTCCCTCGGGGGAACTTCCTCCCTCGGTTTCCCGTATGAGAAAATGAGAGATGGAGGTCGACCCATGACATATGTGGAATGGAAGTCCGCGGCGTTGTTCTTGGCCGTCCTGGCCATCGTCGCGGCCTGCGACGAGCCGTTGCGAATCACCACGGAAACGAAGACGGTGGCCCTCGAAGGGGCCGGGCGGGCCGAGGTCCGCCTGCGGATGGAGGCCGGAGAGCTCCGGGTCCGGGGCGCCGACCAGGAGGCCCTCCTCGAGGCCGAATTCCGGTTCAACCGGGAGCGGTTGAGGCCGGCCGTCGATTACCGGCTTTTCGGCGACAAGGGCATCCTCGAGCTCGGCCCCGCCCGCCGGCGGGGGATCCCTCTCGGGAACGTCCGCAATACCTGGGACCTCAGCCTGACCCGGGCCGTACCCCTCGACCTCGACATCGCTCTCGGGGCCGGGGAAAGCCGGCTCGACCTCCGCGGCCTGCGGATCTCCAAGCTCGACATCGACCTGGGCGTCGGGGAGATGCGCCTCGACCTCGGCGGTCCTCATCGGGAGAGCTTCCGGGTCAAGATCGACGGGGGGATCGGCAGCGTCCGTGTCTCCCTGCCCTCCGAGGTTGGGGTCCGGGTCAAGGTCGACAAGGGCATCGGCTCCGTCGACGCCCGCGGGCTCGTGAAGGAGGACGGCTATTACGTCAACGAGGCCCTCGGCCGCAGCGACGTGACCGTCGAGATCGACATCGACGCCGGCATCGGCAGCGTCGACCTCCGCCTCGAACCCCCTGACCGCATCAAAACATAAAGCTAGACTTCTTCCAGGCGGGCCGTGAAGTGCCGCAGGAACGGCGACTCGCGGAC
>JBBIGP010000079.1:0-8030 GCA_037447475.1 Candidatus Aminicenantota bacterium
TCCTGCAGATATCGCAGGACTTAGAGAACACATCGGCATTTTCATGAATAAGTCATGCTAAACACGATATTCCCGGAAATGGGAGGTGAACCGGAATAAGGGGACGGGCGAGCTGCCGGCAGCGCGCGATTGTTTTCTGCGGGGAGGTTGTGTATAACTACCAAAGATGGCGAGCGAAAGGCTGGTCCGGCTGACGGCGGCGATGGACGGGCTCTACGAGTTCGACCGCGAGCCGGTCACTCCGGACAAGCTCCAATCTGGCGGGAAGTTCGCCGGTCTGTTCGCCGGGGAGCACGTGGCCGCGACCGAGTTCGTCGTCGGGGCCTTCTTCGTCCTCCACGGGGTTGGCGCCCGCGACCTTCTGCTCGGACTCCTCCTGGGGAACCTGCTGGCCGTCCTGTCGTGGACCTTCATCTGCGCGCCGATCGCCGTACGGACGCGCCTGACGCTCTACTGGTACCTGCGAAAGATCGCCGGGCCCGGCGTGACCCTCGTCTACAACATCGCCAACGCGTTCCTGTATTGCGTCCTGGCCGGGGCCATGATCTCGGTCTCCTCCACGGCCGTCGCCCTGGTGGCCGGCATCCCTGCGCCCAAGCTCGGGGCCGTCCTGCCGACGAGCGTCGGCTGGGTCCTCATCACCGTGGTCCTGGGCGCGGCCTTTACGGCCATGGCCATCCTAGGCTTCGCCCGGCTCAGCCGGTTCGCCCAGATCGCCTCGCCGTGGATCTTCGTCGTCTTCATCGCCGGAGCGGTCGCCATGCTGCCCCGGCTCGGGGTCCGGCCGGACCTCGGCAATCTCTGGGAGGTGGCCACGACCAGGATCTGGAACGGGGTCGCGGCCGCCGGCCAGGAGAAATTCGGCTTCGGGCATGTCCTGTTCTTCGCCTGGTTCTGCAACCTGGCCATGCACGTCGGACTTTCGGACATGGCGCTTTTCCGCTACGCGAAGAAGTGGACCTACGGCCTGTTCTCGGCCTTCGGCATGTACCCGGGGCACATGCTGGCCTGGCTCGCTTCGGGAATCATGGTGGCCGCGGTCGGCCGCGAGATGCATCCCGGGCTGATGGCTTACGAGGCGGCGGGCCTGGCCGGGGCGGCGGCCGTGCTCCTTGCCGGGTGGACGACGGCCAATCCCACTCTCTACCGGGCCGGGCTCGCCCTGCAGACCGTGACCCCCGGCTGGCCTCGCTGGAAGATCACCCTGATCGCCGGGGCGGGGACCACGGTCCTGGCCTGCTTCCCGGTCTTCTTCCTCAAGCTGCTCGATTACGTGGCCATCTACGGCCTGATCCTCATGCCGGTCGGGGCCATCGTCTTCGCCGAGCACTGGGTCTTCCCGCTCCTGGGCATCGAACAGTACAGGGCTGAGAAGCGAGGCTGGACGTTCAATGTCGTCGCCTTGGCCGTCTGGCTGGGGACGCTCGCCGTCTGCTTCGCCCTCCCCCTGCACCTCTATTTCAAATGGCTCCCGGGATGGGCCATCGCCCTGGCGGCCTACACGGCCCTCATGGGCCTGAGGAGAAAGGCGTGAAGGGGCACTTCTTCCGGGCGCTCGCAGGCTTGCTGGCCCTCTTCAACTTGGGGATCTGCCTGGCCGCGGCCGTCCTCCTCTTCCTCGGCCGGATCTCGGAAGGGACCTACAGGACGGCCTTCCTGCTCTCGTCGGTCGCCTGGTTCGTCTTCGCGATCCTCTGGACGGCCGGACGAAAAGGGACGAACGCGAACTGAGGGCCGGCCGGACAAAGCCCGGCGCGGGCCGGCCGCCGGATCGAAGGCCGGCCGGTCCGAAGCGGCGGGATCAGCGGCCGACGAACTTGACCTCGGTCGTTTGCGACTGCGTCCCTTGGATGGTCATGCCGGACACTTCGACGGCGATGTCGCTCGAGGACTCGCCTTTGGACTTGACGTAGAGCCCTTCCTTGACCGCGAAATACCAGGTGTCCGTCCCCGTGAGCTTGCCGCTGAATTGGAGGCCCATGCCCTGCTGGGACCCCGTTCCGGAGATGACCCCGGTGAGC
The DNA here is from genome assembly GCA_037447475.1 of Candidatus Aminicenantota bacterium. GTDB lineage: Bacteria > Acidobacteriota > Aminicenantia > Aminicenantales > Saccharicenantaceae > RBG-16-66-30. Next base: position 2,022 of record JBBIGP010000079.1, read on the forward strand.
TTGGCCGAGACGCGGGCGCAATCCATGCCGTCGATCTTCTCGAAGCCCTCGAGCGTGTTGACGCTGTCGATGTCGATCCGCAGGTCCATCGAATCGCTCTGCTCTTCGATGGCGTAGCGGGACGGCCAGCTGTCGCCCACGTTGACGCGCTTGCCGGGAAGGTCGGGGAAGAAGACCTTGAATCCCGCGGACAGGTTGCGGACACCGTCGGGAGAGCTGTAGGTCAAGGCTTTGGCGCCGGAGACGTCGATCTCGATCCCCAACGGGGACAGGATCATGTCGAACCCCTTGCCGATCACCGGCTTCATGTCGGGCGACATGTCGCCTTGCATGGTGTTGATGCTGGCGGTGATGTCGTCGATGGTCACAGCGAGGATGAAATCCTTGCCCTGGCGGCCCTTGCCCTGGAAGGAGAACTTGGAGGACGAGACCGAATTGGTTTCCATGACTTGACCCATCACGTCCATGATCTGCCGCGAGTCTTCGCGGCTCTCGTAACGCAAGATCTGACCGGACGGCATCTTGTATTCGAGGGTGACTGTGGAGGCGGCCGTAGCGGCCGCGGGCGATCCGGCGAAGGTGGCGTCGGTCGCCAGGATCAGAACGACCGCGAGGCCCGCGGCCAGGGCGATCCGTCCGTGAGTGAGAGAGCTCTTTTTCATGGCAATGCTCCTTTCAATATCCCTAATACGTTTTGCCGCCTGTTCGGTTATTCCCTGGCTGGATATGATAGCCGCTCCCCCCGCCAATTGAAAGCCGGAGGAGAGCGGGTTTTTTCGCAGGCCATCTGGAGGATGATCTGCGGACATGCACCAAGGTACGTGACTCCAGATCGGGCGTGACAATGCCCGCAGATGAGATTCAGGGAGATGGAGCAACGTCTTTAGAAGTGATGATGCCCATATAAGTTTACTTGACCAGAGGGAATATCTGTATTACAATGTATTACATGAAAAGATCGGTCTTGACCATCCGCCTGGACGAAGAGCTTGAGGCGCTTCTCTCCAAGGCCAGCCTCAGGACGGGGAAGAATAAGAGCGAGATCGCCCGAGAGGCCCTGCGCCGCCAGATCCGCCTGGAGACCTTTAAGGAGTTGAGGCGGCGGGCCATGCCCTTCGCCGAGGCCCGCGGTTACCTCACCGACGAGGACATCTTCTCCAAGATCCCATGAGGATCTTCCTCGACACGAACGTGCTCGTCAACGCGGTGGCCACTCGAGGGCTTTGCGCCGACGTGATGCGCGCGGTCCTCGTCCGGCACGAGCTGGTCATTTCCGAAAGACTTCTCAAAGAGGTCGAGGGGGTGCTGCGCGATAAGACCGGCGTCCCTCCTGGCATCATCGCCGAACTGATCGGGCTTCTTCGGGATGGGGCGATCCTCGCCGAGCCGTTGCCGGCGGCCGAATTGCCGATCCTAGGGCTGTCGGACAGGGCTCTTTTATCCGCCGCGATCAATGGTCAGGCGGAACTCTTCGTGACAGGCGACAGGGAACTTCTCGGCCTGTCCACAGCCTGTTCTCTCGACATCGTCTCGCCCCGAATATTTTGGGAGCGGGCGAAAGGCCCGGAAATTGGGGAATGAGAATCATGTCCCCCAATTAATTGCCGGCAAGCACGAAGCGATAGCGGCCGCCGCCGACCTTGACGCGGACGGCGCCGTCCTTGTCCTCCGCGCCCGATATTCCGGGTACGCCCGGGACGTACTTACCATCCGCCCAGACCGTTTTTCCGCCCTCGGTCACCGCGACGTTCCTCAGGTTGAGCTTGGGGATGACGACCTCGGCCTCGGACCCGCCGGGGATGACGACCTCGACGCGGACTCCGTCGTCCACCCGCGACCATGAGCAGGCCGCCTCGCCCCGGACGGTCACGGTCGAGCCCGCCGCGTGCCTCAAGTCGCGGACGATCCGCGGCTGGATGAGGACCTTCTCGAACCCCGTCGATCCCGGGGCCATGTTGATCCCGGCCAAGGCCTTGTAGAGCCACGAGCCGACGCTGCCGAACATCGGGTGGTTGTGGGAGTTCATGGACGGCCCCTCGCGCTTCTGCCACAGCTCCCAGAGCGTCGTCGCCCCGTTGGCGATCATGTAGCCCCAGCTCGGGTAATCGGTCTTGACGGCGATGTCGTAGGCCAGGTCGGAGGCGCCGTTGCGGGTCAGGAGCTCCATGATGTACTTCGTGCCGATGATGCCCGTCGTCAGGTGCGAGTCGTTCTTGTAGACGATGTTGTCGAACAGCCGCCCCCAGGCCCGGCCGCGCTCTTTCTCGCCGGCGATGTCGAGAAAGAGCGGCAGCGTGTTGGCCGTCTGAGTCCCGTCGGCGTAGTCGCCGGTCTTCGGGTCGAAGAACTCGCGATTGAAGGCCGCCCGGATCCCTGCGGCCAGCTTGTCGTAAGCGACGGCGTCGGCGGTCTTGCCGAGCAGCCGGGCCGCGTCGGCCAGGATGCGGACGTCGTAGTAGTAGTAGAACGACGAGACGATGGCCCCGGGGCATTTCTCGACGGCCACCCAGTCGCCGTAGTGGCTCCACCTGAGAACGCCGTTGTCGGCCGTGCTCCTCAGGAACTCGACGTACTTCTTGAGCCCGTCGTAGTTCTCCTCGAGGATGCGCGTGTCGCCGTAGTACTGGTACATGTACCAGCACAGCAGGGGATAAGCCGTGCCCCAGGCGGGATCGGCCGGCCGCGAGCCCCAGATGTGGGGGACGGTATCGGTGATCCGGCCCTGCTCGTCCTGGACGTCGCGGATGTCGCGGATGAAATTGGTGTAGAAGGCGGCCATGTCGAAGTTCATGATGGCCTCCTCGGCCGTGCCCTGGGCGTCGCCCAGCCAGCCCATGCGCTCGTCGCGCTGGTTGCAATCGGTCGGGATGCCGTGGAGGTTGGTCTTCTGGCCCCAGGTGATGATCCGCTGGAGGTCGTTGAGGACGGGCTTCGAGGCGGCGAAGCTGCCGATGGGCTTGACCGCCGAGTGGACGACCCGGCCCCGGACCGAGTCGAGCTTGGGAACGCCGGGGTAGCCGCTGACCTCGATGTAGCGGAAGCCGTGATAGGTGAACCGGGGCTCCCAGACCTCCTCGCCCGCGCCCTTCAGGACATAGCGGTCCTCGGCGCGCGCCGTGCGCAGGTTCTCGCGGTTGAGGGTGCCGTCGTCGTAGAGGAGCTCGGCGAAGCGCAGGCGGACCTCCGTGCCGGCCGGCCCGGAGACGCGCAGACGGGCCCAGCCGCTGATGTTCTGGCCGAGATCGAAGACATAGACGCCCGGCTTGGGATTGGTCATCTTGAGCGGCACGATGGTATCGACGACCCGGATGGGGGGCATCATCTGGGCCGAGAGCGTCCCGGCGGGCGGCTTGACGGCCTCGGCCGGCCCCCAGGCGCCGTCGGCGAAGCCCGGACGGTCCCAACCCGGCGTTTCGCGGCGGGCGTCGTAGGTCTCGCCGTGAAAGACGCTGTCCTCGAGGATGGGGCCGGCGGCGGCCTTCCAGGTCGTGTCACTGACGACGGTCGCGGTCTTCCCGTCCTCGAGCTCGACGTGGATCTGAAGGAGGAGGGCCCTCGCCTTGTACCAGCCCTCGCCGAGCATGACCCCGACGGCGTTGGCGCCCTGGCGGAGGTAGGGCGTGATGTCGTAGGTCACATAGAGGACGCGCTTGTCGTAGGTCGTCCAGGCCGGGTCGAGGACGTTGCCGCCGACCTTGCGTCCGTTGAGGCGCAGCTCGTAGTAGCCCAGCCCGGCGATGTAGGCCCGGGCCCGCTTGACCCGTCCTTCGAGCGGGAATTCCTTGCGGAGCTGGTTGGCCCCGCCTATCCAGGCCGCCTTCCAGTCGGACTTGTTGAAGAGCCCGGTGTCGAAACGGGCCGCAGGACTCCACTGGCTTTCGCGGCCGTCGCGGTCCCAGACGCGGACTTTCCAGGAATAGGTCCGGCCGCTTTCCAGGGGCTTCCCGTCGAAGACGACCTGGGTGGATTTACCCGAGGCCACCTTGCCGCTGTCCCAGATGTCCCCGGCCTCGGCGCCCGTCCCCGACGAGACGACGATCCGGTAGGCCGACTGGACCTGGCCGCGCTCCGGATGCTCGAAGACCCAGAAGAAGCGGGGCCTGGCCACGTCGACTCCCAGGGGATCGTCGAGGTATTCGCAGCGCAGGGCCGACGGGGCGCCCGGCCCTCCGTCCCCTGCAAGAAGGGGAGCCGCCGGTCCGGCGAAATGGACGAGCAGGCCGACGGCGGACAATCCCAGGACCAAAGCCCTTTTCGAGAAGAAACGGACGGATGCGGTCATGCGGGCCTCCTTCCCATGCTGTTCCTCCTACTTACCATAGCGGCCGCCGCCCGGTCAATCGAGGACGAAACGGGAATGCCTTCAGGTTCTGAAGTTCTAAACGAGTTCCTTGAGATCCTCGATGGACAGGCCCGCTCTTTTCAGGATTGCGTGAAGGGTTCCCTTCTTGAGCTCCTTATGAAGCGGGACGACCACTGAGATGTTCTTTTCCAGATTATGGAGAAAGACGTGGCTGCCGCGCTGGTGATCGACGACGTATCCCGTTCGGCGAAGGGCTTTGACGACCTCTTTCCCGGAGAACGTCCGGCTCAAACGTGGACCTCGATCTCCTTGATGACGGCGTTGGGCTTGGATTTGATCTGGTTGACCTTCTCGAGGCCCTCCAAATAGCAGATAATGGCTTCCTTGGCGTTCTTCAGGGCTTCCTTTTCTGTCTTGCCCTCAGTGACGCATCCCTCGAGGGCCGGAACCGTGACGACGAAACCGCCTTCTTCCGCGGGGGTTAAGATGACATTGAATTTCATTCTCCGTCCCTCCTCGCTGTCATTATAACATCAGCACAGCGCCCGGCGAAGCGCTTATGAGCAACTTGCTTATGAACCCTTGACGAGACCGGCTTCTTGACGGGTAACACGGCTTCCTGTAAGATAAGGCGACTCCCGGTGGGGCTGTAGCTCAGTTGGGAGAGCGCTTGAATGGCATTCAAGAGGTCGCCAGTTCGATCCTGGTCAGCTCCACCACCGAAATAACCCCGTTTCCCCTGGTATCTAATTGCCGACTTTCTAGTTTTCACTTTAGCATCCATGGAGCGGGATTTCAAGCGATCGAAGGCGATCGAAGGCGGGAATATCTCCCAGGGTCCTTGACCTGAAAGCTTCTCGGTACGCAAAAAAGATCGGCCCTCCCGGGGGTGATGGGCGGCCCCCGGAAGGGCCGGGACAGAAGAAGGGAGGTGAGAAGTCCGCGCCTTGGCGCGCCGCGGACCTCTCAGGCAGGATGCCGATGATCCCGCTTCCTGCCCTTTTTATTGCAGATTCCGTGCCAGCTAAGGGACGGCGGGATAGGGAATACCGACGGCGACAACAATATTCTATTTAATATCAATGAGATATAGACGTCCTGACGCCACCCTGGGTCGTGCCACGCGATAGCTTCAAGGCCGAATGTCCCCCGCCTGTTCATTGCCAATTAACAAATTCTGGCAGACAACAACGTCGATATTTGTCCCCATCTTGTTGACTCCGGGCCGGGTTCGGGATATTTTCCCCTTAGACTCAGACAGAAGGATCGCCCGAACGGAGGACGCCCATGGCCAAAGACGATTGGGACGCACGGTTCATCCCGCCGAAGCGACGGCGCATGAGCGACGGCCGCAGGCAGGGCCTGCTCATCATCCTCGTCGCCATCGGCATCCCCCTGGTCGTCTTCTTCCTCCAGGACGAGGGCAAGCTGAGGTTCACAACCCGGGAAACGGTCTTCGAGCGGACCCTCACGCCCGCCGAGAAGCAGGAGATCCGCCAGGCCGTCGCCAAACACAGAGAGAGCCTCGACACGGTCCGCAAGGCCGTCGAGGAGGTCAAGGAGAAATATCGGGGCGAGCTCGGCGAGGCCTACGACCGGGACGTCTGGGTTGTGACCACCCGGGAGGGCCTGGCCATCCCGTTCAAGTACTTCCTGGCCCTCGGCGGCGTCCTCTTCCTGGTCGGCGTCGGCCGGCTGATCCTCTA
>JBBIGP010000080.1:0-7675 GCA_037447475.1 Candidatus Aminicenantota bacterium
CCTTCACACGGTAGAAGTCAGAGGTTCAAGTCCTCTATCGCCCATTCTGCCTTTCCTCTATCCGAAACGCGGTCCGCACGCCCCCCTTGACATACATAGAAGTATTATGTATAGTGGCCCTAGGTAAAATCAGATGGCCGCCATGAACATCGACAAGGACCTCGTGGCCGCCTCGGCCACGCCGCTGGTGCTCGCCATCCTCAGCGAGGGCGAAAGCTACGGTTACGCCATCCTCAAGAGGGTCGCCGAGCTGTCCGGCGGCAGGCTCCAATGGACCGACGGCATGCTCTACCCGCTCCTGCACCGCCTCGAGCGCAACGGCCTCGTCAAGGCGTTCTGGGGCCGGTCGGAGACCGGCCGGCGGCGCAAGTACTATCGACTGACCCGCGCCGGCGAGGAACAGCTCGACCGCCAGCGCCGCCAATGGCAGGTGGTGGACCGGACGATGCGGGGCGTCTGGCGCGCGGCCGTCGATCCGGCGGAGCAGCCGGTCTGACCGGCCTGGACAGGAGTGGTGTCGTGACGAACAAGCCGACTTTGGAAGAGCGCATCGGGCAATGGCGGCAGTACCTCCGGAGACGGCAGGCCGTCCATTCCGCCGACGTCGAGGAGCTCGAAGACCACCTGCGCGCCCGGATCGAGGCGTTGCGCGCCGCGGGCCTGGACGAGGACGAAGCGTTCCTCGTGGGCGTCAAGCGCCTGGGCGATCTGGACGCCCTTTCGCGGGAATTCGCCGTCGAATATTCCGAGCGGCTCTGGAAGCAGCTCGTGGCGGCTCCCGGGAAAGACGCATCGTCGCCGGCCAAGCCGCGCGATGCCGCCGCGGCCGTGGGGTTGGCGATCGCCGCGGCCGTGGCCATCAAGATCCCGGAGCTCTTCGGCCTCCGCTATATGGAACCCGCGGCGGACCAATCGTTCTACCTGCGCAATCTCGGCCTCTTCGTTCTTCCGTTCCTGGCCGTCTTCTTCGCTCTGAAACGCGGACTGGCTCGGGGCCAATGGCTTTGGCTCGCCCTTCCGTTCGTCGCGGGCGGGCTCGCGGCGAACATCTGGCCGTTCGGGCCCGAAAGTCACACCGAGGTGCTGACCGCGATCCATCTCCCGATCGCGCTGTGGCTGATGATCTGTTACGCGTACGCCGGAGGCCGGTGGCGGGGCCATGAGCAGCGCATGAACTACGTGCGGTTCTCCGGCGAGTGGTTCATCTACTACACGCTCATCGCCCTCGGCGGAGGGGTCCTGATGGGCCTCGCGAGCTTCATCTTCGAGACCATCGGTCTCAACCCCGAGAGAGCGCTCGCCGGCTGGGTCCTGCCGTGCGGCGCGATGGGAGCGGTCATCATCGCCGCTTGGCTGGTCGAGCACAAGCAGAGCGTCATCGAGAACATGGCGCCCGTGCTCACCTGGCTCTTCACGCCGCTCTTCACGGCCCTGCTCCTCGTCTTCGTGGCGGCCATGATCTGGACGGGCGGCGTCATCAAGGTCGAGCGGGAGGTCCTCATCGGGTTCGACCTGCTGTTGGTCGTCGTGCTGGGCCTGCTCCTCTACGCCATTTCGGCCCGCGACCCGCAGGCGCCGCCCGGACGGTTCGATGTGCTCCAGCTCCTCCTGGCGGCGAGCGCTCTCGTCGTGGACGCCCTCGCCCTGTGGGCCATCGCCGCGCGCATCTCCGAATTCGGCTTCAGTCCCAACCGGACGGCCGCGCTCGGCCTGAACCTGCTGCTGCTCGTCAATCTGGGCTGGTCGGCCGTGCTCACCGCGCGCTTCCTCGCCGGACGCGTCCCGTTCGCGCGCCTCGAGCGCTGGCAGACCGCCTACCTGCCCGCGTATGCGGCCTGGGCCTGGTTCGTGACGGCCCTCTTCCCGGTCATCTTCCGCTACCGGTAGCGCCGCCCCATGCCGCCATGACGGCGCCGCCGCGCGGCGGAATTGTCCCCTCGAAGCTCATTGCGGTAAAATGGGGCCAGCCCCCATGGCGGAGGCGCTTCTCGCCTCGTTCTGCGGAAGGCCGGGGAGAGGATTCGCCGCGCCTGCGGCCCCGGGCCGGGAACAGGAGGGACGACATGACGATCGAATATTTTCACGCTTCGAAGTACGGGAATGGCGTCAAGGTCGCCGAGGAATTCATGAGGCAGATGGCCGCCCGGGGGGCCGCCGTCAACGTCCACCACATCCGGAAGGCGAAGGCGAAGAAGATTCCGCCGGCGGACCTCTATGTCTTCAGCTCGCCGGGCCGCCTGGGCAAGCCCCGCGGGTGCGTGCGCCGGTTCCTGAAGAAGGCCGCGCTGCCGCCGGGGACGAGGTACGCCATCCTGACCACCGAGGGCGCCCCCAGGCCCGACAAGAAGACCGGGCGGCTGCCGACCGAAGAGGAACAGGCCAAGTGGCAGCGCGTCATCCCCATCATGAACCGGATCCTGGAGGGCAAAGGCCTGGTCAAGGTCGCCGAGGGCAAGGTCCTGGTGACCGGCATCAGGGGGCCGCTGGAGGAAGGCTGGCAGAAGAAGGTGGAGGACACCGCGTCCCGGATCCCCGTCCTGCCCTGACGTTGAAAGGCGGGCTTCGCACGCTCTTGAGGACAAGGATCTTTCAGAGCCGTGGGCCGGTCCTCAGAAAAAAGCCCGGCTGAAGGCGAATGGCGATCGAGGAGGCCCGTCCAAGAAGCGGTGTTGTTCGTTGACATACCCCGTCAGCCGAGACTATCATGACCTTCCCTGGTTCGCACGACCGGGGCCCATAAAGGACACGACCGTCAACAGGGAGGACGCTTCGAGATGAAAAGCGACGCCCGGAGGGAGAGAAAAGTCCTGGACCGGAGATGCTTCATCTGGGGGGGCGCGGCCGCCGCTGCCGCAGCGGCCGGGCTGACGGCGTTCGGCCCCAGGGCCGTTTTCGGCCGGGACCCGCTTCCGGAGGTCGGTTCGTGGCCATGGCCCGACAAAGGGCTGGACCCGGCCGCGACCGCCGGGGCCTCGACCGAAGGCCTAAGAGGGTGCGCCGTGGCCTCGTTCGGGCTCATCCGCAACAAGCTCGCGGAGGCTTTGCCGGGGTCGGCCTGGGAGGCCGTCCCGCCGCAGATCACCTCGGCCTTCAACGGCGGCGGCCCCTACGGCTCGGACTGCGGCGCCCTGCAGGGGCCCCTGCTCCTGCTGAATTTCCTCGGCGCGCCTCTGACCCTCCGCCAGGAGTTCTACAAGTGGTACTGCGGCTTCCCCTTCCCGACGACCGAGTGGGACGACCTCTATCCCTTCAAGAAGACCGTCCAGACGGTCTCGAATTCGCCGCTGTGCCACCAGTCGCGGGCCATCTGGGACGGGTTCTATTTCCGCGAGGTCTACGACGGCAAGAGCTACGACAACACGCGCTGCGCCAAGCTGCCCCGGGACTGCGTCAAGAAAGCCGTCGAGCTCGTCAATTCCTGGAAGGCCGGCGGCACCGAGGGCTCATGGACGCCCGACGACAAGGCCGCCGCATGCTACGACTGCCATACCCAGCTCGCGAAGGACAAGATGCCGGGGGCCCTCCATGCCGGCAAGCAGGACTGCACGATGTGCCATACGGTCGTCACCTCGCACGGGAAATCGAGCCCCAAGAAGCCTCAGCGGTGACGGCGCTCGCCTTTGAATATCGATCAAGGAGATCCATCATGTTCCATTCCTTCCGGAGTTCGCGCAACTTCGTGCTGGCGTTCGCGGTCCTGGCGACGGCCGTCGCGGGAGTCGCCCGCCCGGCCTTCGCCCAGGGAACCCGCATCCTCCGTGAACCAGCGGTCAGCCGGAGCGCCATCGCCTTCGTCCACGCCAACGACATCTGGATCGTCGGCCGCGAGGGCGGCCAGGCCCGCCGCCTCACGACCGGGATGGGCGCGGAGACGTCGCCCCGCTTCTCGCCGGACGGGCGCCTCATCGCCTTCACGGCCCAGTACGGCGGGAACACCGACGTCTATGTCGTCCCGTCCGAAGGGGGCCAGCCTGCACGCCTGACCTGGCATCCGGGAGCCGACGTCGCCATGGGCTGGACGCCAGATGGGAAAAACGTCGTCTTCCGCTCCGGACGTGAAAGCCACCCCGGGTCCTCCTCCAAGTTCTTCATGGTCGCCCTGGAGGGCGGCCTTCCCCGGGCCCTGCCCGTTCCGCGCGCCTACGACGGGCGGATCTCGGATGACGGCCGCTTCATCGCCTATCAGGAAGTCGGCTTCTGGGACCCCGAGTGGCGGAACTACCGCGGCGGCCAGGCCCAGCCCATCTCCGTCGTCGACCTGAAGACCTACGACCGGGTCATGACGCCTTGGCAGGGCGAGCGGCACATGAGCCCGAGCTGGCTCGACGGGATCGTCCTCTACATCTCCGAGCGCGACTTCGCCGCCAACGTCTGGTCCTGGGACCCCCGGACCGGCGCGGAGAAACAGCTGACCTTCCACGCCGACTTCGACGTCAAGAGCTTCGGCACGGGCGGGGGCGTCATCGTCTATGAACAGGGCGGATACCTACATGAGCTCGACCCGTCCTCCGGAAGGTCCCGGCAGCTGGTCATTCACGCCGCCGGCGACCAGAATTGGGCCGCTCCGCGCTGGGAGGACGTCCCCGCGGACCGGCTCCAAAACGCCCGCCTGTCCCCCACCGGGAAACGGGCCCTGTTCGAGTATCGCGGCGAGCTCTTCACCGTGCCCGCGGAGAGCGGAAGCTGGCGGAACATCACCCGGACCCCGGGGACCGCCGACCGGCACGCCGTCTGGTCCTCCGACGGGACGAAGATCGCCTGGTTCTCCGACGAAGGCGGGGAGTACGGCCTCGTCGTCGCCGACCAGGAGGGGGCCGAGCCCCGGCGGATCGGGATCCCGGAGCCGTCGTTCTTCTTCCGCCCCGAGTGGTCGCCCGACGGGAGCCGCCTGGCCTTCACCGACACGGACTACCGGGTCCTCGTCGTCGAGCTCGCGACGGGCAAGGTCATTCACGTCGATACGGACCGGTATGCCCATCCCGAGCGGTCCATGAATCCCGTCTGGTCGCCCGATTCCCGCTGGATCGCCTACGCCCGGCGGCTGGACAGCCAGCTGCGGGCGATCTTCGTCTATGACGTCCGGTCCGGCGAGCGGCATCGACTGACCGATGGGATGGCCGACGCCGTCAGCCCCGTCTGGGACGCCTCCGGGAAATACCTTTATTTCCTGGCCTCGACGAACTACGGGCTGAACACCGGCTGGCTGGACATGACCTCGTACGACCGGCCGGTGACACGGGCCCTCTACCTGGCCCTTCTCAGGAAGGACGAAGCCTCCCCGTTCCTGCCCAAGAGCGACGAAGAGGGCCAGGCCGGGGACGAGAAGAAGACGGCGCCCGGGCGAAGCGGGAGCGGACCGGCGGCCAAGACCGATGCGGCCAAGGCCGAAAGCGCCAAGACAGAAGTTCCCTCCGTGGTCATCGATATCGAAGGGCTGTCCCGGCGCATCGTCGACGCCCCTGGGTTCCCGCAGCGGAACTACGCCGGCCTCGTCGACGGCCCCGAGGGGCGCGTCTTCGCCCTCGAGTCCGTGCCGGAGCAGCAGGGATTCGCCCTCCGCCGCTACACGCTCAAGGACAAGAAGACGGAGACCTTCCTCGAAGGCGTGAGAGAGGCCTCGCCCTCGGCCGACCGGAAAAAGCTCCTCGTGCACGTCGGATCGAACTGGTCCATCGTCGACGCCGGCGGCGGGCCGCCCAAGCCGGCCGACGGCCGTCTCGACCTCGGCGGGATGCGGGTCCGGATCGAGCCCCGGGCCGAGTACCGCCAGATGCTCCGGGAGGGCTGGCGGTTCATGCGAGACTTCCTCTACGTCGACAACGTCCACGGCGCGCCCTGGGACGACGTCTTGGCATGGTACGAGCCCTGGCTCGAAGGCGTCAACCACCGCTCGGACTTCAATTATCTCCTGGATATCCTGTCCGGAGAAGTGGCCGTCGGGCACTCCTATGTCTCGGGCGGGGACTATCCCGATCTCGACAACCCCAGGACGGGGCTTCTCGGCGCGGACCTGGAGGAGGCCGGAGGACACTACCGGATCAAGAGGATCTACACCGGCGAGGACTGGAACCCCGGACTCAGCGGCCCCCTGGCGGCGCCCGGCCTGAACATCAAGGAGGGCGACTTCATCCTGGCCGTCGACGGACGCGAGCTGCGGGCCCCGGTCAACCCCTATGTGCTCCTCGAGGGGACGGCCGGCCGGGCCATCACCCTGACCGTGAACGGCAAGCCGTCGGCCGCGGGCGCCCGCAAGGTCGTCGTCGAACCCGTTTCGAGCGAAGGGCAGCTCAGGACCTGGGCCTGGATCGCCGGGAACCAGAGGCGGGTGGACGAGATGAGCGGCGGCCGCCTGGCCTACGTCTGGCTGCCGAACACGGGTCGGAGCGGCTACGCCTATTTCAACCGGATGTACTTCGCCCAGCAGGACCGGCAGGGAGCGGTCATCGACGAGAGGAACAACGGCGGGGGCTCGGCGGCGGACTATGTCGTCGAGGTCCTCGGCCGGACCCTGACCGGCTATTTCAACTCCCGGGCCGGCGACAGGAAGCCCTTCACCCAGCCGATGGCCGGACTCTGGGGGCCCAAGGTCATGATCATCAACGAGCAGGCGGGCTCTGGAGGCGACCTTCTTCCCTACCTGTTCCGTTTCAAAGGGCTCGGTCCCCTCGTCGGCACCCGGACCTGGGGCGGACTCGTCGGGACCTGGGACACGCCGCCTCTCATCGACGGCGGACGGTTCGTGGCCCCGCGGGGCGGGTTCTTCGACGTCGACGGCCAATGGGCGGTCGAGGGAGATGGGGTGGCCCCGGACATCGAGGTCCGCAACGACCCCAAGCCGGTCATCGAGGGGCGCGACCCTCAGCTCGAGGCCGCGGTGAAGGAGGCCCTGCGGCTGCTCGAGATCGGGAAAGTCGACCTGAAACCCGAGCCTCGGGCCCCGGTCAGGTGGAAGCGCCCGGTCAAGAAGTCGGGCTGACCTCGCATATCCGGACAGAGGCGCCGGCGGGCCTGAGGGTCTCCTGAGCGGGGCCTCTGACCCGAGGGGGAGCGCCTTCGGCGCCCGCGGTCCGCGCTTACCGCCGGTACTGCCAGACGCCCTCCGAGAGCATCCGCAGGACCTTCCTGATGGCCGCGTCGAGCTCGCGGTCGAACCCGTCGAGCCCGTCCCGGGGCGAGTTCTTGACGAAGACGTCGGGCGCGACCCCGTAGCTCTCGAGGTTGATCAGACCGTAGCTGCCCGTGGCGATGACCGAGGCGTCGGTCGGGTTGCCGACGATGCGGCCCAAGCCGAGGGACGTTCTTTTCACGGGACCTCCTCGCGATGGCGGGATGTCAAGGAAGGACGAAATCGATATAGTCCTTCGTGGGATGGGGACGGGGAACGATCCGGCCCGGGTTGCCGATGACCAGGGAATGGTCGGGGACGTCGAAATTCACGAAGGCGTTCGGGGCGATGAGTACGTCCGTCCCGATAGTGATCCGGCCGACGAGGACGGCGCCCGGGGCCACGTAGACGCGGTCGCCCAGCGTCGGCCGGCCGATCTCGCCGTTCTTGACGGCCCGGCCGATGGTCACGTTGTTGGCGATGCTGCAGTTCCTGCCGATCGTGACCGGGCCGATGACGACCGGGCCGCAGTGGTCGGTGAGATGGAAGCCTTCGCCGAACCGGGCGGCG
>JBBIGP010000081.1:0-7573 GCA_037447475.1 Candidatus Aminicenantota bacterium
CAGATATCGCAGGACTTAGAGAACACATCGGCATTTTCATGAATAGGTCAGGCTAAAGCGGTGATTCAGACGGAGAGGGGGCCGATTGAGGGACTCCCCGCAGGGGACGGCTCACGATGTTTGAGCCTGCTGTACGCAAGACCGGAGCGGGCCCCTGCGAGTTTCGTGAGCCGCCGAATCCGGTCCCCTCGAAGGAGTCCGGAATCACCGCAGCGACCGAGGACGATCCCCGAGGCCTATTTGACTTCGAGGATGGCCAGGAACGCCTCCTGGGGGATGTCGACCCGCCCGACGCGCCGCATCCGCTTCTTGCCGGCCTTCTGCTTCTCGAGGAGCTTCATCTTGCGCGTGTAGTCGCCCCCGTAGAGCTTGGCCAGGACATCCTTGCGGTAGGACTTGACGGTCTCCCGGGCGACGATCCGCTTGCCGACGGCCGCCTGCAGGGCGACCTCGAACTGCTGGCGGGGGATGACCTTGCGCATGCGCTCGACGAGGGCCCGGCCGACCGCGTAGGCCTTGTCCTCGTGGACGATGAGCGACAGGGCGTCGACGGCCTCCCCGTTGATGAGGATGTCGAGCTTGACCAGCGGGCCCTCGCGGTATCCGGCGAACTCGTAATCGAGCGAGGCGTACCCCTGAGACAGCTGCTTGAGCTGGTTGTAGAAGTCGAAGACGACCTCGTTCAAAGGCAGGAGATAGGTCAGAAGGACCCGGCCCGGGCCGATGTACTCCATCTTCTTCTGGACGCCCCGGCGCTCCTCGAGGAGCCGGAAGAGCCCGCCCAGATAGCGGTCCGGGGTCAGGATGACGGCCTCGATGACCGGCTCCTCGACCTTGTCCACGGATGTCGAGTCGGGCATCTCGGAGGGATTGTGGATCTCGAACGTCCCCCCCGTCCGGGTCGTCACCCGGAAGCCGACGCTCGGGGCGGTCGTGATGAGGGTCAAATCGAACTCCCGTTCGAGCCGCTCCTGGATGATCTCCCGGTGGAGGAGGCCGAGGAACCCGGCCCGGAAGCCTAACCCCAGGGCCGGGGAGTTCTCCGGCTCGTACTGGAAGGAGGCGTCGTTCAGGCGGAGCTTCTCCATGGCGTCGCGCAGGTCCTCGATGCCGCTCTCGCCCGCCGGGAAGAGGCCGCAGAAGACCATCGGCTTGGCCTCCTTGAAGCCCGGCAGGGCCGCGGACGCCGGACGGGCGCGGCGGGTGACCGTGTCGCCGACCCGGGCGTCGCCGAGCCGCCTGATGCCGGCGATGAGATAGCCGACCTCGCCGGTCCGCAGGACCTCCGCCTTGACGGGCTTGGGGACGAGATAGCCGACCTCTTCGGCCTCGTATTCCGCGCCCATGGCCATCAGGACGATCCTGTCCCCCGTCCGGAGCTCCCCGTCCATGATCCGGACGAGGACGATGACCCCGCGATAGGTGTCGAACCAGGAATCGAACAGGAGGGCCTTGAGGGGGGCCTTCGGGTCGCCCTTGGGGGGAGGGATCCGGCGGATGATGGCCTCGAGAAGATCCGGCACGCCCAGGCCCGTCTTGGCGCTCACGAGGAGGGCTTCGGAGCGTGGCAGTCCGATGATGTGCTCCATTTGCTCCAGGGAATCCTCGACCTGGGCCTGGGGCAGGTCGATCTTGTTGATGACCGGCACGAGGGCGAGATCGTTCTGCACGGCGAGATAGGTGTTGGCCAGGGTCTGGGCCTCGACCCCCTGGGAGGCGTCGATGACCAGCAGGGCGCCGTCGCAGGCCGCCAGGCTGCGGGAGACCTCGTAGGAGAAATCGACGTGCCCTGGGGTGTCGATGAGATTGAACACATACTCCCCGCCCGACGCGCTCTTATAGGTCAGGCGGACGGTCTGGGCCTTGATGGTGATGCCCCGCTCCCGCTCGAGGTCCATGGTGTCGAGGACCTGGTCCTTGAGCTCTCTGGCGGTCAGGGCCCCGGTCATCTCGATGAACCGGTCGGCGAGGGTGGATTTGCCGTGGTCCACGTGGGCGATGATGGAGAAGTTCCTGATATCGTTCATGGAAACCGCCATCATCGCAGAATTCCCCCGGGCCGTCAACGCTCCCCCGGCCGCCGCGATGCCGTCGCCCCCCTGTGATTGACTTTTCAGGGGAGGTCGGGTATCTTGAGGGAGGCGGCCCGCCCCACGAAACCGTCGGTGAATCGCGGATAGAACCCAAGGAGGTTCCCATGCTTGGATCGATCGGCCCCACGGAACTCATCCTCATCCTGCTCATCGTCATCATCATCTTCGGCGCCCGCAAGCTTCCGGACCTCGGACGGTCCATCGGGGAAGGCATCAAGAACTTCAAGAAATCCATCAACACCAAGGATGACGCCGACAGCACGAAGAAGCCCGATCCGCCCACCAACGGATAACCCGGTCCGCGGCGCGTCCCGGCCGTCGGCCCTGACGGGCCGCTCGCCAAAGAACCACCCATGAGACCCTCCCTCGACGCGGGATTCGACCTCGGCGGCACGCGCCTGAAATTCGGGCTCGTCGGCCGCGACGGCCGCCTCGTCCGGAAAGGCCGCGTGGCGACCCCGGGCTCCATGGAGGATCTTCTGTCGGAGCTCGAGCGGCTCTGGACGCTTCTCCGCGAGGACCCCCGCGGGACGGTCCGCTCCTGCGGCTTCGGCTTCGCCGGCTTCTACAGCCGGAAGGACAGGCGGATCCTCCATTCGCCGAACTACCCCGGCCTCGACGGCTATCCCCTCGTTCCGGCCTTCCGCAAGTTCATCGACGTGCCGTTCCGCATCGACAACGACGCCAACATGGCCGCCTATGGGGAGTTCTGCCACGGCGCGGGCCGGGGCGCCCGGAGCTTCGTCCTGCTGACCGTCGGCACGGGGATCGGCTCGGGGATTATCCTCGACGGGAAGCTCTGGCAGGGCGCCGGGGGATTCGCCGGCGAGATCGGCCACATCACGGTCAATCCCGAGGGCGAAGCCTGCAACTGCGGCGGGCGCGGCTGTCTCGAGACCGAGGCCTCGGCCCCGAAGATCGTCCGCCGCTACCGGGACCTGACGGGGCGGACCGACGTCGCCGACTCGAAGGACGTTTACAGGCTGGCCAGGTCGGGCGACCGGGCCGCCGTCGAGAGCTTCCGTCTCTGCGCCTATTACCTGGGCATCGGCCTGGGCACCGTCATCAACCTCCTCAATCCGGAGAAGATCCTCATCGGCGGAGGGGTCGTCTCGGCCGGGAAGCTCCTTCTCGGCCCGGCCGTCGAGGAAGCCCGGCGCCGGTCCCACCGCGTCTCGTTCGCCGGCTGCCGTATCGAAAAAGCGGACCTCGGCAACGATGCCGGGCTCATCGGGGCCGCGGCCTGGGCCCGGCGCGCGGCCGGAGGCCGGCCGTGAAACAGTCCGCTCATGGAAGGAGTTATAAATCTTTGACTTCTCCCGAGGAAACATATAACTTGGAGGACGCGACGCCGGACACAAGGAGGCCGTCTTGACCAGGAAGACCCGCGCGGGGCTCACCGTTCTCGCCGCCCTGTTGGCCCTGTTCCCCGCCTCGGCCGGAGCCGCCCAGACGGGTTCGATCAACGGCCGGATCGTCGACAGGAGCGGGTCCCCCCAGGCCGGAGCTTATCTCTACCTGGAATCGCCGGCCATGCCCGACATCTCGAATTTCATGACCTCCAAAACGGGCCGGTTCATGTTCCATCAGCTGCCTCCCGGCATCTATCAGGTCACTGTGGAGCTGCCCGGATACAAGATCATCGCCGTCAGGGGCATCGTCGTCGCCGCCGGCGGGACGGCCTTCGTGAAGATCGTCATGGATACCGCGGAGAGCGAGGACGAAACGGCCTCGGCGGAACCCGGCCCGCCCATCGACAGGAAATCGGCCCGCAACGCCGTCCATCTCGACAGGGAGATCCTCACGCGCGTGCCCGCATCGCGGGATTTCCGGACCGTTCTGGGCCTCGTGCCGGGCCTTGTCTTCGAGAGCGAGCTCAGCGGATACCGGGCCTCGGTCCATGGCGCCCCGGGCCCGGCCAACACCTTCGCGACGGACGGCGCCGACGTGACGAATCCCGTTTCCGGGGAATCGATGAGCCGGATCAACGTCGACGTCGTCGACCAGGGCGTGGTCGAAACGGCCGGCCGGTCGCTCGACACGGGCCCTTCCCAGGGCGCCTACGTCAACGTCGTTCATCGTTCGGGCGGGAACGACTTCCAAGGGAGTCTCTCGCTGGGTCTCGCCGGCAAGGCGCTCGCCCAGCAGCTCTGGTCCGACGAGGAGACCTCCGGAATGGCAGCCGGGCCGGTCCTCGGGCCGAAAGGGGATTTCGACCTCTCGTTCACGGCGGGCGGGCCCGTGCTGAAGGACAAGTCCTGGTTCTTCAGCAACGTTCGCTTCCGGGCGGGCTCGCGCGACGCGCCCTTCAAGGCCTGGACCACTCCCCTGGCGACCCAGTATTTCCCATTCCGGTTCAGGGACATCGACATCTCAGCCCTGTTCAAGCTCTCGGCCTCCGTGGCCGGGACATTCAAGGGCTTTTTCGAGCTCGACCTGTCCGGCATCTATCAGCCCTACTGGGAGCCCGAGCTGGCCTGGAACAGGCCCAAGGCGGCGATGAGAAAGCTCGCCGGCGAGCGCCTCGCTGTCGCGCGGGGCGGGTTCAGCTACAATCCGGACCAGCGCACTCTGGTCGATATCTCCGTAGCCCAAGCCGGAAACCGGGTCCCTCTCCTTCTCAACGCGGCGACCGAGGGCGGCCCCCAGTACTACGACATCGGCACTGGCTATTCCTGGGGAAGCGGTTCCCTGAACGAGCGGGACAAGGCCAGCCGGTTCCGGGCGGCCGCGACCGTCGCCAGGAGCGAGGAGCGCTTCTTAGGCATCCGGCACGAGCTCCTCGCGGGCGGCGAATACGAAACCCTGGTCTCCGAGTCGCAATCCTGGAAGAACGATAACCTCGTCTATAACTACTTCAACGGCAGCCCCTACCTGTACGGCGAATCCGTATCGCCCGGATCGGGAGAGCTCGTTGGCGTCGGCCTGATCTCTTTTTGGATCGCCCCCAAGAACGAGCTGGGCCTGGCCGTGCGGCGCGAAGCCAAGAGAACGGGCTTGTTCGTCCGGGACACGCTGAGGTTCGGGGATCGCGTCTCGCTGTCCGCCGGCCTGCGCTTCGACCGCTCGGAATCACGGATCGCTCTGGCCAGCAAATCCAGCTCGGGCAACGCGCTGTCCCAGGCCTTGGGAACGGCGTTGATCACGCCGGTCCTGGGCATTAATCCCTATGCCTCATTCAACGTCGGGGACTGGGACAAGCCCTTCGTCTGGAGTTCCTATTCGCCCCACTTCGGGCTGACCATCGACCTGTTGGGGACAGGTCGGACGGTTCTCAAGGGCTCCTACTCCCGGAGGCCGGAGGAGATGGGCCTGGGATACGCCTACGAGCTCACGCCGATCGACCACCGGCGGCTCCACAGCTTCTTGTGGTACGACGAGGACGGGAACGGCCTCGCCAGCGCCGGGGACACGTTCTTCCGCTTTCCCGAGGATTACCGGGTCTACCTGCCGGAATTCTACAAGCAGGCCGTCGACCCCGACCTGGCCCCCTCTGTGATCGAAGAATGGACGGCCGGGCTGGAGCAGGAGGTCGCCAAGGATCTCACCCTCTCCCTCCGCTACATTTCCAGGACGCACAGCAATCTCGCGGGCAACGTCCTTTACGATCCGTCGACCGGCGCGCACTGGTCGCGCATCGCCGACTCGCCGGAGGGCTGGTGGGTCCCCTTCTCGACGGTCGTCCCCGGCGTCGGCGGCTACCCCGACGTCCCGGTGACCGTCCACTTCCGCTCGGCCGCGGCCCCCCTGTACTTCGAACGGATCGAGAACATCCCCGAGCTCGGGGCGAGGTACCGGGGGCTGGAGCTGACGCTCCGCAAGCGGATGTCCCGCAACTGGCAGTTCCTCGGGTCCGTGGCCTGGAGCCGGTCGACGGGAACGACGGGCCTGGCCTCGGTCTGGAGCGTCGGCGGCGATCCCGGCTTCCTGACGCCGAACTCGTTCGTCAACTATGCGGACTCGACCCGCCTTCTCCAGGACCGCCCGCTGTCGGCCCGGATGATGGGGACGGTCCGCTTCAAATGGGACATTTACTTCAGCCTGTCCTTCCGGGCCCAGAGCGGCGCCCCCTGGGCCAGGACCGTGTCCATCATCCCCCCCGAAACGTGGGCCCTGGCCAACGGAGCTGACAGGACGCCGGTGACGATCTACTTGGAGGATCCGGGGACGCGCCGGTACGGGGCCTGGAAGAACCTGGACCTCCGCGTGGAAAAGGAGTTCATGAAGCTCGGCCGGGTCCGCTATACGGCCTCCCTCGACTTTCTGAACGTCCTGGGGGACCGCTACCGGGTCCTCGACCTCAACGACGGCGGCTTCTGGTCGCCCGCGGGCGAGGGGACGAGCGAGGGAGAACGGACCCTGAGCGGCACCTACGACAGGTACGTGCCCTTCTGGGGGACCCGGGCCGTCCGCATTCACCTGAGCCTAAGGTTCTAGTCGGAACTCGAGGACCTTCTTCAGCTCGCCGCCTTCGGTCGTGCTGGCCACCGAGATGTGCAGGCTCAGCGTCTGGGCCCGGAGCCTGTCGAGGCCTTCGTCGAGGACGAACGGGACCTCCATCCGGAAGACGCTATCCCTTCGGGCGACCAGCTCTTCCTCCAGGAGCGCGATCGGGTGGGTCGATCGCGCCGCCCAGACCTCCCGGCCGGCCTCGTCCTTCAGGGCCAGCTTGAGCTCGAAAGCGGTCTCCAGGCGCCCCTCCCGGAACGTGAACCAGATGGACGCATAGGGGATCTCGATCCGGACCACGCCCTCGACGAGCTCCGGCTCCGAGCGGACCTGATGGACGGAAGCCTCGTAGTCGAAGAGCCTTTTGTCTTCGTCCCGGATCGTCCTCTGGAAATGCCCCTGGGCCATGTTGAGGCGATGGAGATGCTCCAGGTTGACGGCAGTCAGGACGAACCGCCCCGAGCAATGCTCGTCGATGAAGACCACCGGGAAAGCGCCGTAATACCAGATCTCCCGGCAGAATCCTTGGGCATCCATGGGATAGGTCATGCGCTCCCCGGGAGGCCCGAAGAGAACGAAGATCCGGCCCCTGTCGGTCTGCCACCCCGGACGGCCCTCGCCATGGAAGAGAGTGGACGCCCTATGGAGCCTTTCCTCGTACTCGGCCTTGAAGGCGTTGTGTTCCGTGTCGGGGTCCGGGTCCCGCCGCCGCCAGAACTCTTCGATGAACCCGTCCTTCCGGGCGTCGGGGAGCTCGAGGAAGGCCTTCCGCTCCTCCCGCGTCATGATATAGGAGACTTTGGACAGGAACTCGGCGTGGGAGGGCGAGAGCCTGCGCTCGAGATTGTAGAGGCGGCAGGCGCCGAGGGCGGCGAAGGCCAGAAGGGCGCCTGCCGAGAGGGCCCGAAGGGCGGGACGGATCATCTCGATCTCCCTTCTTTCGCTCCCTAGATTAGTCCCCGGCGCGAAAATAATCAACCTGACCTATTCATGAAAATGCCGATGTGTTCTCTAAGTCCTGCGATATCTGC
>JBBIGP010000082.1:0-7333 GCA_037447475.1 Candidatus Aminicenantota bacterium
TATATCAGCAGCCACCAGCGCCGCGTGGCCGACCTGGCGCGGGCCATAGCGCAGGGGATGGAGGTCCCAAGAGAAAAAACTGATGGGATCCGGATCGCCTCCCTGATCCACGATATCGGAAAGATCTCCGTCCCGACCGAGATCCTCTCGAAGCCCGGCCGGCTGAGCGGCATGGAATTCGAGCTCATCAAGAACCACCCCACCTACGCCTACCAGATGCTGAAAACGATCGATTTCCCCTGGCCGGTCGCGGAGATCGTCTACCAACATCATGAACGCCTCGACGGATCCGGCTATCCCTGTGGTTTGACGGATAAGGATATCCTTCTGGAAGCGAAAATCCTGGCCGTCGCCGACGTCGTCGAGGCGATGGCCTCCCACCGCCCTTACAGGCCGGCCCTGGGGATTGACGCGGCCCTCGAGGAGCTTTCCAGGAATACCGGTACGCTCTATGACCTCGATGTCGTCAACTCTTGTCATCGGTTGTTTCAAAAGGACGAGTTTGAATTCCGGATGGAAGCACCCGGGCCCAGGTTGTGCTTGCATGGAGATTGACATGGAAATCGGGAGCTTCTTGGACTTGGCCGTCGATCTCGAGCTCGGGAACTCAGACCTCTACAAGCAGATCGCGGATCGGGCCGGGGACGAGCCCTTGGCGGCCCGGCTCAGGATGCTGGCCAAAGAAGAATTCAACCACGCCAACGCCGTCCGGAGAGGCAAGCGTTACGTCGAAGAGATGCTGGATGAATTCTCCGGGCCGACAATGAGTGCTGCGGAAATAATGAACGGGCACGAAGAGATAACGACTTTCCAGAGAGAACTAGATAAAGGGTCGCTACAGCTTTCGGATCAGCTTCGGAAGATGCTCGGCCTTGAGAAACGGTTCGAGAAAATTCACATGGGGGCCTTGGTGACGATCAAGGATCCCATCTTAAAGCGGCTTTTTATAAAGCTTTCAAAGGATGACCAGTCCCATATGCTGG
Organism: Candidatus Aminicenantota bacterium; assembly: GCA_037447475.1. Classification (GTDB taxonomy): domain Bacteria; phylum Acidobacteriota; class Aminicenantia; order Aminicenantales; family Saccharicenantaceae; genus RBG-16-66-30. The sequence continues at coordinate 984 of JBBIGP010000082.1, forward strand.
TCCTCCTGGGGTTGATAGAGTCGTTGGGGGAACCAAGCTGATGGCCAAGGAGCTCAGATGCCCCCACAAGACCAGTTGGACAAGAAAATCGAACAGCGGCTCAACGACCAGATCGCGGAGTTCAAGAACACGACCTGGAAGGACGCCATAGAGGAGCTCAACCTGACCCTTGACCTTTCTGACATGAAGCTCTTTGATTTCTACGGCCCCTACCAGGTCAGCATGGAGATCTTGAAGAAGAACGAGCCGCTATTCCGAATCACATTTTTGTTCAGGATCTATCGCCCGATGAGCAGGTGCGCCTATTGGCATGTAATGCCAAGCATCACGCTCAGAAAGGGAGACATGGAGATGTCGGGCCTCGAGAAGAGATACGCGAATCTGGACAAGGAGCTCCCCCTCATTACGGGAGCGGATATCTTCCACATGGTGAAAAGCCTGATCCGTGATTTCGGAGGGAAGTGAGGCCGGGGCCCGGGCTAGGCCCTGGCCCCTGACCGTCGAACAGTTTCATTTTCTTTTTCCATATCGGTTAAGCCAGGGGAAGGATCGGAAGGCGGGGGGGGATGGTCGGTGAGGAAACGGGGAGTGATGACGAGCTTGGATTCAAGAAGGGGCCAGAGGAGCAGACCGACGCTGAGCAGGGATAGGCGCGGGCCTTTGGTTTTGGACGGCAAGCGTATCGAGGCATCGTTGGCGGCGATGGCGTGACCGACGGCGGTCAGCAGGAGGACGGCCAGGCCGATCAGGAGGACGAAGCGGGCCAGGGCGTCGGGGGTTTTGATCTGGGTCCAGACCAGAGCGAAGCCGAAGCGAGCGCCCTTGGTGTCGCGGATCTGTTCTTCGATGGCCATTCTCCGGTCATAGTAAGCGACCAAGCGGGCCAGAGAGTCGGAGCGGTTGGTGGCCAGCCACCAGGGTTCACGATGGCCCTTGGCCCAGATACCGACCACCCGGATCTGGACGGCGGCGGCCGAGACCGGGACGGCACGGGTGCCGACCACGACCGAGGCCAACAGCATCCGCAACGGCGGATGCCACTCCGTCCAGTCCAAGGCCACCAGCAGCGGCGAGGCGCCGCGGGCCAGGGTCCGGATCATCTCCCGGCTGACGATCCGATCCTCCAGGCGGCGGTTGTGCAACAGGCGATAAACCCGGGTCAGGGCGCAATCGGCCTGACAGCCCACCCGCTGGGCCACGGCCAAGGCGATCTGCAGGCAGGCGGCCTGGCGGAGGGCCGCCATGGCCTCGACCACCAGGATGATGGCCGTGCGTTGCGACTTGCGTAAAGGCCCCAGGAGAGAGTTGAAGGCCTCATCGGGGCTTGTCCGTCTCGTCGCAGATCTGTTCGCAGACCTCCACCAGGCGGGTGCATAAGCGTCGGAAGAGATGGTAGTTTTCGACCTGTTCCTCCAGGCGGCGGATCTCGGCGGGATCATGCAGTCGGCGGGCCTCGGTTTGGCCCTTGTTTTTCCGGCTATAGAGGGCGTAGGGGCCGGAGAGAACAGGTTGTTTGCGGCCCTTGAGTTTGACCTTGAGGAACTGACGGACGACCGACCCCCGGCGCATCAGCTCGATCGAGCAGATATGGCCGAGGAGCTCCAGGCGCAGGGCCCGGAGCTTGGGGAGTTGGGACATGGGAACCTCCTGATTGTAGTATATATACTACATTATCAGCTTATCCCCCTGATCTGTCAAGGGGTTTGGCCTCCCTATTACCAGCCAGCTAAAACTGTTCGACGGTCAGGAAGGGCGGATATTGACTCGGGGCGGCCACCCTGCTAAGCTTGCGGGCATTCCGGACCTGAGGGGAAAGACATGGCCGGCCCGACCATCACGAGGACCCGGCAGACGCCTGTCAAGGAGCTCGCCACCGGCGCTCTCTTCGCCGGCCGCTATCAGGTCATCGAGGAGCTCGGCCGGGGCGGCATGGGCCGGGTCTACAAGGTCCACGACACGGAGGTCGGTGCCAAGGTCGCCCTGAAGCTCATCCGGGCCGAGTTCTCCGAGGACCCGGAAACCGTCGAGCGCTTCCGCAACGAGCTCAGGACCGCCCGCGACATCACCCACAAGAACATCTGCCGGATGTACGACCTGGGGAAGGAGGCCGGGACCTACTTCATCACGATGGAGTACGTCCCGGGCGAGGACCTCAAGAGCATGGTCCGCATGAGCGGCCGGCTCGGCACGGGCACGGCCCTGGCCGTCGCACGCCAGATCTGCGAGGGCCTGGCCGAGGCCCACCGGCGCGGCGTCGTCCACAGGGACCTGAAATCGGCCAACGTCATGATCGACCGGGAGGGGACGGCCCGGGTCATGGACTTCGGCATCGCCCGCTCGGTCAAGGTCAAGGGACTGACCGGGGCCGGGGTCATGATCGGCACGCCGGAATACATGAGCCCCGAACAGGTCGAGGGCAAGGAGGTCGACGCGCGCTCGGACATCTATTCGCTCGGCGTCATCCTCTACGAGATGGTGGCCGGGCGCGTGCCCTTCGAGGCCGACACGCCGTTCGCCGTCGGCGTCAAGCAGAAGAGCGAGCCGCCGCCCGACCCCCGCAAGGCGAACCCCCAGGTCCCCGACGACCTCGGACGCCTCATCCTGCGCTGCCTCGAGAAGGACAAGGGCAGGCGGTTCCAGAGCGCCGGCGAGGTCCGCGCCGAGCTCGAGAGGATCGAGCAGGGCCTGCCGACGACCCAGCGGGCGGCGCCGCGGCGCGCCAAGCCCCTGACGACCCGGGAGATCACCGTCAAGCTCAGCCTGCGGTCGCTCTGGAAGCCGGTCGCGGCCGTTGCGGGCGCGGCGGCGCTCATCTTCCTCGGCGCGCGCCTCTTGACTCGCAAGACGATCCTGCCGGCGCCGACGGACCGGCCGTCGCTCGCGGTCATGTATTTCAAGAACAACACCGGGGACAAGGCCTTCGACCATTGGCGGAGGATGCTCTCGGACCTGCTCATCGCCGACCTGGCCCAATCCAAGCTCCTCCGGGTCCTGAGCGAGGACAAGCTGGCCGACATCCTCGAACGCCTGGACGAGCGGGACTCGGGATCTTTCTCGTCGACCGTCCTCAAGAACGTCGCCGCAATGGGAGGGGTCAGGCACGTCCTCCAGGGGTCCTACGCCAAAGCCGGCGACGAGTTCCGGATCAACGTCGCCCTGCTCGACGCGGAGACGGGGGAGCACGTCGGCGCCGAATCGGTGGCCGGCACGGGCGAGGAGAGCGTCTTTCCCATGGTCGACGAGCTGACCCGGAGGATCAAGAAGACCCTGGACCTGAGCGCCTCGGCCATCGCCGGCGACTTCGACGAAGAGGTCGGCAAGATCACAACGGCCTCGCCCCAGGCGCTGGCCTATTACACGGAGGGCCGCCGCTATCACAACAGCGGCGACTACCGCCGCAGCATCCAGCTCATGCAGAAGGCCCTCGAGCACGACCCGGGTTTCGCCATGGCCTACCGGTCCCTGGCCACCGGCCATGGAAATATCGGCTTGTTCAAGGAACGCCGGTCGTATCTCGAAAAGGCGATGGGCCTCGCCGGCCGGCTGACGGACGCCGAGCGTTTGATGATCGAGGGGGATTATTTCCGCGAGGCCGAGACGACCTGGGACAGGGCCGTCAAGGCCTTCCTGGATGTGGTGGAGATCTACCCCGACCACACCTTGGCCAACCATCAATTGGGAATGATCTACGCCGAGCTCGAGGAGTGGGACAAGTCCATCGAGCGATACGCGGCCTGCGTCCAGGCCAGGTCCGAATTCCGACCTTCCTATACGCAGCTAGCCTCGTCCTATAATGCCAAGGCCCTCCACGACAAGGCGATCCGGACGCTCCGGGGATTCATAAGCGGTTTCTCGGACGATGCCGAGATCCGCGCGGCGATCGCGGACACGCTGCTCCACGCGGGCGACCTCGCGGCCGCCCGCGCCGAGGCCGACCTGGCCCTGGACGTCGACCCCAATGAGATTCCCGCGATCACGGCCCGCGGCGATGTCGCCCTCTGTCTCGACGATCTCGCCGGAGCCGAGTCAGCCTACGGGAAGCTCATCGGTATGGGCGAGCCCAGGGCTTTAGTCTTCGGCGTGTACGGCTTGGTCAATCTCTTCCAACTTCAGGGGCGTTTCCGCGAGGCCGAAGCCGTCTGGAGGCGCGCTCTGGCCTATTCAGAGGCCGCCGGGCAGCCGCGCTGGATCCAGATATCCGTCCGCGGGCTGGCCTGGGTCTGCTTGAGGTCCGGCCGGCTCGAAGAAACGCTGAAATGGTGCGAGGCCGCCCTGGACGGCGCGCGGGCGGAGGGTTCGATCAGCGGAGAAAGGACGGCCCATTTCATCAAGGCCTGCGCCCTGATCGCCAAGGGCGACTTGGCTGGGGCGGGGCAGGCCGTGGACGAGCTCGGGAAGGTCATCGCGCAAGGGATGAGCAAAAGAGCGGTTCGCTTCCACGACCACGCTCTAGGCCTCCTGGCGCTCGCCAAGGGGGATGCGAAAAGCGCCGTCGGCAATCTGGAGAAGGCCATGGCCCTGGCGCCCAACGGGCCGCTGGCCAAGGACGGAGCCCTCCTGCGCGACCTGGGAGCCGCGTACGAAAGAGCGGGCCGGCTCGCCAAGGCCGTCGAGGCGTACGGCCAGGCAGCGGCGCTGACGGCCGGGCGGCTCGATGAAGGCGACGCTTATGCGCGGAGCTTCTACGACCTCGGGCGGATCTTCCTGGAACGGGGCGACAAGGCCAAGGCCGCCGGGCACCTGCGCAGGTTCCTCGATCTCTGGAAGGGCGCCGACGCCGGCCGGCCCGAGGTCGACGATGCCAAGGCGCGGCTGGCCGAGCTCGGCGGACTTTAGATCCCGAACTGCTTGGTGTCCACCCAGTCCATGCTCAGGAGCGACCAGAAGTCGAGGGCCAGCTTGTCGCGGACGTAGTCGTAGGGAATCCAGCCGTAGCCCTTGTCGCCCCAGGCGCGGCCCCAGGAGTTGCGGATGAGGAGGGCCCCGGAGGCCGTCTTGCCGCACTGGGTGTTCTTGAGCTTCTTGGCGTCGTCGTAGCCGACGGCGACCACGGCGTGGCCCCACTCGGCCTGTTCGCCGGGGCAGGGGTACGGGATGCCGCCCTTGACGTCGCAGGACTCGAACGACGGGAAGCCGTAGAAGCCGAACATCGATGGCACGCCGGCGGCCAGGTACTTCTTGACGCTGGCCAGCACGGCGGCCCCCCCGACGCGGGAGCCCAGGGGATCGTGGCTGAAGTACTTGAGGGCCTCGAAGTTGTCGGCCACGGCGTAGACGAAGGGCGGCGGCTCCTTGTCGAAGGCCGGCTTGGCGTCGGTGTAGGGCCAGTACTTCTCGTCGGGGACGCCGCAGAGCTTGAGGGCCCCCATCGCGCTCCGCAGCCAGGCCCCGGTGTCGCCGGTCGTCTGCATCAGGTTGCGGGTCGTCTTGTAGACGAACAGGCGCGAGCCCTCGAGGTGCTTGCCGAAGGCCCGGCGCTGGAAGTACTCGACGACCCCGACGGCGGCCTGGGCCGTGCACGAGCCGATGCTCTTCTGGTTCTCGACCGCCGAGCACCACTCGCGGAGGTCGACGGAAGCGGGCTGGGCCTTGAGCGCGGCGGGGCGGGCAAGCCCCAGCTTCTTGGTCATGGCGGCGATCTGCGGCTCCTGTTCGGTGTAGTCCCGCAGGTCCGGCAGGGGCGGCAGCCAGCCGGTGCTGAAGGTTTGACCGTCCTCGGCGCTTGTCGCGGGCTTATACATCGTGTACATGGCGTGTCCTCCTTCGGATCGGCGGTCTTTCGGTCCGGCGGCGCTAGAGTATTACCGGGCCCGCCCGGTGTCAAGGCGCGCACAAGGCGTGCACAAGGCGCGCCGGGTGTTGACTTCGTCCGGCCCGGGCTTTAAGATTCCCCGCGCATGTTCCCGGAGAACGAAGAACGCCCTGCAGAAAGGGGGACGACATGGCCAAGCTGAAAGTCAAGGAGCTCAGAGAGGCCTTGGTGGCGGAGGGCCTGCCCCAGGAAAAGGTCGACGCGGCGCTCGTCCGCTTGCTCCAGGAAGTGAAGCCCGAGACGGTCCACCTGGCGGTGCGCTTCCTCGGTTTCGCAACGCTCATCCTGGCCGTTGGGAGCGTCGGGTTGGCCGTATTCGGGAAAACCATCCCCGAAGCGCTCTGGACCGTTTTGGGGGCTTGCGTCGGCGGCCTGGCCGGCATCTACATGGGGAAGCAGTAGGCCGGGCTCTCGGCGAGGCCGCCTTCCCCTCGAACGATCTCATTGAGATCATCAGCCGCAGGCCCTCGCCGACGTGGACCTGATCCTCGCCGGAGAGGGAGCCTACGACAGGAACATGCTCCTCGAGCGTCGCCTG
>JBBIGP010000083.1:0-7184 GCA_037447475.1 Candidatus Aminicenantota bacterium
GTTTTTGATATATCTTCGGTCAGGGAGAGGAGGAATCAGGAGGCCGAGGGAGGCTGATCATGGTCGACAAGGGGATCGAACGGAGGCTCTGCCAGCGCTTCAAAGTCCCGGGCGCGACCCTTTCTTACCGCCGGGAAAGGCTCTTTGCGTCCGAAGGCCGGTACGCCGAGGAGTTCTGCCCGGTCCTCGACGTCAGCCGCGGCGGCGTCCGCTTCCTGACCCAGAAATCCCTGAAGTTCAAGTCCAAGGTCGCTCTCCAAATCTCCATCCCCGGCGAACGCGTCCCCCTTAACCTGCGGGGCCGTGTCCGGTGGTCGAGCTTCAACGCCGGCAAGAGCTACAAGTACCAGGCGGGCGTCCAGTTCAATCCGTACGGCGAGGAAAAGGGCCAGAACTACCCGGGGGCCTTGGTGAAGATCATCGCCCTCGAACAGACGTTCCTCGAGGAAGCGGCCGCGGAGGACAGGGACAAGCCCGGGGTGACGGCCGCTCCGGCCCGTGATTGATCCGGTCTAGGACCGCGACCGCCCCGCTTTCTCCCCCTCGACGACCACCTGCGAATAGTCGGCGATCCCCGCCAGCATCTTCTGGATGGACTGGAGCAGTCCGAGCCGGTTCTGGCGCACTTTCTTGTTCTCGTCCATGACCAGGACCTTGTCGAAGAACGCGTTGAGGGCCGGCTGGAGCTTGAAGATGATGCTCTGGGCCCGGCCGTAATCGCCCCGGGCGATCATGGACCGGGCGTTGGTCTGGACGATCGAAAAGGTCGAGTGCAGCTCCCGTTCCTCCTTCTCGACGAACAGGTCCGTGTTGACCTTGGCCGGGGGCAGGCCCCGGAGGATGTTGTTGACCCGCTTGGCCATCAGGATGAAGGGCTCGAAGAGAGGGCTCGACTTCAGATCGTCCAGGGCCTGCGCCCGGAGCAGGACATCGGTGATCTGATCGATGCCCGGTCCCAGGGCCGCCCCGACGAGGTCGTAGCGGAACCCCTTCTTCTCCAAGATGAACCGGATCCGGCCCCCGAAGAACTCGAGACAGGCCTTGCGGACCTCTTCGCGGCCGACCGTCAGGCGGTCGCCGTAGAGGGCCAGGGCCTTGTCGACCAGGCGGACGAAGGAGAAGCGCAGCTTCTTGTCCAGGATGACCTTGCAGACGCCCTGGGCGTTGCGCCGCAGACCGAAGGGATCGCTCGACCCGGAGGCCTGGATGCCGACGCCCATGACGCCGACGATGGAGTCGATCTTGTCGGCCAGCGACAGAACGGCCCCGGCCGCGGACGCGGGCGACGGGTCGTCGAGGCTCTGCGGCAGATAATGCTCGTAAACGGCCTGGGCCACGGCGGCCGGATAACCCTCATGTCTCGCATAGAGCCCGCCCATCCGTCCTTGGAGCCCGGAGAACTCCTTGACCATCTCCGTCAGCAAGTCGGCCTTGCAGAGGCCCGCGGCCTCGACCGCGTCCTTGCGGAGCTTGTCCCCGTCGATCTTGTCGCAGAGATAGGCCGCGAGCTTCTTAAGCCGCTGGCTCTTGTCGTCGTAGCTGCCCAGCTTCTCCTGGAAGACGACGTCTTTCAGGCCGGCCGCCCGGCGGGCCAGGGGGACCTTGCGGTCCTGGTCCCAGAAGAACCGGGCGTCCTCGAGCCGGGCCCGCAGGACCCGCTCGTGGCCGGCCCGGATGAGCCCCTTGGCGTCCCCGGCGGCATCGGCCACGCCCAGGAAGTGCGGGAGCTGCGTTTTGTCCCTGACCACCGAGAACAGCTTCTGCCCTTCGCGCATGGCGGTGGACAGGACCTCGAGCGGCAGGCTCAGGTAGGCGTCAGGGAATGAGCCGAGGACGACCAGCGGGCGCTCGACGTTGAGGGTCAGGTCGTCGAGCAGTCCCGGGTCGGGCAGGACGGCGGCCTTGAGCTCCGCCAGATGGGCGTCGATCTGGGCCTCGATCCTCGCTTTCCGTTCCGCGTCGTCGACGATGACGCCGTTGGCCGCGAGCAAGGCCGCGTATTCGGCGAAGCTCGAGACGCGCAGCTCGCGGGGCGAGACGATCCGGTGCCCGACCGTCCCGTCGCCGGCCTCCAGGCCGCCGAACGAGGCCTTGACGACGGCTCCCCCGAAGACACAGAGGAGCCCGTGGATGGGCCGCGAGAAGCGGAAGGGGCTTTCCGCCCAGCGCATCATCTTGGGAAAGGTCAGCGACCCGAGGACCCGGGGGACGATGTCCTTCAGGAGCTCGGTCGTCGGGGTCCCCTTGGCCGTCCGCCTGAGCCCGATATATTCGCCTTTCGGCGTGAGGACGACCTCGAGCCGGCCGTCATATTCGTGCTCCTGCAGGCCCTGGGCTTTGGCGAAGCCCTTGGCCGCCGCGGTCAGGGCGCCGTCGGGACCTTTGGCGACGCTGAGCGGCGGCCCGGTGACGACCTGCTCCTTGTCCTCCTGTCCGGCCGGGATATCGGCGACGAGGACGAGCCGTCGCGGGGTGGCCATCGTCCTCAGCCCGTCGACCGCGAGGCGGGCCGATCCGAGCTCCTGCCGGAAAGCCGTCTCGAGCTGCTCGCGGGCCGAGCGGATGTGGGAGGCCGGGAGCTCTTCGGTCAGCAGTTCGAGGAGGAATTCCATCAGGCCCCCTCCCCGCCGGCGGTGTACTTGCGGGCGATGTCGTTGACCAGGGCCCGGACCTGGGCGATCATCTTGACCCTCTCGGTGACGCTGATGGCCCCCCGCGAATCGAGGAGATTGAAATTGTGGGAGCACTTCAGGCACATGTCGTAGGCCGGGAGCAGGAGATCCTTCGCGATCAGCCGGGCCGCCTCCTTCTGGCAGGCGTTGAAGGCCTGGCGGAGGGAGGTCACGTGGGCCGCGTTGAAGTTGTACTCGGAGAACTCCTTCTCCTCGCGGAACCGCAGGTCCCGGTAGGAGACGTCGGCCGACCAGTCGAGGTCGTAGATGTCGTCCTTCTGCTCGAGGAACATCTCCAGCCGCTCCAGCCCGTAGGTGATCTCCACGGGGACGGGAGCCAGGTCGATACCGCCGCACTGTTGGAAGTAAGTGAACTGGGTGATCTCCAGGCCGTCGAGCAGGACCTGCCAGCCGACGCCCCAGGCGCCGATGGTCGGCGATTCCCAGTTGTCCTCGTCGAAGCGCAGGTCGTGGTCCTCGAGGACGATGCCGAGCGACCGGAGACTGGCGATGTAGATGTCCTGGATGTCGGGCGGCGACGGCTTGATGATGACCTGGTACTGGAAGTGCTTCTGGACCCGGTGGGGGTTGTCCCCGAACCGGCCGTCGTCGGGCCGCCGCGACGGCTGGACGTAGCCGACCTTCCACGGCCGCTTGTCGAGGACGCGGAAGAACGTGTCCGGGGTCATGGTCCCGGCGCCGACCTCGAGGTCGTAGGTCTGGGCCAGGTAACATCCCTGGCCCGCCCAGAACTTGTGGAGGTCGAGGATGAGGCCTTGGACGGTCATGCTCAGGCCGCCTCCTCCCACCGAAGGACGGGATTCTTGGCCGCGGCGACCTCGTCGAGGCGCCGGACGTAGGTCACGTGGGGCGCCGACTTGAGGATCCCGGGGTTCTCGCGGGCCTCGCGGGCGATCGTCTTCATGGCCTCGACGAACAGGTCGAGGTCCCGCTTGCTCTCGGTCTCCGTCGGCTCGATCATCAGGGCCCCGTGGACGATGAGGGGGAACGACATCGTCGGCGGATGGAGCCCGAAATCGATGAGCCGCTTGGCGATGTCGAGGTTCGTGACGCCGTGCTCCTTCTGGAGCCTGTCCGAGAAGACGCACTCATGCATGGACGGCGTCTCGTATTTCAGATGGTAGTCCCCCTCCAGGCGCTTGCGGATGTAGTTGGCGTTGAGGACCGCATATTCGGCGATCTCCCGGACTCCCCGGGGCCCGAGGCTGAGGATGTAGCAGAGGGCCCGGACGAGGATCGAGAAATTCCCGAAGTAGGCCCGAACCCTTCCGATCGTCCCCGGACGGTCGAAGCTCAGGGCATACCGGCCGTCCTTCTCCTCGACGACGGGGACCGGCAGACGGGGGACGAGCTCCTTGCGGACCCCGACCGGCCCCGCGCCGGGCCCGCCGCCGCCGTGGGGGGTCGAGAAGGTCTTGTGAAGGTTGATGTGGATCACGTCGACGCCCATGTCGCCGGGCCGGACGACCCCCGTCAGGGCGTTCATGTTGGCCCCGTCCATGTAGACGAGGCCGCCCTTGGCATGCACGATCCCGGCGATGCGGCAGATGTCGGACTCGAAGACGCCGAGCGTGTTGGGGTTGGTGACCATCAGGGCGGCGACCTCTTCGGTCATCGCCTTTTCCAGGCCGGCGACGTCGATCGTCCCCCGCTCGTCGGACTTGATCTCCTTGACCGAGTATCCGCAGATGTGGGCGGAGGAGGGATTCGTGCCGTGGGCCGAGTCGGGGATGAGGACGACCTTGCGGGCGTCGCCCCGGGCCTCGAGGGCGGCCCGGATCATCATCATCCCGACGAGCTCGCCGTGGGCCCCGGCGGCCGGGTGGAGGGTGAATGCGTCCATGCCGGCGATCTCGCAGAGATAGGTCTCGAGGCGCTTGAGGACCTCGAGGCAGCCCTGGACGAGCTCGGCCGGAGCATGGGGATGGCAGGCCGCGAAGCCCGGCAGGCCCGAGAGCCGCTCGTTGATCTTGGGATTGTATTTCATCGTGCAGGAGCCCAGGGGATAGAGCCCCAGGTCCACGCAATAGTTCTTCTGGGAGAGGCGCGTGAAGTGGCGGACGACCTCGGGCTCGGAGACCTCGGGGAAACCGTCGATGTCGCTCCTGAGGGCCGCCCCGGCGAGACCGTCCATGGTCTCGGGGACGTCGAGGACCGGCAGCCGGCCCGCCCTCTTGCCCGGGCTGCTGATCTCGAAGATGAGGGGTTCGCGGACCTCCTTGATCATGACAGCGCCTCCCCGACGGCCGCGGCCAGCCGGTCGATGTCGGCCCTCGTCTTGAGCTCGGTGACGCAGACGAGGGCCGCGTCGCCGAGCTCGGGATAGTCGGCGGCCAGTCCGAGCCCGCCGATGATCCCTCCCGCGCGCAGGACGGCATCGACCTCGGCCCAGGGCTTGGGGGCTTGGATGACGAACTCGTTGAAGAACGGCCCCGAAAATTTTCGTTCGACCCCGGGCACCGAGGCCAAGCGCTCGGCGGCATAGGCCGCCTTGCGTGCGTTCTGCCGGGCCATCTCTCTGAGGCCCTGCCGGCCCATGGTCTCGAGGAAGATCGTCGCCCGCAGGGCGCAGAGGGCCTGGTTCGTGCAGATGTTGGAGGTCGCTCTTTCACGGCGGATATGCTGTTCGCGGGTGGCCAGGGTCAGGACGAATCCCCGGCGGCCCTCGACGTCCGTCGTCCGGCCGGCGATGCGCCCCGGCATCTGACGGAGGAAATCCTTGCGGCAGGCCATGAACCCGAGATAGGGCCCGCCGAAGCTCAGGGGGACGCCGAAGGATTGCGCTTCTCCCGCGACGACGTCGACGCCGAGCCTGCCGGGGGCCTCGAGGAGAGCCAGGGACAGGGCCTCGGCGACCAGGGCCACCGACAGGGCCTTTCGGCCGTGGGCGGCTTTGGACAGGGCCTCGGCGTCCTCGACGACCCCGAAGAAATTGGGGGACTGGAAGACGACGGCCGCCGTCCGGTCGTCGAGGGCCTGGCCGAGGGACTCGGCGTCGATCCGGCCGTCCTTGCCGAAGGGCAGCTCCGTGAGCTCGATGCCGACGTTCTTGACGTAGGTCCGGACGACCTCCCGGTATTGGGGATGGACCGTCCGGGCGATGAGGACCTTGGGCCGGCCCGTGACCCGCTGGGCCATCAGGACGGCTTCGGCGGCCCCGGTCGACCCGTCGTAGAGGGAGGCGTTGGCGATGGCGAGGCCCGCGAGCTGGCAGATGAGGGTCTGGAACTCGAAGATGATCTGGAGGGTCCCTTGGCTGACCTCGGGCTGGTAGGGCGTGTAAGGGCTGACGAACTCGCCCCGGGAGCTCAGGGAGTCGACGACGGCCGGCGTGAAGTGCTCGTAGGCCCCGCCGCCGAGGAACGAGAGGCGCTCCGGGTAATCGTTCTTGCGGCCGATGTCTTCGAGAGTCCGGGCGAGCTCGAGCTCCGTCAGGGCCTCCGGCAGGCGCAGGCCCCGCTTGAGCCGGACCTCTTCCGGGATGCAGCAGAACAGCTCGTCGATCGTCCCGACGCCGGCCGCGGCCAGCATGTCCTGTTTGTCCTTGTCGCTGAGGGATAGATAGCTCATGAGGCTTCGAGGCCTTCCAGGAATTTCTCGTATTCGCCGGCGCTCATGAGGCCCTCGATCTCCTTCGGGTCCTTGATCTTGACGCGGACGATCCACCCTTGAACGTGCGGGTCCTTGTTGAGGATGTCGGCGGTCTGGCTGAGCTCCTCGTTGACGGCGACGACCTCGCCGGAGACGGGTGAGAAGATGTCCGAGACGGACTTGACGGACTCGACCGTGCCGATCGTCTGATGGGCCTCGAGGGCCTTGCCGACCGGCGGCAGGTCGACGAAGATGATGTCGCCGAGCTGGTGCTGGGCGAAATCGGTGATGCCGACGAGAGCTTCATCGCCTTCGACCTTGATCCACTCGTGGTCCTTGGAATACCGGAAATCGTTCGGGTACATGGAAACCATCCTCCTTGGACGGGATGTCCTTACTTTTTTCTCTTGTAGAACGGCGTGGGCACGACGGCGGCCTTGACCATTCTATCACGGATGCCGATCTCGAACTCGGTGCCGATGGCCGTTGCTTCGACCGGCAGGTAGGCGAGGCCGATGGCCTTCTTCAGGAGCGGCGAGAAGGTCCCCGAGGCGACCTCGGAGACCTTCGTGCCCGCGTAATGGACGGGGTAGTGGGGGCGGGCGATGCCCGGGCCGCGGAGCTCGAAGCCGGCGAGCTTGCGGCTCAATCCCTCGGCCAGCTGTCTTTCGAGGACGGCCTTGCCCAGAAAGTCGCCTTTCTGGAACTTGCAGATCCACTTCATGTCGGCTTCGAGGACGGTCGTCATGTCGCTGATGTCGTTGCCGTAGAGCATGAGCTTGGCCTCGAGGCGGAGCGTGTCGCGGGCCCCGAGCCCGATGGGCAGGAGGCCGAGAGGGGCGCCGGCCGCGACGATCGCCTCCCAGACCGGCCCGGGCTCGGCGTCGGCCGTGTAGATCT
>JBBIGP010000084.1:0-2100 GCA_037447475.1 Candidatus Aminicenantota bacterium
CGCTGGCGACCTTCCGCTTCGCCCGCCGCGACCTCAAGGTCCACATCGCCCGCAACGCGAACGACCTCCTCATCAGCGGCGGATTGGCCAACGGCGACTACTACGAGCTGCCGTTCGTCCGCAACGGCCAGAACGTCATCGACAAGTGCGTCATGACCGTCCAGGGCATGGTCATCGAGGGCTGCAAGATCAAGAAACAGCCCGTTCCTTCTTGAGGAGGAGCCCGGGGCGGGCCCCGGTCATCCTGGCGCTCTCGACGGTGAACTTCCCGTTGACGAGGACATGGTCGATGCCGGAGGCGTGCCGGTGCGGCTCGAAGAACGTGGCCGTGTCGGCGATCGCCGCGGGGTCGAAGACAACCAGGTCGGCCCGCATCCCCTCCCGGATGAGCCCCCGGTCGCGAAGGCCGCAGATGAGAGCCGGGAGCGAGGTCATCGAACGGACGGCGTCCTCGAGCGAGACGACCCCGCGCTCCAGGGCGTAGCGCCGGATCATGCGAGGGAAGGTCCCGTAGTAGCGGGCGTGGACCGGACCGTCGGACGGCAGGGCGATCGATCCATCCGACGAGGCCGCGACCCAGGGCCGTGAGTAGAAGGCCTCGATGTCGGCCTCCGACATCGAGAAGCCGCGCATCCTGGCGCCGCCCGCCAAGTGCGGGTCGCCTTCGAGCTGGAGGCGCAGGACCATCTCGACGTCCGTGATCCCCCGGGCCCGGGCCAGCTCTCCGACGCTCTTGCCGACGAGGGTCTTGTCCGGATGATCCATGACGACGACGTTCGCCGCGCCGCCCCGCCAGTTGACGGCCGCCCGGATGTCCTTTTCCAGGGCCGTTCTCTTGTTCGGGTCCTCGAGCGTCCGCTTGAGGGCCGCCTTGGGCGGGCGCCCCAGGGCCCATCGCGGGATGAGCACGGCGCTGCCGTCGCTGCCCGAGGTGTTGTACGGGTAGCAGTCGGCCCAGATGTCGACGCCCCGCGCCCGGGCCTCGTCGATCATCCGTATGAGGACGGCGCTCGCCCCCCAGAAATCTGCCCCCCGGGCCTTGATGTGCGAGGCCACGACGCGGGCCCCGGTCGCCTTCGAGATATCGATGAGTTCCTGGATGTTCTCGATCATGGTCGGCGGGCCCGGCGGGTCCTGGCTGGGCACGTACCACATCGGCGTCAGGCCCGAGGACCGCTCATGGGCCATGAGCACGCCGTCGAAGGGCACGAGCTCCCGGGCCAGGGCGACGACCTCCTCGGTCGTGCTCCAGATGGCCGGGACATACTCGAGGCCGGTCGACATCCCCCAGGCGCCCATCTCCATGGCCCGCCGGACGAGGGCCGCCATGCGGGCCGTCTCGCCGGCCTTGGCCGGCCGCTTGTGGTCGTCCTTCATGACCTCGCGCCGGACGGCGTTGTGCCCGACGAGGAGCATGACGTTGACGCCCGTGCCCCGCTTCCCGAGGGCGGCCATCTGGTCCCCGAGGTCGACGGGCCCGTAGCCGCAGGAGTTCGAGACGACCGTCGTGACGCCCTGGGTGACGTAATTGGGCGCCCCGTAGCGGGCGTCGTCGGCCCCGGACCAGGTCTTTTCGCCGGCGACGCTGTCGTAGGCGTGGGTGTGGATGTCGACGAAGCCGGGGGCGACGATCTTCCCCGTGACGTCGATCGTCCGGGCCGCGCCGACCCGCCCCCGCAGCTTCCCCACGGCGACTATGCGGCCGTCCCTGACGGCGACGTCGGCGGGGAACGCGGGATTGCCGGAGCCGTCGACGACCCGGCCGCCCGCGAACAGAATGTCGCAAGCCCCCCGTTCCTGGGGCGTCGAAATCACGCCGGCGCCGGCCACGGCCGCCAGAACGGCGCCTATGAGGATGACGATGAGTGCCGCGATCCTCGATCTCATGCCGTCCTCCTTGTTCGGGCTCGGGCCTTTTATTGTAATCTCATCAAGGAAGGATTACAAAGCCCGACCCGACGGCCGGCCCCTCTCGGCCTCGGCGCGGCCTGGGACTGAGCCAGGCCGGAGTCTTCAATTTCCTTCCCGAAAATGATACACTGGAGACGAGAATGATGTCCGGCGCCCCGGAGAGGGGAGGCCGGCCGAGGAGGTCGCGTT
>JBBIGP010000084.1:2200-6776 GCA_037447475.1 Candidatus Aminicenantota bacterium
ACGAGAATGATGTCCGGCGCCCCGGAGAGGGGAGGCCGGCCGAGGAGGTCGCGTTGAAAAGATCGGCAGTCATCCTTATCATCATCCTTGTCGCCTCGGCCCTCGTCCTGTCCGCCCAGGAGTTCAAGGGGAAGGGCCGGCTGGGCGGGACCGTCTGGGACCAGGACGGGAAGCCCCTGGAAGGCGTCACCGTCAAGCTGTTCTCCCCCCGGGCAGGCAGAGGCATCGAGGTGAAATCGGACAAGAGCGGGCGGTGGCTGGCCGCCTGGATCCGGGGCGGCGAATGGCACGTCGATTTCGAGAAGATCGGCTACGCGCCGCAGAAGAAGTCCGTGGAGATCTCCGAGAGCAAGAAGAACCCGGAGATGGAGATCAAGCTGGAAAAGCTCGAGGGCCTGGTCGTCACGGAGGGCGACATGGAGCTCCTGACCAAAGGCAACGAGCTGTTCGAGAAGAACGATTACGAGGGGGCCCTGGCCATCTTCCAGGACATCATCGTGAAATACCCCGAAGTCCATATCATCTACCAGAACATCGGCAACTGCTTCTTCGCCCAGGAGAAGTACGATCAAGCCGAGGAGAGCTATCTGAAACTCCTCGCGGAGGACCCCAAGAACGTCGAGGCCCTCATCGGCGTCGGCAACTGCTACACGAACCGCGGGGAGGCCGAGAAGGCCCTGGAATGGTACAGCAAGGTCGAGTTCGAGAAGATCGAGGATCCCGTCGTCCTCTACAACCTGGGGACCATCTATTTCGGGACCTCGAAGTTCCAGGACGCCCTGAAGTTCTACCGGAAGGCCGTGGAGAGGAACCCGCAGTCCACCGACGCCCTCTACCAGCTCGGGCTGGCCCACTTGAACCTCCAGCAGAGCCCCGAGGCCATCGCGGCTTTCGAGGGCTACCTGAAGCTCGATCCCGACTCCCCCCGGGCGGGGACGGTCCGGAACTTCCTGGATTATCTGAGAAAAAAGTAGCGCCCGCCGCCGGCCCCGCGGGCGGGGGAGGACATCATGAGAACGAGAACGCGCTTTTCCGGCGGCGCCGTGCTGGCCGCGGCGTTCGTCGCGGCCGCCTGCTCGGCCGGCCCCAAGATGGACCTCGATCCCGAAAGCGGCAGGTTCCACGAAACGGCCCGGCTCATCATGACCAAGGAGGAGGCCAAGATCTTCTCCCTCCTCCCGGACGCCGAGTCGCGGCGGGAGTTCATCGCCGATTTCTGGGAGAAGCGGGACCCCGACCAGGGCACGCCGGAGAACGAGTACAAGAAGGAGTTCGAAGCCCGCGTCGACTACGCCAACCGGCGATTCAAGGAGGGCGGGCCGGGCGTGAACACGGACCGTGGACGGATCCACGTCTTCATGGGCCCGCCCGACAAGTTCGAGGAGTACTTCAACCACACCGACACGAGCATCAAGGGCGCCATCCTGTGGTGGATCTACTACGACCACCGGCTGGGCATCGAGTTCGTCGACGAGCGGGGCACCGGCCAGTACAAGATCCGCGACTATGACGGAGATTTCTTCGGGGCCATGGACCTCATCAAGCTCGGCCACCACGTCAAGGCCGACGATGTCTTCCGGAAGAAGTTCGTCAAGTTCGAAGTTTCCTACGACGCGGGGCGCGGGGAGCTCGAGGTCCGCATCCCCTCCGACACGCTCATGTTCCGGGAGAACGCTGAGGGGGATCTGCAGGCCGACCTGAGCTTCGTCGTCTACATCTACGCGGACGAAGGCCTGAGCAAGGAGACCCACAGGGAGACGAGGTCGGTCGTCGTCAAGGACAGGGAGCTCGAGGCCCTGAAGACCGTGGACTTGAGGTTCGGCTGCGCGCTGAAGCCCGGGACGAACTTCGTGGACGTCATCATCCAGGGCCGGGAAACCTCGTCGAGCAAGATCCGCCGGATCTTCGAGATCAAGGTGACCTGATGAGAACGCCGAGCATCCCCGCCGCCCTGGTCCTCGCCCTCTTCGTCGTTGCCCTTTCCCTGCCTGGCCGGCAACTCTCGGAAAAGGACCTCCCCGTCCAGCACCGGGAGTGGCTGAAGCTCGTCGCCTATCACATCCAGCCCGTCGAGCGGGAAGTCTTCATGAAGCTCACGAACAACAGGGAGCGGGACATCTTCATCGATGCCTTCTGGAACCAGCGGGACCCGACGCCCGGCACCCCCGAAAACGAGTACAAGGACGAGCTTTCCAAGCGCTTCCTGTACGTCAATCAGTACCTCGGCCGGACGACGACCCGGGAGGGCTGGCAGACCGACATGGGGCGCATCTACATGGTGCTCGGCCCGCCGGCGAGCATCGAACGCTTTGAGGGGACGCTGGGCCTCATCCCCTGCCAGGCGTGGAGCTATTACGGGGACGCGCGGAAAGAATTGCCCCCGCAGTTCAACCTTCTCTTCTACCAGAGGGGGGGAGCGGGGGAGTACCGGCTGTACGACCCCGTCGCGGACGGCCCGGCCCGCCTTCTGCAGCACCAGAGGGAGATCGGGGACCCCTTCGATTACGAGAGTCTCTACGAGAAGATCTCCGAAATCGCTCCGACCCTGGCCGAGATCTCGATCACCCGCATCCCCGGTGAGTACAGTTTCGGGATGACGCCCTCGCCGCGCAACAACATCCTTCTGGCCAGCATCCTGGAATCCCCGAAGAAGGAGGTCAACACCTCCTACGCGACGCATTTCCTCAACTTCCGGGGGGTCGTCTCGACCGAGTACCTGACGAACTACGTCGAGAGCCACACCGCGACGGCTGTCCTCCAGGACCCCGTCACGGGCCTGCGGTTCCTCCACTTCTCCATGGTCCCGACGAGCGTCAACGTCGACTACTACGTCCCGAAGAGCCAGTACTACTGCAATTTCCAGATCAACGTCAGCCTCCGGCAGGGGGACGACATCATCTTCCAGTACAACCGGGAGTTCCCCCTCTACTTCCCGGAGGGCGACTGGGAGAAGATCCGGGCCAGCGGCCTGGCCGTGGAGGATTCCTTCCCCGTCACCGAGGGCAAGTTCCGGCTTAACGTCCTTCTAACCAACACCGTCGGCAAGCAATTCAGCCTCCTCGAGAAGGACGTCGAGGTGCCGCCCTTGAACGCGGCGCCCGCCGTCCAGGGACCCCTCGTCGGCTACAAGTTCGAGCGCTACCAGCGCGATATCCACATCCCGTTCAAGATCATCGACCGGAAGCTCGTCGTCGACCCCCAGAAGACCTTCGGCCGGTCGGACGACATCGCCGTCCAGTTCGACGTCCTGAACGTCACGGACGACCTCCTCAAGGGCGGCCAGGCGAGGGTCACGGTCCGCGGCCTGCAGGCCGCCGAGCCCGTCCGGAGGTCCTACACGCTGAGCCTGAACGCCCTGCCGTTCGGACGGATGGTCAGCCTGTCGCACACGATCCCCGCCGCCGACCTCCAGCCGGACTTCTACGAGGTCCTGGTCGCGGTCGTCGGGCCCGGCGGCGAGGTCCTCGACGAAAAGAAAGAGACCTTCATCGTCTCCCTCAGCCCGTCGGTCGGGCACCCCATCGCCCACGCCAAGGGCTTCCCCCTGGCCAACCAGTTCCTCTACCGCTACATGCTGGCCCAGCAGGCCGAGAAGCTGGGCCGCGCCGAGACGGCCCGGGCCCTCTACGACGAGGCTTTCCGGAGCGGCCCGGAGTACAAGGACGGCGTCATCATGTACGGGAATTTCCTCAACCGGACCGGCGCTTTCGAGGAGGCCCTGCGGATCGGCGACGAGCTTCGGGAGGACGACAGGCGCCGGTTCGCGCATTTCGTCATCCGGGGCCAGGCCCTCCTGGGGCTGGAGAGGGTCGAGGAAGCCCTGACGAACCTCGTCAAGGCCAACGAGATCTACAACAGCGATACGAACGTCCTGAACGCCCTCGGGCTCTGCTACCACCGCCTGGGGAGAAAGACCGAGGCCCTGGCTGTTCTCAACGCGTCCCTCAAATTGAACCCCGACCAGGCCGCCGTCAAGAGGCTCATCCAAGAGGTCGATAAACAAAAAAACCAATAGTTTGAATTCGATTCAAATTATTGAATATATCCTCCCTCCTTTCTCCTCGCAGTCCCTGCCGACGGCCCGCGACCCATGGACGGTCATCCAGCTGGCCCCCTCGGTCAAGGTCGACCGTGAGACTCATTTTCGACAGTTGTAAGGCCATTCTGGAAACTCGGTTCAACATAATCAACAACTTAGGCTGAAAAAAGTCGATTTGGCTCGTAAAAGTAGTGCCTAAATAGCTTTCGCGGCATCTTGACATTAGCCATAAGATAGTTATGATTATAGTATGTTCTTCCGCTTTAAGCGTAGCATCCAGAACGGGGTCCTTTACGAGTACCTCCAGATCGCCGAGTCTTTCCGCAAAGACGGCCAGCCCCGCCAGCGCGTCCTGGCCACGCTGGGGCGGCGAGACCGCTTGGAGGCCGACGGCACCATCGACTCGCTCGTCGAAAGCCTGGCCAAGTTCAGCCGGAAATACCGGGTCCTCAAGGACCGCTCTCTTGCGGCCAGGTCGTCCAAGACGTGGGGCCCGACCTTGATCTTCGGGCGGCTGTGGGAGGAGCAAGGGATCGG
>JBBIGP010000085.1:0-6440 GCA_037447475.1 Candidatus Aminicenantota bacterium
CGGGCCCCCGTCAATTCCTTTGAGTTTCAGCCTTGCGACCGTACTCCCCAGGCGGGACACTTAACGCGTTAGCTACGACACTCCCGCATGAACGCGAGAACATCTAGTGTCCATCGTTTACGGCTAGGACTACCGGGGTATCTAATCCCGTTCGCTCCCCTAGCTTTCGAGTCTCAGCGTCAGGACTGGTATAGAGAGCCGCCTTCGCCTCTGGTGTTCCTCCCGATATCTACGCATTTCACCGCTCCACCGGGAATTCCGCTCTCCTCTGCCAGCCTCAAGCCGGTCAGTATCAAAGACCATTCCGAAGTTGAGCCTCGGGATTTCATCTTTGACTTAGCCGGCCGCCTGCACTCCCTTTACGCCCAGTAATTCCGAGCAACGCTCGCCCCCTACGTATTACCGCGGCTGCTGGCACGTAGTTAGCCGGGGCTTCCTCTGGGGTTACCGTCACACCCTTGCGGGCTTTCTTCACCCCTGACAGGAGTTTACGACCCGAAGGCCTTCTTCCTCCACGCGGCGTCGCTGCGTCAGGCTTTCGCCCATTGCGCAAAATTCCTCACTGCTGCCTCCCGTAGGAGTCTGGGCCGTGTCTCAGTCCCAGTGTGGCCGTTCACCCTCTCAGGCCGGCTACCCATCACAGCCTTGGTAGGCCATTACCCTACCAACTAGCTAATAGGACGCAGGCTCATCCCCAAGCGCCTTGCGGCTTTGACTTCGACGGCTTGTGCCGCGAAGCGTCATGCGGTATTAGACCCGCTTTCGCAGGCTTATTCCTCACTCGGGGGGAGATGACCCACGTGTTACTCACCCGTTCGCCACTATCCCCGCGTATTGCTACGCGGGGACCGTTCGACTTGCATGTGTTAAGCACGCCGCCAGCGTTCGCTCTGAGCCAGGATCAAACTCTTCGATTATCAGAACCCTTGCGGGTTCTTAGCGAGTTTGATTGGCAAAAAAGATCGACAACTGGTCGCTCCGCTTTTTCTTTCAAAGAACCTTCTTCTCTCTATCCCGAGAGAGAAACCTCAATACTCTATCGAACTCTGACGGATATTTCAACCTTTGACGGTTGTCAGAATGATAGCCTATAAGGCCCCTATATGATAGGGATTCCAGGGGGGCTTGTCAAGGGCTTGGGCGAAAAATTTTCGGGGCCTCTCCCGTCAACGGCGGTTGGCGGCCAACCCGCTCATTTTTCAGCCGATAGCGACGCCCGTTGACGGCTCGCCGGGGACGGGTCCGGGGTCCCCCCGGCGCACCCTCCGCACTCGGGCTGGCACGTCTCGCGCATTTGAAGGCCGACGGGAGGCCGGGCATGAGAACGGCGGGATTCAGCTTGATCGAGGTCCTCGTGGCCATGGCCGTCGCCCTGCTCCTCGTCGTCGGGACGGCCGAGCTCATCGCCGCCTCGCTCGCCGCCGTGCGCAAGGGAGGCGTCGCCTCGGGGCTCGCTCAGACCCTGACTGCGAAGCTCGAGGAGCTCAAGTCCGCGCCCTTCGACGGTTCCGAGCTCGCGACGGGCGCCTACGAGGACGACGTCCCCGGCGAGGCCGGACGGCCCTCTTTCGTCCGCACCTGGGAGATCGAGGACGCGGGCGACGGGATGAAGGCGGTCCGAATAAGGGTCCGCCCGCGGGGCCGGCCCCGCCCCGTCGCGGCACTGACCCTTTATCTCTGCCGGGACCTGGGGTTCGGGCCGTGAAAGCCCGGGGCTTCACGCTCGTCGAGTGCCTCATCGGCGCGGCCGTCTCGCTTTTCGTCGTCTGCGCCGCCCTCGGGTTCCTGGCCTCCGCCCAAAAGCGCTTCCTGGGTCTCAAGGAGAGGGCCGAGTCGGCCCAGGGCGCCTGGGCGGCCTTGGACAGGATGAAAATCGATCTCCTCCATGCCGGCCGCGGCCTGGCCGGGCCGGCCGGCGCGGGACTCGTCGAGGCCGCGAAGGCGACGGCCGAAACCCTGACGACGACCTCGCTCGACGCCGCCCTGGCCCTCGCGGGCGAAGCCCGGGCCGGCGACCTGAGGTTGTCCATGCCGTCGACGACGGGCCTCTCCGCCGGACGGGAGATCTGCTTCTTCGACGGCCGGACGGGCGAGGTCCGGACCGTGGCCCGCGTCGAGGCCCGAGCGGTCGTCCTGAGGGAGCCGCTCAAGTCCGGCTACGAGCCCGCGACGTCCGTCGTCTTGCTCCTCGGACGGGTCGCCTATTTCGTCGACCGGCCGGCCCGCATCCTCAGGCGCCGGGTGAACGCCTCCTCGGCCCAGCCTCTTCTCGAGAACGCGGCCGGAGCGGACTGGCAGGTCGACCGTGAGGCGGGCCTCGTCCGCGTCCGCCTCGAAGTCGACAGGAAAGGAGAGAACATCCATGAGCTCTGCGTCTTCCTCAAGAATGCGGCGTTGGCGCGACAATTCTTGCGCTAGAGATACGGCCCCTTCTCGAGAGAAGAGGCTCATGCCTTGTACGCCGGCGGGGACACGGTCCCGGCAGACATGTCCCCCGGGCCCGCGGGGCACGGTCAGCCTGGCCGTCATCCTGCTCTTCTTCGTCTTCGCCGGGCTCGGCCTGGCCATGGTCCATGCCTCGGGCCTGCACCTGAAGATCGGCGGCTTCCGGAAGTTCTCGATGCTGCTCGATTACGCCTCGGAGAACGGCCTGAAGCACGGCCTCCGCGACTTCGCCGCCCGGCTCGCCGCATCCGGGCCGCTCGCGCCCCTGGCCGAGGACGACCTCGAGGCGCTGCGCACGGCCCCGGCCCGAGGGCTTGAGCGTCTCCTCGAGGCGGCCCTCGGCGCCCCTTTCCCTCTTCTCCTTCCGGGGTCTCTCGACGGGATGTCCTGGGACAGCCGGGCCTCGTGCCGCCTCGACCGCGTCGCGGACAGGGGCGAATACTTCCGGATCTCGGCCGGGTTGAGGATCGAGGCCTCAGGCGGGCTCGTCCGCGTCGCGGCCCGGCGGGCCGCGGCCCTCGAGGGCTCCCTGAGCCTCCTGGCCGGCCGTCTGCCGCTTCCGGCCGTTCCTTTTTATATGAAGAAGGAAATCGCGGACGGCCAGAGCATGGACTTCCTCGAGGAAAACGGGATCCGCCTCCTTTCCCGGCCAGGGGAGGTCCTGCCGCCGGTCCCGGCGGCCGGCGGCGAGGGCCTCGTTCCGGACGGCGCCTTCCCTCTCGTCGCCAGGGCCCTCAACGTCCGGATGTTCCGGCCCCAAGATCTGACGCCCGGACGGCTGAGGGAAGCGCTCGGCCTCGAGCCGTCGACGGAGCCGGTGCCCGACGGCGTCTATCTCGTCCGCGACGACCTCGGCCTCGGCGGCGTCTTCATCCAAGGCGACCTCGTGGAGATGGTCCTCGCGGTCAGCGGCCCCGCCCAGGTCATCGCCTTCCGCATGGAGGCCGGCGAGTGGCTCCTCGCGTTCAGCCCCGCCGAGAGCCGGACGCTTTTGCGCGGCCCGGACGTGGAAGAGGCCTTCGAACTCGTCCCCTTGCCCATCGTCATCGTCAACGGCAGGATCCTGTCGCTCGGCGGCGGGGCCGTCGGCCTCGACGGCCGGGTCGAGATGACCTTCGACGACCGGACGCCGTCCGTCCTCGACGGCGTCGACCTGACCATCGTCTCCTCCGGCCGGATCACGATCTCGTCGCACCTCGTCCTCCAGGGCGTCCGGTGGCAGGACGGCCTCCCTTACGTCAAGGACTCCAAGGCCCAGCTCGTCATCTTCGCGGCCGGCCGCGACGTCGTTTCCGGCGAGGCGCGCGACGGGGGTATCGCGGTCGGAGCGGAGGCCCCGTCCGAGCTCAAGCTCCAAGGCTCCCTGACCGCGGCGGAGGGGGGCTTTGCCATCGAGGGGACCGGCAAGGACGTCCAGGTCCTGGGCGCCCTCCACGCCGACGATTACGACGGCGGCGGCAACGCGCTGGCCCTCGTCCGCGACGAACGGGCCGCGGCCGGGGAGTTCTCCGCGAATTCCCCTCTGACACCCCTCCCCTACCTCGTCTTCACCTCTCTGCGGGTCCTGTCCTGGATGGAGTACTGAATGCGCCGGCGGGGGCACACGCTCATCGAGACGCTCATGGTCCTGTCGCTCCTCGGGCTCCTCGCCTACGGCGGCGGGTATTCGCTCGCACGGCTCGTCCCCAGGGTCCATCTCCGGTCGGGGATCTGGAGCGTCACCTCAGGCCTCAACCAGGCCCGCTTCCGGGCCGTCTACTCGGGGACGCCGGTCAGGGTCCGCTTCCTGCCCCCGGGCTTCGTCCTCGAGCGCCAGGACCCCGTCGCGGGGACCTGGCGGACGGCCCGCGCGGTCGCGCTTCCCGGTGTCAGGGTCCAGGCCAACAACAGCCCCATTTTCCACCCCCAGGGGACTGTGTCGAACCTGGCCACCGTCACCGTCTCCAACGCCCAGGGGACCTACAGGGTCACCGTCGCCATCACCGGCCGGATCCGGACCGTCCGCGTGGGCTGAGCGCGCGGGGACATGTGCCGGGAGGGGGCGTGTCCCCGTATCGCAAGTCGGACGGAGCCCGCGATTTCATGATCATGGAGCTCGTCGAGGGCCGGTCGCTCGACGACCTCGGCGGCCAGCGGGACGGGCGGGCGGCGGTCCGGATCACCCCGGTCGACGGGCCCGAGGACGGGACGAGGGACGCCGTCACCGTCGCCGAGGCCTCTTACTTCCTCGGCGCACCCGCCTGGTCTCCCGGCGGCCGCCGGCTCTATTATCTGTCCGAAAAGAACGGCCGGTGCTCGGTCATGACGCTGACCGCGTCAATCCTTCTCGAAGACGATCTTCCCGCCGACGACCGTGTGGGTCACTTCCGTCTTCAGGATGTCGGCCGGCGAAATGGCTCTCATGTCGCGGTCGAAGACGGTGATGTCGGCGAGCTTGCCGGCCTTGAGCGAGCCGCGGACATCGGCCTCGAAGGCGGCCAGGGCGTTGTTGATGGTGTAAGCCCGCAGGCATTCCTCGACCGAAATTCTCTGCTCCGGGAACCAGCCGCCCTCGGGCTCGCCGGTCAGCGTCTGCCGGGTGACCGCGGCGTAGATCAGGTATTTCGGGTGCATATGGTAGAGGGCGGCGCTCGTCCCCGGCCAGTCGGAGCCGAAGCTCAGCACGGCCCCGTTCTCGAGCAGGGACTTGAAGGCGTAGGCGCCCTCGCAGCGCTCGCGCCCGATCCTCTCCTCCATCCAGCGCATGTCGTCCGAGATGTGATAGGGATTGACCTCGGCGATGACGCCGAGGGCCTTGAACCTCGGAAAGTCCTCGGGCCGGATGACCTGGGCGTGGATGACCCGGAAGCCGGTGAGGTCGACGCCTTCGCCCTTGAGCCGCTCGTAGAGATCGAGCATCTCGGCCACGCCCCGGTCGCCGATGGCGTGGACGTTGGGCACGAACCCGTGTTCGAGGCCCTTCTTGATCAGGCCGACCATCTTCTCCATGTTCCGGACCTGGAGCTTCGGGTCGTCGGAAGTGTGCGGCCGCCAGTGCCCGTAGTTGTCCGGCTGGTCGTCATAGGGCTCGAAGAACAGGGCCCCGTGGGTGCCCATGATGCCGTCGATGTACCCCTTGAGGGCCCCGTAGCGGAGCCAGCCGCTCTTCTCTTTGGTCTTGGGGTGGAGCCCCATGGTGAAGCCGGCCTCGCCGAGCTCGGCCCCGCGCGACAGGTCGGGCCTCAGCCAGACCCGGCAGGTCAGCTCGCCGCGCTCCTCGAGCTCGACGAACCGGTCGGTCTGGTCGGGCCGCTCGATGTCGTGGATCTCGACGATGCCGGCCTCGCGCAGGGCCTTGAGCGCCGCCCGGTTCTCCTCGAGCATCCGGGCCATCGACTTGGGTTTGCGCGACCCGCTCATCTTCCGGAAGGCCGGCGTGCCCTGGAAGATGATGCCCGTCGGCCGGCCGTCCCGGCCGATCTCCAGGCCCTCCATGCGGGACCTCTCGAGGCCGGCCGCCCGCAGCG
Organism: Candidatus Aminicenantota bacterium; assembly: GCA_037447475.1. GTDB lineage: Bacteria > Acidobacteriota > Aminicenantia > Aminicenantales > Saccharicenantaceae > RBG-16-66-30. The sequence goes on from JBBIGP010000085.1 coordinate 5,952, forward strand.
CGGCCGTGTTGGCCAGCCACTCCTCGTAGTCGAAGCGGCACAGGAAGCAGGGATTGTCCGGGGTCAGATCGTCGATCATGGCCCGGTTCGGCCGCCACGGCTCTTTCTTTTCCGAGCCGGCCGCCCCGGCGTCGCCGAGGGCCCACTGCTCGTAGGCCCCGTAGAGGCCGCCCGTGATCCACTCCCCCGCTTCCAGGATGCCGGCGACCCGGGCAATCTCGGCCCGCAGGCCCGCTTCGTCGGACACCGTCAGGCCTCCGGCCTGGTTGAAGTGGACGTGGCCGTCGATGATGCCGGGCACGGCCCATTGGCCCTCGAGATCGACGACCCTCGTCGCCGGCCCGATGTATCTCCCGGCCTGGCCGTCTTTCTTGAAGACCGCCAGGACCGTGTCGCCCCGCACGGCCAGCCCCCGCGCCTCGGGCAGGGCCTCGTCCATCGTCGTCACGATCCCGTTGACGAACACGAGGTCGGCTTCCTGGACCTTCG
>JBBIGP010000086.1:0-6423 GCA_037447475.1 Candidatus Aminicenantota bacterium
TCCTTCATGTTCTACAATATGGGGTTCAAGCCGATCTACAAGTGAGCAACGAAGAAGGGGTCTTTTTATCTTTCTGCTAGCGCTTTCTCGAGGAGGCCGCGGTACTTGTCCATGAGCTCCTTGTTGAGGTCGTTGGGCGGCTGGGCGTCGGCCGGCAGGAAGGGCTTGTAGGGCCTCTTTTTGGAGTATTCCTCGAACTCCTTCCGCAGCTTGGCCAGCTCCTCCGGCTTGGTCAGCAGGTCGACGGCCGAGGCGGCGATGGCCTTGGCCCCCGCATTGAGCCCCTTCCAGGCCGTCGAGCCGTAGAATGAAGCCACGGCCGACCAATGATGGCCGATGGCACCCGGGACGAGCCCCGGGAAGGTGATGGTCGCCGTCGGTGCGATGAGGGTTACGTCGCCGACGTCGGACGACCCGCCGCCGACGAACATGCCGGTGGGGGCCTCGAGCTTATCGACCTGGGAGGGCATGCCCTTTTCCTCGGCCCCGAGCTCCTTCTGGAGGGCCTTGGCGAAGGCCTGCTCCTCCTCGGTCCAGGCCGGCATCCCGACGAGCTCGATGTTCTTTTGGAACAGCTCGGCCGCGGCCTTGTTGGCGTGGCGCTGGTGGATGGCGCTGATGACCCGCATGGAAGCCAGCTCGACGCCCGCGGCCAGGGCCCCGGCCTTGGCGCAGTCGACGACCCGACGGTACATGTCCTCGAGCCGCTCGTCCGTGTTCCGGACGTAGTACCAGACGCTGGCCTTGTCGGGGACGACATTGGGGGCCTCGCCGCCCTCGAGGACGACGTAGTGCATGCGGTGGGTGAGGGGCAGGTGCTCGCGCAGGTAGTTCGTGGCCACGTTCATGATCTCGACGGCGTCGAGGGCGCTGCGGCCGACCCAAGGCGCGCCGGCCGAGTGGGCCGTCTTGCCCTTGAACGTGAAGATCGTCGAGAACAGGGCGTTGCCGCCGACGCCGTAATCGGTCCCGAAGCCGCTCGAGCTGTGGTTGTCGATGACCGCGTCGACGCCCTCGAACAGCCCGGCCCGGATCATGTAGGGCCGGCTGGCGACGATCTCCTCGGCCGGCGAGCCGAAGACCTTGATCGTCCCCTTGATGCCGTACTTATCCATGGCCTCCTTGACGGCGATGGCCGCGGCCGCCGCGGCCGTGCACATCGCGTTGTGGCCGCAGCCGTGTCCCGGGGCGCCCTCGACGACGGGGTCCTTCTTCGGGACGCGCCCTTTCTGGGAGAGCATGGGCAGGGCGTCGTACTCGCCGAGCAGCCCGATGACGGGCTTGCCCGAGCCGTAGGTTGCTACGAAACAGGTCGGAATCCCGGCCAGGCCGCGCTCGACCGTGAAGCCGGCTTCCTCGAGGGTGTCGGCCAGCAGATTCGCGGAATTGAACTCCTGGAGGCCGAGCTCGGCATATTCCCAGATCCTGTCCGAGATCCGGCCGAACTTCTCGACGGTCCCGGGGCGGCTCAACCAATCGAGGACGTGCTGTTTCTCCTTGGCGATCTTGGCTTTGGCCGCGGCCCCCGAGGCCGAAATCCCGCCAGTCATGATCAGCGCGGCCGTGATCAGGGTTACGATCTTCACGGATGTTCGTTTCGCCATTCTGTCCTCCTTCATCGCATGGGAGGATTATAAACAAGAAGTAGTCAACACAGAAGGGGTCAAACCTTAAATCATTAAATTTTCCCGCGACCAGGCTGATGAGAACGAGAGCGCCGTGTCACGGCAGCCCTGAGAAAATTTAATGATTTAAGGTTTGACCCCTTCTTGGCTGCCTTGCCCGCACTTTCGCCCTATGGTATAAATACCGGGACGAAAGGCGGCCGCCCCGGCCGGGGACCCGGGCCGCTATCCGACCGACCCGAAGACGAGCGAGACGACCATGGTCCGTGTGCGATTCGCGCCCAGCCCGACGGGATTCCTCCACATCGGGAGCGCCCGCACGGCCATCTTCAACTGGCTCCACGCCCGCCACGCCGGGGGCCGCTTCCTCCTGCGCGTCGAGGACACCGACCTCAAGCGCTCCGAATCGCGCTTCCTCGACGAGATCCTCGAGGACCTCCGCTGGCTCGGCCTCGACTGGGACGAGGAGCCCCTCTTCCAGAGCCGCCGCTTCGACGTCTACCGGGCCAAGGCCGCCGGGCTCATCGCCGACGGCCAGGCCTACCGCGACGGCGACGCCGTCCTCTTCCGCATCCCGCCCGGCCGCACCGTCGCCTACGACGACATCGTCCACGGCCGCATCACCGTCGAGACCGACACTATCAAGGACCAGGTCCTCATCAAGTCCGACGGCTCGCCGACCTACAACTTCTCCTGCGTCGTCGACGACGCCCACATGGGCATCACCCACATCCTCCGCGGCGACGACCACATCAGCAACACCCCCAAGCAGATCCTGTTCTACGAGGCTTTCGGCCTCGAGCCGCCCCGCTTCGGCCACATGCCCCTCATCCTCGGCCCCGACGGCTCGAAGCTCTCCAAGCGCCACGGCGGCGTCTCCGTCGAAGAGTACAAGAAGGAGGGCTTCCTGCCCGAGGCCCTGGCCAACTACCTCGTCCTCCTCGGCTGGATGCCGCGCGACGGCCGCGAGGTCGTTCCCCTCGACGAGATCGTCCGCCTGTTCGACATCTCCGAGATGAACGACGTCCAGGCCAAGTTCGACCTCCAGAAGCTGCGCTGGATCAACAGCGAGTACATCATGAAGGCCCCCAACAGCCGCCTCCTGCCCCTCCTCCGCGTCCAACTCGCCGCCGCCGGGCTCGACGCCTCCGCCGTCCCCGACGATCACCTCTCGAAGGTCCTCGATCTCTACAAGGTCCGCATCAAGACCCTGAGCGAGTTCCCGGCCATGACCGACCTTTTCTTCCGCGACGAATATCCCCTCGAGCCAGAGGGCCTCAAGCACCTCGCCGATCCCGAGAGCCGCGCCTGCCTGGCCCAACTCGCCGACCGCCTGGCCGCCCTCCCCGGCTTCGACCACGCCTCCATCGAAGCCGCCTTCCGCTCGTTCGTCGAGGAACGAGGGCTCAAGGCCGGCCAGGTCATCCATCCGGCCCGGATGGCCGTCAGCGGCCGGACCAAGGGCGCCGGCCTGTTCGAGATGATGGAGGTGCTCGGCCGGGACCGCGTCCTGGAACGCATGAGGAGAGCCGCCCATGGATGAGACTGCCACCTCCAAGCCCGCTCCCAGGTCCCACTTCATCCGCGACATCGTCGACGAGCACCTGCGGACCGGCCGCTTCACACGCGTCCTCACCCGCTTTCCGCCCGAGCCCAACGGCTACCTCCACATCGGCCACGCCAAGTCCATCTGCCTGAACTTCGGCCTGGCCCGCGACTACGGCGGCCTCTGCAACCTGCGCATGGACGACACCAACCCCGAGACCGAGGACATCGAGTACGTCAACGCCATCAAGGAGGACGTCCGCTGGCTCGGCTTCGACTGGGAGGACCGCGAGTACTACGCCTCCGACTACTACGAGAAGCTCTACGAGTTCGCCGTCCAGCTCATCCGGCAGGGCGACGCCTATGTCTGCGACCTGAGCGTGGAACAAGTCCGCGAATACCGCGGCACGGTCACCAAGCCCGGCACCAACAGCCCCTTCCGCGGCCGTTCCGTCGCCGAGAACCTCGACCTTTTCGCCCGCATGCGGGCCGGCGAGTTCCCCGACGGCTCCAAGACCCTGCGGGCCAAGATCGACATGTCCCACCCCAACATGCTCATGCGCGACCCGCTCATGTACCGCATCCGCCGCGAGCACCACTACCGCCGGGGCGACGACTGGTGCCTCTACCCGACCTATGACTGGGCCCACGGCCAGAGCGATTCCATCGAGGGCATCACCCACTCCATCTGCACGTTGGAGTTCGAGGTCCACCGCCCCCTCTACGACTGGTTCCTCGACCGGCTCGGCGTCCACCACCCCCGGCAGATCGAGTTCGCCCGCCTCAACCTCAGCCACACCGTGCTCAGCAAGCGCCGGCTCCTCGAGCTCGTCGAGGGCCGCTTCGTCGACGGCTGGGACGATCCCCGCATGCCGACCATCTCCGGGTTCCGGCGGCGCGGCACTACGCCCGAGTCCATCCGCGCCTTCGCCGACCTCATCGGGGTCGCCAAGGACAACAGCATCGTCGACACGGCCCTGCTCGAGATGTGCGTCCGCGACCACCTCAACAAAACGGCGCCGCGCGTGATGGCCGTGCTCCGGCCCCTCAAGGTCGTCATCACCAACTACCCGGAGGGGCAGGTCGAAGAGTTCGAGGCCGTCAACAATCCCGAGGATCCTTCAGCCGGCGCCCGCAAGGTCCCCTTCTCGAGAGAGCTGTGGATCGAGCGCGACGACTTCATGGAGGACCCTCCCAAGAAGTTCTACCGCCTGGCCCCGGGCCGCGAGGTCCGGCTGCGCTACGCCTACTTCATCAGGTGCGAAGAGGCCGTCAAGGACCCGGCGACCGGCGAGGTCCTCGAGCTGCGCTGCACGTACGACCCGGCGACGCGGGGAGGGGACTCGCCCCCCGACGGCCGCAAGGTCAAGGCCACCCTCCACTGGGTGTCGGCGCCGCATGCCGTCGAGGCCGAGGTCCGGCTCTACGAAACGCTGTTCACGGTCCGCGACCCGATGGACGTCCCCGAGGGGACCGACTGGAAATCCCTCCTCAACCCCAAGTCGCTCGAGGCCGTCAAGGGGGCCAAGCTCGAGCCGGGCCTCGCGGACGCGCAGCCCGAGAGCCGCTGGCAGTTCGAGCGCCTCGGCTACTTCTGCGCCGACCGTCGCGACTCCAAGCCCGGGGCCCCGGTCTTCAACCGGACCGTGACCCTGCGCGACGAGTGGACGAAGCTCGTCAGCACGGGCCGCGAGAACAAGTGAGCATTCCGTCATGAAACAATGGTATGAGCTGCTCTTCGAGAACTACGCGAAGAAATACGATCAGGAAGTCTTCGTCCACGGGACGCTCGGCGAATGCGACTTCATCGAGAAAGAGATCGATCGCGATAAGTCCGTCCGGATCCTGGACATCGGCTGCGGCACGGGCCGCCACGCCATCGAGCTGGCCAAGAGGGGATACCGGGTCACGGGCATCGACCTGTCGGAAGCGCTCCTCGATCGGGCCCGCGAGAAGGCCGCCGCGAGCGGCGTGAGCGTCGATCTCCGAAGGCACGACGCCCGCGAGCTGCCCTTCGCCGGGGAATTCGACCTGGCGATCATGATCTGCGAAGGCGCCTTCCCCCTGATGGAGACCGACGAGATGAACTTCGAGATCCTCAAGGGCGCGGAGCGGGCCCTCAAGCCGGGCGGCAAGCTCATCTTCACGACCCTCAACGGCCTTTTTCCCCTCACCCATTCCCTCGAGGATTTCCACGCCGAGACGGCCCAAGAGGGCACCGCTCTGTGCTCCGACAACGTCTTCGACTTGCTGACCTTCCGGAGCCATGACAAGACCACCTTCGAGGACGACTCGGGAAACAAGCACGAATTGCAGTGCAACGAGCGGTATTACGTGCCGCCGGAGATCGCCTGGCTGCTGAAGGCCCTCGGCTTCCGGAACATCGGCATCTACGGGGCCAAGCTCGGGGCCTTCAGCCGTGATGACAAGCTGACGGCCGAGGACTTCGAGATGCTCGTCGTCGCCGAAAAGCCCTGATCACTTGTAAATGTCGCCTCGCGTGTCGATGCAGATTACGCGGATGACGTCTTCTTCCCACAGATAAAGGACCCGGAATTTCCCAACCCGTAACCTGTACATGTTCGGGGGGCCAGCCCCTTTCATCTTCTTGATATCCCCTTCACCGAGAAGGCCTTCAATGGCCTTGACGATCTTCGACCTCAAGGATTTTTCGAGCTTCTCCAGATATTTGAGGCTTGTCTTGCTGAGAAAGACAGGCATGCGTTCAGAGGCCCAGGGACTTCTTAGCGTCTTTAAGAGAGACGAATTCGTCGGTCTCGAGGATCTGCAGAACCCTTCGGGCGTCTTTCTCAGATAGCAGGAGCTCGGTTTTCACATCGAGATTAGCGGACAGCCATTCGCGAAGGGCGTCGCGGACGATCCCGGAGAAGCTTTTTTTCTTCACGAAAGCGACAACACGCGCCTTGTCGTAGAGATCGGCCTCGAGGATGACATTGACCCGTTTCATTGGCTTCTTTTCCATACATACATCATTACACACTTACGCATATATTGCAAATGACCGCAGTCGAAATTCCGGGCATTTATCTCATGATCCTACACATAATCAGAAACGCTCGGGACGCGCAGATTTCTCACCGCGCTCCAAAAATGCAATGGCCAGGCCGTTCCTTGCCTTTAAAGCGGTTTTAGGATATATTTCTCTGGCTCCGCGTGCCTGTAGCTCAGTTGGATAGAGCGTTGGACTCCGGATCCAAAGGTCGGAGGTTCGAATCCTCTCAGGCACGCCACG
>JBBIGP010000087.1:0-6255 GCA_037447475.1 Candidatus Aminicenantota bacterium
GCCGGTAGCTCCGTTCGACGGGCCGGAGATTGAGGAGAAGGAGATATTTCGCTTCGAGGTCCGCCCCGGCCCGCTTGGCGCTCTGCGTCTTGTGCGCGTATCCCGCCACGACCTCCCAGGGGACGACGCGGAGGCGGGGCATGGCCGCGAGCTTCCCGATGATGTTCTTCTGGAGCTCGAGCGAGCGGCTTTCGAGCGATTCGTCGTTTCGGCCTTCCAGGAGCACGGCGATCGAAGGGCGAAAGGGCGACGGATCGGCGATGAAGTACCAGTAGACGCCGGCGGCCGCGAGGAGGGCCAGGGCCGCGAGGACCGCCGCCGCCCGCCGCCGCGCTCCGCGCTTGGCCTCCTTCTGTTCCTCCTCTTGGGGGCGCCACTCCGAAGGGAGCAGGATCGTTTGCGTCGTGAGCTCCTGCTTCAGCCGGCCGAGCTCGGCCGTGACCTCCTCGGCGCTCTGGAAGCGCTTCCCGGGATCCTTCTCGAGGCACTTCAGGACCGCCTCGCTGAGGCCCCGGGGGATGTCGGGGTTCGTCTCGCGGGGGTCCCTCGGGGCTTCTTTCAGGTGCTTCATGATCATATCGTCACGGGCGTCCGCCCGGAAGGGCGGATGCCCCGTGAGCATCTCGTAGAGGACGGCCCCCAGCGAATAGAGATCGGACCGGGTATCGACGGGCCGGCCCTCGATCTGTTCCGGGGAAATGTAGGCGGGAGTCCCCTCGCGCGCCCCGCATGGCCTGCGCTCGACCGAGGTCACGAGACGGGCCAGGCCGAAATCCATGATCAGCGCATGGCCTTGCTCATCGATCATGATGTTCTGGGGCTTCAGGTCCCGGTGAACGATTTTCTGGCGATGGGCCTCGGAAAGGCCCTGACAGACCTGGATGGCGATGGGGATGGCCTGTCCGGCGTCGAGCCTTCCGACCTTGTTGATGAGGCGCCTGAGGTTCTCGCCCCGGATGAATTGCATGGTGATGTAGGGGACGCCGCCGGCCTCGTTCAGGTCGTGCACCCGGGCCACGTTCCGGTGGTTGACCTGGCGGGCGGCCTTGAGCTCGTCGCGCAGGCGCTCGAGGGTCCGGGGATCGCAGGCGATGTCGTACTTGACGATCTTGAGGGCGATCTCCTCGCCAATTTTCCTGTCGAGGACGCGGAAGACCCGTCCCATGCCGCCGGCGCCCAGCTCCTCGATGACCAGGTAGCGCCCGGCGAAGACGGCGCCCGGCTCGAGCTCGACGGAGGGGATGATCTGGGTCGCCGTTCGCTCCGCGCCGGCCGGTCCGGGGCCGGCCCCTCCGGCGAGCGGGGTCCCGCATTCGCCGCAGAATCTTGGCGCTCCGGGATTTTCGGCGGAACATTGAGGACACTTCATTGGGCGGCCCTCGTGCCGGATGATCATAGAGATATCAACAATATGCGCAAGTGTCAATATCCATGCAGGGACCTGCGGCCCGGCTCATCAGCCGGAGGGCTATTCAAAAGAGATCTTTTCGAGACGTTTGAGTGACCTGAGGGCGGCCTTCCCGGCGGCGGCCGACTGGTCGATGCTGAAGACGGACACGGAGACATAGCCGTTGCGCACGGCCCAGATGTCCGTCTCCTTGCCGGCCGGCTCGAGGTGCTTCCAGGACGGCTTGTATTCCGTGCCGCCGTCGGGGGTGGCCGTCTTCTCGAAGAAGTTCATGGGCGCGCGGGTGTCTTGTTTCGTGATCCGGACGCCCTTGATGCGGTCCGCCGGGAGAGGGGGGATGTTGACGTTGAGGAAGAAGCCCTCCGGGATGCCGCCGGCCCCGAGATCCGCCACCAGCCTGGCGGCCACCCGGGCCGCGGCCCGGAGGTCCCTGTCGGGCCCCCGCGCCGAGTTGACGGACATGGACGGGACGCCCAGCAACGCCGCCTCCCGGGCGGCCCCGACGGTCGCCGAGTAGAAGGAGACCGCCCCCAGGTTCTCCCCGGGATTGATGCCCGAGACGACGAAATCGGGCTTCTCGGGCAGGAACTTCTCGATGGCCAGGCGGGCGCAGGTCGCCGGCAGGGCGTCGATGGCGAACCAGCTCATGCCGCGCCGGGTCGTCCCGGTCACGCCGATGGGCCGGTCCGAGGTCACTCCGTGGCTCAAGCCGCTGCGGTCGATGTGGGGGGCGGCGACGGTCACCCGGCCCAGGGGGAGAAGCGCCTCGAAAAGCGCCTCCAGGCCGGCATCCTCGATCCCGTCGTCGTTCGTGAGGAGGATGTGCAGGGGCCCGGCGGGCGGTCCTTGCGCCTTCGGCCCGCAGGCTGCGAGGGCCAGGAATGCCGACAAGAGGACCGCCGTCGCGTGCCGTCGTCGTCTCATCGCCATCTCCTTCTTTGCGTGCGTCGCGATGCCCATCCCGTGTGCAATTTATCAAAACTCCGCGACTGACAATTCTTTAGAACGCCCCTCGCGCCCCTTTTCCACAGGGATATTCACAAAGTCTGTGGAAATTCGCCGCGTCATTGCTTGTTTTTCACGTAGCGGTCGAACCATTCGATCATTTCCGCGAGCACGTGGAGCACGGATTCGCGCGCGGCGTAGCCGTGGCTCTCGTGCGGCAGGTAGACGAACCGCGATGTCGCCCCGAAGCCCTTGAGGGCGGCGAACAGCCGCTCGGACTGGATGGGGAAGGTCCCCGAGTTGTTGTCGGCCATGCCGTGGATGAGGAGGACGGGCTCGTTGATCTTGTGGGCGTGCATGAAGGGCGACATCTTGATGTAGGTCTCGGCGGCCTCCCAGAGGGTCCGCCGCTCGCTCTGGAAGCCGAAGGGGGTCAGGGTCCGGTTGTAGGCCCCGCTGCGGGCGATGCCGGCCGCGAACAGGTCGCAGTGGGCCAGCAGGTTGGCGGTCATGAAGGCCCCGTAGCTGTGGCCGCCGACCCCGACCCGCTTGGGGTCGCCGACGCCCATCTCGTCGAGCTTGCGGATGGCCGCCTCGGCGTTGGAGACGATCTGCTGGACGAAGGTGTCGTTGACCGTCTGGGGGTCGCCGACGACGGGCATCTCGGCGTTGTCGAGGAGGGCGTAGCCCTGGGTGACGAAAAACAGCTGCGAGGTGCCGCGATAGAAGGTGAAGCGGTTGGCCGACCCTCGGACCTGGCCGGCCGTGTCCGCGGTGTCGTATTCCATGGGATAGGCCCAGACGACGACAGGCAGGCGTGTCCCCGGCGTGTGGCCGGCGGGGAGATAGAGGGTGCCGCTGAGGTCGAGGCCGTCGGCCCGCTTGTAGGTGATGCGCTCCTTCTTGACGGCGGTCATTTGCGGGGCCGGGTCCTTGAAGTCGGTCAGGGCCGTCCGCTTTTTCGTCTTGAGGTCATAGAAATAGTAGTTGGGCGGCTCCGTCCGGGTCTCGCGGGTGGTGACGATCCGGGTCCGGGAGGGGCCGTCGAAGGCCACGAACGACTCGTAGGCCGGGTCCTGGCACTGGAAGAGCCGCTCGGTCTTCATCGTCCTCAGGTTCAGGCGGTCGAGGAAGGGGTAGTCGCCCTTGGGGGACGAGCCGGCGCCGTCGAGATAGATCCAGTCCTTGTCCTGGAGGATGACCCGCTCGCCCGTCTTGAGCGTCGTCGTGACCGGCCAACCGGGATCGTTGTACCGGTCCTGGGCGCTGAGGTCCCACAGCTTGACCGGCTCGGCGGACGGGTCTTTGAGGTCGACGAGGAAGGTCGTCCGCCAGCGGCGCTTCCACTCACGCTGCGAGGCCAGGGCCTTGCCCGGCGTCTGGAAGAAGGACAGGCCTGCGGCCCGCTCCTTGAGCTTGACGATCTGCGCCGGCTCGCCGGAGAAGGGGGCGCCGAGCTTCAGGTACTGGTCGCGGAAGGGGACATCCTTTTTCGGGTCGCCCTCGTCCAGGGCCTCGACCCACAGGAGGGTGCCCGGCTCATGGGTCATCCATTCGACCGACCGGGGGCCCTTGGGGACTCCGTTGATGGGCACGTTCTCGGTCGGCGGGAGGTCGGCCAGGACCTTGACGAGATTGCCGTCCATGCTCCAGATCTCGATGGAGCGGGCGAACCCCGAGGCGGGCAGGGAGTAGGAGTAAGGCCGCTTGATGCGGTTGACGAGGATCCAGCTCATGTCCGGAGAAACGGAGAGCGAACCGATGAAGGGCTTGCCGATCTTGCGGGCCTCGCCCGAAACCGTGTCGACGATGGCCGCCTGCGCGGCGGCGTAGTGGTCGAAGAGAAGCTCGTCGAAGGCGGTCTTGAGCAGGTCCTGGTAGGTGGCCACCTTGGCCTCTTCGCCGCCGGACTCCTGGATCTCGGGGCCCTTGGGGACCCGGGGCGGCGTCGGGGCCGGGCCGCGGCCGTCGGGGACGAGAGAGACGACGAGGCGGCGGCTGTCGGCCAGCCAATCGAAGCCCGCCAGGACGGCGTTGACCCTGGCCGGGGTCAGGGACTTGGCCGTCCCGGACTTGACGTCGAGGGCCCAAAGCTCGACCCCGTCTTCGACGAAGCGGAGAAGGGCCATGGTCCGGCCGTCGGGCGCCCAGGACGGGAAAGTGAACTTGAAGCCCTCGGGGAGGGCGGCCTTGCGGACGGCGCCGGTCTTCATGTCCTTGATGCTGATGCCCGTGCTGAAGGTCAGGGTCTGGCGGCTATTGGTGGCCGGGGCGATGCGCATCCCCGCGATGCGGACGATAGGCTCCGCCAGGGCGGCGATGGACGGCATGGATTCGTGTTCGATGAGGGCCATGACGTCGCCGGCCGGGCTCATGGAGACCATGGGCGTCGGCGGGGCCTCGACCATGGCGACGATCTCTTTGGGCGGCAGCTTGTAGGGTTCCTGGGCGTTGAGCGACGGGCCGAGAACCAGGCCCAGAATGGCCAGGCCGGCCAGGCATGCGGATGCTCGGATCATGGGACGTCCCCCTCGACAGGGCTCTTCCCGCCGGCGCCGGTCCTTCCCGATCGCGGGCCGGTGAGAGACATTTTAGTACGGAGGCGGCCAGCTTGCAACGAATACGGTTATTTCAGGCCTATCCTCCTCGATACGGAGCCGGAGCTGACGAGAATACAAATCATTGATTCGTCGTCCGATAAAGCCGCGTAGCTGATTATTCCGCTCTTCGTTCAAGGAGCAGTGAAAAAATGCAGCGATGAGCTGTACCGAGCAAACGGGCGGAACTATTCCGTTTTTTGTTATAATGAGGCCACCCTGAACCATGAAAGCCGCGATGACGGGGAATGGACCATCGGCAATCTTCTTGTCCATCGTCATCCCCGCCTACAACGAGGAGGGCCGGATCGCCGGGTCGCTGGAGAAGGTCCTGGCCCATCTCGAGGGCAAGCCCTTCGCCTCCGAGATCGTCGTCGTCGACGACGGCAGCCGCGACGGCACGGCACGGGCCGCGCGGGAAGCTCTTGAGGGGCGCATCGCCCACCGCGTGGTCCGTAGGGACACGAACATCGGCAAGGGCTTTTCGGTGAAGGAAGGCGTGCTCCTGGCGTCGGGCGAGGTCATCCTGGTCACGGACGCCGACCTGTCGACGCCCATCGAGGAGCTCGACAAGTTCCTGGCCCCGCTCAAGGAAGGATGCGACGTCGTCGTCGGCTCGCGGGCCCTGCCGGGCTCCGACATCCGGGTCCGCCAGAACCTCTTGCGCCAGACGATGGGCAAAGCGTTCAACCGGCTGGTCCGGCTGTTCGTCCTCGGCGGCTATCGCGACACGCAGTGCGGCTTCAAGGCCTTCCGGCGCGGTGCCGCCCGCGACCTCTTCTCGAAGCTCGAGACGGCCGGGTTCGCCTACGACGTCGAGGTCCTGGTCCTGTGCCGGAAGCGGGGCCATACCGTCCGCGACGTCCCGGTCGTCTGGCTCGATTCGCGTCCGAGCCGGGTCCGCCTCGTCCGCGGCTCCCTGGGCATGCTGAAAGAGCTCCGGCGCATCCGCCGGGCCCACGGCCGGGTCTGTGTCGTCGACCGCAAGAACAAGGATTCTTCCCCCGTTTCCGGGGGTTCTTGCCCATGAGGTTGGCCGATAGACATCCCCCCTTGCCCCCCACCCCCCCGGGAACCTGTCCCGACGGTTCCCCCGTCGCCGAAGCGACGGCCCCCCCTCCGGAAATATCCGAAATGAGCGGGCGACTTTATTGAATTTGAAGATTAGGGCCTTCGGTTCCCCGGAAACGGGAGATGAACCAGAAAAGAGAAGGAGAGGAACGATGAGAAGACGGCTCATGAATGCGCGCCACGGGAGCTTGGCTATTCTGGTGCTGCTGGCGCTGGGCGCAGCGGCCCTCGCAT
>JBBIGP010000088.1:0-6181 GCA_037447475.1 Candidatus Aminicenantota bacterium
GCGGGCCAGGAGAACCCCCTCTTCGACTTCGAGGAGGACCCCGACAATCCCAACGTCCTCTACATGGCCGGGGACCACGGCATCCACGTGTCCATCGACCGCGGCAAGACCTGGACGGCCTTCTCGACGACGGCGCCCAACGTCATCGTCCGCGACATGGCCATCCAGAAGCGCGACCGCGACCTGGTCATCGGGACCTACGGCCGGGGCATCTACATCGCCGACATCGCCCCGCTCAAGGAGTTCACGGCCGAGAACTTGGCCAAGGACGCGTTCCTGTTCGACGTCCAGGAGGCCGTCAAGTGGAACCGCTTCGAGCGGCGGGGCGAGTCCTACGGCGAGTTCGCCAAGGTCTTCAACCCCCCCGTCGGCACGACGTTCTACTATCACCTCAACGGCGAGCCCAAGACCGTCAAGCTGGTCGTCAAGGACTGCGCCGGCAGCGTCGTCCAGGAGCTCAGCGGGACGGCCAAGAAGGGCCTCCAGAAGACTTTCTGGAACCTGACCCGCCGTGCCGATCCTTCGCAGCAGGCCGCGGCCATGAGGGCGGGGGGAGTGCGCGGCGGCCGGACGAACCTCGCCGACGACGGGACCTACACCGTGGTCCTGAGCGTCGACGGCAAGGACGCGGCCGTCAAGACCGTCAAGGTCAGCCCCGACCCGATGTTCAAGTAGGCGGCGAAGCGCGAAGCTTCACGGGGGCGTCCCCGCTCTAGCGGGGGGCCCCCGCGCCGCTGCGTCACCGCCCCTCGCCCGCTAAAAACAGCGATAGAACTTAGTTCCCCGCTTGGATGGGGTCGAGGCGGACCGAGATCTTGCCCGTCAGGGTCTTGCCGTCGACGGTCAGCTTGACGGCGTACACGCCCGGCTCGGCGGCCTGGCCGCCGCGGCCGAAGGCGCCCGCCCTGAAGCCGGCCGGGAGGTCCCCGCCGCGGATGATCATCATGGCCCGGCGCTGGACGTCCTGGTACTTCCGGAAGTTCGTCCCGGCCTTGTCGAGGTCGGCCCGGGCCTTCTGAAGCTCCGCGATCTGCTCGCCGCTGAGGTCCTTCCGCATGAGGGCCTCGTCGATCTGCCGCTTGAGCTGGCCGATCATCGACTGCACGGAGGCGGCCGGCGGATCGAACCGCAGGTCCCAGGCGATGCGGTTGATGCCCGGTTCGGCGTCGTCGAGGATGTAGGTCGTCTTCTGTGTTCCGGTGATGTCGGCGATCTCCAGAGTGGCCGGCGAAGCGGGCTTGCCCTTCAGGTAGTAGTGGAGGAGGGCCCCGTCGGGCGGGTTCTCGCCGCCGAAATAGAGGTTGCCCCGGCCGTACCCGCCGCGGGCGATCTGCAGCCAGCGGGTGCCCGGCTTGCCCGGCTCGAAGAGGGCCGCGCTTTCGGAGAGAACGCTGTCGGTCGCCGCACGCAGGGCCGAGATGTCGTCGAGGATCCAGATGCCGCGGCCGTGCGTGCCGGCGATGAGGTCGTGGTCCCGGGGATGAATGACGAGGTCGTGGAAGGCGACCGTCGGCATGTTGAGCTTGAGGCTCGACCAGGAAGCGCCGGCGTTGCGGCTGAAGAAGACCTCGAACTCGGTGCCGGCGAACAGGAGGTTCTTGTTGACGAGGTCCTCGCGGATCACGTAAACGGGCTGGTTCGCGGGGATCCCGTCCGTTATGGCCGTCCAGGTCTTGCCGAAATCCGCCGTCCGGAAGATGTAGGTCTTGAAGTCGTTGCTCCGGTGGCCGTCGAAGGTCACGTAGCAGACGCCCTCGTCGAAGCGCGAGGCCTCGACCCGGCTGCACCACGTCCCGGCCGGCACGCCCTTGATGTTCGCCCGGACGTTGGTCCACGTGGCGCCGCCGTCGCGGGTCAGCTGGACGTTGCCGTCGTCGGTGCCGACCCAGATGAGGCCGGGCCGGCGCGGCGATTCCGAGATGGTGATGATCGTGCAGTGGGTCTCGGCGCCCGTGACGTCGGGGGTGATGCCGCCGGTCGGCTTGGCAGGCGAGTGCTTGGCCTTGTCGTTGGTCGTCAGGTCGGGGCTGATGATCATCCAGCTGTCGCCGCGGTTGAGCGACTTGAAGAGGTGGTTGCCGGCGAAATAGACGACATGGGGGTTGTGAGGGGAGAGGACGATGGGCGAGCTCCAGTTGAAGCGAAAGGGGCCGCGCTGCCGCTGCATCTGGGCCCGCATGGCCTCCTCCGGCGTCTGCTGGGCGGCGGGCTTGGCGGCCGGGGCCTTCTTTTCGGGAGGTCCCGGAGGGAAAAAGTCGCGGTAGTTGACGATGTTCATGGCCGTCGGCCGGATGCTCTTGGATTCCCGGGTCTCGACGTTGACGCGCTGGAGGTTCCCGCCCTGGCTCTCGGCGTAGACGGTCCGCCAGTCGAGAGGATCGTTCTGGGTGTGGAAGCCGTCGCCGCCGCCGATGTTGAACCAGAAGTCCGTCAGGATCTGGCCCTCGCGGTGCATCGAGGGGCCGCCCCAGGTCCCGTTGTCCTGGAGGCCGCCGTAGACGTAGTAGGGGTCGCGCATGTCGGCGCTGACGCCGTAGAACTGCGACAGGCAGAGGTTGTCGAACAGGATCCAGGTGGCGCCGTGGTCGTGGGTGATGGAGGCCCCGCCGTCCTGGCCGACGTAGAAGCGGTTCCGGTTGGCCGGGTCGATCCACATGGCGTGGAAGTCGGGGTGGAGGCCGCCGATCTGGCTCCAGTTCCGCCCGCCGTCCTTGGAGAAGAAGAAGTTCGTGGCCATGTAGTAGACCCAAGTGTCGTCGAGGGGATTGATGTAGATGTGGCTGTAGTAGAAGGGGCGGTTGTTCATCCGGTTGACGTAGATCCAGGAGGCCCCGCCGTCCTCGGAACGGTAGATGCCCGTGCCGAGCTTGGTCATGTCGGTGAACTCGGGGTTGGGCTTCTGCTGGCCTTCGACGGCGATCGTCGCCCGGGGCTGGTATTCGTGCTCGACGACGGCCATCAGGACCTGGGGGTTGGAGCGGGAGATGGCCAGGCCGATGCGGCCGAGGTCGCCGGAGGGCAGGCCCTTGGCGAGCTTGGTCCAGCTCTTGCCGCCGTCGGTCGTCTTGAAGATGCCGCCGTTCGGGCCGCCGGACTCGAAATACCAAGGCTGGCGGAGGCGCTGCCAGAAGGAGACGTAGAGGGTTTCGGGGTCGGTCGGGTGCATGACGAGGTCGATGGCCCCGGTCTTGCCGTCGTTCGGGAGGCCGCCGGCGAGCTTGACCCAGGTCTTGCCGCCGTCGGTCGTCTTGAACAGGCCGCGGTCGCCCGTATAGCCCCAGGGGGAGCCGGAGGCCGCGACGTAGACGAGGTCAGGGTCGGTCGGATGGGTCAGGATCTTGCCGATGGTCAGGGTCGCCTCGAGGCCCATGTGCGCGAAGGTCTTGCCGCCGTCCGTCGACTTATAGATCCCGTCGCCCCAGCCGACGCTGTTGCGGACGCACTCCTCTCCGGTGCCGACCCAGATGATGTTGGGGTCCTTCTGGAAGAAGGCGATATCGCCGATCGAGGCCGAGCCGTACTTGTCGAAGATGGGCTCCCAGGTCGTGCCGGCATTGACGGACTTGAAGACGCCTCCCGAGGCCGAGGCCACCAGGGTCTGAGCGAAATCGTGGTCGAGGGCCTCGAAGTCGGAGATGCGGCCGATCATGTTGGCCGGGCCGATGTTGCGCCACTGCAGGTGTTTGACGAGGCTCGCATCGGCGGGCGCGGGCGCGTTCTGGGCCGAGAACGGCCCGGCGAGGGCCGCCACAAGGGCGACGAGGGCCATCGTCCGGAGCGCCGTCTTGAGATGACGTTTCATGGGAACCTCCTCACAGTTCTGGAGGATGCGCGAAAGGCATCCGGGGGGGACACGAGCATGAGGGCGCATTATAAAATAAAATCGGAAAAATAAACATACGCTTGGCAACTTCGGGCAGAGCCGCCGAATCTTCTTTTGTCTCTATTCGGAAGGAGCGAATGCGTGGCTGCCAGGCGCTCCTAGACCGGATCAACGTGTTTTGCGTTGTTGGCCCTGAAAAGGGCGATTAAGGGGTTTTCCCAAACTGAATGGTCGTGGCATTTCTAATAGATACAGCAAGTTGCGACAGCCGAGGCGCGGAGGGAAGAAATTGTTGAGGAAGCCCGTCTAAAGCGCTGTAGGCCGGATTCCAATTTATCGAAAGGAGTACACACCGTGAAGAAAGCCTCACTCACCGCTCTCGCGCTCGTTGCCGGACTGGCCCTCGTCGCCTGGGCCGCCGACATCTCCGGCACCTGGGAGATGACCACCCAGGGCCGCCAAGGCGAAATGACCCGCGACATCACCATCAAGCAGGAGGGCAACAAGATCACGGTCACCATGCCCGGGATGCGCGGCGGGGACCCGATCGTGGGCGAGGGGAAGATCGACGGCAACAAGATCGAGTGGACGGTCGTCCGCCAGACCCCCCAGGGCGAGTTCTCGATGACCTACAAGGGCACCATCGACGGCAACACCATGAAGGGCACCTCCGTCGTCATGGACCGCGAAATGGAGTGGTCTGCCAAGAAGAAATAGGCTCTCCGAGCACCGCCGGAGGTCGCTCCGAGAGGATGAGAATGTCCCGCGTTCCCGGGGATAGGGGCGGACCGCCGCATATCCCCGTTTTTCTTTCTCGGGGACGCGGTTGAGGCCGCCCCCGAAGTCGTGTAGGATAGTGGCAGAATCATGACATCGAGGAGGGAAAGAGCGTGAAGAACCGCAAAGGCATGGACCGCAGGGATTTCATCAGGGCCTCGGCCATCGGGTTGGCCGGCGCCGGAACGATGTTCTCGCCCGGGGCCGTCCGGGCCGGCCAGGAAGCCCCGCCCGTGACCGCCAAGATCAAGGCCTACCGGACCCTGGGCCGGACGGGCTTCATGGCTTCCGACATCGGCATCGGGACTTCGCAGACCTTCTCGACGCCGGTCCTCAGCGCCGCTCTCGACGCCGGCGTGAATTATTTCGACACGTCCGAGGGCTACGGCCGCGGCCAGGCCGAACGGAGCATCGGCGAGGCCATCAAGGGCCGGGACCGCAAGTCCCTGTTCATCACGACCAAGATCCGGGTCGACGAGGGCGCAGGAACGGAGCAGGTCGCGGAAAAGGTCGGGCAGTGCCTGGAACGGCTCCAGACCGACTACCTCGATTGCGTCATGCTCTCGAGCCCCCCGACTGCGGCCTCGGTCAAGAACGAGACCTACCACAAAGGGATGGAGGAGCTGAAGAAACAGGCCAAGGTCCGATTCACCGGCGTGGCCAGCCACGGCAGCCGGCAGCCGGGCCAGGGCGACCCGATGGAAGACGTCCTCCTGGCGGCCGTCGAGGACGGGCGGTTCGACGTCATCCTCGTCGTCTACAACTTCCTGCAGCGGGAGGCCGGGGACAAGGTCCTCGAGGCCGCCGCCAAGAAGAACGTGGCCGCGACCATCATGAAATCCAATCCCTTGGGCCGCTACTACAGCACGAGGGAGCGGATCGAGCAGCTGAAAGCCGAGGGCAAGGAGATCGACGAGCGTCTGCGGAAGTCGATGGAGCAGATGGAGGAGACCGCCAGGCAGGCCGAGTCCTTCATCAAGGGCCGCGGGCTGACGACGCCGGCCGAGATCAAGGCGGCCGCCCTCAAGTTCGTCCTGGCCGATCCCCGGGCCCACACGCTGACCCTGGCCTTCAATACCTTCGACGACGTCCAGAACTACGTTTCCCTGTCGGGCTCGGGGCTGGCCGCTGCGGACAAGGGCCTGCTCGCCGCCTACGAGAAGGAGTGTGGTTCGCTCTACTGCCGCCATGCCTGCGGCCTCTGCGAGCCTTCCTGTCCGCACGGCGTGCCCGTCAACACGATCATGCGCTACAACCATTACTTCGAGGCCCAGGGCAGCGAGCGCTACGCCATGGAGAAGTACGCGGCCCTCGACGCCGCTCATGCCGATCTTTGCCGCAATTGCCCGGGCTTCTGCGAAAAGGCCTGCCCGCACGGCGTGCCCGTCCGCCCGCTCCTGGTCATGGCCCATCGCCAGCTGTGCCTGGGCTGACGGAACAAAAAGATAATAGCCTGATCTATTCACGAGTCGAGGCGGCTGCAGATGCCATCCCTTCACAACACAGCAGATGCGGCCGGATCGGCCCGCCCGGAGGGTGAAAATGCCGGTCTTTCTGTGAGGAGCTTGTAAAAAGCCCTGG
>JBBIGP010000089.1:0-4047 GCA_037447475.1 Candidatus Aminicenantota bacterium
TGAGGATGGATGCGTCAGCTTATCGTTGAGCGATAAAATGGGGCGAGAAATGAATACCGAAATTCGGTCATTCTTTCGTGCGGAATGTAGGTTTATTCAATTCGGGTTGAAGCAATTTGTTATGAATGTGATAAAGTTACACCTCCTAGGGTACTTTATGTAACGCCGTTTGACAAGGAGGCTGCCGACCCATGATTGAAGCAATTGATAGCGAAAAACTGGACACCGAACGATTTGTCGAGACCCAGGTTGCAGAAATCAGAGATGCCGTCCGCGAGGGAACCGCAATCAACGCCCTTTCCGGCGGGGTGAATGTCGAAATTATCGACGCCCGCCGTGAATTTTTCTCGGCCCTCAAAGGAATCACCGACCTCGAGGCAAAGCGCGAAGCGGTCACCCAGACCTTCTACCGCGATGTGTTCGGAAGGACCGTCCTGGAGAGTTCGGCCTGGCATCTTCTTCAGGGGACCATATTGACGGATGTGAACGAAACTGTCGCAGGCATCGAACGACAGCATAACGTCTTCGCTCAACTGGGCATCGATCCGAAGAAAACCTTCGGTTTCCATATTCTTGAACCGGTCATTCAATTGCGCAATGACGGCGTCCGCAAGGTCGGAAAAACCCTAGGCCTCCCAGCTGCAATCGCCGACCGCATGCCTTGGCGATGCCCGCAGCGCTTCGCCGACCGATCTTCCCATGTCGACGCTTCAGGCGCTTGCGGCCGAAATAATCAGGGAAACGCCCGGAGTCGTGATTCTCACTTGCAATATCGCGACCAAACCGCCGTCAACCATTGAAGCGATATGACACGGACCTGCACACGCAAGGAAGTTCCCTGGTGGCAAATTCACCGGCGGTTATACGATTGGGTGTTGAGTTTCGCGCACCATAAGCATTCGGTGACGGCGCTCTTCGGATTGAGTTTCATCGAAAGCAGCGTTTTCCCCGTACCGCCCGATGTGCTGCTCGGGCCGCTGGCGCTTGGCAACCGTCGAAAAGCGATGTGGTTTGCCACCGTGACCACGTTCGGCAGTTTCCTGGGTGCCTTTCTGGGCTATCTGATAGGCTATTCATTGATCGATCTCGCGCTGAAGATTCCGGGGGTGACCAGGGAAGGCGTGGAACGGCTCTCCGGTCAATTTAATTCCTACGGTCAATGGTACGTTTTCGTCGCCGCTCTCACCCCGATTCCATTCAAATTGCTGACCATCACCGCCGGCTTCGCCCAGATGAACCTGCTGCTGTTCGCCGCTGCATGCCTCGTCGGACGCGCACTGCGATTTTACCTCGTGTCCGGCGCTTTCTGGCTGGTCGGCCCCAGGGCGTTGCCGTTTATCGACAAATATTTCAACTGGCTCTCGTTCGCCTTCGTCTTTTTTCTTGCCGGAGGTTTTTTTGTCCTGAAATACGTTTTTTGATTGGCTCTCCGCGCGATCCGGGGAGAGGTATCGGCTTCTTCCCCTGATCGACCTTTTTCTCGTTACGGCACTCGTCGATTGCCTGATCGTTTCTCATTTTCTCCACTCCGTATTGCGTTATCTGTTGATTCACTCTCATTCTTCTCCTAGCACGTTTTCGCGTGCCTCTTGCCTGCGCAATTCTCGCCGGCATCGCCATCGGTTTCGTCGGATCCTCGTTCCCCATCAGGCTGAGCATCATTGCCCAGCCTGACGCTGCGGCGCACATGACAGCCTGTTTTTTCTTGCCTATTCATTTGGCCACCCGGATCAAGTGGAATTGTTCTTTCGCTGGATCAAGCAAAACCTGCGGATTAAATCGTTTGTTTAACGAAACAGACGACTATGATTCGATGGCCCCTGACTGTAACCAGTTAGTTTTGTTCAACTTATAATGGGACACGCGTGAAGCATTTCCTTTTTCCACGGCATGTTGAATTCCCGCCCTTGGCGCTGAATCTCCCCGCCTCTCCATGCCGATACTGTACCCGCGGCCGGGCGGCGATGTCAATCGCCGCGAAAACCGCGCCCGTAAGTTTCCTAAGACGGGCCTCCCCGCCCCCTTGACCCGCCTTGATGGCCGGGACCACCCGAGCCGCGCCCGTCTCCGGACCGGCCGCTTCCCGACCGCCCCCCCGAACGACCGCCGCCCGACCTGTCCCCCGACCTGCCCCCGGACCGGCCGCTGCCCGACCTCCCGCGCGACCGCCCTCCCGAGCGCCTCTCTCGCTCCGGCGGCGGCGGGGCCCCGACGCTCCTGTCCCGGGCGAAGAGATCGAACGTGGCTTCCTCCACCGGGACCTTCTGGCCGATGTAGGCCTCGACGGCGTCCAGGTGCTGGCCGAACTTCTCGCAGGCGAACGACACGGACTTGCCGGTCTTGCCGGCCCGGGCCGTCCGCCCGATGCGATGGACGTAGTTCTCGGCGTCCTGCGGCAGGTCGTAGTTGACGACCATCTCCAATCCCTCGATATGAAGCCCGCGGGCGGCCACGTCCGTGGCCACGAGGAACGGGAACTCGCCGCTCTTGAAATCCTCGAGGACCCGCTCCCGCTCGGCCTGGGTCAGATCGCCCGTCAGGTGCCGCGTCGAGTAGCCGTTGAGCTTGAGCCGTCGGGCCAGCGCCTCGGCCGTGTGCCGCATGTTGGTGAAAATGAGGGCGTTGCGCGGCTTGTCCCGCAGCAGGATCCCGAGCAGGAGGTTGTCCTTGATGTGGCTCTTGACGCAATAGAGCTCCTGGACGACGCCGTCGACCGTGACCTGCTCGGGGGTCATGCGGATCGTCGCCGGGTTGTTGAGGTGCTCGTAGGCGATGGACTGCGAGAGGAGATTGAGCGTCGCGCTGTAGAGCATGCTCTGGCGGGCGTGCGGAGGGGGCATCCTTCTGAGGAGCTTCCGGAGATCGGGCAGGAAGCCCATGTCGAACAGGCGGTCGGCCTCGTCGATGACCAGGACCCCGATGTTCTTGAGCTTCAGCAGGCCGCGGTCGGCCAGGTCCAGCATGCGGCCCGGCGTCCCGATGACCAGGTCGAGCCCTTCGGTGAGGTTCCTGATCTGCCGGTCGTAGCCGACCCCGCCGTAGAAACATCCCACGCGGAACTCCCCCCGCGGATCGAGCAGCCGGGCCTCGGCCTCGATCTGGGCGGCCAGCTCCCGGGTCGGGGCGATGACCAGGGCCATCTTCCTTTGATCCCGCCCTTCCGCGTAGAACTTCTGGTAGATGGTGATGAGGAAGGCCGCGGTCTTGCCGGTCCCCGTCTGGGACTGGACGGCGACGTCCTCGCCCCGCAACGTCCGCTCCAACGTTTTTTCCTGGACGGGCGTCATCTCCAAATAACCGCGTTCGGCGATGTTCCGCAGAAGCCGGGGATCCAGGGGCGCTTCACTGAACAGCATATCGATTCCTTTTCAATTTCGGATGTCACACGACGAGAGGGTCTTTCGAGGGAACGCCTTGTCCGGAGGGGAAAGCCAATTCGCTACGCTTGAACCCTGCGTTATGTCTTAAGGTCCCATTATACCCAAAAAAGCGCTGCGCGGCAAACGGCGGCCCGCGAAGAAAATTGACAAGGCTCGCGCCCTGCCCCTACAATGACGGCGATGGCCAACGAAGCCCACCTCGAGATGGTCAAGGACCCCTCCGGCCGCTGGAACGACTGGCGCCGCAAGAACACCCGGGTCCTGCCCGACTTCGCCGGGGCCGACCTCCGGGAGGCGAACCTCGCCGGGATAAACCTGGCCAAGGCCGACTTCAGCGGGGCCCGCCTCGAGGGGGCCGGCCTCTGCGGGGCCCACCTGGCCCGGGCCCGCTTTTTCGGGGCCAGCCTCTGCGGGGCCGACCTCAACCGGGCCACGCTCGTCAAGGCCAACCTCAGCCAGGCCGACCTCGCCGGGGCCAACCTCAACGCCGCCGACATCGGCCACGCCTTCCTCATCAAGGCCAATCTCAGCGGCGCGAGCCTCATCGAAGCCCGGCTCGAGGGGGCCAACTTCGGCCAGGCGTCGCTCTTCCGGGCCAACCTGACCCGGGCCGTCCTGCGCCAGGCCTCGTTCTTCAAGGCCGACCTCACCGAGGCCGATCTCACCG
>JBBIGP010000089.1:4147-6166 GCA_037447475.1 Candidatus Aminicenantota bacterium
GCCGATCTCACCGACGACCGCCGCGTCGCCCAGACCCTCGACTCCGTCGTCCACTATCTGCCCGCCGTGCCCGTCCAGCCCATCGCCCGCGAGGGAGGGGCGGGCGGCCCCGAGAGCCACCATTACGTCAAATACCACTGGGTCCTGCCGGTCTGCCGGTTCAAGGACACCGAGGACCTCTCGCGCCGGATCGACAAGAGCGTCATCGCCCCGGTCGAGAAGAAGACCTTCGAGGTCCGGCTGAAGTAGCATGGAGACGAAATGAGCGGTCCCCTCCCCGTCGTCGCCGACCGGTTCAAGAAGCAATTCGAGGGCCGGCCCCTCCTCGTCATCTCTCCGGGCCGGGTCAACCTCATCGGCGAGCACACCGATTACAACGAGGGCTTCGTCATGCCCGGGGCCACGGACAAGGCCGTCGTCCTGGCCGTCGCGCCCCGGTCCGACGCGGCCTGCCACTTCGTCTCGGTCGACTTCGATCAGGAGTTCCGCTGCGAGCTCGGCGCCCTCCACCGCTCGCCCCTGCGCTGGCCCGACTACCTCCAGGGCGTCCTCGACCAGTTCCTCCTCGCCGGCCACCGCATCGGGGGCATCAATTGCGTCTTCGGCGGCGACGTCCCCATCGCCGCCGGGATGTCCTCGTCGGCGGCCATCGAGGGCGGCCTGGCCTTCGCCCTCAACGCCCTGTTCGGCCTCAAGCTCGACGACTTGACCCTCGTCAAGCTGGCCCAGAAAGCCGAGAACGAGTTCGTCGGGCTCCGCTGCGGGATCATGGACATGTTCATCAACATCCACGGCCGGGCGCAAAGCGTCCTCAGGCTCGACTGCCGGTCCCTCGAGTTCGAGCGCCTGCCGTTCGAGCGCCCGGACCTGAGGGTCGTCGTCGCCGACACCCTGGTCCGGCGCGAGCTGGCCGGCTCGGAATACAACGTCCGGCGCGGCCAGTGCGAGGCCGGGGTCGACATCCTCCGGGCCTACGATCCCGCGATCCGCAGCCTGCGCGACGTCAGCCTCGACCTGCTTCGGGAGCACAAGAACGAGCTTGATCCCGTCGTCTTCAAGCGGTGCGAGTACGTCGTCCGCGAGAACATCCGGGTGGGGGAGGCCGCCGACGCCCTGCGGCGCAACGATTTCGCCGCCTTCGGCGCGCTCATGAACGCCTCCCACGCCGGCCTGCGCGACGGCTACGAGGTCAGCTCGGCCGAGCTCGACGCCCTCGTCGAGGCCGCCCGCCGCGTCCCCGGGGTCCTGGGCTCGCGGATGATGGGCGCGGGCTTCGGCGGCTGCACCATCAGCCTCGTCGAGGCCGACGCCGTCCCCGAGTTCGAGGCCCGCGTCGCCCGCGACTACGAGGCCGCGGCCGGAAAGGCGCCCAAGGTCCACGCCGTCCGCATCGAGGCCGGCACCCGCGCCGTTGTAAATGCATCCTAAGTTTGTCATAATGAGCATGAAGACGAAGGGAATATGAATATGAAGTTCTTTGTGACCATAACTCAGGATGAGAACGGCGTATTCGTCGCCGAGTGCCCGGCGATCCCCGGATGTGTCAGCCAGGGCAAGACGATGCGCGAGGCCGAAAAAAATATCCAGTCGGCAATTAACCTGACCTATTCATGAAAATGCCGATGTGTTCTTTCCGATTTTTGCCAGGGCTTTTTACAAGCTCCTCACAGAAAGACCGGCATTTTCACCCTCCGGGCGAGCCGATCCGGCCGCATCTGCCGTGTTGTGAAGGGACGGCATCTGCAGCCGCCTCGACTCGTGAATAGATCAGGTTATAACATTATTTCGGATCTCCGTAGAACCGCCAACTGGACTTGAAGTCCGGGCGGAGTCTTTCACCCGAGAGGTGAGCCCGGAGCGCTTCAACCGGGATCCGGCCGCCCTTGAGGACGGCGTCGTGAAATTCCCGGGCCGTCATCCGCCCGGAATCCACCAGCTCCCGGGCCATGGCCCGGAATTGAAGGCCACCGAGCATATAGGCCGCCTGGTACAGGGGGGGCGCCAGGGCCGATCGCCGGA
>JBBIGP010000090.1:0-5640 GCA_037447475.1 Candidatus Aminicenantota bacterium
TTCTTGAGCATCAGGGCGTCGCCCTCGAGGTTGGGGCTCTCGCAGACGACCATCCCCTCGACGCCCATGTCGCGCAGGACCTCGAGCCACTCGTCGTAGCGGAAGTCGGCCTCCTCGAGGTTGAGGTGCTTGACCTCGCCCTTCTCGCCGTAGTGGACGCCGGCGATATGGATGTGGGCGTTCTTGAGGGCCCGGGGCCCCAGCTTGCGGGCGACCTTGCTGAGGACACGGTGGAAGTCGTCGTAGGAATTGACCTTCCCCTCCCGGGCGTGGAGATGCGAGAAATCGAGGCAGGGCTGGAGGCCGTCGATCTCCCGGCACAGGGACAGGACCTCGTCGAGAGATCCGAACTGCGACCTCTTGCCCATGGTCTCGACGCGCAGGGTGACGGGCAGGCGCTCGGACCGGACGATCGACATGACCGTCCGGAGCTCCCGCCTGACGGCGGCGTAGGCTTTGTCCGGCGGGTCCGCCCCGTAGAACGCGGCGTGAAAGACGACGCTCACCGCGCCGCAGGCCGCGCCGATGCGGGCCGATTTCAGGAGGCGCTCCTGGCTGGTCAAACGCTTGCCGGCGTCCACGGAATTGAGATTGATGAAGTAGGGGGCGTGGACGCTCAGCCGGACGCCCAGCGAGGAGGCCTTCTCCCGGACCCCGGCGGCCGTGTCGAGGCCCATCTTGACGCCCTTGACGAACTCGATCTCCAGGGCGTCCAGCCCCAGCTCGCGGATGCGCTCGATGGCGCTCAGGGTGGAATCGTCGGCCGCAGAGAGGGGCACGCCGGCCGTGCCGAACAGCAGGCCCCTAGGAGCATTCGCCATCGGCCTTCCCATTGCGGCCGAGGAACTCGCTGACGATCCGCATGGCGCAGAAATCTCCGCACATGGAGCAGGCCGCGGACTTGGACCTCCTCCGCCTGCGGACCGCCGCGAACCTGGCGGGGTCGATGGCCAGCTTTCTCTGGGTCTCCCAATCGAGGGCCTTGCGGGCCCGGGACATCTCGAGGTCGCGCCGCAGGGCGCCCGGGACACCCTTGACGATGTCGGCCGCGTGGGCGGCGATCTTGGAGGCGATGAGGCCTTCGCGGACGTCATCCGCCGTCGGCAGGCCGAGGTGCTCGGCCGGCGTCACGTAGCACAGGAAATCCGCCCCGGCCGCCGCCGCCAGGGCCCCGCCGATGGCCGAGACGATGTGGTCGTAGCCGGGGGCGATGTCGGTGACGAGCGGCCCCAGGACGTAGAAGGGCGCTCCCTCGCAGACGCGCTTCTGGAGGCGCATGTTCATCTCGACCTGGTCGAGCGGCACGTGGCCCGGGCCCTCGACCATGACCTGGACGCCGGCGGCCCAGGCGCGCTTGACCAGCTCGCCGAGCGTCAGGAGCTCCTCGATCTGCGGCCGGTCGGTGGCGTCGAGGATGGAGCCGGGCCGGAGGCCGTCGCCGAGGCTGAGGGTGATGTCGTGCCGCCGGGCGGTCTCGAGCAGACGGTCGAACCGGGCGTAGAACGGGTTCTCCTTCCCGTTGTGGAGCATCCAGGCGAGATGGAAGGCCC
Organism: Candidatus Aminicenantota bacterium; assembly: GCA_037447475.1. GTDB lineage: Bacteria > Acidobacteriota > Aminicenantia > Aminicenantales > Saccharicenantaceae > RBG-16-66-30. Next base: position 1,551 of record JBBIGP010000090.1, read on the forward strand.
CGCCCCGCGAGACGACGTCCGCCACCCGGCCCTGCTTGCGGAGGCGCTCGACGGCCTTGAGGTTCAGACCGCAGTGGACGGTCATGAAATCGACGCCCTCCCGGGCCTGGGATTCGATGGCCTCGAAAAGGTCGTCCTCTGTCATGTCGACGATGGAGCCGCGGCCGTCGATGGCCTTGACCGCCGCTTGATAGATGGGCACCGTGCCTAGCGGGAGGGGCGCCCGGCGCAGGATGGCCCGCCGGATCTTCGGCAGGTCGCCGCCCGTGCTCAGGTCCATCAGGGCGTCGGCCCCGTGGTCGAGACAGACCTTGACCTTGCGGAGCTCGTCGGCGAGCAGGGGATAATCGCGCGACGTGCCGAGGTTGACGTTGACCTTGGTCCTCAATCCGCGGCCGATGCCGGCGGGCCGGGCGGGGGAGTGGTTCGGATTGAAGGGGATGACGGCCAATCCGCGGGCGACGAGCCCGGCCAGCGCCTCCGCCGGGACGCCCTCGGCGGCGGCGACCTTTTTCAGGGCCGTCGAGAGAACGCCTTGGCGGGCCTTTTCGATCTGTGTCATGAACGGGTCGATCCTGGGGTCTTGTCCTCGAGGAAACCCAAGTATAGAGGAGCCTCCGGGCAGTGTCAAGGAAGCCCAGGGGGCCCAGGGGTGAGACGGCCCCATTCTCCTCCCCGGCGGAGGTGAGGAAAGGGGATGCTTTTTCACCCCGGGATTCATCCAGCCCGACGATTGTCCGGGGGGAGGAAGCCCCTTACGATGGGCCCGTCATGAGACACGCGGATAGGGCTTCGCTCCACGCCGCCCGTTCGGTTATAATACACCCATCCGCTTCGTTCCGTAGCCGTTAAAACGTCCGTTTTTCTCACCGCGAGGTGCGGAGTTTTATGCATCGGCGGTAGCCTGCCGAAAACCACCCGGTCTGCGCCATGGACCTCGGCAACAAGCTTTTCTTCCGCAACACGGTCCTCAACTTCCTGGGGCTCGTCCTCCCGCTGGCCGTCGGGTTCCTGACCATCCCGCTGGTCGTCCGGGCCCTGGGAACCGAGAGGTTCGGGATCCTGGCCCTCGTCTGGGTCGTCTTCGGCTATTTCGGCCTCTTCGACCTCGGCTTGGGCCGGACGGCGACCAAGTTCATCGCCGGCGCGCTCGGCCGGAACGAGACGGAGAGAGTGCCGGCGTATCTCTGGACGACGATCAGCCTCCAGGCCGTGATGGGCCTGACCGCCGCGGTCGCGCTCTGGCTGGCGGCCCCGCTCGTCGCCGGCCGGCTCCTCAACATCCCTGAGGGGTTCGTCGAAGAGACCGCCCTGACCCTCCGGCTGGTCGGGCTTTCGCTGCCGGTCATGTTCGTCACCGCGTCGCTTCGCGGAGCGCTGGAGGCCGGCCAGCGGTTCGACCTGGTCAACGCCGTCAAGGTCCCCGTCAATGTCCTCTTCTACGTTCTGCCTCTCGTCGGGGTCGCCCTGGGATATTCCCTGCCCGGGATCGTCGTCTTGCTCCTCCTTTCCCGGACAGCCGCGCTCCTCGCATGGGGAGCGCTGTGCCTCAGGGTCCACCCCGTCCTGAAGGTCCGGCCGGTGCTTCAGCGGTCTCTCGTCAGGCCCCTGTTCACGTTCAGCGGCTGGCTCGGCCTGTCCAGCATACTCTACGCCGTGACGACGTCGCTGGACAGGCTCATCATCGGCTCCCTCATCACGGTCGAGGCCGTCGCCTACTACAGCGCCCCGTCCGAGGCCATCAACCGGGTCGGGGTCATCCCCGGCAGCCTGTCGATGGTCCTCTTCCCGGCCTTCAGCGCCATCGACGCCGGCCGCGAGGACGCGAGAGCGGAGGCCCTTTTCGCCAGGTCCATGAAATTCATCCTCCTCGTCACGGGCCCGCTCCTGCTCCTCCTCGTCTTCTTCGCCGGCGATTTCCTCCGCCTCTGGCTGGGCCCGGATTTCGCGGCCGCGAGCCGGCTCGTCGTCCAGTTCCTGGCCGCCGGCTTCCTCGTCAATGCCGTCGTCGCCGTACCCAACAACTATCTCCTGGGAATAGGCCGGGCCGACATCGCGCCGAAGTACCAGGCCGTCGAGCTCGTCGCCTACGCGGGCTTGGCCCTCACCGGCGCGAGCCTGTGGGGCATCAAGGGCGTGGCCTTGGCCACCGCCGCCCGGCTCGTCGCCTTCCCGGCCGTTCTCCTGGCGGCATCGTTCAAGGCCGGCCGGGTCAGACCCGGATTCGTCTGGAAGAACGGCTTGTCCGGCGTCCTGGCCGGCCTGGGCCTCCTCGCCCTCGGATTAGCCGCCAACGCGGTCCTCGGTCTGGGGATCGCAGGGGCCGCGGCCCTGACCCTGCTCTTCTTCGGAGCGGCCTTTTTCCGGATCGTTGACGGTGAGGAACGGGCCTTTCTGCTGAGCAAGCTCCGGCCCGGCGCCCGGTCCGGGGCGCCATGAGCGACCGATGAACGATCAGTCTCTCCGCATTGGCGTCATCCATCCACGGATCGTCCCGGGCGGCGGGTCGGAGGCCTGCGCCGTCTGGACCCTCCAGGCCCTCCAGGACGATTTCCGGCTGACGCTGATCACCATGAACAGTCCCGACCTCCCCGACCTCGACGCGGCATACGGGACGAGACTGGACCCGAAGCGGATCGAGATCCGGTCTATGCGCGTTCCCTTCGGCACGAAGCGACGCTTCGACGCTCTGCGGACGTTCCGCCTGGCACGCCATGTCCGCCGCCGCGCCGGGCGGTTCGATGCCGTCATCTCCACGTACGGCCTCATGGACCTTGGCCGCCGGAGCATCCAAAGGGTCGGCGACTTCTCGTTCGACGATCGTCTCCGCCGGGAGCTCCACGGGAAAGCCCAGGGGAGAACGGGCGTTTTCCACCGCGGCTCGATAGTCCGCTCGCTCTATCTCGCCCTGGGCCGGGCCCTGGCGGGGGGGAGCCCCGAGGCCTGGAAGAAGGACCTCATCGTGGCCAACTCTGAGTGGACGCGGGACCTCCTCACGACCCGGTTCGGCGTCCCCTCGCTGGTCGTCTATCCTCCGGTCGCAGCCGAGACCCCGGATGCTCCGTGGAGCGAGCGGGCCGACGGTTTCGTCCTCATGGCCCGATTGGTCCCCGAGAAGGGGATCCTCCAGGTCGTCGACGCCCTTCGCCAGGTCCGCAGGGAGCGCGACGTCCATCTCCATGTCCTCGGAAGGCGCGACGACCCGGCCCATTTCCGCGAGCTCGAAAGGGTCCGACGCGACAACGCGGACTGGATATCTTTCGAGGGCGAGGTCTACGGCGCCGCCAAGGCCCGGATCCTGGCCGGCCACAAGTACGGCATCTCCGGCTGCCGGCAGGAGGCTTTCGGCCTGGCCGTGGCCGAGATGGTCAAAACCGGCTGCATCGTCTGGGTCCCGGCCGGCGGAGGCCAGACCGAGATCGTCGCCCATCAGGACCTTATCTATGAGGGTACGGGCGATGCCGTCGTCAAGATCCGCCGGGTCCTGGCCGACCCCGGCAAGCAGGCGTGGCTCCGGGAGCATCTTCGGGCGAGGGCCGGAGCGTTCTCGACCGACCGCTTCGTGCGCGAGATGAGGGCCGTCGTCCTTTCATTTTTGGAGGAAAGCCGTGCCGGCGGCCTCTAAGCTGGCATTCGTCGTGGCCACCAAGGACCGGCCGGAGGAGCTGCGCCGCATGTGGGGGAGCGTGGATCGCCAGACGCGGCCTCCCGACGAGGTCGTCATTGTGGACGCGAGCGAGCGGCCTATCTCCCCCGACGGCTTCGGCCCCTCATGCATCGCCCTGACGTGCATCCGCGCCGACAAGCCGTCGGCGGCCGGGCAGCGCAACAGAGGGTTGGAAGCCGTGAGCCCGGACATGGATCTGATCGGCTTTCTCGACGACGACGCCGTCCTCGAGGAAGACGCGGTGGAAGCGATGCTCCGCTTCTGGGAGAGCGCGGACGGGACCGTCGGCGGGGCGGCCTTCAACCTCGTCAACCATCCGCCGATGGACCTGGAGCCGCTCAAGAGGTCGCGCCTCGCTGAGTCGTTGGGCCTCTATGCGAAACGCCCCGGGGCCGTCGCGCCGTCGGGCTTCCAGACGATGAT
>JBBIGP010000091.1:0-5572 GCA_037447475.1 Candidatus Aminicenantota bacterium
GCCATCCTGGCCGAGCTGCCGCCGGGCGTCGAACTCGTCGCCGCCGCCAAGACCCGGACCGCCGCCGAGATCCTCGAGGCCGTCGATGCGGGGGTCAAGGTCATCGGCGAGAACTACGTCCAAGAGGCCGCCGAGGTCTTCGCCGCGGTCGGCCGCCGGGCCCGCTGGCACTTCATCGGGCACCTCCAGAAGAACAAGGTCAAGAGAGCCGTCGAGATCTTCGACCTGATCGAGACCGTCGACTCCCTCGAGCTCGGCCGGGAGATCGACAAGCGCGCCGCCGCCGCCGGACGGACGATGGAAGTCCTCGTCGAGGTCAACAGCGGCCGCGAGACCCAAAAGGCGGGGGTCATGCCCGAGGATGTCGAGCCGCTCGTCCGTTCCCTGGCCGCCCTCCCCCGCCTCCGTGTTCTCGGCCTCATGACCATGGGCCCCTTCGAGGGCGACCCCGAGGACTCCCGGCCCTATTTCCAGGAGACGCGCAGGGTCTTCGAGGCCCTCAAGACGGCGGCCGTCCCCGGGGTCGAGATGCGGCGCCTTTCGATGGGCATGACCAATTCCTGGCGGGTCGCCGTCGAGGAAGGGGCGACGATGGTCCGCGTCGGCACGGCCCTCTTCGGCCCCCGCCCCTGACCCGCCTTAGACTCTCCGGCCGGTCATTCAGTTCCACAGCGTTCTCGGGCCCGCGGAATGCGAGCTTCCCCCCTCAGGGTTTTCTAGGGCTCCGGGCGGCCCTCTCGCGCCGCCTCTCCCTCCAGTCCCGGAGATTGGCCCCGAGCGACAGCGTAAAGGCAGCGGCGAGCAGCACGAGCGTCAGCGCGTCCACGACCTTCTGGTCGACGTTCAAGCCCGTCGCCTTATCGATGAGGAACTTGGTGTAGGAGGACGGCATATCAAGATACCCGAGTTCCTCCCTGACCCGCCAGTGCCAGTCCGTGCAGGGGCAATATCCGTATCCGTACCAGATGCCGAGGATGAACCAGGAAAAGGCGATGAACAGGATGACGGCCAGGTTGGCCTTCCGCGTTTTCCGGGACACCCAGCCGAACAGGGCGAAAACGATGACCGCCGAGTGGAAAACGAAGAAGAACCCGTCCAAGAAGGCCAGCATCACAGGTGGAGAGGCCCGTCGGGCCCGAGCGGCAGGCCGGTCAGGAACCACAGGACGAGCAGAAGCGTCCAGGCGACGGTGAAGACCAAGGTGTACGGCAGCATCGTCGAAATGATGGTCCCGATGCCGTAGCGCTCGCTGTACTTCTGAGCGAAGGTGACGATGAGGGCGAAGTAGCTCATCATGGGCGTGATGATGTTTGTCACGGAATCGCCGATGCGAAACGCCGCCTGGGTCAGCGCTGGGTGGTAGTCGAGGAGCATGAACATGGGGATGAAGACCGGGGCCAGGATGGCCCACTTGGCCGAGGCGCTGCCTATGAACATGTTGGTGAACGCGGACAGCAGGACGAAGGCGACGAGGAGGCCCACGCCCGTCAGGCCGATGTCCCGCAGGGCCTCCGCCCCCCGGATGGCCACGACCAGCCCCACGTTGCTGTAGCTGAAGAAATACACGAACTGGGCGGCGAAGAAGACGAGGACGATGTAGCCGGCCAGGCCGCTCATCGACTTCGTCATGTGCTTGACGACATCCTTGTCGTTCTTGATGGACCTGACGATGAGGCCGTAGATCAGGCCGGGGACGAGGAAAAAGACCAGGATGCCGACGATGACGCCGTCGAAGAACGGCGAGTGGAGGACGGTGCCGTCCGCGGGGTTCCGGAAGATGCCCCACCGGGGGACGACGGTCAGGGCCAGGAGCGCGATGGTCGCCAGCAGGCCCCATCCGGCCCCTTTCAGCCCCTTCTTCTCCAGCGGCGTCAGTTGAGCGATGGGGGCCTTCTCGGCCGGACCGTCGTAGGTCCCCAGCCGGGGCTCGACGATCTTCTCCGTGATCCAGGTCCCCAGCGCGACGATCAAAAAGGCCGACGCGAACATGAAATAGTAGTTGACGACGGGGTTGATGACCATCGCGGGATCGAGGATCTGGGCCGCCGAGGTCGACAGGCCGGCCAGGATGGGATCGACGGAGCCGATCAGGAAATTGGCCCCGAACCCGCCGCTCACGCCGCAGAACGCCGCGGCCAGCCCGGCCATGGGATGCCGCCCCAGGGCATGGAAGATCATGGCCCCGAGCGGGATGAGGATCACATAGCCGGCCTCGGACGCCAGGTGGGACAGGATGCCCGCCGTGACCAGGGCCGCCGTGATGATCCGACGCGGGGCGCCCAGGACCAGGGCCCGGATCATGACCGTGAAGAGCCCCGACCCTTCGGCGACCCCGAGGCCGATCATGACCGCGAGGACCAGTCCCAAGGGCGGAAAGCTGACGAAGTTGCGGACGACGTTGGCGTAGATCCAGCGCACGCCGTCGGCGCTGATCAGGCTTTTCACCGTGACGGCGGCCCCGCTCACGGGATGGACGGCCTGATAGGAGATCTGAGCGGCCGCCCAGGAGACGACCATGACCGCGACCGCGAGGAGGGCGAAGAGCGTCGCCGGGTGGGGCAGCTTGTTGCCGACCGCCTCGACGGCGTCGAGCGACCTGGCGAAGGCGCGGGACGCCCCGGCTTTCATGGAGACAGCGATCTTCCTCATCGGCGACAGTCCTTTCTTGACACTCGACCCCGAACAGCTCGGCGAGGGCGATACGGGATCATTTGCGATCCCGGGCGGCTTGCGCCCGGATCCGAAGATCCCGGGGACGGGCCTTCTCTTCCCGGCAGGCTCAGGCGCCTTCCGTGACCCGGTAGACCTTGTCCCCTTCGCGGACGGGCTGATCGACCTTCACTCCCGCCGATCCGCCTTTCTTCACTTCCGCGACCGGCTGGTGCTCCTGCTGCAGGGAAACCACCTTCTGGGTGAAATCCGCGCTGTGGCCCTTGATCCGGATGGTCTCCCCGACCTTCAGGCTCCCGGCGCCGACCTCGATCACGGCGACCCCGATCTTGCCGAAGTAATGCGTGACGCGCCCGATCTCGTCTTCCATCATCCCTCCTTCGCGGCCGTCGCGGTCTCGTCCGCCGGCCCGTTCTCGTTTCCCGGCTCGATGGCCAGGATGTCGGCCTCGCCCAAGGCGATCTCTTCCCCGATGCCCTTCCGGCGCCTGAGGTCCTCGATCTCGCAGAGGGGCTTCTCGAGCTTGTTGCGCCGGGTCGTGATCATCTTCTGGAACTCGTCGCGGGCCTCATCGAGCTTCCTGCCGGCCTTGTCCATGACCTCCCGGAACTTCTCCCACTCCTTGTAGAACCGCCCCAGGTGCCGCAGCATCTCGCCCTTGGCCTGCTCGGTGTGGAAGTTGTCCATGGCCTGGCGGATGATGGCCAGGATGGCGAACAGCGTGAAGGGCGAGCAGAGAATGACCTTGCTCCGGAGGGCCTCGTCGATGAGGGCCGGGTCGTTCTGGTTGATGAAGGCGTAGACCTGCTCGTTGGGGATGAACACGAGGACGTAGTCGAGGGTCTCGCCCTCGGGATCGATGTAGTCGCGGCCCGTGACCTCCTTGATCCGGGCCCGGACGTCCCTCAGGAACTGGGCCTTGTGCGTCTCCCGCTCCATCTCGCTCTCGGTCTCGAGATAGCGGAGGTAGCTGTTGAGGGGGAACTTGACGTCCATGTTGACCTTCCGGCCCTGGGGGAGTTGGAAGGTGTAGTCGGGGCGGGACGCGCCGCCCTCGAGGGCCTTCTGACGGAAATAGCTGACCCCCTCGACGAAGCCCGCCAGCCGCAGGACGTCGTCGGCCATCCGCTCGCCCCACTGGCCGCGGGCCTTGGTGCTGACCAGGGCCTGCCTCAGGTGGTCGGCCGTCTCCTGGAGGCGCGACGTCTGCTGGGCCGCCGTCCGCAGCTGGGCCGCCAGCTCGCCGTATTTCGCGGTCCGGTCCCTCTCGAATCCGCCGACGAGCTCCTCCATCTTCCGCAGGTCGGTCCGCATGGACTCCAGGGCCTGGTCGATGAGCTGCTTCTTGCCCTCGAGGTCCTTCCCGCCGAGCTGGACCTGGCCGGCAAGCTGCTCGCGGGCCATCTTGATCAACTCCTCGGAGCTCGTCTTGAGCGCCTCCTGCGACAGTGACCCGAAGGCGTCCTTGACGCCGTCCTTGACCCGCCCGATCAGGGCCTCGAGGTCCTGGACCTTCTCCTTCTCGGTCTCGTCGACGAGGGCCCGGGCGATCTCCCGGCTGTCCTTCTTCCGGAGCAGGAGCACGATGAACAGGACGCCGGCGCCGAACACGGCCCCGGCGATGAAATACAGGGCTTGGCTCAAATGTCTTCCCCCCCTCCCATATCGAAGTCGTTGCCGGACCTGCCCTCCCCCTCCCGGGCGGTCTCTTCCATGGCCTTGTCGACCTCCTCGTCGAAGTCCTCGCCGGCCTCCTCGCCCATCTCCCGCCCCATTCTCTTCATCCACTTGGCTACGCTCTTGGGGTCGTTCTCGTCGAGCCGGGCGAGCGAGGACGGGTCGGCCAGGCTCTCGAGACGGCTTTCTTCCGACCGCCGGACGGCCACCCGCGAGACGAGCTTGCGCAGGTCTGCGCCGCCGCAGTGGCGGCACTTCGTTTCGACCTCGGCCTTGACCGAAAGCGTCAGGACCGTCGTCTTCTTCCCGCAGGCGGCGCAGCGGTATTCGTAGATCGGCATGGCGGCTGAACCTAGATGAGGGCCCCTTCCTCCCACCCCAGCTTGACGAGCTCGATCTTGTTCGCGTCGCTGACGCCGAGGTGATGGCGCGTGTCGGCGAGGAAGACGTGGTGGGGAGGCATCTGGAAGGGCCGGTCGTCGCCGAAATGCTCGCGCCGCTTGGCCTGCAGGATGCGCAGGCCCGTCACATCGGCCGCGACCGGGTCCCGGCTGACGATGATCCCCTTGTACTCCCACGTGTATTCCTTGGAGTAGTGATGGGGCCCGACCCCATGGAACAAGGGGGTGAACATGACCAGGACGTTAAGTCGGGTCTTGCCCTTGACCTGGGGGAGGTTCCAGAGCGTGGCCAGGTCCGCGCACGTATCGCCATGGTAGGCCGCGGGCTGGGGCACGAACATGATGTAGTTCTTGATCAGGCTGCCGACGCCCGACCAGTGATGGGAGCGCAGGGGCCGGGCGTTGACGAGAGCCGTGGCTTTCTGGAAGACCGGGTTCCGGAGAACGCCCCGGTCGTCGATCGCGATCATGTCCTCGGAGACCCCGGCGTCCATCACCCGGCGCTTGATGGCCTGCTCGACCTCTGTCGTCGTCGGGATGAAGCGCCAGGCGTTGGTCTTGATGCCGACGACGTCCTCGGGCTTGATGAGCGTCTTCCAGGCCCGGACCGGGTCCTTCTCCCCGAGCAGGGCGCAGACCGCGTCGTCGAGCATCTTCTGAGCGACCTCGGACGGCGGGGCACCGCCCGGGCCGAGCGGGCTCGGATCGCGGACGAGGACGACCCGGACCTTGTCTTGAGGGGCCGCCTGGACGCCGCCCTTGAGGGCCGGGACAAAGGCCCCGGCCAGAGGCGCCGCGGAAGCGACTTTCAAGAAATCCCTGCG
>JBBIGP010000092.1:0-5473 GCA_037447475.1 Candidatus Aminicenantota bacterium
CCGTAGGGATCGACGTGGATCGTCTTGCCGCCGAAGGTCATCATCAGCGATCCGTGTCCGAGGAAGGTGATCTCCAGGTCGCCTGCGGACGTGGGGATGACATCCTTCTTGAACCTCGAGGCGGCGCCCGCCGCGCCGGCGAATCCCAGCCCGAGGAGAGCCAGGACAAAGATCATTTTGAACATGGTCGGTCCCTCCGTCTTTTTTCTTTCATTATATCCGGGAGGGCCCGGCCGGGCAACCCCCGGTCGCTTTCCCATCTTGCGGCCGCCGGAGAAATCCCTATAATGCGTCTTCATAGGACGGGTTAGGTGAGTCCATGCCCCCATTGATCGCCGCCCTCGACGACGAGCCCGACATCCTCGAGCTCCTCAAAGTCACCCTCCAGAAAGCGGGCTTCCGGTTCGTGGGCTTCGAGGAGGCCGAGGCCCTCTACCGGTTCCTGGACCGGCAACGGCCCGACCTCCTCCTCCTCGACCTCATGCTGCACGACATGGACGGCCTCGACGTCTGCCGGGAGCTGCGCCGGTCGGACAAGCTGGCCGGGATCCCGATCATCATGCTGACGGCCCGTGGGGACGAGTCGGACAAGGTCGTCGGCCTCGAGCTCGGCGCCGACGATTACATCACCAAGCCCTTCTCCACCAAGGAGCTCGTCGCCCGCGTTCACGCGGTGCTCAGGCGACCGGGGGCCGCCGAGGTCAGCCGGAGAATATCCGTGGGGGACCTGGTCCTCGATCCCGACAGGTTCGAGACCCTCGTCGGTGGCCGAAAGGTCGAGCTGACGGCCACGGAGTTCAAGATCCTGCAGCTCCTTGCGTCCCGGCGGGGCCGGGTCTTCACCCGCGATCAGATCCTCGACGTCCTCTGGGGACACGAAAAAGCCGTCGTCGACCGGACGGTCGACGTCCACATCCGCAACCTCCGGGAGAAGCTGGGCCCGGCGGCGGCGCTCGTCAAGAACATCCGCGGCGTGGGCTACAAGGTCGAAGAATGAAACGAACGCTTTTCCTGAAGATTTTCGCGGGCTATCTCCTGGTCATCGCCGTCGTCGTTGCGGTGGTCCTCCTGGCCGGCCCTCCTCTGATGCGAAAGCATTTCATCCGGGCCCAGGAGGTCCAATTGGAGAACTTGGCCTATCTTCTGAAAGACCGGATCCGGCCCTTCCTCGTGCAAGAACAGGCGGAAGGCTTGGACGATCTGATCTCGTCCGTGGCGAGTCAGACCGACCGGCGGATCACGGTCATCGACAGCCGGGGGAACGTCCTGGCCGACTCCGAGAAGGAGGCCCGGGACATGGAGAACCACTTCTTCCGACCTGAGATCTACGCCGCTCTCCAGGGCGAAAAGAAGATGTCCATCCGGTTCAGCTCCACCCTGCGGGCCGAGATGATGTACATGAGCGTTCCGCTCGAAGCGGACGGATCGGTCGTCGGCGTCCTGCGGCTGAGCCTGTTCATGCGGCATCTCCAGGCGCTCTTGAGAGAGCTCAGGCGGGATCTGCATCGGGTCGTCGGCCTGTCCGCGGTGCTGGCCCTTATCGCCGCGGCCCTGTTCACCCGCACAGTCTCCCGCCCCGTCGCGGAGTTCGTCGAGGCCGCCTCCCGGGTGTCCGCGGGCGATCTCGAGGTCAAGGTCTCGACGAGACGCAAGGGCGAATTCAAGCCCCTGGCTGTGGGCTTCAACGACATGACCGCGAAACTGAGAGCCATGTTCGAGGAGGTCCGGACCCAGGGTGAGGAGCTCTCCGGGATCCTGGCTTCCATCCGCGACGGGCTCTGCGTCATGGACGCGGACTCGCGCATCCTGTTCTGCAATGACAGCTTCCGACGGGCCGTTCAGAGCGAAGCCCCGGAAGGCAAACATTTTTGGGAGGTCGTCCGAAGCTCGTCGCTCGTCGAGGTCGTCCGCAAGGTCCGTGAGACGAAGTCCGGGACGGCGGGCGAGGCGATCCTTCACGAGAGGACGTATTTCTGCAATGCCGCGCACCTCATCGCCCAGGGACGGATCGTCCTGACCCTTCACGACGTGACGGAGCTCCGGGACTTGGAGCGGATGAAGCGGGACTTCGTCGTCAACGTCTCCCACGAGCTCAAAACGCCGTTGACGGCCATCAAAGGCTTCGTCGAGACCCTGGGCCAGGGGGCGCAGGACGAGACGAATTCGCACCTGGGGATCATCCGGAGGAACACCGACCGGCTGATCGCCATCGTCGACGATCTCCTGGCCCTCGCCGAGATCGAGGGCCAGATCCCGGGGCCGGCCAAGGAACCGGTGGACGTCAGGGCCCTCGCGGAGAGCATCCTCACGACCTTCGAGAAGCCGGCAGCCGCGAAGGGCCTGGTGTTGGCCCTGGAGGCCGATCCCGGGCTACCGGCCGTCAACGCCGACCCTCTCCAGATCGAAGGGCTTCTCCTGAACCTCGTCGACAACGCCATGAAATATACCGATAGGGGAGGGGTCAAGGTCCGCCTCGGCGTCGAGGGAGGTCAATTGCGGATCGAGGTCGCCGACACCGGCGTCGGCATCGACCCCGGACATCAGGCCCACGTCTTCGAGCGGTTCTACGTCGTCGACAAGTCGCGGGCCAAGAAGCTCGGCGGTACGGGCCTCGGGCTGTCCATCGTCAAGCACATTGTCCTGGCCCACGGAGGCACGGTTTCGGTCAGCAGCCGGGTGGGGGAAGGCTCGACCTTCACGGTCCGCCTGCCGTTGGCCTGAAGACGGCCGGTCAGACGGTTTTCCGGCGCCGGCGGAGGGCGGCGATCTCGCCGACGGCCTCGACGGCCGTCCGGATATGGTCCTCGGTGTTGAACGGGCCGAGGCCGAAGCGGACCGCGCCGTGGATCTTGTCGGTGCCCAGCTGTTCGTGAACGAGGGGGGCGCAGTGCAGGCCGGTCCGGCAGGCGATGCCGTAGTCGACGTCGAGCATCGTCCCGACATCGGCGGCGTCCATCCCGTCGATGTTGAAGGCCAGGACCGCGATGTGGCCGGCGAGGTCGTCCTGACAGTAGAGCGTGACCCCGGGGATCTCGCGGAGGCCGTCCTTGAGCATGCGGGCCAGGGCCATTTCCTGATGGTGGATGGCCTCCAGGCCCCGGCCGAGGATCCACTTCAGGCCCGCGTGCAGGCCGGCGATGCCCATGACGTTGGGGGTCCCATATTCGAGGCGGTAGGGATACTCGTCGAGGTGGGTCTTGACGGCCGACCGGACGCCCGTACCCCCGGCCCGGGTGTGGCGGATCTCGACGCCCTCCCGGACGTAGAGGCCTCCGATGCCGGTAGGACCGAGAAGGGACTTGTGGCCGGTGAAGGCCACGACGTCCAGGAACTGTTTTTCCATGTCCACCGCGACCTTGCCGGCCGACTGGGATGCGTCGATGGCGAAGGGGATGCCGGCCTCGCGACAGAGGCGGCCGATCTCGGCGACGGGCTGGACGGTCCCGATGACGTTGGAGGCGTGGTTGACGACGACCAGGCGCGTTGTGGGCCGGAAGCGGGCCCGGATCTCGCCCGCGTCGACGAAACCGTCCGCCCCGAAGGGCACGAGATCGACCTCGACCCCCTGCAGGGACAGATGGTGGAGGGGCCGGAGGACGGAATTGTGCTCGATAGTCGTGGAGACGGCATGGTCGCCCGGCCGAAGCATGCCGGAGATGATCAAGTTCAGGGCGTCGGTCGAGTTGTAGGAGAAGCAGAGACGGTTGGGGTCCGTTCCGTTGAAGAACTCCGTCAGCATCCTCCTCGTCTCCTCGACGATCAGGCCGGCCTCCATGCACAGGTCGTAGCCCGAACGGCCCGGGTTGACGCCGTAGTTCCTGAAGAAATGGTCCATGGTGCGATAGACCTCTTCCGGCTTGGGGAAGGACGTCGCGCCGTTGTCCAGGAAGATCAGCTTGCTCATGCCCGATACCTCGCCCCGGGATTCGCGGGCCCGCCCGCGCGGGTTTTTAATCCTAGTCGAAGGCCCGGGGAAATGCAACCGCATCGTGCGTCGGCCGGGAGCGGGCGGCCGGCCGTTGCCTGTCCCCGCGTATCGGGTACAATAGGGGGGTGGTCCCGGAAGCCTCTCGAATGACCTATCATCTGAGCCTGGGCAGCAACCTCGGCCGGCCGCGCTCGAACCTCGCGAAGGCCGCCCGGCTGCTCGGCCGAAGCGGCGTGGAGATCATCCGGGCGTCCTCCGTCTACAGGACGGAGCCCGTCGATCGGCCCGACCAGCCGTGGTTCCTCAATCAGGTCCTCGAAGTCCGCGCCGCTCTCGACCCGCCGCCCCTGTTGAGGCTCGTCCTGTCGATCGAAGCCGAGATGGGGCGCGTCCGTACGGGACCCAAGGGCCCGCGGACGATCGACGTCGATATCCTGCTGTCCGGGCGCCTAATCGTCGAGACCGCGGATTTGACCATCCCCCATCCGAAGATGACCAAGCGGAATTTCGTCCTCGTCCCCCTCGCGGAGATCGCTCCGGAAGCCGTTCATCCCGTCCTGAAAATGTCCATCCGGGAGCTCCTTCAGGTTTGCAGGGACGGGTCGAAAGTCGTCAAGGTCCCATGACGACGGCTGGTTGACGGGGCCAAGGCGTCCTGCTAGCACGGTTCCATGCGTACTCATATCGCGATCATCATCATTGGCTTGATCTTTTGTTCGGCGGCCGCCTCAGCCGCCGAGATCCGCGGGACCGTCGTCAGCACGGGACAGAACCCCATCGAGGGGGCCGTCGTCCTCCATCGCCCGAGCGGGGAGAAGACGGAAACCGATGCCGAAGGCCGCTTCGCCCTGACCGTGCCGGACTCCGACCGCGTCCGCCTGGAGGTCATCCACCCCGACCACTACGAGGGCGAGTTCCTGCTCACACGCCGGGACCTCGGCGGGCGGGTCGTCCTGACCCTCGTCCCGCTCATCCAGAAGCGCGAGGAGATCCTGGTCACGGCCTCGAGATACCCCGAGTCCTCGCTGAAGGTCCCGGCGGCGGCCGAGACCTCGAAAAAGACCCAGGCCACCGGTTTCGCGGCCCTATCCTATGACCTCGGCCGGGGACTGATCGCATTCGCCAACGTCTCCAAGGCCTATCGGGTCCCGAGCCTCAGCGAGCTCTTCTACACGGGCATCAGCGGCCGCGGACGTATCATCGGCAACCCGGAGCTGATCCCGGAAACGAGCTTCAACCTGGACGGGGGGGTCAAACTCATGGGGCGGCGCTTCTTTGCCGGCTTCTACGGCTTCCACGTCAAGGCCGGCTACAGGCGGTCGTCCTTCGAGTTCTTCGCGACCCTGGCCAATGTGTTCAACGCGGCCTATCTGTCCAGGCCCGATCCGGACGCCGTGGAGGAGCCGGGGGCGGAACCTCAGACTCGGAGTCGTCTACTCCTTCTAAACCCTCAGAAGGCGTCCCTGAAGTGGACGAGCCTGTGGCTCCCATCGTCGTGGAACAGGATGGCGATGACGTCGAACCGGCAGGGGACGTCGCCCAGGC
>JBBIGP010000093.1:0-5346 GCA_037447475.1 Candidatus Aminicenantota bacterium
GACGACCGGGCCGCAGTGGTCGGTGAGATGGAAGCCTTCGCCGAACCGGGCGGCGGGGTTGATCTCGAACCCGTACTTGAACCGGTAGCGGCGCTTGAGGACCCTGAGGAGGAAGCGGAGCGGGGACGGGCGCTTGCGGACCGCGAGCAGCCGCAGCAGGAGCGTGTAGCGGAAGCCCGGCTTGCCGAGGCCTCGGAAAAAACCGCCCAAGCCGCTCAAACCGTCGTGGCGGTAGAGGTCCGTCTTGATCAGTCGAGCCAGCGAGTTCATGGAAGCTTTCGTTCCGGCGCCCAGGGGGCTTTCGCCTGCCCGTCGCGCAAAATCATATTATCGGCCGGCGGCCCAAGTCAAGGCGTCGTTGACCGGTCCCGGGCCGTATGGTATATTGACGATTTGTCTGCGGCCTGCCCCGCTCAGAGGCACGAGCCGCCGGGCGTTCGATGGGTTGAGAGGTGTCCTTGACCTGGGAGATGGGCCTGGTCTTCTTTTTTTTGGCGGCCACGGCCGTCCTCTTCAGCCTGGAGCGGCTGCGCGTCGACGTCGTCGCCATCCTCATCATGCTGGGCCTGGCCTGGACCCGTCTGGTCACCCCCACCGAGGCCTTCTCGGGCCTCTCGAGCAACGCCGTCATCGCCGTCATCGGGGTCATGATCATGAGCGTCGGCCTGGACCGATCCGGGGCCATGAAGGACCTGACCCGCCTGCTGACGAAAGCCGCCGGGACGAGCGAGAGCAAGCTCCTGGCCCTCGTCTCCTCCGCCACGGCCGCCCTGTCGGCCTTCATGCAGAACGTCGGCGCCGCGGCCCTCTTCCTGCCCGCCCTGGTCAGGATGTCGAGGTCGGGGCGCTTCGGCCTTTCCCGCCTGCTCATGCCCATGGGCTTCGCGGCCATCCTCGGCGGCACCCTCAGCATTGTCGGCTCCGGCCCCCTCATCATCCTCAATGACCTCCTCAGGCAGAACGGCCTCGAGAAGTTCGGGTTGTTCGGCGTGACCCCCATCGGGCTCGTGCTGACGATCGCGGGCATCGGCTATTTCCTCGTCTTCCGGCGCTCCGTCCTTCCCGACAGGGAAAGCCCCCGTCCGCCGGGCGCCCAGCAGAGGCTCATCGAGACCTGGAAGCTGCCGCAGGGCGTCCATTACGCCGCGGTCCCTCCGGACAGCCGGATCATCGGGCTGACCCGCGAGGAAACGGGGCTCGGGACGGCCTATCCCCTGAACCTCCTGGCCATCCTCGAGGGCCGGTCCGTTCTCAACGCCCCCTGGCGGTATTCCCGCTTCGCGGCCGGCCAGACCCTGGTCCTGCTGGGCAAGCACGAGGACGCCGAGCGGTTCGCCCGCGACCTCGGCCTCGAACCGGCCGGCGACAGGGAGCAAGTCCAGGACCTCCTGTCGATTCTCGGCAGCGGCTTCGCCGAGGTCATCCTTCCCTCCCGCTCGCGCTATGCGGGCCGGACCCTGCGGGAGATGGCCATGCGCAAGACCTTCGCCGTCGAGCCCATCGCCCTCCTCAGCGGCGACCGCGAGCCGATGCAGGATTTTTCCGACCGGCCCTTCAAGACCGGCGACACCTTCGTCGTTTTCGGGCCTTGGGACAACATCCGGGCCATGGACGACCGTCGGGACTTCGTCGTCCTGACCCCTGTCGAGGGCGCGGCGCCGGGCGGCTCGCGTCCGCTCAAGGCCCTGCTCTGCTTCACCGGGGCCGTCGCCCTCATCCTCGCCGGCTTCTCCATTCCGCTCGCGCTCTTCTCGGGGGCCATGGCCATGGTCCTCGTCCGGGTCATGTCCATCGACGACGCCTACCGGGCCGTCGACTGGAGGACGGTCTTCCTGCTGGCCGGCCTCATCCCCCTGGGCGTCGCCATGGACAAGACGGGGGCCGCGGCTTACGTCGCCGGGCAGCTCATGCTCGTCCTCCATGGACACCACTCCCTCTTCCTGCTCGCGACCGTCGCCGTTCTGTCGACCGTCTTCTCGCTGTTCATGTCCAACGTCGCCGCGGCCGTCCTGCTCGTGCCGCTGGTCATCAACATGGCCAAGCTGGCATCGCTCGACCCCCGGATGCTGGCCCTGCTCGTCGCCGTCTGCGCCTCCAACTCGTTCATCCTTCCGACCCACCAGGTCAACGCCCTGCTCATGGGCCCGGGGGGCTACCGGAACGCGGACTACCTCCGCGCCGGCGGGATCATGACCGCCCTCTTTCTCGTCCTCGCCGTGGGGACGGTTTACCTATTCTATTTTTAGCATCACAAGGAGATACGCCATGATCGTCCATCAATTTTTCGTCAAGGGCATCGCCCACAGCTCCTACCTCATCGGCGGGGACGAGACCTGCGCCATCGTCGACCCCCGCCGCGATGTCCAGGTCTACATCGCCGCCGCCCGCGAGCAGGGGCTGAGGATCACCCACATCCTGGAGACCCACCTGCACGCCGACTTCATTTCCGGCCACATGGATCTGGCGCGGATGACGGGGGCCCGCATCTACGCCCCCCGAAGCGCCCGCTGCCGGTTCGACCACAAGCCCCTGGCCGAGGGAGACACTTTCCGCCTCGAGCACATGCGCTTCTCCGTCCTCGAGACCCCCGGCCACACGCCCGAGCACATCAGCTACGTCGTCACGGACACTTCGCGCGGCAAGGAGCCGGCGGCCGTCTTCTGCGGCGACACCCTGTTCGTCGGAGACGTCGGCCGGCCGGACCTCTTCCCCGACATGTCCGACGAGCTGGCCTCCCGCCTCTACGACAGCCTGTACGGCAAGCTCCTCGATCTGCCCGACTTCTGCGAGGTCTACCCGGCCCACGCCGCGGGCTCGCTCTGCGGCCGGGCCATCGCCGCCAAGCGGACGAGCACCATCGGCTACGAGAGACGGTACAACCCCGCTCTCCAGATCTGGGACCGGAAAAAGTTCATCAAGTCCCTGACGACCGACATGCCCGCGGCCCCGGACCATTTCGCCCGCTGCAGCGAGATCAACCGCCGCGGCCCGGCCGTGGTCGCCGACCTGCCGCCCCTGGAGGCCTGGGAGCCCGAGGTCTTCGCCCGCAAGGCGAAGGCCGAAAACGCCTTTGTCCTCGATATCCGGTCGTTCGAGTCCTTCGGCGGCCGGCACATCCCCGGTTCGGTGGCCCTGGACACGGGGGGCAACTTTTCGACGTTCGCCGGCTGGGTCCTGCCGCCTCAGGACGACATCCTTCTCGTCGCCGAGGACCGGGCCCAGGCGGAGGAGTCCGCGGTCTGCCTGCGGCGGGTCGGCATCGACCGCCTCAAGGGCTTCCTCGACGGCGGGATCTCCGCCTGGCTCAAGGCCGGCCTGCCCTCCGACGGAGTGACCCAGGTCTCGGTCCACGACCTGCGCGGGATGGTCAAGAGACGGGAAAAGATGACGCTTGTCGACGTCCGCTCGGCCGGCGAGTACGCCAACGGGCACATCGAAGGGGCCGTCAATATCCCCTCGCCCGATCTGAGGACGAAATACCGGGGCCTGAAGAAGGACCGCCCCATCCTGCTCATCTGCGGGACGGGATATCGCTCGAGCCTGGGGGCCAGCCTCCTCAAAAGGCGCGGCTTCAAGGACGTCCGGAACGTGGCCGGGGGCATGACGGGCTACACGGCCGCCGGCTATCTGAAATAGCGCCCGGAGCCTACGCATCGGAAGAAGGAGGATACGGCATGGAGTGGCTGACAATGACACGGTGGTCCCCTTATGCGGCGGGGATCGGCATCGGCATCCTGAGCTGGCTGACCTTCGTTTTGTCCGACAAGCCCATCGGCTGCTCGACGGCCTTCGCCCGGACGAGCGGCATGATCGAGCGGCTCCTACGGGGGAACAAGGTCCTCGAGAAGGCTTATTACAAGGAGTTCGCGCCGCGCATCGACTGGGAGTGGATGCTCGTCTTCGGCATCGTCCTCGGCGCCTTCACCTCGGCTAAGCTGTCGGGGCAGTTCAAGCTCGATTGGGTCCCGTCGGTCTGGGCGGCCGCGTTCGGCCCTCAGCCCCTGACGAGGGTCGTCGTGGCCCTGCTCGGCGGGATCCTGCTCGGGTTCGGGGCCCGCTGGGCCGGCGGCTGCACGAGCGGCCACGGCATCAGCGGCACCTTGCAGCTCGCCGTCAGCAGCTGGCTGGCCGCCATCTGCTTCTTCATCGGCGGGATCGCCGCGGCGTTCTTCATCTTCCGGGTCCTGGGATAGCGGAGAGAGGACCATGTTGACCAAGCTCCACACGAACAAGGGGTCGCAGCTCGTCCTCGGGCTCGCCGCGGGCTTCGCTTTCGGGTTCCTGCTCGAGAAGGGAGGGGTCGCCCGTTACGACGTCATCGTCGGCCAGCTCCTCCTGTACGATTTCACGGTCGTCAAGATCATGCTGTCGGCCGTCGTGACGGGGATGCTCGGCGTTCACCTCCTCCGCAGCCTGGGCCTGGCCCGGCTCCATCCAAAGCCGGGATCCTGGGGCTCGACCGCCGTCGGCGGCTTGATCTTCGGGCTGGGATTCGCGACCCTCGGCTACTGCCCCGGGACGATCGCCGCCGCGGTCGGCCAGGGCTGGCTGGACGCCCTGGCGGGCGGCCTGGCCGGCATCCTCATCGGCGCGGGGATCTTCGCCGCGATGTACCCCCGCCTGAGGACGGCCGTCCTGGCCAAAGGGGAATTCAAGGTCAAGACGTTCCCCGAGCTTCTGAAGGTCGATCCGTGGGTCATCGTCGTCCCGGCGGCGGGACTCCTCATCGCTTTCCTGTACTGGATGGAGAGCCGCGGGCTGTAGTCCGGCGCGAGCCCGCGATGCGGAGGGACATGAGATGATCGAGATCTTCCAATATCTTTACGTCGGCATCGGGGCGATCGGCGTCGTCGTCATCACCTGGGGCGTCATCCTGGTGACGTTCCGCCTGCTGCGGGCCGAGCTCGGACGCCTCAAGGGGAGAAGGATCTGCAAGGAACGGGAGGTCCTCCGCCACCAGCTAGGATCCTACCTGCTGCTGGGCCTGGAGTACCTGATCGCCGCCGACGTCATCGCCACCATCATCCACCCGACGATCAAGGAGATCGCCGTGCTGGCCAGCATCGTCGTCATCCGGACGATCATCAGCTATTTTCTCGACCGCGAGATGGCCGACTCCTATTTTTGTAAAGATGGGGTCGGACCTCAGGGTCCTGTTTAACAGGAACAACTTACGGAATTTTCGGGCCTCAAAAAGAAGAGAGAGCCGATCTCGGCTCTCCGGTGAGTCACAATGACGTCTCTTCTTTTCATCAGAGAATATCCTTAAGTGGAGATTTGGCCCCCACCTATTCGATCTTGAAATACTTATAGATCGGGTAGATGAAGCCCTTTCGGCCGGCGCCG
>JBBIGP010000094.1:0-5132 GCA_037447475.1 Candidatus Aminicenantota bacterium
CTTCACCCTCCACGCCTTGCATCTGCAGCCGCCTCGACTCGTGAATAGATCAGGTAAGATATTTCTTGAAAGTGCGGCTCCGAGTCGCTCCGCCGCACTTTCAATGGTCGCTCCCCATGGTCCGCTCCCTGCCGGTCCCCCTCCGCTATGGGGATCTGCAGGGGGACATCAATCTCCATGCGCGTGATTCTTCCTGCCACGGAAAAAGGAGAAGAACCGTTCGGAGCAGTCGCGGGGGCAGCGCTATTTCAGCTTGAGCCCAAGTTCGGTAAGCTGGTCTTCGCCGACCTCGGAGGGCGAGCCGGTCATGAGGTCCAGGGCCCCGGTCGTCTTGGGGAAGGGGATGACCTCGCGGATGGACTCCTCCCCGGCCAGGAACATGACCAGCCGGTCGAAGCCGAAGGCGATGCCGCCGTGCGGCGGGGCGCCGTAGCCGAGGGCGTCGAGGAAATAGCCGAATTTCCTCTCGGTCTCGTCCTTCGAGAGACCGAGGGCCTCGAAGACCCGGCGCTGGATGTCCCGGTCGTGGATCCGGATGGAGCCCCCCCCGACCTCGGCCCCGTTGAGGACCAGGTCGTAGGCCTTGGCCCGGACTTTGCCCGGCTCCGCGGCCAGTAGGGCGACGTCGTCATCGAGGGGCGAGGTGAACGGATGATGGACGGAAACGAGCCGCTTCTCGTCCTCGGACCATTCTAAGAGCGGGAAGTCCGTGACCCAGCAGAACGCGAGACGGTCCCGGGCCGCGGCGTCGTCGACCGGCCAGGTCCGGCGGATCTCCCCGAGGGCCTTGAGCGCAGTCTCCCTCCGGTCGGCGACGAGCAGGACCAGATCGGGCTCGGCTCCGCCCAGGGCGTTCCATATCTTTTCGAGCCCGGCCTCGGGCATTTTGAGGGACGACTTCCAACCGCCCTGCTTCCTGATCCAAGCGAGCCCCTTGGCCCCGAGCTCGCGGGCCTTCTCGCCGAGCTTGTCGAGCTGGCCGCGCGATAGCGGTCCGGCGCCAGGCACGAGGAGGCCCTTGACCTCCCCGCCGGCGGCGAGCGCGGCCTTCAGCATCTCGGAACCGGTCTCCGCGGCCGCCGCCGTGAGATCCCGCATCTCGAACGGCAGGCGCAGGTCGGGCTTGTCCGTGCCGAATCTTTCCATGGCCTCGGCATAAGGCAATCGCGGGAAGGGGCGCTCGACGCGGCGCCCGACGAGCGCGAAGAGGGCCTCCATGAGGCCCTCGTTGAGGTCGAAGAACCCGTCGCGGTCGATGAAGCTCATCTCGACGTCGATCTGGGTGAACTCGAGTTGACGATCGGCCCGCAGGGCCTCGTCGCGGAAGCAGCGGACGATCTGGAAGTAGCGGTCGAACCCGGAGACCATCAGGGTCTGCTTGAATTGCTGGGGCGACTGCGGCAGGGCGTAGAAGCGGCCCTTGTGGAAGCGGCTGGGCACGAGGAAGTCGCGGGCCCCTTCGGGCGTCGGATTGGCCAGGATGGGCGTCTCGATCTCCAGGAAGCCGTGGCGGCTCATGTAGTTGCGCACGGCGAGCGCGGCCTCGTGGCGGAGCCGGATGTTGCGCTGCATCTTCGGCCGGCGCAGGTCGAGATAGCGGTATTTCAGGCGAAGCTCCTCCGAGGCCTGGGGCGGATCGGCGACGACGAACGGCGGGACCTTGGCGGCCGCGAACACCCGGAGCGCCGAGGCCTCGACCTCGACCTCGCCCGTCGGGAGGTCCGGGTTGACGGCCGTCCGCCGGCGGACGACCCCGCTTATCCCGACGACGAACTCGGGCCGGAGCTTCTTGGCCTCTTCCATGAGCCCGGGGCGGTCAGCCTTGAAGACGACCTGGGCCAGGCCCTCCCGGTCGCGGACGTCGACGAAGACGAGCTGGCCTATGTCGCGGACCCGCTGGACCCAGCCCGTCAGGACGACCTCGCGCCCGGCATGATCCGCCCGCAGCCCGCCGCAATAATCCGTTCTTTTCAACATGGTCCTGCAATCTCCCGTCCCGTCTTGGCCCTCGGGCATCAGGCCCGGAGAAGGGCCAGGATCTCCTCGCGGGGGCCTTCGTGCTGCCGGCCCGTGGCCATCTCCTTGAGCCCGAACCGGTCCTTCCTCACCTCGTCATCTCCGACGACGAGGACCCAGGCCGCCCCGAGCTTGTTGGCCCGGCCGAAATGGGCCTTCATGCCCCGGTCCTTGAACTCGACGAGGCACTCGACGCCCTCGGCCCGGAAGAAGCGGGCCAGGCCCACGGCCGCTCTCTTGGCCTCGCCGCCCAGGTAGGCGACATACAGCAGGCGGCTCGCCGGCGGCGGGAAAGACACCACGGACAACAGCCTTTCCATGCCCATGGCGAAACCGTTGCCGCAGATATCGGGCCCGCCGTAGTCCTTCATGAGGTCGTCGTAGCGGCCCCCGCCGAGGATCGAGCTCTGGGCGCCCAGCCCGGAGGCGACGATCTCGAAGGTCGTCTTCGTGTAATAGTCGAGGCCGCGGACGAGCCGGGGCTCGACGCGGTAGGAGATGCCGTAGAGATCGAGCAGGGACAGGACCTCGGCGAAGTGGCCGCGGCACTCGGCGCAGAGGAAGCCGCCGATCTCGGGGAACGAGCGGGCCTCGGCTTGGCAGGCCTCGACCTTGCAATCGAAGATCCGCAGGGGATTGGCCTCGGCCTTCCTCAGGCAGTCGGGGCAGAGCCCGGCCGTTTTCCCCGCGGCTGCCTCGCGGAGGGCGCGGCTGTAGGCCGGCCGGCACTCGCGGCAGCCGACCGAATTGACGAGGATCTTCTTCCCGGGCACGACGAGTCTGCCGAGCAGGGCGTCGGCCATCTCGATGAGCTCGGCGTCGCAGGCCGGGTCCTTCTCCCCGAAGACCTCGACGTCGATCTGGTGGAACTGGCGGTAGCGGCCCTTCTGGGGGCGGTCGTAGCGGAACATCGGGCCCATGTAGTAGAACCGCATCGGCCGGGGCTGGAGGTCCAGGCGGTGCTCGATGATGGCCCGGGCGACCGAGGGCGTGTACTCGGGTCTCAGGGTCAGGGACCGGCCGCCCTTGTCCGTGAACGTGTACATTTCCTTGGTGACGACGTCGGAGGTCTGGCCCGTGCCTTTCTCGAACAGCTCCGTGGCCTCGAACACGGGGGCCCGGAGCTCCCGATAGCCGTATAGCTCGAAGGTCTCCCGGGCCAGGCGCTCGAGGGCCTGCCACTTCTCGACTTCGCCGGGGAGGATGTCGTGCGTGCCCTTGACGGCCGCGACGCCCTTCTTCGCGGAGACCTCTTCGCTCACCGTTCTTCGAAGACCCCGAGCTTCCTGATCTTCCGATACCTGTCCTCGAGGAGCTCTTCGACCGGCTTGCCCTCGAGCTTCTTGAGGGCCTGGGAAATGTGCTTATCGACGTTCTTGAAGGTCTGCTCGGGGTCGATGTGGGCCCCGCCCGGAGGTTCGGGGATGATCTTGTCAATGATGCCGAGCTCGAGCAGGGTCGCGGCCCGCAGGCCGAGGTTCTCGGCGGCCTTTTCGACGGCGGTCTGGTCCTTCCAGAGGATCGCGGCGCAGCCTTCGGGGGAGATGACGGAGTAGAACGAGTGCTCGAGCATCATCAGCTGGTCGCCGAAGCCGATGCCCAGCCCGCCGCCGCTCCCCCCCTCGCCGATGACGACGTTGACGATCGGCGTTCTCAAGGCGGCGATCGTCTTGAGGTTGAAGGCGATGGCCTCGGCCTGGCCCCGCTCCTCGGCGCCGATGCCGGGATAGGCGCCGGGGGTGTCGACGAAGGTGATGACGGGAAAGCCGAACTTCTCGGCCTCCTGCATGACCCGGAGGGCCTTGCGGTAGCCCTCGGGGTTGGCCTGGCCGAAGTTCCGTTCGATGCGGGCCCGGGTCGTCCGTCCCTTCTGGTGCCCGATGACGGCCGCCGTACGGCCTTTGTAGAAGGCCAGCCCGGCGACGATGGCCGGGTCGTCGGCGAACCGCCGGTCCCCGTGCATCTCCATGAAGTCCTGGAAGAGGAATGAGATGTAATCCAGCGTATAGGGGCGCTTGGGGTGGCGGGCGATCTGGACGACGTGGACGGTGGTCATCCGGGGGACGATCTTGGCCCACTCCTTCTCGATCTCCCGCCGGAGCTTGGCGATGCGCTCCTTCTTGTCGAGGACGTCGCTCTCGGCGATGGCGTCGATCTGTTCCTTGAGGGCCAGGATGCCCTTTTCGAGGGTATAGAAATCCACGGATCTTTCCATGCTCATGTCTTTCAACAGGTTGCGGTCCGGGCCTATTCTAAAGGCGGGGGGCGTCCAAGTCAAGAAGGCCGAGGGGATCCTCCTCGGTCGCTGCGGTGATTCCGGGCGCCTGGGGCGGCCGTTCAAAGTCTGCGGCGCTGGCGGACGGCCTCGAAGAGGAACACGGCCGCGGCGGCGGCCACGTTGAGGGAGCTGACGCGCCCGGACATCGGAATGCCCAGGACCTTGTCGCAGGCCTTGCGGACGACGGGCCGGAGTCCCTTGCCCTCCGAGCCCAGGACGATGCCGACGGGCACGGTGTAGTCGAAGGCATGCCAGGGATCCTTTGCGGATCCCTCGGCCCCGACCAGCCAGATGCCCCGCGCCTTGAGCCCGTCCATCGCTCTGGCCAGGTTAACGACCCGGGCCACTTTCAGGTGTCCGAGGGCCCCGGCCGAGACCGTGTCCACGGTCTCCGTCAGGCCCGCCGACCGGCGCTCGGGAAGGATGAGGCCGTCGGCCCCGGCCGCCTCGGCCGAGCGGACGATGGTCCCCAAGTTCTGGGGGTCCTCGACCTCGTCCAAAAGGACGAGCAACGGCCTCGGGGAAGCGGCCAGGATCTCGTCGAGGGAGCTGTAGGCCTTGGGCGAGACCTCGGCGACCGCTCCCTGATGATGGGAGGCGAGCCTGTCGAGCTGCCGGGCGGGCATAAAAGAAACAGGGACACCGGCTTTGCGGGCCTGCCGGATGACCTCTGCTATCCGCTGCGGACCACGCTCCTTTTGGATGAAGATCTTGGTGATGCGCTCGGGATTGGAGCGCAGGATCTCGAGGAGGGGGTTCAGGCGGACGATCCTTTCCATGGGCGTGGCGCCGCCCATTATAGAAGAAAACGCCGGCGGCCGGCAACGGAACAAAAAAA
>JBBIGP010000095.1:0-4900 GCA_037447475.1 Candidatus Aminicenantota bacterium
TCAGATATCGCAGGACTTAGAGAACACATCGGCATTTTCATGAATAGATCAGGTTTATCGTTTCTTAAGGCCGAGCAGGAGCTCGACGACGAGGTTGGCCTGCATGTTGGCGACCAGGGCGACCCTCGGGGCCATGGGGCTGATCCCCGGCGGACATTGGCTTTCCTCGTCGCCGCAGATGTGGAGGTTCCCCAGCCGGCGGCTCTTGAGCTTCCGGTTCCGCCCGAACCCGGCCAGGCCCGAGGCGGCGACGATGGGCCTCTCGGGGAAACGCCCCAGCCAGGTTTCGATGAGCATCTGCTTGGCTTCTGCCCTGTCGAAAGCCTCGACCAGGAGGTCGGCTTCCCGATAGATCTTCGGGACGTTGCGGCGGTTCAGGCGCACGGCATGGGCCTTGTACCGCGAAAAAGGATTGATGCGCCGCAGGTTCTCGCACAGGGCCTCGACCTTGAGCCGGCCGACCTGCCCGATGAAGTATTGCTGGCGGTTGAGGTTGGACGGCTCGATCCTGTCGAAATCGGCGATGACCAGCCGCCCGACGCCCGCCCGGGCCAGGGAGACGGCGACGTTGGAGCCCAGGCCCCCGGCGCCGGCGATGCCGACCGTGCTCCGGCGGAGCGCGTCGAGGACCTTCGACTCCCGGCGGGCGAAATATTCTCTTTCGAAGTCCTTGGACCGTGCTTTCATGGGCCCTCCCCAATCCTCTTGACGGGGCGCTCGCTCCGTCCGGTCAGGCGTCCTTCCGCGGCTCACCTTTCCGGATGACGATCGAGATCGTTTCCGGGTCCGGGCTCAGGCCGCTCAGCGACCCGACCAGGCCGCGGATCGTGTTCTCGAAAATGGTCCGGACGAACGGGTTCATGTTGACCTCCCGGCCGTCCACCACAAGAGTGATCTCCGGCATGATGTCCTCCCCTCGCGAAAGAATGAGGTCGCAGATCGCGTCCGCCTGTCCGGGCCGGAAAACGGGCACGGAGGCCCGCACGGGGCCGGTTTCGTCGGTCACGACCGCCAGGAGCTCGTCCGCGGCCGTGGGCATACTTCCGGAAAGGCCCGCGCGCCGGACCTCGATCTTCTTGAATCGCTCCGTCTTGCCGCCCTCGACGAGCACGACATCCGCGGCCGCGAAGAGCCTCCGGGCCAGGCCCCGGAGGTCCTGTTCCGGGGCGGGCAGGATCTTCATCCGCACGGCCCACTCTCCCGGGCCGGACAGAGCCACCCCGTCGGCCCCCGCCTCGGCGTAGGCCCAGGTGTCTTTCCCCGGCGTGTCGAGAGCGAAACCGTGGGCACAGTGCTTGAGGACGCAGGTCCTCAGGCCGCGCCGCTTGAGCTCGGCGACGAGCCCGGTGATGAGGCGGGTCTTCCCGCTGCCCGAGAGCCCGATGACGGCGACGATCTTCATGGACTCCGCTCTATATAGCACAGCGTTCTCCGGGCTGTCAAAAACGGGGCCGAAGGAACGCTTGCCGGCAAATTGGGGCCCGGGCGGCCGATTTGCCTTTTGCCCACGGCTCTCCTATAATTCCTCCTTATGTCCGCGTCCGAAAAAGGCCCGAGCTCCCCGCCAAAGCGCATCCGCCCTGCGGTCGCGGTCATCCCCGTCCTGTTCCTGATCGCCGCCTTGTTCGTGACCATCGTCGTCCTCAAGCAGGACCCGCACATCCCGCTGCTCCTGGCGGCCGCGGTCGCCGCCGCGGTCGGCGCCCTCCACGGCCAGCGCTGGCCGGACATCCAGAAAGGCATGATCCACGGCATCTCCCTGGCCATGGGAGCGGTCCTCATCCTGATGGTCGTCGGGACCATGATCGGGACCTGGATCTCGGGGGGGATCGTGCCGGCCATGATGTTCTACGGCCTCAAGATCCTGTCGCCCGGCATCTTTCTGGCGGCCACGATGGTCATCTGCTCCATCGTCTCCATCGGAACGGGCTCTTCTTGGTCCACGGCCGGCACGGTGGGGGTGGCCTTGATCGGCATCGGTCAGGGCCTCGGCATCCCAACGGCCATGGTCGCCGGGGCCATCGTGTCCGGGGCTTATTTCGGCGACAAGATATCGCCCCTTTCCGATACGACGAACCTGGCTCCCGCCGTGTCCGGAACGGACCTGTTCACGCACATCCGCCACATGATGTACACGGCCGTGCCGGGATACCTTGTCGCCATCACCCTCTTCGGCCTGCTCGGGACGCGCTTCGCCGGCGGGCGGATCGAATCGGACAAGATCGAGTCGTTCTTCCAAACGATCCAGGGGAATTTCCAGGTCCACCCCGTCCTGCTCCTCCCCCCCGTCCTGGTCATCGTCATGGTCGTCCTCAGGGTTCCTCCGCTGCCGGCTTTGCTCGGAGGGATGCTGCTCGGAGGCGGCTTCGGCATGGCCATGCAGGGCCGGACGCTGGCCGAGGTCATCACGGCCGCCAAGTCCGGGTTCGTCAGCGCGACCGGCGTCCCCATGGTCGACGACCTCCTGACCCGCGGCGGCCTGGACAGCATGATGAACACGGTGGCCCTGATCCTCTGCGCCCTTGCCTTCGGGGGGATCATGGAGCGGACCGGCATCCTCCAGGTCCTGGCCGAAGCCCTGCTGAGGAAGGTCCGCCGGACAGGGGCCCTGGTGGCCACGACCGTCATGAGCTGCATCGGGATGAACGTCATCGCCTCGGACCAGTACATGGCCATCGTCATCCCCGGCCGGATGTACCGGTCCGCCTACCTCAAGCTCCGGCTCCACCCCAAGAACCTGTCCCGGGCCCTCGAAGCGTCGGGAACGCTGACCTCCCCCCTCATCCCCTGGAACAGCTGCGGGGCGTTCATGGGGGCGACCCTGGGGATCAGCCCCCTCCTCTACCTGCCGTACGCCTTCTTGAACCTGGCCATTCCGCTGATCGCCATCTTCTACGGGTACACGGGCATCTCCATGCACAAGATGACCCCCGACGAGATCAAAGCTCTGGAAGAGGACCCGGAGCGGACGATCTGAAAATCACCGGGTGATCGGATCCCGCCGGCTCAGGCCAGGCCGAGGTCCGCGTCGATCCCCTGCATGGCCCCGATGCAGGTGGAGATGAACTCGTCGAGGTCGAGGCCGAGGCGGCGCGACTCCTCGATCTCCTCGCGGCGGGCCCCCTTGGCGAAGCTCTTCTCCTTGTAGCGCCTCTTGACGAATTCCAGGTCGATGGACTTGAGCTTCTTGTCGGGGTGCATGAGCGTCGCGGCGATGATCAGGCCGGTCAGGGGATCGATGGAGTAGATGGCCCAATCCATGGGCGACTCGCAGGGGACCTTGCCGGCGTGGGCCTGGACGGCGTGGATGACGGGTTCGGCGAGGCCTTTTGCCCGGAGGATCTTGACGGTTTCTGTCGTGTGGTCCTCGGGGCTCTTCTCGGTCACCTCGTAGTCCAGGTCGTGGACGACGCCGGCCAGGCCCCAGGGCTCGGGATCATGCCCCAGCCGGACGGCCATGGCTCGCATGCAGGCCTCGACGGCCAGACAGTGCTTGACGAGGTTCTTGTTCTTGAGGTGCTGCCTGAGCAAACCCAGGGCTTCTTCGCGGGTCATCGGCTCTCTCCTTTTCGTCCGTCGCGATTCTACGTTGCCCGGGCTCGCTTTTCAACCGGCTTGCCCGGATTTGACGGTTTTGAGGACGACGAAGCCGCCCCGGCAGGAAGCCCGGCGAGTGCCCCGGATCGGCGATCTCCTCTTTCCCGGTGATCTTGCTTGGCCCGGTGCTCGAAAAAGACCAGCCTCTGCCGGCCTGAGGCTTCGTCCTCCTCGAAGCCGACGACGAACGGAGGCGCCCAAACGGGGCCCGAGACCCACGCCCCTGACGCGAGGTGCTCTCCGATTCGCCGGTCGGCCTTGAGATCATGGGCCGCGAGTCCCCGGCCGGAGGACGCGAAGAGAAGCACCGGCCCGGCGGCGGCCGGCTCGTGGACGATCCGCGACTGGACAGCTTGCCACGAAATAATGGACCCTCCGCGGCGCGAAAGGACGTAGACGACGCTGTTCGACGCGGCGACGGCGACCTTTGAGCCGTGAACAAGCGCGGGATGGAGCGGCGTCCCCTGCAGGCGGCGGGACCATCTCTTCCTGCCGGTCCTTGCGTCCAGACAGAAGAACGACATCTCCTCGGTGCCGAAATAGACGCGGTCGCCGGCGACGGCGGGGTCGGCCCTGACCGGCCCCCGGGCCGCGAAGTCCCAGGCGAGGGTCCCGGCGCTGTCGAGAGCGAGAACCCGCCCGTCCGCTGTGCCGAAAAGGACGAGGTCTCCGGCGAAGACAGGACCGGCCGTGACCTTGGCCGAGGCCTCGTAAATCCAGACCGGGCCGTCACCCGTCTGCGCCCTGCCCTCCCATGCTTGGATCCTCCCGTCCTCCGTCCCGAAGGTGATCCGCCCGGCCCGTTCCCGGACGGCCGTCGTCACCACCCCGCCGAGGGACCTCTTCCGGAGCAGGGTCCCCCGGGGATCCAGGACGTACAGGACGTTCCCCTCGTCCCGCAAGAGGACACGGCCTTCGCCCAGCTCCGGACCGGCCGAGACCGGATGATCGGCCTTGAACCGCCAGAAGACCTGACGGGCCGGCACGACGACGGCCGTCAGCCGGCCATCCCGGGTCGCATAGTAGACGATGCCGTCCATGGCTCGCGGTTGTCCAACGACGGCCCCGCCGATGTCGACGGAGCCCGCCTCGACGAGGGGAAAGCGGAGGGTGACGGGATCGACGAGCGGCCTTTCGGTCCTAACAACGAGGCAGGAAACGAAAAGCGGGCAGATCGCCGTCAGGCAGAAGCGCTTGATCCCGTCCATGGTCCCGCCGGCATTATATAACAACTTTGCGTTGGCCGGCGGAACTTGGTATCATCCCGCTCTGAGAGCCGAACATGGTCAACTACATCCTCCTG
>JBBIGP010000096.1:0-4799 GCA_037447475.1 Candidatus Aminicenantota bacterium
GGCCGGATCGGCTCGCCCGGAGGGTGAAAATGCCGGTCTTTCTGAGAGGAGCCTGCAAAAAGCCCTGGCGAAAATCGGAAAGCCGGAGATCCTGCAGATATCGCAGGACTTAGAGAACACATCGGCATTTTCATGAATAGGTCAGGATAATGAGGGCTCGGAAGGACCGGGACGATCAGGGGCCCGGCACGTAACGTATTTGGGTCCCCGGCCGTATATATTGACATGCGGCCACGAGATCTCTTCCGTTACCGCCCGGCGGTCCTCGTCCTGGCTCTCGCCTGGCTTTTGCGGCCGGCCGCGGCCCAGGCCGGACAAGACGACCTCGAGGACCTCAAGAGGTCCGCGACCAAGGTCTATATCGACTGCGACACCTGCGACCTTGACTACATCAAGACCGAGATCACCTTCGTCAACTACGTCCGGGACCGCCTGGAGGCCCAGGTCCATGTCCTCATCACCACCCAGGCCACGGGAGGCGGCGGCCGCGAATACACCCTGACCTTCATGGGGCAGAACGAGTTCAAGGACCTGCAGGACGTCCAGAGACACTTCTCGATGCCCTCGGACACCGCGGACGACGTACGCCGGGGCCTGGTCAAGGCCCTCAAGCTGGGGCTCCTGAGCTTCGCCGCCCGAACGCCCATCGCCCGGCGCATCGCCGTCGACTACACCCCTCCCAGGGAGGCCGGCGAGGCCCGCGACCGCTGGAACTCCTGGCTCTTCAGCCTGTCCGGCAGCGGATATTTCAGGGGCGAAGAGACGTACATGAACGGCATGTCCGGCCTGAGCGCTTCGGCCAACCGGGTGACCCCTGGGTCGAAGGTCCGTCTCAATCTCACCTATGACTCCTCGAGGACGAGATACGAGGTAGAGGACGAGGTCATCACCGGGACGCGGTCGAGCTGGGCGGCCGACGGCCTGTTCGTCAAGAGCCTGGGGGAGCATTGGTCGGCCGGCGCCTCCCTCGAGATTGATTCCTCCCTCTACAGCAACATCGACCTCCGGCTGACCGCATCGCCGGCCGTCGAGTTCAACGTCTTCCCCTATTCGCAGTCGACGCGCCGCCAGCTCCGGCTCCTCTACCGGCTGTCCGTCCAGCCCGTCCGTTACCGCGAGGAGACCGTTCTCGACAAGACCCGCGAGACGCTCTTCCGGGAGTCCCTCTCGGCCACCCTGGACCTGCGCGAGAAGTGGGGGACGGTCAGCGTCAGCGCCCAGGGCTCCCATTGCTTCCACGATTTCCGGAAGAACCGGGTCAACCTGTTCGGCATCGTCAACCTGCGGCTTTACAAAGGTTTGAGCGTGTTCGTCCTGGGGAGCCAGTCGTGGATCAACGACCAGCTGTCCCTCATCAAGCGGGAACCGACGTTCGAGGAAAGGCTCCTCCGGCTCCGGGAGGTGCCGATGAGCAGCAGCTATTTCGTCTCCGTCGGCTTCCAGTTCACCTTCGGCTCGATCTTCACCAACGTCATCAATCCGAGGTTCGGATCCGCCGGCGGCTCGGGCATGAGGATCGTGATCAATTGAGGAGCGACGAAGAGCGGATGAACGGCCGGAAGAAGAAGCGTCGGGCGGGCAGGGGATTCGCCCTCTTGGCGTTGGGCCTCCTCTCCGTCCTCCCCGCACGGGCCCAGGGGCCGCCCGCGAAGCCCGCCGGTCCGCCGCCGGCGCCGCCCAAGATCTTCATCGACTGGCCTGGGGGCGACGTCGCCGGACTCGCCGCCGGCGTCCCCTTCGCCGAGCTCACGTCCTCGCGCGAGGACGCCCAGGTCCTCGTCGCGGTCTCCTCGAGGGAGGACGAGGGCCGGGAGGTCTTCAGGCTGGCTTTCAGCGGCCGGAGGGAGTTCCAGGGCGACGACAACACGCTGACCTACGCCGCCCGGCCGGGGGACACCCGCGAGGAGACCCACCAAGCTCTGGCCGGGCTGCTCAAGCTCGGTCTTGTCCGCTACGCGGCAAAGACCCCCCTCGCGAAACACCTCTCCGTCCGCTTCCAGGACGAGGTCCGTCCGACATCCGTGGCCGATCCCTGGGACTTCTGGGTCTTCAACCTCAGCGCCAACGGCTTCCTCATGGGCGAGACGCAGTACCGGAGCGGCATGTACTACGGGTCGTTCTCGGCCAACCGGGTGACCCCCGGATTCAAGCTCCGGACCTCCCTCTACGGGAACATCCAGAAGATGCGCTTCGACTTCGGCGAGACCGTCTACGAAAGCTCCTCGCACGGATACGGCTTCTCCGGATTGGCCGTCAAGAGCCTGTCCGGCCGCTGGTCGGCGGGCGCCTTCCTCAGCGTCCAATCGTCGACCTATTCGAACCTCAAGCTCAGCGCGAGCGTCGCCCCGGCCGTCGAGTTCAACGTCTTCCCCTACTCCGAATCGACGAAAAGACAGCTCCGCATCCTCTACCGGATCGGGCTGACCCGCACGGTCTATCACGAAGAGACCCTGTACTTCAAGACGGCCGAGACGCTGTTCCGGGAGTCCCTCGAAGTCGCCTTCGAGGTCAAGCGACCCTGGGGGACGGCCGGGCTGGAGATCGAGGGCTCCCATTACCTCCACGACCTCGGCAAGAACCGGGTCGAGATCGAAGGGAACGTGTCCTTCCGCGTCTGGAAGGGGCTCAGCCTCGAGCTCGGCGGCGGCGCCACCCGGATCCGCGACCAGCTGGCCCTGCCCCGCGGCGGCGCCTCCTACGAGGAGGTCCTCCTGCGGCAGAAGCAGCTGGCCACGGGCTACGACTACAACCTGTCGGTGGGTCTGAACTTCACGTTCGGCTCGACCCGCAGCCAGGTCGTCAACCCCCGCTTCGGCAACGGCGGCCGCGGCATCTCGATCAGCTTCTGACCCTTCGCCGGAAGCCCTTGCCTCCGCGGCCCCCGACGGCTATCATAGTGCTTGTCCGTGGAGGAGGGACCGCCATGTCCGTCAAGATCCGCGAGCCCGTCCCGGCAGACATCGAGATCGCCCAATCGGCCGAACTGGATCCCATCGTCAAGGTCGCGGCGGGCCTGGGCCTCGGAGAGGACGATCTCGAGCTCTACGGCCGCTTCAAGGCCAAGATCCATCTGGACGTCCTCGACCGGCTAGCGGACGCCCCCCTGGGCCGCTACGTCGACGTCGCCGCCATCACCCCGACCCCTCTCGGCGAGGGCAAGACGACGACGACCGTCGGCCTCTGCCAGGCCCTCGGCGCCCATCTCGGGAAGAAGGTCGTCACCGTCGTCCGCCAGCCCAGCATGGGGCCGACCTTCGGCATCAAGGGCGGGGCCGCCGGCGGCGGATACTCCCAGATCGTGCCCATGGAGGATTTCAACCTCCACCTGACGGGGGACATCCACGCCGTCACGGTCGCCCATGACCTGCTGGCCGCGGCCATCGACGCCCGCATCCTCCACGAGCTCTACCAGGAGGACGACAAGCTCTTCCAGGGCTTCTGCCCGGCCGACAAGGCCGGCAAGCGCTGCCTGTCCCCGACCGTCCGCCGGCGCCTCCGCAAGCTCGGCATCGACAAGACCGAGCCCGAGGAGCTGACCCTCGAGGACAAGCGGCGGATCTTCCGCCTCGATATCGACCCCGAAACGATCACCTGGAACCGGGTCATCGACGTCAACGACCGCTTCCTGCGCCGCGTCTGGATCGGCCTCGGCCCGGAGGAGCTGGGCCTCAAGCGCGAGACGGGCTTCGACATCTCGGTCGCCTCCGAGATCATGGCCATCCTGGCCCTGACGACGGGCCTCGAGGACATGCGCGAGCGGCTCGGCCGCATCGTCGTCGGCATGAACAAGTCCGGCGAGCCGGTCACGGCCGAGGACCTCGGCGTCGCCGGCGCCCTGGCCGTCCTCATGAAGGACGCCCTGATGCCCAACCTCATGCAGACCCTGGAGAACACGCCGGCCATCGTCCACGCCGGCCCGTTCGCCAACATCGCCCACGGGAACTCCTCGGTCATCGCCGACCGGATCGCCCTCCGTCTCGTCGGGCCCGACGGCTTCGTGGTCACGGAATCGGGCTTCGGGGCCGAGTGCGGCATGGAGAAATTCATGAACATCAAGTGCCGGGCGAGCGGCCTGAAGCCGAGCTGCGTCGTCATCGTGGCCACCGTCCGGGCCCTGAAAATGCACGGCGGCGGGCCCAAGGTCGTCGCCGGCCGGCCCCTCGCCGACGAGTACACGCAAGAGAACCTCGACCTCCTGGCCACGGGGCTGCCCAACCTGGCGGCCCATGTCCGCAACGCCCGCAAGTACGGCGTTCCGGTCGTCGTGGCCGTCAACCGTTTCTCATCGGACACCGAGGCCGAGATCGCCCTCGTCCGCAAGGCCGCCCTTGAGGCCGGGGCCGAGGACGCCGTCATGTCCGATCACTGGGCCGAGGGCGGCGCCGGCGCCGTGGCCCTGGCCCGGGCGGTCATCGCCGCCTGCGAGAGGCCCGCCGACTTCCGCTTCCTTTATCCGCTCGAGTGGGATATCAAGAAGAAGATCGAGACGATCGCCGTCGAGATGTACGGGGCCGCCGGCGTCGACTACGCGCCGGCCGCCGAGGCCAAGATCGCCCTCTACGCCAAGCTCGGATACGACCGGCTCCCGATCTGCATGGCCAAGACCCACCTCAGCCTGAGCCACAACCCGGCCTGGAAGGGGGTCCCGACGGGCTATCGCCTGGCCGTCCGGGACGTCAAGGCCAGCGTCGGGGCCGGGTTCCTCTATCCCCTCTGCGGCGACATGCGGACGATGCCCGGCCTGCCGACCCGTCCGGCCTTCTACGACGTCGACATCGACCCCGCCACCGGCCGCGTCA
>JBBIGP010000097.1:0-4632 GCA_037447475.1 Candidatus Aminicenantota bacterium
TCAAACTTCTGTCAAGGTTTTGTCAGGATTCCCCGGGCGGGGAGTCGCTACTTGCCGGTCAGCATCTCGGTGAAGGTGGCGTTCTGGCGGATCTGGTCGATGGCGTTCTGCGCATAGATGCCGACGCAGACCCCGTCTTTGCGTTGGATATGGCTGAACGCGTATTCGAATCCTTCGGCGGCCGTGAGCCGGCCGGCCGCGAGGATCTTGTAGGCGATGACCGGCTTCTTCAGCCCGGCGATCGTCGCCGCGGCCTTCTCTCGTTCGGCGGGGCTGTAATCGTCGGTCTTGGAGGCGTTGTACATGCACTGGAAATAGAAATCGGTCGGGAATCCCCGCCGTTCGAGCTCGGGATGGACCTCGGGCCAATGGGCCGCGGCGCCTGCCGGAAGGCCCGCTTCGCGGATGTGCTCGATCCAAGCCCGCAGCGTCTCGAAACGGCCCTTCCCGAACTGCTCCTCGACCCGGGCGCCCTGGATGAAGATCGCCTTGGCCCCGGCCCGGACCGAGCGGTCGATCTCCTGGAACATCTGCTCGGGGTTGCCGTGGCATTGGGAGATCCAGATCTTGAGCTTCCCGCCGCCCGCCTTGTAGCGCGTCCATAGCCTCGTCCAACGTTCGTCGGGCGGGCTGGCCAGGGCCGTGAGGCCGCACGAGGCCGCTTCGTCCAGGATCTGAATGATCCTCTCGTCCGTGTGGAAGCGCTTCATTTCCTCGTCGAGCTGAGCGGTCTTGTGAGAATACCCCCAGAACGGGTTGGACCCAAGGATGAGCCGCGAGACCTCCAGCGATCCGAGGCGGACGGTGGGCAGGCCGGGCTGAGGGACCGTCGAGGCCGTTCCTTCCGAAGCCGCCCCCTGAGACCGGCGGGCGACCGCCGCGCCGCCGAGGACCGCGGCCCCCCTCATCAAGAAATCCCGTCGTTTCATTTGGCCCTCCTTGACGAGGCCTCTATTCTCGTGTCCGGCCGTCCGGCGCTGAACATAATGCCATACCTCCGTGTTGAGATACAACGGTTCCGTTTTCCACCTTATCGGCCTGTCCAGTTTTCGGGGTCCGGCTCACCCGGGAAAAATGGAAGGGGCGGGACGTTTCAGGCGCCGAAAACGATCCGGAAGAGGGTGCCCTTCCCGACCTCGCTGTCGATTTCGATCCGGGCTCCGTGGCTGTCGGCGACGCGCTTGACGATGGACAGCCCGAGGCCCGATCCCCCCGTTTCCTTGGAGCGGGACTTGTCCACGACGTAGAAGCGGTCGAAGACGAGCGGGATCGATTCCTCGGGGATGCCGATCCCCGTGTCGCGGACGCTGAGGACCGAAGCCCCTCCGCGCCGTTCCAGGGCGACCTCCACCTCGCCTCCCGCCGGGGTGTAGCGGATGGCGTTGTCGAGAAGGTTGGCGATCATCCGCTCGAGGAGCCTCTCGTCCCCGGGGGCCTCGGCGGAATCCATCTTTCCGATCCTGAGTTCGAGCCTCTTCTCCGCGGCCGACGATTCGCGGCTCTCGACGGCCCGGAGAAGGACCTCATCGAGGGCGACGGGCTTGTGCAGTCCGGCGCCGGAGACGGCCTCGAGGCGGGAGAGGAAGAGGAGGTCGTCGATGATCCTCTCGAGGTGGTGGGTCTCCTCGAGGGCGCTGTGGAGGATCCGGCGGTATTCCTCGGGCGTCCTCTCCTTCCTCAGGAGGACCTCGACCTCGCCGCGGATGATGGTCAGGGGGGTCCTGAGCTCGTGGGAGACGTCGCCGCTGAACTGCTTGATCTTGTGGACTGATTTCTCGAGCCGGGCGATCATGTCGTTGAACGTGTCGACCAGCTCCCCGATCTCGTCCCGGCGCTTGCGGGCCTCGATCCTCAGGGACAGGTCCTCGGTGGAGATCCGGCGCGCCGTGTCGGCGACGCTCCGGACGGGCCGGAGCGCCTTCCGGATGATGAAGTTCCCGCCGAGGGCCGCGAGGAGCATGACCAGTCCCCCCGCGATGCCCAGGATGAGGAGGAGCCTGCGGAGGTCGGCGTCGAGGAGCCCCAGGGACAGGCCGACCTGGACGATGTAGGGGCCCCTCACGGGGAAGAGGATGATGCGCAGGGGATGGTCGCTGAGCCCGCGCCTCTCGATCGTGTCGTAGACGAGCTCATCGATGTCCGCCCTGTCCGCCTTGTAGTACGTCCGCGGCTCGAGGGTGAACAATCCCGCTCCGGCCCTCTCCGGGGCGAAGACCTCCGCCAGGCGGTCCTTGTCCTTCTCCGTCAGCTCGACGACCTGGATGAAGGGGGCAACGGCCGAGAACTCCTCTTCGGTTCTCCGGACGGCGTCGAGCCAGCTGACGCCCCTGGACCGGCCCCAATACTCGTTGACGTCGTTGGCGATCTCGAGCAGCTTCGCGTCGAGGTCGGCCACGAGCCCGTCCTTGAACTCCTGGTAGAGGAAAAATCCGGCCAGGACGATGATCCCCACGAGGATGACGATGTACCACAGGGTCAACCGGAAACTGAGCGAATGGAGCGCTTTAGGACTCATCGATCTTGTATCCGTGGCCGCGGAGGGTCTGGATCAGCTTGACCTCTCTGTCCTTGTCGACCTTGTTGCGGAGGTGGTTGATGTAGACGTTGACTATGTTGCTCGTCCCGCTGTAGTTCATGTCCCAGACGTGCTCAAGGATCATGGTCTGGGTGATGGTCCGGCCGCGGTTCCTCATCAGGTACTCGAGGAGGGCGTACTCCCGGCCGGTGAGGGCGATCTTGTCCCCCGCCCGGGTCACGACGCGGCGGACGGGGTCCAGGACGAGGTCGCCCACCTTCAGGAGCGGGGTCTTGTATTCCTGGCTCCGCCGCAGGAGGGCCCGGATCCGGGCCAAAAGCTCCTCGAAGGAGAACGGCTTGGTCAGGTAGTCGTCCGCCCCCTCGGTGAGCCCCGTCACCCTGTCCTCGACGGCGTCCTTGGCGGTCAGCATGAGGATGGGCGTCAGAACCCCGTTTTCGCGAAGCTCCCGGCAGACGGCGAAGCCGTCCTTTCCGGGCAGCATGACGTCGAGGACGACGACGTCGTAGGCGTTGACCTGGGCCATGTAGAGGGCCTCGTCGCCGTCGGCGCAGGCGTCCACGGCGTAGTGCTCCTCCTTCAGGCCCTTTTTCAGGAACCCGCTGACCTTGCGGTCGTCCTCGACGATCAGGATTCTCACGGCCTCATTATATTCCACGGTTCCGATACCCGTCCATTCACAGGCCGGCCGCCGCGGCCGGGCCGGCCACAGATTTCACCGGCCGAAGCCCCCGAAGCCCCCGCCGCCCCCGAAGCCCCGGTAGCGCGTGCCGCCGAAACGCGGATTGACGACGTTGCTGAACACCGAGCCGAAGGTGTAGCGGAAGCCGAACGAGATCGAATAGTCATAGCCGGTGGCGAGTTCCTTGCGTTGAAGCAGGATCTCGTCGAGGGTCAGGTCCCCGATCGGCAGGGACAGCTGGTCGTGGATGATGTCGTAGCGCCCCATGAGGTCCACGGAGAAGCCCTTGAAGACGCGGAAGGAAATGAAGCCCTGGAGCTCGAGACGGGCCTTCTTGAAGTCGTGGAAGTAATGCGACCCCTCGACCGAAGTGGAGATGCTCCCCCAGGGCTCCTGGATGTCCAGGGACACGGTGAGGGACTCGTTGAACAGGGTCTCGGACATCTTCTCGAAGATCGTCTCTTCTATGTAGTTGGCGTAGTTCCATCCAACCTTATAGAGGAACCGGAGCTGGCGCCTCGTCGACTCGGCGTAGGGGAACAGGTTGTACTCGATCGCGGGGGCCAGGGTGAAATAGAGGTCCAGGTTGCTGTACGTCGAGGACTCCGCCTCCACCCATCCGCCGATGGACCAGTGGCCGTTGAGGCTCTTGACGACCATCCCCGAAAAGTCCCTCTCCTTGGAGATGCTGGTGATCTTCTCGAGGACCCCGTCCTCCTCATAGGTATAGACCCTCTTGTCCGAATCCGCGGAGAGTCCCAGGCGGATCTTCCACTCGGGGGTGACGTGGTTCGCCGAAACGTTCATGTCGAGGGATTTCGAGCTCCGGCGCTCCTCCCCGCTGAGGCGGGCGTCGGCGCTGACGCTGAAGACCCAGAAGTTCCAGGGATCGCGGACCGAGGTCGGCCTCAGCTTCTCCCGGAAGCTCAGGGAGATGTGATCCGCGATGGGCGTCTTGAGGACGTAGGGAAAAAGCCCCCTTTTCAGGACCTCGACCTGAACCCGGCGGATTTCATCGCCTGTGTCGTTCGGACCGGAGGCGCAGACGAGGGTGTTGTCGACGCCGGCGTATTTCCCGAGCCCGATGAAGGCGAAGGTGAATTCCCGGCCGCCGCTCCCCGTCCCCTGCTCGGTGATGAGGACGTGGACGTCCGCGTCGGCCCTGTCCCTGACATAGTTGACGTAGGTGATCTCTTCCCTGAAGTAGTCGCGGTCGCAGCGGAAGCAGTCGAGAAAGACCCGCGGGGCCTGGTCTCGGAGCGCCTCGAGGGAGTTCTGGCCGTTCTGGGCGCCGGGAGGGGCGGCCGTGAGCAGGACGGCCGGCACAAGGATACCGGTCATCAGGAATAAGGTCGTGAGAAATCGTTTCATGCGTGCTCTCCTTGATTGGCGACGGGCGGTCCCGTATGCTTCA
>JBBIGP010000098.1:0-4624 GCA_037447475.1 Candidatus Aminicenantota bacterium
TAGATCTCGAGGCGGCCGGCCAGCATGCAGAACGACAGCAGCCACTTGCCGGCCAGGGGGATATGCGCGTAGTGCTCCGCCGGTCCCACGCCTCCCAATCCCGGGCCGATGTTGCCGATCGAGGCCGTGACCGCCGAGAACGCGGTGACCAGGTCGAGGCCCATCAGGGTCATGGCCAGCGTCGACAGGACCAGCAGCCCGAAATAAAGGAACATGAAGCCGATGATGTTGATGACCACGCCGGGCGGGACGCTCTTGCCGTCGATGCGGACCGGGATGACGGCCCGCGGATGGAGCAGCTTCTTGAGCTCGACGAGCCCCTGCTTGAGGATGATCACGACCCGCAGGACCTTGACGCTGCCGCCCGTGGACCCGGCGCAGCCGCCGATGAACATCAGGAAGAGGAGGATGAGCTGGGCCGACGAGGACCACCTCCCGAAATCGGCCGTCGTGAACCCCGTGGTCGTGGTGATGGAGACGCTCTGGAAGACGGAGTGGCGGACCGCCTCGGCCGCCTTGTAGGTCCCGGCGAGGACGTTGTTGACCGCGAGGAGGACGGCGAACACGGCGACGATCCCCAGGTAGGAGCGGAACTCCTCGCTCTTCCAGTAGTCCGCGATCCGCCCCCGCAGGCAGTGGTAGTGGAGCGAGAAGTTCGTCCCCGCCAGCAGCATGAAGACGATGACGACGGACTCGACGAAAACGCTGTTGAACCCGCCGATCGAGGCCGTCCTCGTCGAGAAGCCGCCCGTGGCCATGGTCCCGAAGGTCTGGCACAGGGCCTCGTGGAGGTTCAGTCCCCCGGCGAGCAGGAGCAGGGTCTCGAGGCCCGACAGGAGCAGATAGACGCCCCACAGCGTCTTGGCCGTCTGCTGGACGCGCGGCGCGAGCTTGTCGGGCATGGGCCCCGGCATCTCGACCTTGTAAAGCTGCGCGCCGCCGACGCCGATCATCGGCAGGATGGCCAGCGACAGGATGATGATGCCCATGCCGCCGAGCCATTGGGTCAGGCTGCGCCAGAAGAGCAGGCCGTGCGGCAGGTCCTCGACCCGGACGAGGATCGAAGCCCCGGTCGTCGTGAACCCCGACATGCTCTCGAAGAAGGCGTCGGTGAAGGACGGCAGGTAGCCCGACAGGTGGAACGGCAGGGCCCCGAAGGCCGAGGCCAGGAGCCAGCCGACGGCGACGACGGCGAAGCTGTCGCGCACCCGGAGCTCGCCCTTGGGGCGGAAGACGAGGGCCATCACCCCGCCCGCGCCCATGGTCAGGCCCGCCGCGATGAGGATGGCCGGCAGGTCGTCCCCTCCGTAGTGCCAGGCGAAAAGCGCCGGGAGGGCCATGAACAGGCCGACGAAGAGGACGATGAAGCCCAGGACGCGGCCGACGAGCGGGATGTTCACGCGTCCGCCCTCACTCCCAACCCGAGAAGAGCTTGTCGACCTCGGGCAGCGCCCGCGGCAGCGAGAAGACGATGACGTGGTCGTCCGGACGGATGCGCGAGTCGCCGACCGGGATGAACACCTCCTCGCCGCGGGTCACGGCGCCCAGGATGGCCCCGCTGGGGAAGCTGATCTTGCTCAGCGGCTTGCGGGTGATGCGAGACTCGCCGTGGGCCAGGTACTCGACGGCCTGGGCGTCCAGGCCCGAGAGCGTGGCCAGCGAGACGACGTCGCCCCGGCGGATGAGCCGCAGGATGGCGTTCGAGGTGATGAGGTTCGTGTTGACGGCGGCGTTGACCCCGATGGGGGCCATGAGCGGCAGGTACTCGCGGCGGTTGACGAGGGCGATGGTCTTGGTCACGCCGAGGTGCTTGGCCAGGAGGCTGGTCAGGATGTTGGTCTCCTCGTCGCCGGTGGCGGCGATGAGGGCGTCGGTCTCCAGGATGCCCTCCGTGGCCAGGAGGTTGAAGTCGCGGCCGTCGCCGTGGATGACGAGGGTGCGCTTCAGCTCGTCGGCCAGCGCGGCGGCCCGCTCGGAGTCGGAGTCGATGAGCTTGATGGCCAGGTCCTTCTCCTCGTCGAGCAGGCGGGCCGTGGCCCGGCCGACCCGGCCGCCGCCGAGGATCATGATCTGCTCGAGCTTCTCGTCGGACTTGCCCAGCAGGGCGACGATGCCGGGGATGTCGGCGGCGGCGGCGATGATGAACACCTGGTCCCGGTTCTGGAAGATGTCGGTGCCCACGGGAATGATGGTCTCGGTCGCACGCAGGATGGCCGCGACGCGGAAGACCTTGTCGGGGTTCTCTCGGCTGACGGACTCGAGGGTCTTGTGGACGAGCGGGCAGTTGGCGTCGATGCGGACGCCGATGAGCTGGACGGTGTTGCCGGCGAACTCCAGGACTTCGGTGGCCGCGCTGCGCTTGACGAGCAGGACGATCTCCTTGGCCGTCTCGATCTCGGGCTGGATGGCCAGGTCCACGCCCCAGTCGGCGAGCGTGAAGCGCTCCGGGCTCTCGTAATAGCGGCGGTTGCGGATGCGGGCGATCTTCTGCCTCACCCCGTAGCGGGCGGCCATCGCGCAGGCCAGGAGGTTGGTCTCGTCGCTGCCGGTGACGGCGATCAGCATGTCGGCGTGCTCGATGCCGGCGGCCTCGAGGAGGCGGCGGTCGCTCCCCTGGCCCCGGAGGACCTTGACGTCCAGGCACTCGTCGGACTCGCGGCACGTCTCGGGATCGCTGTCGACGGCGACGATGTTGTGGCTTTCCCGGGACAGGACCTGGGCCAGATGGGACCCGACCTGCCCGAGACCGATGAGAACGATGTTGAGGCTCATGGGCGGTTCTTGCTGCTCGCGCGCATGAAGATGAGCCCTCACCTATAGCACATGGCCCGGTGGAAGTCAAAACCGGGCTGGGCCGGGCGGGGCCCTCCGAGGCGGGTTCTCAATCAGGCGGGCCCTGCGGCGACAAAAATCTCCTCGTGCCGGAGACCCGCCGGCTTGACATTCGGCGGGATCCGTCGGAGAATCCCTGTCTTTGGCGACAGATCAAAGTTAGGCGAGGAGAAATCATGAAACGCATCACCATTGTCGCGGGGGCCTTTGCTCTTCTGGCCGGCCTGGCGGCCCTTGGCCAGGTCATCCCCCCTTCCAAGAAGGTCGATCAGGTGAGGAAGATCGCCGTCGTGGAGCCCGAGAGCGTCACCCTGAACAGAAGCGAGATCTGGGTGTTCATCGGCCCCGAGCTGATGAACCCGTCCCGAGAAGGATACAGGCTCGCGGCGGCCGTCCTGCCTGACAACGCGACGTCCAAGAAGGTCGTCTGGGAGTCGAGCGACCCGGGCGTCGCGACGGTGGACGCGGAAGGATACGTGAGGCCCGTCAAGCGCGGCGCGGCCGTCGTCCGGGCGACCACGGTGGCCAACAAGCTTTCGGCCGAGTGCCGGGTGACGGTCGAGAGCATGAACAGGCCCTCGGGCAGCGCCGCCGGCGACCTCCTGAACCGGGGCTCTATGGCCCGCCAGGGAAGCTGGCTCTACTTCGCCGACCCCGGCCGGGGCATGCGGCTGTCCAAGATGAAGGTCGACGGCAGCGCCAA
The DNA here is from genome assembly GCA_037447475.1 of Candidatus Aminicenantota bacterium. Classification (GTDB taxonomy): domain Bacteria; phylum Acidobacteriota; class Aminicenantia; order Aminicenantales; family Saccharicenantaceae; genus RBG-16-66-30. The sequence goes on from JBBIGP010000098.1 coordinate 3,536, forward strand.
GGCCCCCCTCAGCAACGACCAGGCGACCTTTATCAACGTCTCGGGCGGCACGGTCTTTTACATCAACAATTCCGACGGCCGGAAGCTCTATTCCATCGACATCTACGGCCAGAACAGGAGATGGCTCAACGACTCCAATCCGGCCTTCGGCGCCCAGACGTACGGCGACGAGATCATGTACGGCTCTCCGGACCCGAGCAACCTCATCAATCTCTACAGGATGAAAACGGACGGGACCGGGCGCCGGATCGTCGACTGGCCAGGGCTGGGCAACCTGGGCTTCTTTTACCGCGTGGGGGGGGCGGCTTTCTACAGCCTCGGTCAGAAAGACGAGACGGGAGCGACGGTCATGAACCGGATCCTCTACAGGCCGCTCGAGGGCGGCGGGCGGGGGGTCGAGGTGTTCGGCGCGACCCTCAAGAGCTTTGCCGTGGAGACCGCGAATCTCAGCGGCTCCTATGTGGCCGGCCGGATCTTCTACATCTCGGACGCCGGGGACATCCGGGCCATCGAGAACTTCGCCGATGCCAAAAAGCGCAAGGACAGTCCGGTCTCCAATCCCAGCCCTCCAGCCAAGGGGCTCAACGTGCATCAGGGCTGGGTCTATTATTACAACGACAACGCGCTGAGCAAGGTCCGCTGCGACGGAAGGGAGAACCAGGTCCTGACCAGGATCCCCGCGGGCGCGGAGGTCTTGATCTACCCGGTGTCGTTCGGCAGCGCGGCCGAGGACACCTGGATCTATTACTATGTCCTGCAGGCCGGCGCCGCCCCCAAGCTATTCAGGGTGCGCAGCAACGGCTTGGAGATGAGCGAGATAAAATGAGAAATGAGCGCCTTGGCTGGCGCTGTCTATTGATAATATTACGGTAAGCCCTTTTATCAATCAATGCCAACCGGCTAAATCGACTTTTTTGGGGCTCATCCCGTTTTGGATGCGGCTCGTCTCTTATGTGCTTGAGGAAATGGCTGGACGGATATCGACCGGCTCGTCATTTGGGGGACGTCCCACGCCGGCTCCAGGCGTTGAACTTCAGGCGACGCTCGAGGAGCATGTTCCTGTCGTAGGCTCCCTCTCCGGCGAGGATC
>JBBIGP010000099.1:0-3903 GCA_037447475.1 Candidatus Aminicenantota bacterium
GCCTATTTCGGCACGAGGGCCGAAGAGGAGCTCCGCCGCAAGCTCGGCGACGACTTCCGATGGATCTCGCCGAGCTTCGCCGCGACGACGTTCCCCTCAGCCGCCGCCAAGGGCATCTTCAACTGGAACTGGGAGGCGGCCAAGTCAAGCCACGGCCAAGCCGGTCCGTTGGCCGAGGTCGAGGACCCGGCCGAGCTCGACCGCTTCGAGTGGCCCGACCCGGCCCGCCTCGATTTCAGCGAGACCCTCCGCGCCCTCGACGAGGCCGGGCCTCATTACCGCGCCTCCGGCTTTTGGACCCCGTTCTACCACGATCTCATGGACTTCTTCGGCATGGACGCCTATTTCGTCAAGATGAACACCCATCCCGGGGTCGTCGAGGCGGCCACGGACCGGGTCTGCGGCTTCTATTACGAGGCCAACGAGCGCTTCTTCGACCTGGCCGGCGACCGCGTCGACGCCTACTTCTTCGGCAACGATTTCGGCACCCAGCTCGATCTCATGATCTCGCCGGCCCTCTTCGACCGCTTCGTCCTGCCGTGGTTCGCCGAGTTCACGGCCCAGGCCCGCCGCCGCGGCACCCAGGTCGTCCTTCACTCCTGCGGCTCCATCCACCGGGTCATCCCCAAACTCATCGCCGCCGGCGTCAACTGCCTCCACCCGCTCCAGGCCAGGGCCGCGCACATGGACGCCGAGACGCTGGCCCGCGATTTCGGCGGCCGCATCGCCTTCCTCGGCGGCATCGACACCCAGCGCGTCCTGAACCTCGGGACGCCCGCCGAGGTCAAGGCCGAGGTCCGGCGCATCAAGTCCCTGCTCGGCCCCCACCTCGTCGTCAGCCCGAGCCACGAGGCCCTCCTGCCCGACGTCCCGCCCCGCAACGTGGCCGCCATGGCCGAGGCCGCCGCCGAATGAAAACATGCGTGTGGCCAGCGGCCGCGGGTTGTGATAGAATGGCATCGAAGGAAGGTTTCGATCTGGGGGACGATCATGAAGAATTCTGGCCGACGCCTCTTCTTTTGGAAACCCTCGAAGCTGGCCCTGGCGGCCCTGCTCCTGTCCGCGGGGGCGACGGGGAGCCTTGCCGCCGGCGTCCAGGCCGCCTCGCCGCAGGACAAGCCGCTTCAACACGAGGTCGGCGTGAGCTTCAAGCTCATCCAGGTCTATGTGACCGGCAAGGGCGGCCAGGCCGTGGAGGACCTGACCGCCGACGACTTCACGATCACCGACAACGGGAGGCCCCAGAAGATCGCGCACTTCGAGAAGCACTTCCTGGGGACCGAGGCGCCCGCGGCCGAGCCCTCCGTCGCTCTCCCGACCAACCGCAAGTTCTTCCTCATCTTCGACTTCGCCTTCATGGACTCGAGAGGGGTGCTCAAGGCCAAGGACGCCGCCCTCAAGTTCCTCGACACGGAGATGCGGCCCACCGACGAGATCGGGCTGATCACCTACTCGGCCAACAGGGGCTTGGTCCTCCATGAATACCTGACCGGCGACCTCGGGCGCGTCCGCAAGATCGTCGAAGGCTTCGGCCTAGGGCATTTCGTCGGGCGGGCGGAAAGGCTGACGGATTTCCTTTATGCGGCCGGGCTGGACAAAACGGATTCGGGAACGATCGGGCTCGAAGCCGAGGGTATAGACGATCCCGCCTCCCGGTTCTACGAGAACCAGGCCCGCCTCCAGACCGGCCAGCGCGTCCTGGACGGCGCCCGGATGACCTACGTGGACCGGGCCCGGGCGTTCATCACGTCCCTGCGAGAGCTTGCCAAGGTCTTCCGCATGATCCCCGGTTTCAAGAACGTCGTCCTCTTCTCGGGGGGGATCGCCCGCCAGGTCATTTTCGGCAAGCGGGGCGGCGCGGCTTCCTTGGAATGGACGACGACCGAAGAGCTGATCCAGCAGTTGGGCGATTACGACGCGGCCCACCCGGACTCCACCATTCGGGAGGACTTCACGGAGATGCTCAAGGACTTCAGAGCCTCCAACAGCCCCGTCTTCACCATCGACGTCTCCCGGACGGCTAGGGAGACGGACGTCTCCACGATGGAAGTGCCCGGAACCGCGATCAGGGAAATGGAAGGGGCCGACTCCCTCCGGCAATTCGCCTCCGGCACAGGCGGCAAGTTCTATGCGAATACCGTCGACAACATGAAGATCGCCTCCGACATCCAGACGGTCACGGGGGCCTTCTACGTCCTGGGCTACTATGTGGATGAGACGTGGGACGGGAAGTTCCACAAGATCAAGGTCGGCGTCAACAGGAAAGGGCTCAATGTCGTCGCCCAGGGCGGCTACTTCAGCGCCAAGCCCTTCAAGCAATACACCTCCTTCGAGAAGCTCCTCCATGTGGTCGACCTGGCCTTGAGCGACACTCCCCAGGTGCAGGTCCCCTACGAGATCCCCGTGGGCGGCATGCCGGTCCTGGTCAAGGGCTGGCCGCAGCTGCTGGTCTTCGGGCGGGCCTCGCTCACCGTCCACACCGAGGTCCTGGGCAAAAGAGCGGAGGCCTACCTCCTTCTCTCCGACGAGAAGGGGGACCTAGCCCATATCAAGAGATACCGGTTGGACATCCCCGAATCGGGAAAGGAAACCGTTTTTTCGTCATTTCTCCTGACGGTCAAGCCGGGCACCTACACGTGCAGCCTCGTTTTCCGCAACATGGACACGGGCCGGGGCGCCCGGGGGATGGTCCCCCTCGTCATCCCTCCTGCGGGGAAGTCCGGACTGGCCCTCGATCCCCCGCTCTTCCTCGTCCCGGTCAAGGATCCTCTGGACCTGGGGGCGGTGAGGGGAGGCTCGCTGGCCGAGCTCTTCGGGTATGACCCGAACGCCTTCGGACCGCTCCTCGACGATCTGCCCGCGGGTCAGGCCAAGCTCCGGGCCTCTCTCCGCCTATCGGGCTTCGTGCCCGAGGCCGCGATCGAGCTCACGGCATCGATTGCGGCGGCTTCGTCGGGTGACCGCACGGGGATCCCGGTCACGGTCCTCAGGGAGTGGGGGGACAGGACAAATAGGGCTTTCTTCGTCGAGGTCGATCTGGGCGACTTGGCCGTCGGCCGGTACGCGGTCGAGTTCAAGGCCATGGAAAAAGGGGGGGGCGCCGGGGCCGTGGCTTCGGCTCCCCTGACGGTCAAATAGGGGCCGCAAGCCAAACCGAGCTATATCCGGACCCGGCGGACGCGCGGGTCGGTGAACAGGTCGTTCTCGTCCGTGCTGGTCGAAGAGAACTCCGAGACGATCGCTCCCTTGTCGCCCGCCTGGAACCAGTGGAGGGCGTTCGGCGGCAGCGTGTATTGGCCGCCGGGCCTGAGAACGATCTCTTGACGGACGGTCAGGAGGGGCCCGTATCTCGATGGGATGCGGGCTTTGGGTTTGGCGGCGGGCTCGCCGTCGACGTAAAGATAGATCTCGCCCCAGCGGCAGCGGAACGTCTCCTGCTTGCCGATGTTGCCGGCGCTCACGCGGGGATGACGGTGCTCGGGGCAGGTCTGTCGCGGAAGAAGGATGAGCTCCTTGGCGCAGTAGCGGTCGTTGTTCTCGTAGACGATGACCTGGATGCCGATCGTCTTGAAGTCGCCGAGGCCGAGATCGGTGACTTCCATGGCCTCGATCTCGTCGGGCCGGACGGCGATGCGCGCCCGGCGCAGCATCTCGACGGCCCCCGCTTTGGCCTGTGCGATGGCTCTCTTGGTCATGGTCCCTCCCGTCGCCGGGGATTATAACCCGCCTCTGCCCGAGATTAAACCTGATTTATTCACGAGTCGAGGCGGCTGCAGATGCCATCCCTTCGCAACACAGCAGATGCGGCCGGATCGGCTCGCCCGGAGGGTGAAAATGCCGGTCTTTCTGAGAGGCGCTTGTAAAAAGCCCTGGAAAAATTGGAAAGCTGGAGATCCTGCAGAT
>JBBIGP010000100.1:0-3890 GCA_037447475.1 Candidatus Aminicenantota bacterium
TCTCGTCGATGTCGTAGACCTGGGCGATGGCCGGGTGGGAGAGGGCGGCGGCCGAGCGGGCCTCGAGCAGGAACCGCTTGCGCCGGTTGGCGTTGGCGAGCAGGTCCGGGGGCAGCATCTTGAGGGCGACGGGGCGGCCGAGGCGGGTGTCGCGGGCCTTGTAGACGACCCCCATGCCGCCCTTGCCGAGCAGGGCCTCGATGCGGTAGTGCCCCAGCGTCTGTCCGATCATCTCTTCTGAGGGAGGATCTCGACCCAATAGCCGTCGGGGTCCTCGATGAAATAGATGCCCATCCCCGGGTTCTCGTAGCAGATGACCCCCATGTCCTTGTGCTTCGCGTAGGCCGCGTCGTAGTCGTCGACCGTGAAGGCCAGGTGCATCTCGTTGTCGCCGAGGTCGTACGGCTCTCTCCTGTCCCGGAGCCAGGTCAGCTCGAGACGATGAGGGGTCCGGCCGTCGCCGAGAAAGACGAGCGTGAAGCTCCCGTCCGCGGCCCGATGGCGGCGGACCTCCTCGAGGCCGAGCGCGGACTTGTAGAAGGACACGCTTTTCTCGAGATCGATAACGTTGACGTTGTTGTGCGCGAACGTGAACTGCATCGGCCCCTCCTGGCAAAAGCATAAACGAAACAGCCTAAGTTGTCGAGGTCAAGAGCCGCGGGCCTTCTGCCATCTTCCGGCCAGCTCCCGCAGCGGGGCGGCGGCGTGCTCGAAGAACTTCTCAAAGGCCCGGCAGAAGTGATTGAGGCCGCTGTCGCGCGGATCGCGGAGCCGGTCCTTGGGACATCCCCCTCGGCAGAGGGTGAGCCAACGGCACGCGCGGCATTTCCCGGGCAGGTCGGCCTTGCGGCGGCCGAACTCCCGCCGGCGGGCCGAGTTCAGCATGTGGTCGAGGCGGCCCGGCCGGGCCTCGAGGCTCATCCGGTGGACAGGCCCCCGGGGAAGAGGCCGGCCTTGTCGCGGTAGAAGCAGTAGCCGCAGGCGGCGTTGCAGTCCGGCCCGGCGGGCTCCATGATAATATGCCCGTGGGCCGGCCGATAGTCAAAAAAAACGCTTGATTTTTGTTCTGATATCTGATATATTAAGTTCGCATTTACTCTGTTTTCATGGAATTAGGGATTCTTGAGGAGAGTTTTCCGTTGACAGGCCGGGTTTTCGACGTCAGGCGCTACTCGATCCATGACGGGCCGGGCATCCGGACGACCGTCTTTCTCAAGGGGTGCCCCCTGCGCTGCGCCTGGTGCCACAATCCCGAAAGCATCGCCCCCGAGCCCGAGATCATGCATTGGCCGTCCCGCTGCACCCGGTGCTATGACTGCCTCGGATCCTGCCCCGTCTGCGCTCTCTCCAAGGGTCCCGACGGGGCCGTCGTCATCGACCGGGCCCGGTGCGACCTGTGCGGCCGGTGCGCCGAGGCCTGCCTCTACGACGCCATGCAGATCGTCGGCCGCGAAATGTCCGTGGACGAGGTCGTCCGCGAGGTCGAGAAGGACCGGGTCTTCTACGAGCAGTCCGGCGGCGGGGTGACCTTCTCGGGCGGCGATCCGCTGGCCCAGCCGGCCTTCCTCGAGGCCCTGCTCAAGGCCTGCCGGAGCCGGGGCATCCATACCGCCGTGGACACGGCTGGCGCTTCGCGCAACGGCGAGATGGACCGGGTCGCGTCCCGGGCCGACCTCGTCCTGTTCGACCTCAAGATCATGGACGAGAAGCGCCACGCCGAGCTGACCGGCGTCTCGAACCGGCCCATCCTGAAGAATCTCGAGAAACTTGCCGCCGGCCCCGCCGAGATCTGGGTCCGCATCCCGCTCATCGGCGGGGTCAACGACGACGACGCGAGCGTGGCCCGCATGATCGCGTTCCTCGCGCCGCTCGGGACGGTCCGCCGGGTGGGGCTGCTGCCCTACCACGCCGGCGGGCTCGAAAAGGCCGGCCGGATCGGACGGGCAGGGGATTTCCGGAAGTTCGAGAGCCCCTCCGAGGAGCGGCTGGCCGCCGTCGAGGACGCCTTCCGCCGGGCGGGGTTCGAAGTCCACCGAGGAGGATGACCGTGAACGAACGCATCAAGAAGCTCAGGCAACAGTCCCTCGACGCCCGGCCGTCCATCACCGCCGAGCGGGCCTTGCTCATGACCGAGGCTTACGGACGGCCCGACGTTCAGGCGGCGTCCTATCCCATGAAGCACGCCCTGGCCTTCAAGCACCTCATGGAGCGCAAGACCGTCTGCATCAATGACGGCGAGCTCATCGTCGGCGAGCGCGGTCCGGCGCCCAAAGCCACACCGACCTACCCCGAGGTCTGCATCCACTCCCTCCAGGACCTCCGCTACCTCAATGACCGCAAGAAGACGGCCTTCGCCGTCGACGCCCCGACGCGCGAAGCTTACGATAAGACGATCATCCCGTTCTGGACCGGCCGCTCCCAGCGCGAGCGGATCTTCGAGGCCATGACTTCGGAATGGAAGGACGCTTACGAGGCCGGCGTCTTCACCGAGTTCATGGAGCAGCGGGCCCCCGGCCACACCGTGCTCGACGGAAAGATCTACCGTCGGGGCCTTCTCGACTTCAAGAAGGACATCGACGCTTCCCTGGCCGGCCTCGACTTCATGAACGATCCCGAGGCTTACGACAAGCAGGAGGAGCTCAAGGCCATGGCCGTGGCCGTCGACGCGGTCGTGACCTTCGCCCGGCGGCACGCCGAAAAGGCCCGGGAGCTGGCCCGGGACGAGAAGAACGCGGCCCGCCGCGCGGAGCTCGAGCGCATCGCCGCCGTCTGCGAGCGGGTCCCCGGCGAGGCCCCGCGCGATTTCTGGGAGGCCCTCCAAGCCTACTGGTTCGTCCACCTCGGGGTCATCACCGAGTACAACACCTGGGACTCGTTCAACCCGGGCCGGCTCGACCAGCACCTTTGGCCGTTCTACGAGAAGGGCCTGGCCGACGGCACCTTGACCAAGGAGAGCGCCCGCGAGCTCCTGCAGGCCTTCTGGATCAAGTTCAACAACCAGCCCGCGCCCCCCAAGGTCGGGGTCACGGCCGAGGAGAGCGGGACCTACACCGATTTCGCCCTCATCAACGTCGGCGGCCTCAAAGAGGACGGGACGGACGGGGTCAACGAGCTGAGCTTCCTCCTCCTCGACGTCATCGAGGAGATGCGCATCCTCCAGCCGAGCTCCATGGTCCAGATCAGCTCCAAGGGGCCGGACGAGTTCCTCCTGCGGGCCCTGCGGATCGTCAAGACCGGCTTCGGCCAGCCGTCCATATTCAACACCGACGCCATCGTCCAGGAGCTCGTCCGCCAGGGCAAAAGCGTCGTTGATGCCCGCAACGGCGGGGCCAGCGGCTGCGTCGAATCCGGGGCCTTCGGCAAGGAGGCCTACATCCTGACCGGCTACTTCAACCTGCCGAAGGTCTTCGAGATCACCCTCGGGAACGGCGTCGATCCGCGGACGGGAAAAAGGATCGGCCTCGAGACGGGCGATCCGGCTTCGTTCAAGACCTTCGACGAGCTTTTCGAGGCTTTCCGCCGCCAGGTGCGGCACTTCGTAGACATCAAGGTCCGGGGCAGCAATGTCATCGAGCGGCTCTACGCGACCTATCTGCCGGCGCCTTTCCTTTCGGTCCTCGTCGACGACTGCATAAAGAACGGCAGGGATTACCACGCCGGCGGCGCCCGCTACAATACGAACTACATCCAGGGGGTCGGCGTCGGGACGATGACCGACGTCCTGAGCGCGGTCAAGTACAACGTCTATGACCACGGCCGCTTCACGATGGCCGAGATGCTCGAGGCCCTCCGGGCGGACTTCGCCGGCTATGAGAAGCTCCGGCAGCGGGTCCTCAACCGGACCCCCAAGTTCGGCAACGACGACGATTACGCCGACAGCCTGATGAAAC
>JBBIGP010000101.1:0-3833 GCA_037447475.1 Candidatus Aminicenantota bacterium
GCGAAGAAGAACATCGACGGGCTCGATCCCTCCGTCCGGAGGCTCGCCCGCAACGCCGTCGAGGCCCTGGCCGTCGAGCCGGAAAGAGGCAAGCCGCTGTCCCACGAGCTGGGCGGGCTGCGTTCGCTGAGGACATCGGACTACCGGATCATCTATCGAGTGAGGGGCGGCGAGCTCGTCGTTTTGGTCGTGGCCGTCGGCCACCGCCGGGAGGTCTACAAGCGCCTCGGCGAGCTGCTCGGCCGCGCCGCCAAGCGCAAATGAGCCGCCTGAAGTTGACAAATAGTCGTCCAAATGGTAATTATACCGGAGACCGTCTATCTCAACTGCGACCTGCCGTCCGACGCCCGCCGCCTGGACGATCCGGAGCTGTTCTATCGCGCCCTGCCGAAGGGGTCGGTCGTCGTCCTCGACGAAGTCCACCGGCTGGCCGACCCCAGCCGCGTCCTGAAGATCGCGGCCGACGCCTACCCGCATCTCCGCGTCCTGGCCACGGGCTCGTCCACGCTGGCCGCGACGCGCAAGTTCAGGGACACGCTGACGGGGCGCAAGAGCGTCCTCCACCTGCCGCCCGTTCTCTGGAGCGAATGCCGGGACGGCTTCGGGATCGCCGACCTCGACCGCCGGCTCCTCCACGGCGGCCTCCCGGAGTTCCTGCTGAGCCCGGAGAAGGACGGGACCCTGTTCTCCGAGTGGATGGACAGCTTCTACGCGCGCGACATCCAGGAGCTTTTCGCCGTCCGCGAGAGGACGGGATTCCTGAACCTCTTTCGCCTCGTGCTCAGGCAGAGCGGCGGGCTGGCGGATTACTCGGCGCTCTCCCGGGAGTGCGACATCAGCCGCCAGACCGTCAAGAAATATCTGGAAGCGCTGAGCATCGCCTGCGCCGCGCACGCCGTGCCTCCTTATCACGGCGGAGGGCGGAGGGAGATCGTGAAGAGGCCCAAGGTCTATGGCTTCGACACCGGTTTCGTGACCCATGTCCGCGGATGGAAGGACGTCAGGGACGAAGACCGGGGCCTGCTTTGGGAGCACTTGGTGCTCGACGCCCTGAGGGCCGAAACGGGGGGAGAAGGTCTGTATCACTGGAGGGACAAGTCGGGCCGGGAGATCGACTTCGTCGTCCGCCGCGGCCGGGATGTAGATGCCGTCGAGTGCAAGGTCAACCCGGACCGCTTCGACGCGGCCTCCTTGGCCGTGTTCCGCGGAGCCTATCCCCGCGGCCGGAACCTGCTCGTGTGCCCGGGCGTCCGGGAGCCTTATGAGAGGCGCTTCGGGGGGCTCGCGGTGCGGGTCACCGGCCCGCAGGGTCTGACGGGTTGACCGGCAGGGCGGGCTCGCTGAGAACTTAGGGCCGCCGGGTCATCTCGCGGGCGGTTATTTCCAGCTCATGGCGTAGCGCTTGACGAGGGGGTTGCCCGACTCGGATTCCTGGATGTAGCAGTAGAGCTTGCCCTTGCGGACGGCGACGGTTTCCTCGTTCCAGGGGACGAAGAAGCGGGCGACGTAGAGGCCTCCCGGATCGAAGACGTCCACGGCCTCGCCGCCCGGGCCGGCCACGGGTGTGCCCGGGTTGCGGACGATTCGCACGCCGTCTTCGGTCGTGACGGCGGCCTTCTGGCCGGGCTCCGCGGGGGCGGAGTGTGCCGCGGGAAGCGGCACGGGCAACGCCGCGGCGGCGTCAATCTGCTCGGGGGGAGGGCCCGGACCCTGGCCATGCACCCGCTCGCGTCGGCCGAGCTCGGAGGCGACTTCGTCCTGGAGAAGTCGCTCCGCGTCGGGCACATGCCCGCAGCCTATCTCCAGCCCGATCCGGACAAGTACCTGGCCGGCTGTGTCAGGACCTATCTGGAAGAAGTGGTCCGCCAAGAGGGCTTGACGCGGAGCCTCGGGGCCTTCGCCCGCTTTCTCGAGGCGGCCAGCTTCGCCCAGGGCGCGGTCCTCAACGTGTCCGCGGTCGCCCGCGATTGCGCCGTCGAGCGGAAGGTCGTCGAGAGCTACTTCGGGATCCTCGAGGACCTCCTCATCGGCCGCCGGGTGCCGGTCTTTTCGAAGCGGGCGAAGCGCCGTCTGGCGGCCCACCCGAAATTCTACTTCTTCGACGCCGGGGTGTTCCGGGCGGTGCGGCCGAAGGGGCCTCTCGACAGGCCGGAGGAGATCGACGGGGCCGCCTGCGAAACCCTCCTCTTCCAGGAGGTCCTGGCCGTCAACGACGCCTTGGACCTCGGCTACAAGCTCTTTTACTGGAGGTCGGCCTCGGGGCAAGAGGTGGATCTCGTCCTCTACGGAGAGAGGGGGCTTCTGGCCTTCGAGATCAAGAGGACGGCCCGCATCGGCGGCCCGGACCTTCGCGGATTGAAGGCGTTCATCAAGGACTATCCGATGGCGAGAGCCCATTTCCTCTATGGCGGACGGCGCCGCCTGAGCGAAGGGCCGATCGACTGTCTTCCCATGGAAGAGGCTTTTCGGGACCTCCCGGGGATCCTCTCCGGTCGCGTTGCGTCAACGAAAGGTTGACTCGAGCCCCTCTTTTCCGGACATCCAGACCGCGGGCGGTAACGGTCCTTGACAACTTGGCCACGACGCGATATTATACACATATATATACACATATCTGGAGGCGGTCATGAAACGAACGAATGTCCTGCTCACTGAAGATCAACATAAGGCCGTCAAGGCCTACGCCAAGAGAGAGGGCAAGACGCTTGGCCGCATGGTCCGCGAGGCGCTCGACGCCGCCTACCGGAAAAAGGACCCGTTGGACCGTCGCCGGGAAACGGCGCTCGCGGCTTACCGGGAGGGCCTCATCAGCCTCGGGAAGCTGGCCGAAGTGATGGGCCTCGATCCGGTCAGCGCCCGCGCGTATTTAAAGGAGATGGGCGTGCCGGTCCATGTCCAGGACGTTCGGGACGTCGAGAGCGACGCGGGCCATGCCTGAGATCGTCTTCGACTGCTGCGTCGTCTCTAATTTCGCTCTGGCCGGCGCGATGGGCATTCTCGAGGGCCTTTACAAGGGGATGGCCCATATCACCGACTTCGTCGCGGCCGAGATCTTGCGAGGCATCCAGGCGGGGCACGCGCGGCTCGGAGCCGTCCCCGAAGCCGTGCGGGCCGGATGGCTCCGGGAAACCGGGCTGAAGACCGGCGAGGAAAAGCATCTCTTTGAATCGCTCTCGCGGCCGTTGGGCCTGGGCGAGGCTTCGTCGATCGCCGTCGCCAAGAGCCGGGGCTTCGTCTTCGCCAGCGACGACCGCGTGGCCCGGGCCGAAGCCGCCGCCTTGGGCGTTCCCTTGACAGGAACGCTGGGGATCCTCGTGAAAGCGGTTCGCTCGGGGGCGTGCGACCTGCGGGCCGCGGACGGCCATCTCGCCAGGATGGTCGAAGCCGGCTTCTTTTCCCCGGCGCGTTCGATCCGTGGGCTTGTCTGGCCTGAGAAGAGCTCGAATTCTGAGAGGCCCTGACCCGAGAGAGCGATATATACAAGAAGCCGGTTCTTCTGACGGGCGGCCCGCACGGCTGTTATCTGATCGGAGAAGCTTCGGATTCCGCGGCAGCTTCCACAGTGTCGGGCGCCGTTCGGGGCGGGCTGAAGCTCGTGACGCACAAAGCGGGCCCGGCAGGGGTATCAGGAGGAGGTCAAACCTGGAGGACGCGGAGACCGGCGGCCGAAGCCGCCGCAAGCTGCCTCCTATCTGAGGATACGAATAGGTCTGCACGCCATTCCACGGCGCCCGCGACATGAAGGGCATCCAGGGTGCGAAGGGGGTGGCGTTCGAGCAAACCGATAGCCGAGCTGACGACCGGGGCCGTGACCTCGCGGATCGACATGTCTT
>JBBIGP010000102.1:0-3817 GCA_037447475.1 Candidatus Aminicenantota bacterium
GGGACCGAATCGTTCCGTTCCTTCAGTCCCTTCCCGATCCTGATGTACGACACCGACATCGGGCTCGGCTACGGGGGGCGCGTCAAGTTCGTCGACTACCTCTCGCTCAAGGAGTCCTTCGACCTCATCCTGTTCAACTCGACGAAAGGCGAGCGCTGGTTCGTCTTCACCTTTTCCGTCCCCGACGTCGAGATCCGGCAGGGGAAGACTTACGGGCTTTCGTTCGACCTCAAGGCGGAATACGACCGCTTCCTCAACTACAGTTTCTATGGGCTCGGCCCGGATGCCCCCAAGGCCGACGAGACCCTTCTGTCCCACGAAACGATCAGCCTGCCGCTGACCCTCGGGCGCGGCCTCACGCCGCGAATCGTTGTCGAGGCGGCCTACGTCCTTCGCTGGCTCAAGTATTCCGATCCCCGCGACGGGGCCCACGAGGCGTTCCTCCTCGATCTGGCCGCCCGGGGCCGGATGTTCGCCCCCCACCTCTCCGTCATCCTGAGATACGACACGTCGGACAGCCAGATCCACCCGACCCGCGGCGTCCGGCTCATCCTCCAGGACGACCTGGCCGGCGGATTCATGGGCAGCCGCGAGTTCTCGTTCAACCGTGTGACGGTCGATCTGCGCGCCTACCGGCGGATCTTCGGCGGCAAAGACGTTCTCGCCGGCCGTGCTCTTGCCCAATATGTTGGGGGGCGCGACATCCCCCTTTTCGACCACGCCTCGCTCGGGGGAGGGAACGTCATGACCGCCATGCGCGGCTTCCCGCTCAACCGGTTCCTCGACAAAGGCAAGTTCCTGGTCAACATCGAGTACCGCTTCCCATTGCTCTGGCGATTCGGCGGCAACGTCTTCGCCGACGCCGGGACCGTCTGGCCTTCCCTTCGTGACATCGATCTCGGGGCCACGGCCGTCGATGCCGGGCTCGGGCTCCGGTTCTACATGCCGGATTTCGTGGCCCGTGTCGATGTCGCCTGGAGCAAGGAGGGCATGGGCCTCTACTTCAACTTCGGCCACATTTTCTGATTATGGGTGCACGTTTTTGGGCCCAAAAAGCTAACCTCAAAGCTGTACGCTCGATGGAAAAGTGGGCCTATCTTGATGAATAGCAATAAGATATTTTGGTCCGACCCCGGATCAAGAGCCGGCTCTCCCTCCGCCTCCCCACGGCGCCACCCCGCCATAGCGCACAGCGCGGGGACGTCCGATGCCGATAGATCCGCCAAACCCTTCCCATCCATCAAATCCATCAAACCCATCAAAACCCACAGGAGGAGTTACATGAGTCCCCGCATTATCCGGCTTCCCGGCATCTCGCGCCTCGCCCCCGCCCTGGCGCTGGCCCTTGTCCTGGTCGCCGCGGCCGCCTTCGCGCCGCCAGCCCTGGCCCAGTCGCCGACGGCCGAGGACTTCAACCAGCTCGCCTGGCGCTGGGTCGGCCCGGTCAACTTCTCGGGCCGCATCGCCGAGTTCGCGGTGCCCCCCGGCCAGACGATCACGTACTATGTCCTGACCGCGTCCGGCGGCCTCTGGAAGACCGAGAATGCCGGCACGTCGTTCGAGCCCATCTTCGACAAGTACGGCCTGATGAGCCTGGGCTCGCTGGGCATCGCCCCGTCCGATCCGAACATCCTCTACCTCGGGACCGGCGAGCCCATGCACGCCCGCTCGAGCTCCCGGGGCAACGGCGTCTGGAAATCGACCGACGCCGGCAAGACCTGGACCAACGTCGGCTTGACCAAGAGCTACTTCATCAACAAGGTCCAGGTCCACCCCGCCAACCCGGACGTCGTTTACGTCGCCACCGAAGGCAAGCTCTACGACAACGAGATGGACTGCGAGCGCGGCTTCTACAAGACGACCGACGGCGGCAAGACCTGGGAGCGCCTCTGGCCCCTCAACGACCGGGGCGTCGGCGACTTCGTCGTCGACCCGCGCAACTTCGACGTCGTCATCGCCCAAGGCTACAAGCTCTACCGCCGGACCTGGACCTACATCGACCGCCAGCCCGGCAACCATCTCTATAAGACCACCGACGGCGGCAAGACCTGGAAGAAGCTCGCCGGCGGCCTGCCCAACGACATCGACCAGGGCCGCGCCGGCCTGGCCATGTTCCCGAAGAATCCGGACATCGTCTACGCCCGCATCGACGAGCCGGTCAACCTCGGCCTCAACACCCGCGAGAACATGTCGAACTTCCCGGGCTTCCGTCTGTTCCGCGAGGACTTCTCCTTCGACAAGTTCAAGACCCATAAGATCCACCCCGAGATCGCCAAGCTCGTCAAGTTCACGCCCATTGAGGCCGCCGACGAGGCCGAGCTCGGCCGCAAGCTCAACGAGCTCGTCCGCGACAAGGACTTCGCCGCCAACATCGGCGCCGACCTGGCCAAGCTCAACGCCGCCGCCCGCAAGGTCCACGCCAAGAACAAGGACCTCATGACGGCCGTCGAGGAGATCGAGAAGGTCGTCAAGCTCCCCGAGTCCGACGACACCAAGGGCCGCTTCCAGACCGTCAACCGCCACATCCTCGAGGTCCTCTACGCCGACTGCTTCCGCAACCAGGCCCCCGTCAAGCGCGACGGCGTCATCTACCGCTCCGACGACCTCGGCGAAACCTGGAAGCGGATGACGGAATACGCCTTCCAGGGCGGCAGCATGGTCGTCAACCAGACCGAGGCCGGCTACTACGGCCGCATCTATGTCGATCCCGTGGACGACAAGACCGTCTACTGCGCCGACACCTACGCCACGGTCTCCAACGACAGCGGCAAGATCCTCCGCCGCGCCAATTGGGACTCCGGCAACTTCAAGCTCCACGTCGACCACCGCGCCATCTGGATCGACCCGGCCAACCCCCTCCACATCCTGAGCGCCAACGACGGCGGCGCTGGCGAGACCTGGGACGGCGGCAAGACCTGGCACCAGAAGGCGACCATCAGCGCCCAGCAGTTCTACGACATCGGCTGCGACAACGAGCAGCCCTACAACGTCATGGGCGGCACCCAGGACAACGGCTCCTGGATCGGCCCCTCCCAGAACCGCAACCAGTACGGCGTCTATGCCGCCGACTGGCTCTATCTGCCGACCGGCGACGGCTTCTACGTCGTCCGCGACTGGTGGAACCCCGAGTGGATCTACTACGAGAGCCAGTTCGGCGCCTCCAGCCGGATGAACCTCAAGACCGGCGAGATCCAGTCCCTGGCCAAGCGGACGACCCCCGAGGAGCTTGCCAAGGGCATGCCCGCCCAGCGCTACCAGTGGAACGCCCCGATCGTCCTCTCTCCCCACAATCCCGGCATCGTCACCATCTGCTCCCAGTTCGTCCACCGCTCCCTGTCGCGCGGCGACCGCGACACGTTCGTCACCATCAGCCCCGACCTCACCCGGGCCGACGCCAAGCGCATCGAGGAGTCGACGAAGACCAACCTCCAGTACGCGACGATCTACACCTTCGCCGAGTCGGCCAAGAAGCCCGGCCTGTACTGGGCCGGCACCGACGACGGCAACGTCCAGCTGTCGACCAACGGCGGCGTCACCTGGACCAACATCACCGCGAGCTTCTACGACATGAGGACGGGCAAGCCCAAGCCCGGCGTCAAGGGCGCCCTCATCCCCTTCGACCGCTGGGTCAAGAGGGTCGTCCCCTCCCAGCACGACGAGAACGTCTGCTACGTCGCCTTCAGCGGCTACCGGACCCACAACGAGGACCGGACCTGGCTCTACGTCACCCGCGACCTGGGCAAGACGTGGGAGGACATCTCGGCGGGCCAGGAGAACCCCCTCTTCGACTTCGAGGAGGACCCCGACAATCCCAACG